>NZ_LT598496.1:3215790-3858948 GCF_900091425.1 Micromonospora krabiensis
GGCGATGCCCGCCATCGCGAACGCGCCGCCGCTGCCGCCGCCCGCCGGGGAGAGGTCATAGCCGCTCTCCGCGTGCTCGGCGATGTCGATGCCGCTGACCTCGTCCTCGGAGCGGACCCGGAAGCCGATGGTCTTCTCGATCGCGAAGGCGATCAGCCACGCGATGCCGAACGACCAGACGCTCACGATCAGACCGGCCAGGGCCTGCCGGCCCAGCTGGGTGACACCGCCGCCGTAGAAGAGGCCGTCAGAGGCGCCGACCACGTCGGTGATGGCGGCGTTGACCGAGTTGGTGGCGAACAGGCCCAGCCAGAGCGAGCCGATCCAGCCGCCGACGAAGTGCACGCCGACCACGTCGAGGGAGTCGTCGTAGCCCAGCTTGTACTTGAGGCTGACCGCGAACGCGCAGACCGCGCCGGCGACCAGGCCGAGCAGCACCGAGGCCCAGGGGGCGATGAAGCCGCAGGCCGGGGTGATCGCGACCAGACCGGCGATCGCGCCGGAGGAGGCGCCGACCATCGTCGGCTTCTTGTCCTTGATCCACTCGACGACGATCCAGCCCAGCACCGCCGCCGCGGTGGCCAGCTGCGTGTTGATGAAGGCGAGCCCGGCGACGGAGTCGACGGTCAGCTCGGAGCCGGCGTTGAACCCGAACCAGCCGAACCACAGCAGCCCGGCGCCGAGCGCGACCAGCGGGATGTTGTGCGGCTTCATGCCCTCCCGCGGCCAGCCCAGCCGCTTGCCGAGCACCAGCGCGACGGCCAGGGCCGCGGCTCCGGCGTTGATGTGCACCGCGGTGCCACCGGCGAAGTCCAGCGCGTGGATGTCACCGCCGATGATGCCGCCGCCCCACACCCAGTGCGCGACCGGGAAGTAGACCAGGGTCGCCCAGCCGAAGGCGAACAGCAACCAGCCGGCGATCTTGGCCCGGTCCGCGATCGCGCCGCTGATCAGCGCGACGGTGATCACCGCGAAGACCATCTGGAACGCCATGAAGACGTACAGCGGGACGCCGATGCCGCTGGGGTTGTCGGCGGTCGCGCCCCAGAGGTCGGTCTCGGCGAGGAAGGTCTTGGTACCGAGGTACGCGGCCGGGTCGCCCCAGAAACCGTTGACATCGCTACCGAACGCGATGCTGAAGCCGTAGAACCACCACAGAACACTGATGAGCCCGATCGCCGTGAAGCTCATCATCATCATGTTGAGTACGCCCTTGGCCCGGTTCAGGCCGCCGTAGAACAGCGCCAGTCCCGGTGTCATAAGGAGCACGAGCGCGGTCGACACCAGCAGCCATACGGTGTTGCCGGAGTCGATCGTCGGTGCTTCAGGCACGCTGGCCTCCTAAAGTGAAGTTCCCTCCTTCGCGGCTTCCGGGGCAGCGTCGCCCGTACGCCGGTTGCGCGGAAGCTTGGTTGCCGGCTGTTTCACCGAAGGTCCCATGCTGGTTTCCGTTCGGTGACGGGTTGTTTCGTACGTGTGAAGAGGGTTGCCCGGTAGGCGACATGGACAGCGGTGGATCGGCCGTACGGCGGGCGTCGATGTCCGACCGGCCGGCGCGATCCACCGCTCCCGGTCAGCGCAGCGCGTGCTCCAGCGCGTGCCGCTCGTAGTCGAGCAGCCGCAGGTCGCGCATCGGGCGACGAAGGTGGCCCTTGTGCACGATCCGGACGAACGCCGGCTCGCCGGCGGCCGCCATCCGGCGGATCCCCTCGACGTGGTCGACGATCCGCTTGCGGATGGTCCGGATCAGCCGGTGCCGGTCCCGGGGGATCAGCCCGTACGCGTCGGCGAACAGGCGCAGCCGGCGGGGCCGGTCCGGATGCTTCCAGCCAAGAGTGATCGAGTCGCGGTCGGAGAAGATCGGCACCCAGGTCCAGGCCGCGTACGCGACGTCGTAGATCCGGGAGCCGGGCGACGCGAGGTCGAAGTCGATCAGCCCGAGGGTGCCGTCCGGCCGCCAGATGACGTTGTGCGGGGCGGCGTCGTGGTGGCAGATCACCTCGGTGTCCGGCGGCGGCGGCCCGAACGAGCGCCAGACCGCGTTCGGCGGCGGGGCGAACCCGTACTGGGCGTCGTGGAACATGCGCAGCATGGTGGCGACGGTCACCAGCGCCTCGTCGGTCACCCAGTGCGGGGCGAGCGGGTACTCGCCGCACTCCCCCTCCAGGTACGACAGCACCTCGCGGTTGCGCTCGTCCATGCCGAGCGCGCGGGGCGCGCCGGTGAAGCCCACGTACTCCAGGTGCCGCAGCAGGGCGTGCACGGAGGGCGTCCAGGGCCCGGCGTTGCGCCGGACCGTGTCGCCGACCCGGACCACGGTGCTCACGTTCCCGCCGTGCAGCGGGATCTCCTGTGACGTCACGTACGGTCTCCCCAGGCGCTGCGAGGGGTGGCTCGGGTCGCGCCAGCCCGCGTACGCGCGATCGTCGGTCGTCACCCGAGACTACGCGTCCCGTGCGGTGGCTTCGGTGCCCAGCAGCGCGTCGACGAACTGCGCCGGGTCGAACGGCGCCAGGTCGTCCGGCCCCTCACCGAGGCCGACCAGCTTCACCGGGATGCCGAGCTTGCGCTGCACCGCGATCACGATGCCGCCCTTCGCGGTGCCGTCGAGCTTGGTGAGCACCACGCCGGTCACGTTGACGACCTCGGTGAAGACGCGGGCCTGCTCCAAGCCGTTCTGCCCGGTGGTCGCGTCGAGGATGAGGATCGTCTCGTCGATCGGGCCGTGCTTCTCCACCACCCGCTTGACCTTGCCCAGCTCGTCCATCAGGCCGACCTTGTTCTGTAGCCGGCCGGCGGTGTCGATCAGCACGGTGTCGACCCCGCTGTCGATGCCGCGCCGGACCGCGTCGAACGCGACGCTCGCCGGGTCGGCGCCCTCGGGGCCGCGTACCGTCTCGGCGCCGACCCGCCCGGCCCACGTCTCCAGCTGGTCGGCGGCGGCGGCGCGGAACGTGTCGGCCGCGCCGAGCACGACGCTGCGGCCGTCGGCGACCAGCACCCGGGCGATCTTGCCGCAGGTGGTGGTCTTGCCGGCGCCGTTGACGCCGACGACGAGCAGGACGGCCGGCACGCCGTCCTTGCGCTCGGTGCGCAGCGCGCGGTCCAACGTCGGGTCGAGCGCGTTGACCAGCTCGGCGGCGAGCAGGGCCCGCAGCTCCGACGCGGAGCGGGTGCCCAGCACGCGGGTGCGCTCCCGCAGCCGGTCGACGATCTCCCGGGTGGCGTCGATGCCGACGTCGGCGGTGATCAGGCTGTCCTCGATCTCCTCCCAGGTGTCCTCGTCCAGGTGGTCCCGGGTGAGCAGGCCGAGCAGGCCCTTGCCGAAGACGTTCTGCGAGCGGGACAGGCGGGTGCGCAGCCGGACCAGCCGCCCGGCGGTCGGCTCCGGGACCTCCAGCGCCGGCGCCTCGATCACGGGCGGCGGCTCGACCAGCACACCGGTGGAGAGTTCGGCCTCCGGCGCCTCGACCGGCGGGCCGGCCAGGTCCTCCTCCGCCCGTGTCTCGACCTCCGTCGTCGGCAGCGGTGGCTCCTGGCGGCGGCGCAGGCGCGGTGCGACCAGACCGACGGCGCCGAGGATCAGCACCCCGAGCAGGGCGATCGCGATGAGGAGGTAATCCGTCATGCCGAAATCCTGTCAGATGTCGGCGACGGCGTCCCAATCACGGCACCCGGAAGCCCCGACGGGCCGAGGGTAGGCTCGGTCACAGCCAGCAGTGGTGCGACGGCCGGCCGGGTAGTAAAGATGAGGTCCGCTCACCCTTCGGAGGTCGCGCCATGCCCGCCGCACACCTGCTCATCGGCCCGTTGCTGCGCCGGGTCGTCGGCACGCGGGCCACCGTCTGGGTCGAAACGGCGGCGCCCGCCGTGGTCACCGTCCGCACCGCCGACGGTGCCGGCGGCAGCGCGCCCACCTTCACCGCGTACGACCACCACTACGCGCTGGTGGTCGTCGAGGGCCTCACCCCCGACAGCACCACCACCTACGAGGTACTGGTCGACGACGAGTTGGTGTGGCCGGAGCCGGGGTCGAGCTTCCCGCCGAGCGTGATCCGCACCCGGGCCGTCGACGACCGGGACCAGCCGGTCCGGCTGATCTTCGGTTCGTGCCGGGAGACCACCCAGCACGCCACCACCCGAAAGCTCCCGCCCGACGCGCTGGACGCGTACGCCCGGCGACTGATCGCCGACCCCACGCCGGACGGGCAGCCCGACCTGCTGGTGCTGCTCGGCGACCAGGTCTATGCGGACGTCACCTCACCCACGGTGCGCCGGCTGCTCAAGCGACGCCGCCGGCGGCCGGCGGGCGCCCCGGCCGACCAGGTGGTGAGCTTCGACGAGTACACGAAGCTCTACCTGGAGTCGTGGCGCGATCCGGAGATCCGGTGGCTGCTCTCCACCGTCCCGAGCGTCATGATCTTCGACGACCACGAGATCATCGACGACTGGAACACGTCCGCGTCGTGGCGGTCGGACGCGCGGTCCCAGCCGTGGTGGGCCGAGCGGATCGGCAGCGGGCTCGCCTCCTACTGGGTCTACCAGCACCTCGGCAACCTCGCGCCCGACGAGGTCGCCGCCGACCCGGTGTTCGCCAAGGTCTCCGCGGCCGAGGACGCGACCGGGGTGCTGCGCGAGTTCGGGCAGCGGGTCGACCAGGAGGCCGATCTCGCGCACGACACCGAGCGGTGGCGGGCCGTGCAGTACCAGTGGAGCTACGCGCT
This sequence comes from Micromonospora krabiensis, assembly GCF_900091425.1. GTDB lineage: Bacteria > Actinomycetota > Actinomycetes > Mycobacteriales > Micromonosporaceae > Micromonospora > Micromonospora krabiensis. Next base: position 3,220,515 of record NZ_LT598496.1, read on the forward strand.
CGACCTGGGCCGGACCCGCCTGGTGATGCTGGACAACCGGTGCAGCCGGGTGCTCGACCCGGGCAACCGGGCGATGCTGCCACCCGGCGAGTGGTCCTGGTTCCTCGACCAGGCGCACGGCGTCTACGACCACCTGGTGGTCGGCGCGTCGCTGCCCTGGCTGCTGCCACCCGGCATCCACCACGTCGAGGCGTGGAACGAGCGGCTGGCGGACTCCCGACGCCCCTGGGCGGCGCGGCTGGCCGAGAAGCTGCGCCGGGCGCTGGACCTGGAGCACTGGGCGGCCTTCCGCCGGTCGTTCGAGGCGCTGGGCGCCACGTTCGCCCGGATCGGCAGCGGCACCCCGGGCGCCCCGGGTGAGCGGGTCGGGGCTGGTCCCGCGTACGCGCCACCGGCCTCCATCAGCGTGCTCTCCGGCGACGTGCACCACTCGTACGTGGCCCGGGCCCGGTTCGACGACCCGGCGGTGACCACCCCCGTCCACCAGTTGACCTGCTCGCCGATCCACAACCAGGTGCCGGCCGGGATACGTCCGCTGATGCGGCTCGGCTGGTCGCCGGGTCCGGCCGCCGCCACCCGGGCGCTGGCCCGCTCCGCCGGCGTCCGCCGGCCCGGGGTGCGGTGGCGGAAGCTCGCCGGGCCGTACTTCGGCAACGCGGTGGCCACCCTCGTCCACCGGGGCCGCTCCGCCGAGGTGACCGTCGAGGGCACGACGAGTGACGGACACCTGCGCCCGGTCATGCGGCACCGGCTCACAGGCGAGTCCTGAGCGGGACGCCGTACTCTCTACGCCGTGGACGAGCAGCACGCGGAGACGCTACGGGCGGTCGAGCACGAACTGACCGCCCTGCTGCGACGCGGCCGGGCCGTCTCGTGGGAGGTCGCCCGCGAGGTGCACCCGAACCTGGAGCCGAACGCGTACGGGCTGTTGCTCTGGCTGCGCCGCTGCGACTCGGTCCGGCTGACCGACCTGTCCACCCGGCTCGGGATCGGCAAGGGGACGCTCAGCCGGCAGATCAGGGGACTGGAGATCCTCGGTCTGGTGCGCCGCATCCCCGATCCGACCGACGGGCGGGCCGCGCAGCTGAGCCTCACCGAGGAGGGGCAGGCCCGCTTCGACGCGGCCCGGGCCGCCCGGATGGGGCACATCCGGGGCACGCTGGAGAGCTGGCCGGCCGAGGACGTGGCGGAGTTCGCCCGACTGCTGGGCCGCTTCAACGACGCCTGGTCCTGACCCGCCCCGCGCCGTCGGCGGACGCGCTCCGACCGAGCTTGATCCTGGGAAGATTTATCCGGTTTCACACGTTGTTGCTTCGGGCAACAAAGTCCTATGGTTACCGGGAGGCCGACGGCGCGGGCCCCTACCCGTCCGTCCCGATCCGAGCGACAGTGGAGACCGGCGACGCAAAGGGGAGGCGGCCGTGAGCGTGGGAGCACCCGACCGGGAGGAGTACGGCCCGGAGGCCCGGCCCCTGCCGTTCGAGCGCGGCACCGACGGACCCCGCGTGGTGCTGGTCGGCGTCGACGGCACCCGCACCTCGGAGCGCGCCGGTTGGTACGCCGCCGGCCTCGCCCGCCGCCAGGGCGCGGCCCTCGTCGTCGTCTTCGTCAGCGCCCCGAACGGGCTCACCGCCATGATGCCGGGCGTGGACGCCGGGGCGGTGCGGCGCGCTCAGGACGAACTGGCCGCCGAGCTGCGCCGGGACATCCGGCGGGGCGCCGAGGAGCTGGGCCTGCCGATCACGTTCGTCTGCCGGCGCGGCGACGCGTACACCGAACTGCGGGACGCGGCCGACGAGTTCCACGCGGACCTGGTGGTGGTGGGCTCCTCCGAGCAGGCCGGGCACCGCCTGGTCGGCTCCGTGGCCACCCGGCTGGTCCGCGCCGGGCGCTGGCCGGTCGTCGTGGTGCCCTGATATCCGGTCGCCCGCTGTCGGAGGTTCCGGCGATCATGTCCGCATGACCTGGAGAGCACCCGAGATCACCCGCACCCCCGAACCCTTGGTCGCCGACGAGCGCACCATGCTGGAGGGCTGGCTCGACTACCACCGGCAGACCCTGCTGGTGAAGTGCGCCGGCCTGACCGCCGAGCAGTTGACCACGCCGAGCGTCGAGCCGTCCGGGCTCACCCTGCTCGGGCTCGTCCGCCACCTGGCCGAGGTGGAGGCCTGGTGGTTCCGGGAGAACTTCGCCGGCGAGACGGTCGACTACCCCTACTTCACCCCCGAGCGACCGGACGCCGACTTCGACGTGACCGGCGCCGACGCCGAGGCCGACTTCGCGGTCTTCCATCGCGAGGTCGAGCTGGCCCGGGCCGCGGCCGCCGGTCACTCCCTCGACGAGACCTTCACCGAGAAGACCCCGAAGCAGCGCACCTTCAACCTGCGCTGGGTCTACACGCACATGATCGAGGAGTACGCCCGGCACAACGGCCACGCCGACCTGATCCGCGAGCGCCTCGACGGCGTCACCGGGGACTGACCCGCCCGGCCCGCAGCAGCTGGGCGCCGAGCGGGGTGAGCGCGTGCAGCACGGCGACACCATTGCGGTGCGACGTGACCAGCCCGGCCGCCCGCAGCGTCGAGGCGTGCTGGCTGGCCGAGGCGACCGAGATGCCGAGCGCCCGGGCGACCTGCGAGGTGCTCGGCCCGTCGGCGATCACGCCCAACACCGCCGCCCGGGTCCGTCCCAGCAGGTCCGCCAAGGGCCGGGCGGTGGTCAGCTCACGCCGGCTCGGGCGGATCGGATAGGCGAGGACGAGCGGCCCGGCCGGGTCGTCGAGCACGCACGGGTGCGGCAAAAAGTAGGCCGGCACCAGCGTCACGCCCCGGCCGTCCGGCACCACGTCCAGCTCCGTGCCGAACGCGCACTCGTACGACAACTGGTAGGTGGATCCGGCGGAGCGCCAGGAGAGGTGCGGGCTGAGATCGCGCAGCACCCGGTCGATCCCGGCGTCCACCAGCGCGTGCCCGCGTACGGCTCGGTCGGTCTGCACCGCCGCGCCGACCGTCGACCAGTACGGGGCCACCGCCACCGCGTGGAACGCCGTCATCGCCGCCAGCAGCTCCCGCCGGGCCGCCGCCTCCCCCGAGGCCAGCGGGCCGACCCGCGCCGGGAGGTCACCGGCGTCCAGGCGAGGCCGCAGCTCCGCCGCCAGCCGTTCGACGGGGGTGGCCGCCACCTCGTCGAGCGACGTGCGGAAGTCGCTGCCGAGGCCGGGCGGGGTGACGAAGTCCGGCAGCCACCACGCCAGGCGGCACAGGTCCAGGTAGGGCCGCATGGCCGGGCGGAGCGCGGCCCGGGTGCGCGCCCGCCACTGCGCCAGGTGCTCCGGCACGGTGGCCTGGAAGAGGCGTTGACCGGCGGCGGCCAGCTCGATCAGCACCGACGGCGCGGATCGCACGGTGGTGCGGCTGAGGTCCGTCGCGTTCAGGTGCAGGGTCAACATGCGGCCGACGCTAGCCGCCCTTCACGCCAGCCCGAAAGGGTGTGGAGTGTGGACGGAGCCGGGCCGATCCTTCGCGCATGACGAGTTTCCTCGCGGCGGCCGTCGCCGCGCTCACCGTCCTGACCGTCGCCGCCGGGCCCTCCCCCACCCCCGACCGACCGGACACCTACGTCGTCACCCGCGAGCCGGACGTACGGCCCGAGGGCGTCGCCGTCACACCCGACGGCACGATCTACGTCACCAGCGTGACCACCGGCGCGGTCTACCGGGGCGACACCGCCCGGCCCGCGCTTCGGCCGTTCCTGCCGGCGGGCGGGGACGGTCGGACGAGCGCGGCCGGGGTGCACCCGGACCGGCACGGCCGCCTCTTCGTCGCCGGCTGGGTTACCGGCACGCTCTTCGTGCACGCCCCGGACGGCGCGCTGCTCGCCCGGCGGACGGCGACCGCCGGAGCCGCGCTCAACGATGTGGCGGTGACCGACGACGCCGTCTACGTCACCGACTCGGCGACCGGGACCGTGTGGCGGGCCGCCCTCGACCGCACCCGGATCGGTGAACTCATCCCGTGGCTCGCCCCGACGGACTTCGCCACCGCCCCGGGCTTCCTGAACGGCATCGCCGTCACCCCGGACGGCCGGTACGCGCTCGTCGCCGACCAGGGCACCGGCGAGCCGGGCAGCGAACGTCTGCACCGGGTCGACCTGCGACGGCGTACCGCGACGGTGGTGCGGGTGAGTGGCGGGCAGATGGGCGCCGACGGGCTGCTGCTCGAGGGCGACCGGCTCTACGGGGTGGTGAACTTCCCCGACGGGCACGGCGGCTGGAGCTTCGCGGTCAACGTGGCGCTCCTCGACGCGGATCGGCGGACGGCCCGGGTGGTCCGGCAGTCCCGACCGGCGCCGCTGGCCCAGTCGCCGACCACCCTTGCCCGCGACGGTGGCCGCCTGCTGTGGGTCAACAGTCAGCTCAACGCCCCGACGCCCACGCCGCCGTTCACGGTGAGTGAGGTGCCGGACGTGCGCTGACCGGCGCCGGCCTGACCCGGCGACAACCCGACCGGCGCCCGCGCCGGCCGCTCAGTACGCCAGCGCCGCCCGGAGGTAGCGCAGGTCGCCGGGACCCGTCCAGCGGTGGGCGGAGAGCCCGGCGACACGGGCGCCCCGCACCGACCAGTCCTCGTCGTCGGTGAACAGCACCCGGTCCGGCGGGGTGGCGAGCGCCTGGCAGGCCGCCTGGAAGTACTCCTTCGCCGGCTTGTTCACCCCGAGCCGGTACGAGCTGACCACCGCGTCGAACGCGTCGGTCAGGTCGAGCGCGGCCAGGTCGTCGTCGAGCCGGTCGGTGGCGTTGGTGGCCAGCCCGACCCGGATGCCGGCGGCCCGCGCCTCCCGGACGAAGCCGAGCACCTCCGCGTCGACCTCGCCCCGGTAGGTCTGCCACTCCTCGACCGCCGCCCGGGCCCGCTCCGGGCTGCCCGCCGGCTCGGCCAGCGCCTCGGCGACGCTGGTCATCCAGTCCGCGTGGCTGACCTGCCCGGTGAGCACCGGCTGGAGTCGGCCCCACTGCATGGCGATCTCGGTGAGCACCCCCTCGGCGAGGCCGTACCGCTGTTCCACCCCGGCGGCCACCGCCGGGTCGAAGCGCCGTACGACGCCGTCGAAGTCCACCAGGAGCGCCGTCGCGCGTTCCCGAGCCACTACCCGTTCTCCTCGCCGCGGCCCTGCCGCTCGTCCTCGTCGTCGGCCCGGTTGAGCCGTTGGCTGATGACCTGGGTGACACCGCCGCGCATGGTCACCCCGTAGAGCGCGTCGGCGACCTCCATCGTCCGCTTCTGGTGCGTGATGACGATGAGCTGGCTCTTCTCCCGCAACTGCGCCAAGAGCGTGATCAGCCGGCCGAGGTTCACGTCGTCGAGCGCCGCCTCCACCTCGTCCATGATGTAGAACGGGCTGGGCCGTGCGCGGAAGATCGCCACCAACATGGCCACCGCGGTCAGCGACCGCTCGCCGCCGGAGAGCAGCGACAGCCGTTTGATCTTCTTGCCGGGCGGCCGGGCCTCCACCTCCACACCCGTGGTCAGCAGGTCGTCGGGGTCGGTGAGCACCAGCCGGCCCTCGCCGCCGGGGAAGAGCACCGTGAAGACCTGCTCGAACTCCCGGGCGGTGTCCTCGAACGCGCTGGCGAACACCTCCAGGATGCGGTCGTCCACGTCCTTGACGACGGTCAGCAGGTCCCGCCGGGTGGCCTTGAGGTCCTCCAGCTGCTCGGACAGGAACTTGTAACGCTCCTCCAGCGCGGCGAACTCCTCCAGCGCCAGCGGGTTCACCTTGCCGAGCAGGGCCAGCTCCCGCTCCGCCTTCGCGGCCCGCTTCTCCTGCACCGGCCGCTCGTAGCGGACCGGCTCCGGCACCGGCAGGCCGTCCCGTTCGGCGGCGGCGACGTCCGCCTGCGTCGGCGGCACCGGCTGGCCGGGGCCGTACTCGGCGACCAGGGTCTCCACGTCGAGGCCGAAGTCCTCGGCGGCCTTCGCCTCCAACTGCTCGATGCGCAGCCGCTGCTCGGCGCGGGCGACCTCGTCGCGGTGCACCTGGCTGGTCAGCCGCTCCAGCTCGCCGCCGAGCCGCTTGGCCGCCCCGCGTACCTCCTGGAGCTCGGCCTCCCGGGCGGCACGCTCGCGCGCCACCTCGTCGCGCTGCTCCTCGGCGGTGGCGATCGACGTGGTGAGCCGGGTCAGCGCCTCGCGGGCGCCACCGGCGACGGCCCGGGCGATCGCGGCCCCCCGGGTGCGGGCGGCCCGCCGGGCCGCGGCGCGCTCCCGGGCGGCCCGCTCCGCGGTGGCCTGCCGGCGCAGCGAGTCGGCGCGGCCGGCGATCGAGGAGACCCGCTCCTCCGCGGTACGCACCGCCAGCCGGACCTCCATCTCGTTCTGCCGGGCCTGCGGCACCATCGCGGCGAGCTGGTCCCGCTCCTCGGTGGAGGGCTCGGCGTCGACCGGGGTCTCCTCGGCCAGGCGCAACCGCTCCTCCAGCTCGGCAAGGGCCAGCAGGTCGCGTTCGCGGGCGGCCTCGGCGCGCGCCCGGGACTCGCCGAGCCGGTCGGTCTCCGCCTTCGCCGACCGGGCCGCCGCGCCCAGCTCGGCCAGTCGGCGGGCGGCCGCGTTGCGGTGGCTCTCCGCCTCCCGCTTCGCGGCGGCGGCATGCTGCACCGCCTCCTTGGCGACGGCCACCTCGGCGCGCGCCTCGACCAGCTGGTCGCGCAGCTCGGCGGCGGTGTGTTCGGCCGCGATCCGGTTCGTGCGGGCCTCCTCGACGGCGGCCTGCACCTCGATGAAGCTGGGTGCCTTGGCCGACCCGCCGGCCGCCGCGTACGCCCCGACGACGTCGCCGTCCGGGGTGACCGCCCGCAGCTCCGGGTTGACGCTCACCAGCTCGGCGGCGGCGGCGAGGTCCTCGACGAGGACGACGTCACGCAGCGCCTGGTGCACCGCCGGCCGCAGCTGGTCGCCGCACTCCACCAGGTCCGGCGCCCACTGCGCGCCGTCGGGCAGCTTGGGTCGCAGCGCGTCGGCCGGCCCGTCCATGCCCGGACCCGCGGGGCTGCCCACCAGCAGGCCGGCCCGCCCCGCGTCGGAGATCTTCAGCAGCCGCATCGCCTCGACCGCTTCGTCCACACCGCTGACGGCGACCGCGTCGGCCAGCCCGCCGAGCGCGGCGGCGAGCGCGGCCTCGTGCCCGGGCGCGACGGTGAGCAGCCCGGAGAGGCTGCCGAGCAGGCCGGGCACGTCGCCGGCGCGGGCGAGCAGGGCGCCGGCCCCGTCCTTGCGCCGCAGGCCGAGCGCGAGGGCCTCCTCGCGGGCCTTCCAGGTGGCGGCGTCCTTCTCCGCGGCGCGCTCGGCGTCGGACAGCGACCGTACGGCCGCCTGCGCGCGCTCGTGCACGGCCACCGCCTCGGCGTGCCGGGTGTCCAGGTCGGCGTTGTCGCGGTCCGCCTCGGTGGACTGCTCGGCCACCGCGTCGAGGTCGGCCTGGGCCTTCTCGGCGCGGGCCATCGCGTCGGCGTGGGCGGCGGCGAGGCGCTCGATCTCCTCCCCGCCGGTGGTGGCGCGGGTCCGGGCGGAGTTCACCTGACCGGTGAGCCGGGCCAGCCCCTCCCGGCGGTCGGCGATGGCCTTCGCCGCCGCGACCAGCTGCCGCTCCGCGGCGGCGAGCTGGCGCTCCAGCTCCTGGCGGTGCTCCACGGCCTCGGCCAGCCGGATCTGGTCGTCGGTGAGCGCCCCGCGCAGCTCCTCCTCCTGCTCGCGGACCCGCTCGGCCTCGGCCTCCAACTGGTCCGGGTCGCGCCCGGGGCGCTCGTCGTCCGGCGTGGCGCTGAGGTGGCGCAGCCGCTCGCGCGCGAGCTGCTCGATCGAACGGAACCGCTCCTGGAGCGCGGAGAGCTTGTACCAGGTGTCCTGGGCGGCGGCGAGCAGCGGCGCGTCCTCGGCGAGGGCGGCCTCCAGCTCGCCGAGGCGCTGCTGCACCTCGGTGTGCTCCGCTTCGACCTGCTCCCGCCGCTCCCGCAGGGCGGTCTCGTCGGCGATCTCCTTGTCCAGGGTCGCGCGCAGGGTCGCCAGGTCGTCGGCGAGCAGCCGCAGCCGGGCGTCCCGCAGGTTGGCCTGGATGGCGGCGGCCCGCCGGGCCACCTCGGCCTGCCGGCCGAGCGGCTTGAGCTGGCGGCGCAGCTCGGTGGTGAGGTCGGTGAGCCGGTTGAGGTTCGTCTGCATCGCGTCGAGCTTGCGCAGCGCCTTTTCCTTGCGCTTGCGGTGCTTGAGGACGCCCGCGGCCTCCTCGATGAACGCGCGCCGGTCCTCCGGCTTGGCGTGCAGCATGCCGTCGAGCCGCCCCTGGCCGACGATGATGTGCATCTCCCGGCCGATGCCGGAGTCGGACAGCAGCTCCTGGATGTCGAGCAACCGGCAGGAGTCGCCGTTGATCTCGTATTCGCTCTCGCCGGACCGGAACATGCGGCGGGTGATGGAGACCTCGGTGTACTCGATGGGCAGCGCACCGTCGGTGTTGTCGATGGTGAGGGTCACCTCGGCCCGGCCCAGGGGGGCGCGGCCGGCGGTGCCGGCGAAGATGACGTCCTCCATCTTGCCGCCGCGCAGCGCCTTCGCGCCCTGCTCCCCGAGCACCCACGCGATCGCGTCGACGACGTTGGACTTGCCGGAGCCGTTCGGACCCACCACGCAGGTGATGCCCGGCTCCAGCTTCAACGTCGTCGCGGAGGCGAAGGACTTGAAGCCCTTCACCGTCAGGCTCTTGAGATGCACGTCCCGATCCTCGTCCGGTGGCCGCCGTACCGTCGCCGGCTGCGCGGACCCTGGTAAACCCGCAGACTAACCCGGCAGCGCCGGGGTGCGGGCACGCGACCCGCCTGCGCCGCGGTCCGCGGAGCGCTCACCGGCCGACCCGGGCCGGCCGTGCGATGGTCATCGGTACGCCGCCGCAAAGGCGATCATCGTTCACGTGACGCCCGGGCCGCCGCCATTCTCGGAACCGACGAGACGGCACCGGCGCCAAGATCGATTAATTGCGGGGCGGAAATGCGTGGAGACAGAGCTGCGCGCCGGCACACAGGTGTCGGCGCGCTTTTTTGCGTGGTGCGATTCAGTTTTCCGACCTGGGGATCAGGTCAGCGCGGGCTCGGCGAGCCGGAGCAGATCGTCCGCCTCACTCGCGGCGGCAGCGAGCCGATCGTTCTCGGCACGCAGACGCGTGAGCTCGAACTCGAGTGCCTGAACCCTGGCACGCAGTCGGGTGACCTCGTCGAGCAGACGCCGGTCGGGCGCTGCACCTACGTGGCCGTAGAGGGCCTTCGCCATGATGACTCCTTGATATGCGCTGCCGGAAAGGCCGGCCAACGCGCGCCCATGTGTCAGCGACTGCCATTCCAGCTGTATCTGGGCATGGCCGGGCGCGACTGGCGACACTTATATATTGAGCCGCAAACCCCCCTTCGTCAAGTTCTCGCAGGCCGTAGATCATCTCTGCGTCGGCCTGACCACTTGCCGGGGGGCTGCCACGAGGCACGGACACGCTCTGTCCGGACGCCTTTACTGTACGCCTCCGTTCCCGGGAAGTCCGCACCCGGGCGTCCGGCTTCCCCTTAACTCTTCCTTAGCCACATTGCCGCAGGTCGCGGGGCAGTCGTAGCGTCACCCCGGCCCGCAACCGACCCTCTGGAGGCTCAGGCGTGTACGGCAGGACCGACCCGAACGACCCGGCTGGCGCCGGCCGGCGCCCGGAACCCCCGATCGGCGAACCGGCCTGGCTGACCGACCGCCCGGAGCCGCGGTCGGCCTACCTGTTCGGCGACGACCCCGAACAGCCGGCCGAGACCCGGCACCGCGACCAGCCGACGGAGGGCCGCTGGGCGGAGCCCGCGGACGGGTGGCGCGACCAGCCGACCGGCCGGTGGGTCGCCGAGCCGGCGCCGCGGGACGAGCGACCGACCGACGGCTGGCACCGGGACCTCCCCACCGGCGGCTGGCGGGACGAACCGACCACGCACTGGTCCGCGGAGCGGACCGGCCCCTGGGTGGCGGACGAGTCCACCGGTCGGCACCACGGTCCAGCCGCCGGGGACGTCCCGGCGGAGCCGTCGACCGGCGGCTGGACCGCCGACGCCGCCACGCAGGCGTGGTCGGCGTACGACCACGAGGCCGCGCCCGCGAGCGGTGGCTGGTCGGCGTACGACCGCGACAGCGCGCCGGGCGGTGCCTGGTCGGCGTACGGCGAGCGCGACGGCGGGCCGGTCGCCGGCACCTGGCACGTCGACGACGCCACCGCCCCGATCAGCCCCGTCCCGCCGATCGACCCCCGCACCACGTCCGCCGACCAGGGCGGCCCGGAGGGGCGGCACCGGTCCCGCCGGCGGTTCCCCCGACCGCTGCTCATCGGCGGGGCCGCCGCGGCAGCCACCCTGGTGGTGAGCCTCGGCGTCGGCGCGTTCGCCCTGCCCGGCGGCCCCGGTGATCCGGGCGAGCCGAGCGCGGTCGACGACACCGTGGCCGCCGCGCCCGCCCCGACCGGGGACGAGACGTTCCCCGGTGACGCGCTGGCCGCCCCCGCCCCGACCGCCTCGCCCACCACGGCCCGCCCGACGCCGTCGGCGACCCGGACCAACCGGCCAACCCCGGCGCCCTCCCGGACCACCGCGCCGTCCCGACGCAGCGTCGACCGGAGCCCCAAGCCGACCTCCGCCGGCACGACGGCCTCGGGCAGCGGGACCGTCAGCGCCCAGGCGCGCGAGGTCGTCGACCTGGTGAACGCCGAGCGGGCGAAGGCCGGCTGCGGCGCCCTCGGCATCGACGACAAGCTGATGACCGCGGCGCAGCGGCACAGTCAGGACCAGGCCGACCACCAGAACATGTCGCACACCGGCAGTGACGGCAGCGACGCCGGTGACCGGCTCGACCGGGTGGGCTACACGTGGCGCACCTACGGCGAGAACGTGGCCTGGAACCAGAAGACGCCGGCCGCGGTGATGGACGCATGGATGAACAGCCCCGGGCACCGGGCCAACATCCTGAACTGCGCGTTCACCGAGATCGGCGTGGGCATCGCCAGCAGCAACGGGCCGTACTGGACGCAGGTCTTCGCCGCGCCGCGCTGACCGGGCGAGTCGTCGGCGGGTCCGCGCTCGTTCACCCGGATGAGGTACGTCGGCGTGGGGGTGGCGTACCCGTGAGGGCGGCCGGGTGCCGTCCGGGACCCGGGAGCTGCCGATGCGGATCCGGCTGCGGCGCCGCGCCGTCCGGTGCCGGCTGCGCCGGGCACTGTCCGCCGGCGCCGTCCTGCTCCTGCTGGTTCCGGTGTACGGGTGCCGCGTGGAGTTCACCCCACCGGGCGCCCCGACCGCGTGGCCGGCGGAGTCGGCCCGCCACTGGCAGTGGCAGTGGCAGCTGAGCGGCCCGCTCGACCCGGACGTGGACGCCGACGTGTTCCTGCTCGACCCGGTGCGGACGACCACCGCGGAGACCGCCGACCTGCGGGCCCGGGACCGTCGGCTGGTCTGCCAGGTGCACGTGGGTTCGCTGCTGCCCGACGACGCGGACGCGAGCCGGTTCCCCGAGACCGTACGCGGCGCGGCCGGCCGACGCCCGGGGAGCCGGTGGCTCGACGTCCGGCAGTGGGACACCCTGGAGCCGGTGCTGGCCGACCGGATGCGGCTCTGCCGGGGCAAGGGGTTCGGGGCGGTGGTCCTCGCCGACGCGGACGGCTACCTGCACCGCTCCGGCTTTCCGCTGGGCTTCGACGACCAGTTGGTGTTCAACCGCCGGCTCGCCACGCTCGCCCGTTCCCTGGACCTCTCCCCCGGGCTGCTCAACGACGTGCCCCAGGTCGCGGCGCTGGCCCCGGACTTCGACTTCGCGGTCAACGAGGAGTGCGTACGCCTCGGCCTGTGCGCCAAGCTGCTCGCGTTCACCGAGGCGGGGAAGCCGGTCTTCCACGTCGAGTACGCGGGCTCGACCACCGACTTCTGCGTGACCACGGTCGGCTACGGCTTCACCTCCATGCGCAAGGAGCGCACCCTCGACGCGTGGCGGATCTCCTGCGCACTGCCCTGACGCGGCACGGGCCGGGCCGCGCGTGCGGCCCGGCCCGTGCCGGATGATCGTCAGCGCACGCCGACCAGCTCCGGCGCGGACGCCGGCGGGTCGGTCGGCGCAACCGCCGGACGGCGGCGCAGGAAGCGCGGAGCCCACCAGTTCGCGTCGCCGAGCAGGGTCATCAGGGCCGGCAGCACCACCGCCCGGATGATCGTGGCGTCCAGCAGGATCGCCGCCGCGAGACCGATGCCCAGCTGCTTCATGTCGATCGTGCTCAGCGTCGCGAAGATCGAGAAGACGCCGACCATCACGATCGCGGCGCTGGTCACCACGCCGGCCGACGTGGTGATGCCGTACGCCACGGCGTCGCGGTTGGACATCCCGGCCCGGATCCCCTCACGGATCCGGCTGACCACGAACACGTGATAGTCCATCGACAGGCCGAAGAGCACCACGAAGAGGAACAGCGGCAGCCAGGACACGATCGCGCCCATCGAGGTGAAGCCGAGCAGGTCGTCCGCCCAGCCGCCCTGGAAGACCAGCACCAGCAGCCCGTACGCCGCGCCGGCGGAGAGCAGGTTCAGCGCGATCGAGCTGACCGCCACCACCACCGAGCGGAACGTCAGCGTCATCACCAGGAACGTGAGCACCAGCACGAACCCCATCACCAACGGGAGCTTGTCCCGGACGTGCGCCGCGTAGTCCTCGCTGGCGGCGACGCCACCGCCGATCGCGTACTCGATGCCGGGAACCCCACGCAGCGCGGCCGGCGCCAGGTCTTCCCGCAGCCGGTGCAGGGAGTCGACGGCCCGGTCGTCGCGGCTGGCGTACGGCGTGGCCACCTCCAGCACCGACACCCGCCGGTCGTCCGACACCCGGATCTTCGGGCCGTCCGCCTCGACGGGCGCGAAGAGCGGGTCGCCGCCGGCCCGGCCGGCCAGGTCGGTCAGCGCGGCCCGCACCCGCTCGGCGTCGGCCGCGGGCGCCCGGACCGCCACGGTGTGGCTCGTGCCGTTGCTGGGGAAGGCGGCGGTCAACCGGTCGTACGCCTGCATCGCCGGCGTGCTGCGCGGCAGGTCCTCCATGCCGGGGAACTTCAGCTTCATGCCCAGCGCGGGCGCGGCGAGGGCGAGCAGCAGCCCGACGGAGATCACCAGCGTCGCCACCGGCGCTCGCAGCGCGGGCCGGAGCACGGCCGGCCAGAACCGTGGCGGGGCCTCCCCGGGGCGCCCGGTACGCGGCGCGGTCAACCGCCACAGCAGCGGCACCCGGGGGCGGTCGACCCAGCGGCCCAGCTTCGCCAGCAGCGCGGGCAGCACGGTCAACGAGCCGGTCACGGCGACGGCGACCACCAGGATGGAACCCACGGCGAGCGAGGAGAAGACCGCGTCACCGGCGAGCAGCAGGCCGGCCATCGAGATGACCACGGCGAAGCCGGAGACCACGACGGCGTGTCCGCTGGTCTCCGCGGCGATCTCCACGGCGTCCAGGCCGGAGCGTCCCTTGGCCCGTTCCTCGCGTTCCCGGCGCACGTAGAACAGCGAGTAGTCCACGCCGACCGCCATGCCGATGAGCAGGATGACGCTGGCCGTGACATCGGTCGCCGGCACCAGGTGCGAGGCGAGGGTGGAGAGCCCCATCGCCGCGGCCACCGAGGAGAGCGCGAGCAGCACTGGCACGCCGGCCGCGATGAGCGCGCCGAACGCGATGATGAGGATGGCCAGGGTCACCGGCAGGCTGAGCAGCTCCGCGCGCTGGAAGTCCTTGCCGAGGGTGTCGTCGAGCGCCTTGTTGACCGACGGACCGCCGACCTGCTCGATGCGCAGCTGCGGGTGGGCGTCCTGGGTGGCGGCCGTGGCGTCGAGCAGCGGTTGCAGCCGGTCCGACGCCGTCTCCGGGTCGCCGGACATGGTGATCGGCAGCAGCAGGGCGGAGTCGTCCCGTGCCGGCACCGGCTGCCCCACGTCGGCCACCCCGACCACCGACCGCAGCCGGTCCGCCGCGTCGCCGGCCGCGGCCCGCGCCGCCGCCTGGTCGAGCGTGCCCGTACGCGCGGTGATCAGGACGTTCTCCACCGCCGGCTCGTGGAAGTCACCGCCCTCGACGATCACCCCGGCCCGGCCGGACTCGCCGATCGCCTGGTCGGAGTTCGTGGCCTCGTTGAGGCCCGCGGCGTTTCCCCCCACGAAACACACCGCCACGAACACCACCCACAGCGCGATCGCACGCCACGGATGTTCGGCGCTCCACCGCGCCAACCGGACCGTCACCGGTCTCGCCCCCATCACGGTTCCCCCTGTTCCGTCAGCCCATGTCAACGGTGCTGACGCTAGGGACGGAACCGTCCGCGGACATCCGGGAGCGCCCCGGCCCGGCCCCGGTGTCCACCCGGGCGCGACGGCCGCTCGCCCCAGGCCCGTCGGCGGGGCGCCGGTCGCGAATCAGACAGTCACCGGGGGTACGCCCGGAGCGGCGCCGACCGACACGCGAACCGCGCCCCCGAGACGACTCAGGGTCAACCCCGCAGGGCACCCCGGGGGCGGGTCTGACAGCGCGGGCAGCTGTACGAGGACCGGTTCATGAACGGTTCACGCCGGATCGGCGCACCGCAGCGGCGGCAGGGCTCGCCCTCCCGGCCGTAGACGTTCAGCGACCGGTCGAAGTAGCCGCTCTCGCCGTTGACGTTGACGTAGAGGGCGTCGAAGCTGGTGCCCCCCTGCTTGATGGCCTCGCCCAGCACGTCCCGTACGTGTCCCAGCAGCCGCTGCGCGGCCGGGCCGGTCAACGCGTCGGTCGGCCGGGCGCCGTGCAGGCCGGCCCGCCAGAGCGCCTCGTCGGCGTAGATGTTGCCCACCCCGGAGATCAACGTCTGGTCGAGCAGCGCCCGCTTCACCTCGGTGCGCCGTCGCCGCAGCCCGGCCACGAACCCGGCGTCGGAGAACTGGGGGTCCATCGGATCCCGGGCGATGTGTGCGATCTCCGCCGGCAGCTCCGCCCCGCCCTCGCTCACCGCCAGGCCGCCGAACGTGCGCTGGTCGACGAAGCGCAGCTCCGGGCCGTCGTCGGCGAACCGGAACCGCACCCGCAGGTGCGTCTCGTCGGGGGCGTCCGCCGGTTGCAGCAGCAACTGACCGGACATGCCGAGGTGGCCGACCACCGCGTCACCCGAGTCCAGCGGCAGCCAGAGGTACTTGCCGCGACGGCGTACGTCGAGGATCGTCCGGCCGGCCAGCACGTCGGCGAAGTGCTGCCCACCGGGCACGTGCCGCCGCACCGCCCTCGGGTGGCGCACCTCGACGGACTCGATCCGCCGGCCGATCACCCACTGCGCCAGGCCCTGCCGGACGGTCTCGACCTCGGGCAGCTCAGGCACGTGCCGGCCCCGCGTCCCGGCCGCCGGCGGTGGCCCTGGCGTCGGCGTCCGTCGCGGCAGCCACTTCGGTGGTGGCGTCGGCTCCGCTGGTGGCCTCGGCGCGCGCCGCCCCGTGCGGGCCGGAGCCGTTGCCGGACGGCCCGGCGCCGTTGCCGCCGGACTCGCCGCTCTGGGCGGTGCTCGCCCCGCCGTCGCCGTGCGGGGTCCGCTCGGCCTGCTCGGTCAGGTTCCGCCAGGCGGCCTCGGCGGCCCGCTGCTCGGCCTCCTTCTTGCTGCGCCCCTCGGCGCCGCCGTAGCGGTTGCCGGCGACCACCACCCAGGCGGTGAAGGTCTTCAGGTGGTCGGGACCGGTGCCCTCGATCCGGTACTCGGGCACGCCCAGCCCCAGTGCCGCCGTCAGCTCCTGGAGGCTCGTCTTCCAGTCCAGCGCGGCGCCCCGGCCGGCCGACTCCGCCATCAGCGGGTCGAAGAGGCGGTGGATGACGATCGCGGCCGTGTCCAGGCCGTACTGGAGGTAGATCGCCCCGAGCAGCGCCTCCAGGGTGTCGGCGAGGATGCTCGCCTTGTCCCGGCCGCCGGTGGTCTCCTCACCCTTGCCGAGAAGCAGGTAGGCGCCGAGCCCGTCCGGGCCGAGGCCACGCGCCACGTCGGCCAGCGCCCGCATGTTGACCACGCTGGCGCGCAGCTTGGCGAGCTGTCCCTCCGGGAGGTCGGGGTGGTTGTGGAACAGCGCCGTCGTGATCACCACGCCGAGCACCGAGTCGCCGAGGAACTCCAGCCGCTCGTTGGTGGGCAGGCCGCCGTTCTCGTACGCGTACGACCGGTGGGTCAGCGCGCGTTCCAGCAGCTCCGGGTCCAGCGTCACGCCGAACGCGGCCTCCAGGTGACCGACGGACGCCCGCCGCCGCTTGTCGTTGCTCATGGTGTGGCTACCTCATCGGTGGTGCGGTCGTGGTCGGCCGGGGCGCTGCCGGAGAGCAGCGCGGCGACGGCGTCGGTGACGCGTCGACGCCACAGGTGGGCCGCCAGGGCGATGCCGGAGGCGACGTCGTCGGCGCCGGCCGAACCGTGGCACACGACCACCGTTCCGGCGACGCCGAGCAGGGCGGCGGCACGGGGCGCGCCGCCGCCGGCGGGGGGACCGCCGGCCATCTCGTACGCGCCCTCGATCGCCTTCAGCAGGACGTTACCGGTGAAACCGTCCGTGACCACCACATCGGCGCGCGCGCCGACCGAGACGTCGTAGCCCTCGACGAGCCCGACGTAGCGGGCCTCGCAGGGCAGCGGCTCGCTGGCGAGCACGGGATCGGCGGCGCGACGCACCCGGTCACCCTTGCCCGCCTCGACGCCGACGGAGAGCAGCCCGACCCGTGGCGCGGCCACGGCGTGCGCGACGGCCGCGTACGCCGCGCCGAGCACTGCGTGCCGGACGAGGGTGGCCGGGCGGGGTTCCAGGGAGCCGCCCACGTCGAGCAGGACGACGGGACCGGCGACGGCGGGGAGGGAGGCGACCAGGGCCGGCCGGCGGACCTCCGGCCAGCGGCCGAGGCTGAGCGCGGCGGCGGTGACGGTGGCGCCGGTCGAACCGGCGGAGACCATCGCGTCGGCGGTGCCCTCGCGGATGGCGGTGACGGCGGCGCGGACGGTGCTCTCCGCCCGTGCGGCACTCGGATGGTCGGCCATGCCGACGGCGGCACGCACCGGCCGCACGGTGATGCGGGACCGCTGGGCCGGGTCGAGGGCGGCGATCAGCGCGTCGGCGACCTCGGAGGGGCCGACGAGCAGCAGGTGAAGATCGGGATCGGCGCGCACGGCCCGCAGAGCGCCGTCAACCACGACGGCGGGAGCGTCGTCCCCGCCGAGGAGGTCAACGGCGATCCGCGCGGTGCCCGGCTCCACTCCAGCGGCGGCCGGTACGTGCCGGCCGGCGTCGGAAGGAGCCGGGACACCGGGCGAGTGCCAGGGTGCGCGCGCCGCCCGACCCGAGGTCGGGGGCGTCACTCGGCGTCCAGGTCAGACCTCGAGGACCTGACGGCCGTTGTACGTGCCGCAGACGGAGCAGGCGGCGTGCGGCAGCTTCGGGGACTTGCACTGCGGGCACGCCACGGTCGCGACCGCGGTCGCCTTCCAGTTCGCCCGGCGGGACCGGGTGTTGCTGCGCGACATCTTGCGCTTGGGGACGGCCACGGTTCTTACTCCTCTTTACGGGTCAGTTGCGACAGGCTCGCCCATCGCGGGTCGATCTGCTGGTGGCTGTGATCGGCCGGCAGATCGTCCCAGTGCACCCCGCAGTCGGGGCACAGGCCTGGGCAGTCCTCCCGGCAGAGCGGGTTGGTCGGCAGTGTGAGCACCACCGCGTCCCGCAGCGCCGGTTCCAGGTCGATCAGATCGCCCTGCATCCGGCCCACCTCGTCCTCGTCGGTCGTGGTGTCCGTGGTGCTGTTCTCGTACGCGTACAGCTCCTGGATACGCACGACCACCGAGTCGTTGATCTCGCGCAGGCAACGGCTGCACTCGCCCCGGATGGGACCGCTGACGGTCCCGGAGACGAGCACCCCCTCGGACACCGACTCGAGCCTCAGGTCGAGGTCGAGGTCCGCGCCCTCCGGCACGCCGATCAACTCCACGCCGAGGTCCGCCGGTGCCGGCACGACCCGCTTGACCGTACGCAACGCACCAGGCCGACGCGGCAGGTCCCTCGTGTCGAGGACCAGCGGCGACCTGGGGTCGAGTAGTGAAGGCGAGTGTTTGGGCATAGTCAGACTCCGGCCGGTGAGAGGCCGACAAAAAAGGTTACCTGGGTGACCGCCCGACCGTCGAACCGGGGGCGCAGCCAGCCCCACCTGCCGGCGGTTGAGGTGCCGCTCAGAAGGGTAGCGGGCGTTCCGCCTCGTCCCCAGCGAAGGTGCCGATCTCCCGCAGCGCGTGCATCTTGTCCCGGCCGCGTTCGATCGAGGCGAGGGCCCGGGTCAGGAACTGCTCGAAGTTGGCCAGCGCCGTGTCGACGTAGTCGTCGACCTCCTCGCGCAACCGCTGCGCCTCGGCGCGGGCCTCGGCGATGATCCGCGCGCCCTCGTGCTCGGCCGAGACGGTGATCTCGTTCACCGAGACCAGCCGGGCGTGTTCCGCCTCACCCTCGCTGATGATCCGGTCGGCCTCCCGCTTGCCGGCCTCCATGATCTTGTCGCGCTCCTCCAGCAGGGCGGCCGCCCGGCGGAGGTCGGCGGGGAGTTCGGCACGCAGCTCGTCCAGGGCCGCGATCATCTCGCCCCGGTCGACCATGCAGTTGTTCCGCGACATCGGCACGGAGCGCGCCGTGTCCACCATGGCGATCAGTTCGTCGATGCGATCGAGCGGGTCCACCGGTCCTCACCCCTGTCGTTCGTCGGCCGACCTACATGATGCGGGTTACGGCCGGATTCCCGCTCCTCCCATCATCGCGCGCACCGCGTCAGCCCGCGCACTTGCCCGGACCGGCGCGCCGCACCCACCGCCCGCCCCCGTCGCGCCGCCGCCGCACCGCCGCCGATCTTGCCGTCGCGCCGCCGATCTTGCACTTTCCGCCCCGGCAAATCGCCCGCATCGGACACCGCGCGGGCCCAAAGTGCAAGATCGCGGGAGAAACCGGGGGCGGGGGGCGGGGGGGCGGGGGGTGGGGTTAGGGGCGTGGGGGTGGGGAGAGGCGGGACTGGAGTTCGGCGCGGACCCGGTCCGGGACGTGCGCGGAGATGTCACCGCCCCACTTCGCCACGTCCTTGACGAGGCTGGAGGAGAGGAACGAGTAGAGCGGGTTGGTCGGCATGAAGAGCGTCTCGACCCCGGCGAGCCCGATGTTCATCTGCGCCATCTGGAGCTCGTAGTCGAAGTCGCTGACCGCCCGCAGACCCTTGATGAGCACGCTCGCCTGCTGCGCGCGGCAGAAGTCGACGAGCAGCCCGCGGAACGACTCCACCCGTACGTTGTCGTACGAGGCGGTCACCTCGCGGAGCATGTCGATCCGCTCCTCGACGGTGAACAGGCCACTCTTCGACTGGTTCACCAGCACGCCGACGATCACCTCGTCGAACAGCCGGCTGGCCCGACCGATGATGTCGAGGTGTCCGTTGGTGACCGGGTCGAACGAACCGGGACACACCGCACGTCTCATGATCGGCGACCGTACCAAAGGGTGGTCTCGCCGTAACGGCGGCTGCGCTCCCCGGTGATGCCCGGCACCCAGGCGAGGGGCGCGTTCCGGCTGGACCGCTCGACCACCACGAGCGCCTCCGGCGCCAGCCAGCCGTGCTCGACCAGCGCGGCCAGCACGGCAGTGATCTCCGCGTCCGGCACCGCGTAGGGCGGGTCGGCGAAGACCAGGTCGTACGGCTCCACCTCCGGGCCCCCGGCCAGCACCGTGGCGACCTTCCCGGTGACCAGGCGGGCGGCGGGCGCGGCGCCCAACGTGGCGATGTTTTCCCGGATCACCCGCGCGGCCCGCGCGTCGGACTCGACCAGCAGCACGTGCCCGGCCCCCCGGGACAGCGCCTCCAGGCCGACCGCGCCGGACCCGGCGTAGAGGTCCGCGACGCGAGCGCCGTCCAGGTCGACCTCGGTCTGCACCGCACTGAACAACGCCTCCCGCACCCGGTCCGAGGTGGGCCGGGTCCCGGCGCCGGGCGGCGCGGCGATCCGCCGGCCACCGAGCGCCCCGGCCACGATCCGGGTCACCGCCTGCTCCCGCTCATGGTCATGACGCTACGCGACGACGCGACGCCGACGACCGACACCATGGGTGCGGCAGCGCAACGAGTGGATCACCGACCGTATATCAATGATCTCACATTCATAACATCAGTCTTAGCGGATGCTGAGGGCTGTAATGCGAACGTCGATGTCGCTAGGGTCTGCCGGGTGTCGGTGACGCAGCACCGACCAGGCAGCGGGCAAGGCACACGCATCGGACGCGCGGCGCTCGTCAGCGACCGTCCAGCCGCCTCCGCCGCCCCAACATCCCCGATCTTCCACCCCGGGAGTTACGCGTGATCCGTCCCAAGCTGTCGCTGCGGCGACCGCTGGCCGTCCTGGGGGCCGTCCTGCTCGGCCTCACCGGGGCCGCCGCGGTGGCCGCCCCAGCCAGCGCCCACCACACGACCATCACCGCCACGGCGGCGTGCGACCAGCTCTCCGGCGAGCGGGTCATCACGTGGAAGGTCGAGAACAGCGAAGTTAACAAGGACGCCACGATCAGGAAGGTGACGGCGAGCCCGGCCACGCCGGTTACCGTCGCCGTCGAGGGCGCTGGCACCAAGCCGCTGGACCAGGTTGTCATCGCCCAGGGCTCGTTCGTCGAGGCCGTCCAGCGAGTGCCGGGCGACACCGCGAAGGCCACCCTCAAGGTCAAGGCCGCCTGGTACAAGGACAACAAGACTCAGCGGGCCGAGAACGAGGGCAGCATCAACCTCTCCGCTGACGAGCCGTGCAAGCCGGCGCCGACGTGCGTGGACGCCAGCAAGGCGAAGTACAGCCACACCTTCGACGGGCCGAAGGGCACCGCGACCGTCAAGCTGGACGGCAACCTGCCGCTCTGCGGTGACACCAAGCAGTACTTCACGCTGGTCTCGTACTTCGCGCCGCGGCCGCAGTTCGCCACCCCGCAGTACGTCTACGGCACGCCGGACAGCGACTTCGTCGGCGGCAACCAGACCGAGATCGAGCTGAACGTCGAGATCCCGAACTGCCACACCCAGGTCGACCTGATCTGGGGTGACAAGGACAAGGTCATCGACCCGCTGGTCGAGGGCGGCAAGCGGTACGACAACCTGAAGCTCGGCTCGCCGGGCGCGCCGGGCAACCGGTCCACCGGCCCGCAGGGCTGGTACAACGGCGGCGACAAGAGCTGCACCACCCCGGCGTCGACCTTCGCCTCCAACTGCGACGGCACCGTCACCGTGTCGCTCAGCAACGACGGCAAGATCAGCAAGTACCCGGTCGAGTTCGAGGTCAAGGGCGAGAACGGCTTCTCCAAGAAGGTCACCGTCGAGCCGGGCAAGGCGAACAACGACACCGTGGTGCCCGCCGAGAGCGCCGGCAAGATCGAGGTGCTGGTCGACGGCAAGGTGATCGAGGGCGGCACGTACTCGTGGCAGCGCCCCGAGGACTGCCCGCTGCCGACCGTCACCACCGAGGCGGACTGCGAGAACTTCACCCTGACCGCGTCCAACCCGGAGGGTGGCCTGCCGGTCAAGGTCGAGTTCAGCTACGACGGCAAGACCGAGACCCGTACGGTCGCCGCGGGCAAGTCCGAGTCGGTCACGTTCAAGGCCGGTAAGGCCGAGACCGCGCTCGTCGCGCTCCCCGACCTGGAGCTCGAGATGGAGGCCGTCTACGCCCCTGAGGGCGACTGTGGCGGTGGTGGCGGCGGCGGCGAGGAGCCGGGCCTGCCGGTGACCGGCGCCGCGGCCGGTGGCATCGCCGCCGGCGCCCTGGCCCTGCTGGCCATCGGCGCGGTGCTGTTCGTCGTCGCTCGCCGGCGTCGGGTGCGGTTCACCGCCTGATCCAGTAGCTAGCGACCCGCGAGGGCGCGTCGACCATCGGTCGGCGCGCCCTCGTCGTCTTCCGGCGCCGGTCGGCGCCGACACGTGAGGCGCGCCTCGGCGGGTGGAATCACCGGCGCGTGGGTGGCCCACTCCCGGCGTGCGGGGTCGCCGAGCCGTCGCCGACGGCCGGGCGCAGGGGCAGCGGGCCACGGGTGGGCCGGACGGGACACGGTCCCGCCACGGTAGGCCGGAAGGGGCACGATCCCGGCCACGGTGGGCCGAACAGGGCCCGGCCCTCGGGTCGCGGGCGAACGGTCGATCCGGCGCGGGTGGCGTCAGCCCTTCTCCAGGTACTCCGCGCGCTCCTCGTCGACCAGCGCGGCCACCGACGCGGCGAGGGCGGGGTGCCGGACCAGCTCCGGGTCCTCCTCGACGATCGTGATCGCCTCCGCCCGGGCGTCCCGGATCAGGTCCGTGTCACGCAGCAGCGACAGCAGGCGCAGATGGGAGCGGCGCCCGGACTGGGTGGCGCCGAGCACGTCGCCCTCCCGGCGCTGCTCCAGGTCGAGCTCCGCGAGCTTGAAGCCGTCCGTTGTGGACGCCACCGCGTCGAGGCGCTCCCGGGCGGGGCTGCCCTCCGCCGCCTCGCTGACCAGAAGGCACAGCCCGGGCGCCGAGCCCCGGCCGACGCGGCCACGGAGCTGGTGCAGCTGGGAGACCCCGAACCGGTCGGCGTCCAGCACGATCATCACGGTCGCGTTCGGCACGTCGACGCCGACCTCGACGACGGTGGTGGCCACCAGCACGTCCAACTGCCCGGCGGCGAAGGACCGCATCACCGCGTCCTTCTCGTCGGCCGGCAGCCGCCCGTGCAGCACGCCGATCCGCAGCCCGTGCAGCGGCCCCTCGGCGAGCAGCGGCGCCACCTCGGTCACCGCCAGCGGCGGGCGACGGCCGTTGTCGTCCTCGCGGGGCGGCTCCTCCTCGGAGGCGGGGCCCTCACCGATACGCGGGCAGACCACGTACGCCTGGTGCCCGGCCGCCACCTCCTCGCGGAGCCGGCGCCACGCCCGGTCCAGGAAGGCGGGCTTCTCGGCGGCCGGCACCACGTGCGAGGCGATCGGCGAGCGGCCCCGGGGCAGCTGGGAGAGCGTGGAGATCTCCAGGTCGCCGTAGACGGTCATCGCCACGGTGCGCGGGATCGGCGTCGCCGTCATCACCAGCACGTGCGGCGGCTGATCGGCCTTGGCGCGCAGCGCGTCCCGCTGCTCGACGCCGAACCGGTGCTGCTCGTCGACGACCACCAGCCCGAGGTCGGCGAAGTCGACCCCCTCGTAGAGCAGGGCGTGGGTGCCGAGCACGATGCCGGCCCGCCCCTGCGCCACCTCGGCCAGCGCCCGCCGTCGGGCGGCGGCCCCGAGCGAGCCGGTGACCAGCTCGACGCGGGTGGCGTGCTCGGCGGCGTCCAGCTCACCGGCCCGGGCCAGCGGCCCGAGCAGGTCGAGCATCCCCCGGTGGTGCTGGGCGGCGAGCACCTCGGTCGGCGCGAGCAGCGCGGCCTGCCCACCGGCGTCGACCACCTGGAGCATCGCCCGCAGCGCGACGACCGTCTTGCCCGACCCGACCTCGCCCTGCAGCAGCCGGTGCATCGGGTGCGGGGTGGCCAGGTCGGCGGCGATCTCCCGGCCCACGTCCCGCTGCCCGGGGGTCAGCTCGTACGGGAGCCGGGCGTCGAACGCGTCGAGCAGGCCGCCCGGGCGCTCCGGGCGGGGCCGGGCCGGCCAGTCCGCGGCCCGGTGCTTGCGCTGCACCAGCGTCAGCTGCACCGCGAACGCCTCGTCCCACTTGAGCCGCCGCCGGGCCCGGTAGAGGTCCTCCTTGCTGGACGGACGGTGGATCTCGCGCAGCGCCGGGCCCAACCCGACCAGGTTGCGGTTGGCCCGGACGGTCACCGGCAGCGGGTCCTCCGGCGGGGTGACCGTGTCCAGCACCACCCGGACGCAGCGGGCGATGACCCAGGTGGGCACGGCCGCGGCCGCCGGGTAGACCGGGATGAGCGCCCCGGCGAACTCCTCGACCTCCTCGTTGGCGGCCGCCTCACCCTCACCGCCCTCGCCGAGCAGCACGTATTCGGGGCCGTTGAGCTGACGCTTGCCCCGGAACTCGGTGACCTTGCCCGCGAAGAGGCCCCACCGACCGGGGCGCAGCTCCCGCTCGCGCCACGCCTGGTTGCCGAAGAACGTCAGGGTGAGGACCCCGCCCGAGCCGTCGCCGACGGTCACTTCCAGCAGGTTGCCCCGGCGCTGACGCATCGGGCGGACGGCGGTGCGCTGCACCTGCGCCAGGACCGTGACCTGCTCGCCGACGTCCAGCGAGCGGATGTCGGTGTGCTCGCCGCGCTCGTCGTACCGGCGCGGGAAGTGGTAGATCAGGTCACCGGCCGTGTGCAGGCCGAGGTGGGCGGCCAGCGCCTTCGCCGTCTTCTCCCCCACCAGCTTCTTGAGGGGCGTGTCCACGGTCGCCCCCGTGTCGCCGCCGCCGGCGTTCGGCTCGCTCATTCCACCCCCACCACCAGCGGATAGTGCGGCTGGCCACCCGGATAGGCCTGCACCTCGACGAACGGCCAGTGCTGCCCGACGTGGGCGCGGACCGCGTCGACGAGACCGACCGGGGCGTCCGCACCGGAGATCAGGGTCACCAGCTCGCCGCCGCCGCCGAGCATGCGGTCGACCACGGCGGCGCACGTCTCGACCAGATCGGTGCCGATCAGGTGCACCTCACCGTCGACCAGGGCCAGCACGTCCCCGGGCTGGCACGGCCCGGCGACCGTCAGCGCCTCGCGGTTGGCGTAGCAGACCTCGGCGTAGCGGCAGGCTCCGGCGGCCTCGGCCATGGCGATGACGTCGTCCTCGAAGCGACGGGCCGGGTCGCGGACGGCGAGCGCGGCCAGCGCCTGCACCGGGGACCGGGTCGGCACGACGCTGACCTTGACGCCCAGCCGGTGCGCCTCCTTCGCGGCGGCGCCGGCGACGGCCTGCGTGTTGGGGTCGTTGGGCAGCACCACCACCCGGGCCGCGCCGGTGGCACGGATCGCGTCGAGCAACTCGCCGGTGGACGGGTTGCCCGGCACGACCGTGGCGCCCTCGCCGCCGAGCAGGGTGGCGATGCCGGCGCCGGGTGCGACCACCACGGCGGCCCGCGCGGCCTCCGCCGGCGCTGCGAGCCCGGGAGGTGGTGCGAGCGGCGAGGGCGTCGGCGGCTGGTCGGCGAAGCGGGTCACCGAGATGCGGTGCGGCCGGCCGGCGACCACCCCCGCCTCGATCGCGGCGCCCACGTCGTTGACGTGGACGTGCACGTTCCAGGTCGGCTCCGGCCCGTCGCCGTCACCGACGATCACCAGCGAGTCGCCCAGGCCGGCGAGCACGTCGCGCAGCCGGTCGACCGCCGCCCGCCCCGCGTCGAGGAGGAACTGCACCTCGTAGGCGTACGCGTCGGAGCCGGTCTCCCGGACGGCGGTGGCCGGCGGCTGGGGCGCTCGCGGGGCGGGCGCCACCCGGGCCGGCCGCTCACCGGTCACCACCTCGACCAGGGCGTCGAGCAGCAGGCAGAGGCCACGGCCCCCGGCGTCGACCACACCCGCCCGGGCCAACGCCGGCAACTGGTCGGGGGTGCGAGCCAGTGCGGCCGCCGCCTCACCGGCCGCCGCACCGGCGACCGCGCACAGGTCGTCGCTGTCGGCGCGCTCGGCGGCCGTGGCCGCCGCCGCGACCACGCTGAGCAGGGTGCCCTCCACCGGCCGGGCGACCGCCGCGTAGGCGGCCGCCGTCGCGTCACGCAGCGCGGCGGCCAACTCCCGGCCGCGCAGGGCCGGCGTGACCGCGGCGGCGTCGGCGAAGCCGCGCAGGATCTGCGACAGGATCACGCCGGAGTTGCCCCGCGCGCCCAGCAACGCGCCGCGGGCCATCAGCCGCAGCGCGTGCCCGTGCGGGGTCGCCGTGCCGTCGGGCCCGGTGTCCAGGTCCATGGCGAGCGCCTGCTGGGCGGAGGTCAGGGTGAGCACCAGGTTGGTGCCGGTGTCACCGTCGGGCACCGGGTAGACGTTGAGCTGGTCGATCTCGGCCTGGTGCTGCTTGAGCGCGGCCAACCCGCCCGCGCACCAGCGGCGGACCGCGGCGGCGTCGAGGGTGTCCAGCACGCGAGAAGCCTACTGGCGGACGCCGACACGCGTCGGGCTCGCCCGGGCGTGTCCCGCCCCGCCCGCACCGACCGGTCGGTGCGGGTACTGTCGGCGTGGAATCGTCCGCCACCGGCGCTCCCCGGGCCCCCGCCCGGCCCGGTTGGGCAGGTCGGCACGTCATCGGGTACCCTGGCCAGGTTGCCCGGGCAGCGCCTGCCGGCGACCTCATGAACGTTTCAATCCCAGGAGTATCCCGTGGCTAGCGTGTGCGACGTCTGTGGCAAGGGGCCGGGCTTCGGCCACAACGTGCCCTGGTCCAAGAAGAAGACCAACCGCCGCTGGAACCCGAACATCCAGTCGGTGCGGACCCCGGCCGGTGGCGGCACGACCAAGAAGCTGCAGGTCTGCACCTCCTGCATCAAGGCTGGCAAGGTCACCCGCGCCTGACCTGGCGCAGACCACCCGATCGACAGCGCAGCCGGCGGACCTCACGGTCCGCCGGCTCTGTCGTGTGCGCTGACAGGTAGGCGACGGCCTGTCGACTATCCGCGTACGCGCGGTTAAGGTCTCCCTGCGCCGATCGCCGGGCCGGCCGGCGGATCGACCAGGGGAGGGCGAGCGTGGGGCTGGACCTGGGCCGGGAAGAGCTGATCATCATCGGGGTCTCGCACGGCATGTTGCGCTGGTTCGCCGACGACCTGCCACCGGACAGTGTGGTGCTGGTCGAGGAACCCGACGTCATCGACCGCCGTGACGTCGCGGGGCTGGCCAGTGAGCTGTCGCTCGTCTCCCGGGTCGTGCCGGTCGAGTACCAGACCGGTCTGGACACCGCGGCACTGCTCGCCCGCGAGCCGGGGCTCGCCACCGCCCGGCTGGTCATGCCCGGCCTGGAGTACGCGGTCGGCGCCGCCGCCCGGCTGGCCGAGGCGCTGGGTCTGCCCGGCGCGGGTACCACCGCCGCCGAGGTCTTCTCCGACAAGCACCGGATGCGGCTGCTGGCGGCCGAGGCCGGCCTGGCCAATCCCGCCTTCGCGCTGGTCGACGACCCCGCGGCGGCCGCCGCGTTCGCCCGGCGCCACGGCGGTCGGTGCGTGCTGAAGCCCACCCGTCGCTCGGGCAGCCTCGGCGTGCAGATCCTCAGCGACCCGGAGCAGGTCGTCGGGGCCTGGGCCGAGTCCGCCGATCCGGAGTCACCGCCGGACGCCACCGGGCGCGGGCTGCCGACCGAGGTCCTCGTGGAGCAGGTCCTCGACGGCCGGGAGCACAGCGTCGAACTGCTGGTCGCCGACGGCGAGGTGATCTTCGGCAACGTCACGGACAAGCGGGTGCAGCCCGGCCGCCGCCCGGTGGAGACCGGGCACACCGTCCCGTCCCTCCTGCCGCCGGAGGTCCAGCGGAGGCTGCTCGACGCCGCCACCCGGCTCGGCCGCGCGGCCGACTTCCGCACCGGGGTGCTGCACAGCGAGTGGATCGTGGCGGACGGTGTGCCGACGCTGGTCGAGTGCGCCGCCCGGCTCCCCGGCGACATGATCACGGCGCTGATCTCGATCGCGTACGAGTGCGGGTTCATCGAGGCGTACCTGCGGACGCTGCGCGGCGAGCGGCCGGCTCTGCCGGCGCGGCCGTCCGGCGCGGCGGCGGTGGAGTTCCTGCTGGCGTCGCCGGGCACCGTCACCGGTGTCGACGGGGTGCGGGCCGCCCGCCGGGTGTCCGGGGTGCTGAACGTGCAGGTCGACGTCGCGCCCGGCGCCACCGTCGGCGAGGTGACCCACTCGCTGGCCCGCAGCGGGCACGTTCTGGTCTGGGGGCCGGACGCGACCGAGGCGACGGCCACGGCGGCCAAGGCCGTCGAGCAGATCCAGATCGCGACCGCCTGAGCCGGGCGGACCAGCGGCGCCGGGCCCGGGGCTCCCGGGCCCGGGCGTCAGAGGGTACGGCCGAAGGAGATGCAGCCCGGGGCGTCCTTGTAGAACCCGAAGTTCGGGATCCGCTCGTAGCCCGCCGACGTGTACATGGCGATCGCCTCCGGCTGCCGGTCGCCGCACTCCAGGATCATGCGCTTGCGCCCGTGCTCGCGGGCGGACCGCTCGACGGCCGCCAGCACCGCGCGGGCCACCCCACGGCCCCGGGCGGCCGGTGCCGTGTACATCCGCTTCAGCTCGGCCGTGTCCCCCGCCTCGCCGTGGCTGCGCCAGCCGCCGCAGCCGATCGGCTCGCCGTCCAGGTGGGCGACGAGGAAGGCGCCGACCGGCGGGTCGAACTCGGCCGCGTCGACCGGGGTCTCGTCGCCACTGCCACCGTATCGGGCACCCAGGTCGGCCAACGCGTCCCGGATCAGCCGCTGCGCCGCCGGCGAGTCGAACCGCACGGCGTGGATCTCGATCTCACTCACCGGTAAAGGGTACGACCAGCCAGGGCCCTTACCGGAAGTGATCCCAGCCGGCCGGGCCGACGTACGGCTGTCCGTCGACGGTCACGCCCAGGCCCGCCACCACCCGGCCGACCGGCCGCCAGGTCGGCGGCAGCACCACCGACTGCGGGAACGTGGCCGCCAGCGCGTGGTCGTCGCCTCCGGCGAGGATCCAGGAGTACGGGTCGACGCCGAGCGCCTGCGCCGCGTCGCCCATCTGCCGGGGCACATCGAAGGCGTCCCGGCGCAGGTCGATCCCGACGCCGCTGGCCTTCGCCACGTGCCCGAGGTCGGCCAGCAGCCCGTCCGACACGTCGATCATGGAGGTCGCGCCGAGCCGGGCGGCCTCGGGTCCCGCCGGGTACGGCACCTCCGGCCGCCGGTACGCCTCGACGAGCAGCCGGGGCGTGCGGAAGCCCCGAGACAGCACGGTCAGCCCGGCCGCGGCGTGTCCCGTGCGGCCGGCGAGGGCGACCACGTCCCCCGCCCGGGCGCCGGAGCGCACCACCGGCGCCCGGCCACCCAGGTCGCCGAGGGCGGTCACCGCGATGGTCAGGGTGGGGCTGGCGGACATGTCCCCGCCGACCACGCTGGCGCCCACCGTCGCCGCCTCGGCGGCCAGCCCGTCGGCCAGCTCCTCCGCCCAGCGCGACTCCAGGTCCGCCGGCATGCACAGGGCCACCAGCAGGGCGGTCGGGGAGGCCCCCATGGCCACGATGTCGGCCAGGTTCGCCGCCGCGGCCCGGTGCCCGACGTCGCGGGCGCTCGACCAGTCCCGCCGGAAGTGCCGCCCCTCGACCAGCACGTCGGTCGACGCGGTGACCCGCGCGTCCGGAGCGGCGATCACCGCCGCGTCGTCGCCGGGTCCGAGCAGGGTCGCCGGCCCGTGTGCGAGCCGCGCGGTCACCCTCTCGATCAACCCGAACTCGCCGACCTCCGCGACGCTCACCCCGCCACCTCGTTCCGCTCCGGTCGCCCGGCACCGCCGCGCTCGCTCACCGCTTCTCCTCGACCACCGATAGGGATCGGACCTGCTCCGTAAGGTAGTTTCACCCTTCGGGCCGCCGAGGCGGCGACGGAGGGAGGTCGAGTCGTGGTACAGGCGTACATCCTCATCCAGACGGAGGTCGGCCGCGCACGTGACGTGGCCGGTCTCATCGCGGACCTCGCCGGCGTGGTGCGCGTCGACGCCGTCACCGGGCCGTACGACGTGGTCGTCCTCACCGAGGCGAACACCGTCGACGAGCTCGGCAAACTCATCGTCAGCAAGGTGCAGATGGTGCCCGGCATCACCCGCACCCTCACGTGTTCGGTGGTGCGTCTGTAAGTGGACAAGATCACTACCTCGTCCGTCGACGACCGGGACCGGGCCGACGAGAGCCCGGCCACGGTCGACGAGAGCGCCGCCCGGCCGGACCGCACGAGCCGCCGCGCCGCCCTGATCGCGACGCTGATCGCCCTGCCGATCACGCTCCTGGTGGCCGGGTTGACCTTCGCCCAGCTCGCCCCGGACTCCCCGGCGCCCGCGCCCAGCCCGTCGGCGACGACCGCCCGGGCGCAGTCCACCGCCCCGGTCGAGATGGCCGCCCCGGCGCTGGCCGCCCGTCCGGCGACGCTGTGCCGCGCCCTGCTCTCCCAACTGCCGCCGACGCTGCGCGACCTGAACCAGCGCCCGGTCACCGCCGGCCCGGAGCAGAACGCCGCGTACGGCGATCCGGCGCTCACCGTCGCCTGCGGCGGCGCCGAGCCGACCGTCGGCGCGACCGACGACGTCTGGCGGGTCAACAAGGTCTGCTGGTACGCCACCGAGCAGGCGGACGCCACCGTGCTCACCACCCTCGACCGGGAGACCCCGGTCGCGGTCTCGGTGCCGCGCACGTACGGGCAGCCGCTGCAGTGGGTCTCCCCGATCTCCGACACGATCGTCGCCACGGTGCCCTCCGGCGGCGAAGCCCCCGCCGGCTGCCAGGGCTGACCCCGGCCCCCGTCGCCGGCCGGCCGGCGACGCGCGACCCCGGCCGGCTCGCGGCGGTGCTCAGTGCAGGCCGACGCCGCGCGTGAGCGCGGTGCGGATGAGGCGGTCGACGAGCTTCGGGTACTCCAGGCCGGCGGCCGCCCACATGCGCGGGAACATCGACGTGGGGGTGAAGCCCGGCATCGTGTTGATCTCGTTGAGGTAGACGTCCAGCTCGGGGGTGACGAAGAAGTCGACCCGGGCCAGACCCGCGCAGTCCAGTGCGGTGAAGGCGCGCACGGCGTACTCCTGGACCTGCCGGGTCACCCGGTCGGGCAGGCCGGCGGGGATGTCGTACTCGCAGGAGTCGTCGAGGTACTTCGCCTCGAAGTCGTACCAGTCGTGGTCGGCGACCACCCGCACCTCGGCCAGCACGGACGCCTCGGGCGCGCCGCCGGCCTCGCCCTCCAGCACGCCGCACTCGATCTCACGGCCGACGATCGCGCCCTCGATCAGCACCTTCGGGTCGATCTGCCGGGCGGTCGCGACCGCCGCGTCCAGGTCCGCCCAGTCGCTGACCTTGGTGATGCCGAACGACGAGCCGGCCCGGGACGGCTTCACGAAGACCGGCAGGCCGAGCCGCTCCTTGTCCGCCTCGGCCAGCGTCATGCCGTTGCGCAGCACCACGTACGGGCCGACCGGAATGCCCTCGGCGGCGCAGAGCTTCTTGGTGAACTCCTTGTCCATGGCGGCGGCGGAGGCGAAGACGTTCGCGCCGACGTACGGGATGCCGGCCATCTCCAGCATTCCCTGGATGGTGCCGTCCTCGCCGTACGCGCCGTGCAGCACCGGGAAGACCACGTCCACATCGGCCAGGGCCCGGGGCCCCTCCGCCGGGTCGAGCACCATCAGGCCGTTGCCCGTCGGGTCGGCGCGCAGCACGAGGTCCACGCCGGAGTCCGCCGTGATCTCCGGCAACTGCCGGGCGGCGATGGCGAGCTGGGCGGGATCGCCGCTGGTGAGCACCCACTGCCCGGCCCGGGTGATGCCGACGGGCACCACCTCGTACTCGTCCGGGTCGAGCGCGCCGATCACACTGCCGGCGCTGACGGCGGAGATGCCGTGCTCCGGGCTGCGGCCGCCGAAGACGATCGCCACGCGGGTCTTGCCTGGGGTGGTCACTCCGGTCACCTCTCCGGTCGTGGACGTGGGCTGCTCGCCCACCCGGTTGACCTTACTGTGCGTGGCCGTGGGCCGAGGGTGATACCCGGCGAGACGCGGTACCTCACCGCATTCGGTCAACGGACAGTATACGGTGCGTAACCGGCCACCGAGCGCCGCCGACCGGCCGGCGGAGCGCCGGGCGGCGGGGTCACCGCGCCGGCCCCTCCCCCCACTACGCTGCTCGGCTGTGAGCTCCGACGCCCTCATCGACTCCCTGTCGTCCGCGGTCGACGCCCGCCCCGACGACCTACCGCTGCGCCTGCACCTCGCCACCCTGCTGCTGGACGCGGGCCGGGGCGGCGAGGCGATCGCCCAGATCGGCCAGGCGCTGGCCCGCGAGCCGGGCAGCGACGCGGCTCAGGCGTTGATGCAGCGGGCGCTCGGTGCCGCCGTACCCCCGCCGCCGCCCGCGCCCCCGGCGGTGCCGGCCGCCGGTCCCGCCGCCACGGCGCCGCAGCCGCCCGCGCAGCGTCCCGCGCCCGCCGGGCCGACCGACGATCCGCTCGCGGCGTACGAGCAGGAGCTGGCCGACGTGGTGCCACCGCGCTTCGCCCGGGCCGGCGACGAGCCGGAGCCGGTGACCGGCGACGACGACCGGGTGTACGACGTGGAGACCTCCACGATCCGACTGGCCGACGTGGGCGGCATGTCGGCCGTCAAGGAGCGCCTGGAGCTGGCCTTCCTCGGCCCGCTGCGCAACCCCGAGCTGCGCAGGATGTACGGCAAGAGCCTGCGCGGCGGGCTGATGCTCTACGGGCCGCCCGGCTGCGGCAAGACGTTCCTGGCCCGGGCGGTGGCCGGCGAGATGGGCGCCAAGTTCGTCTCCTTGTCCATCGTGGACGTGCTGGACATGTGGATGGGCAACTCCGAGCGCAACCTCCACGAGCTGTTCGAGGCGGCCCGCCGCAACGCGCCCTGCGTGCTGTTCCTCGACGAGGTCGACGCGCTGGGGCACAAGCGTTCCCAGGTCAGCTCCAGCTCCATGCGGACGCTGGGCAACCAACTGCTCGCCGAGTTGGACGGGATGGAGGGCAGCAACGAGGGCGTCTTCGTGCTGGCCGCCACGAACACGCCCTGGGACGTCGACCCGGCGCTGCGCCGGCCCGGCCGCCTCGACCGGGTGGTGCTGGTGCTGCCGCCGGACGCGGAGGCCCGCGCGGCCATCCTCGAATACCACCTGCGGGAGCGGCCGATCGCCGGCATCGACCTGCGCAAGGTGGTAGCCGCGACAGAGGACTTCTCCGGCGCCGACCTGGCCCATCTCTGCGAGACGGCCGCCGAGTACGCCATGGCCGACTCGGTCCGCTCCGGCGAGGTGCGGATGATCGAGCAGCGGGACGTCGAGCGGGCGCTGAAGGAGGTTCGGCCGTCGACCCGGCCCTGGATGGCGACCGCCCGCAACGTGGCGATGTTCGCGAACGAGGGCGGGGTCTACGACGACCTGGTCGCGTACCTCAAGAAGCGCAAGCTGATCTGACCGCGCGGGTGGCGGGGTCCGCCGGGGCGGCCCGGTCGGGCCCCGGCCGCCCCGGCGGTGTCAGTCGCGGGCGTGCCGCCGGCCGACCGCGATCACCTTCACCCGCTGGCGGCCGGCCCGCACCATGCCCAGCGCCATGAACGCCCCGGCGATCCGATCGGCGGCCTCGCGGCTGCTGGCCCCGACCACCTGGCGGCGCCGCTCCGGGCTGGTCCGCTCGTTGCGGCCCGGCCCCTCGATCGGGCGCACGTCGGTGAGCACCACCAGGAACCGGGTCATCGGCGGTCCCGCGGGTGGTCGGCGCGGACTTGCGGACCGGTACGCACGCTGACTCCCTTCGGACGGGCCGGGACGGCGCGGCACGCGGCGATCGGGTACGGGGGAGAAACCCGATCGCCGCGCGCCCCATCCCCTCCGGTCGCTCACCGCCGCCGTCGCCACGACAACCGGCGGTGAGGACGCGGTAACAGATTGACAGCTTTGCAGCCATGAATGCAACTCTCATCGACGTTCTCTCATGTACCCGTTCCCAAATGTGTGCAACCATCGATGCATGGCCCCCAAGACCGCCCGAGCCCGCCGACTCGGCATCGCCCTGCGCACGCACCGGGAGGCCGCCGGCCTCACCCTGGAGGCGGCGGCGGACGAGATCAACAGCACCCGTAGCACGCTCTCTCGCTACGAGAACGCCCAGACGCTGATCAGCCCGGCGACCGTCCGCGCGCTGCTCACCCTCTACGGCGTCCCGTCGGAGGACGTCGCGGCCGCCGTCGAACTGGCCAAGGACGCGCGCCGCCCGGGCTGGTGGGTCTCGTACTCGTACCTGCTGGACCGGCGCACCATCGACTTCATCGCGTTCGAGTCCGAGGCGACCGGGATCGCCAACTTCGAGCCGTCCGTGGTGCCGGGGCTGCTGCAGACCGCCGACTACATCCGGGGCGTGATGCGCGGCGGCCCCCACACCCTCAGCGACGAGCAGGTGGAGCAGCGGGTGAGGTTCCGGCTCGACCGCCAGCAGCGGCTCACCGCCGAGGAGCCACCCATCTTCGACGCCATCATCGACGAGGGCGCCCTGCTGCGGCCGGTGGGCGACCGGTCGGTGATGGAGGGCCAGCTGCGGCACCTGGTGAAGATGGCCGAGCTGCCCAACATCACCGTCCAGGTGATCCCGCTCGCCGCCGGCTATCACCGGGGCACCCGCGGCTCCCTGCACATCCTGGAGTTCGCCGACCCGGAGGACCCGATCATCGCCTCGGTGGAGACGGTGGCCGGTCAGATGATCCTCGACCGCCCTGGTGACCTGCGCACCTGCACCAAGATCATGGAGCACCTGCGGACGGTCGCGCTGAGCCCGGCCGACAGCCGGGACCAGCTCGTCACACTCCTGAAGGGACGGTAGGACCGATGACACCCACGATCCGCGCGGCGCTGGCAGCGGCCGGCTGGCGCAAGAGCAGCCACAGCGGCGACGAGGGCGCCTGCGTGGAGGTGGCGACGATCCCCCGGCTGGTGGCCGTCCGCGATTCGAAGGACCCCGCCGGGCCGACCCTGCTCTTCCCGCCGGCCGCCTGGACGGCGTTCGCTCAGGCCCCGCCGCGGCGCTGACCCCGCCTCGGGTCCGGCCACCGGTGGGCGGTGGCCGGACCCGAGGCGCGACCCGCGGACGAACTCAGGCCACCAGCGGTTGCGGCGCCGGCCCGCCGCGCAGCGCCTCCAGCGCCGCGATTGCCACGCCCCGCGCGCCGGCCATGTCCCGGTCCGGCACCAGCGCGAAGGTCGCCACGGCGGCCTGCTCCTCCCGCAGCACGGTGTGCTCCCGCACCGCGGCCAGGAACCAGTCGCGGAACTCCGGCGCCGCCTCCACCACGCCACCGCCGACGAAGTACGCGTGCGGGTCGGTGAAGTTGGCCGCGATCGTGAAGAGCCGGCCCAGCGCCATCGCCTGCTGGGT
Organism: Micromonospora krabiensis; assembly: GCF_900091425.1. Lineage (GTDB taxonomy): Bacteria > Actinomycetota > Actinomycetes > Mycobacteriales > Micromonosporaceae > Micromonospora > Micromonospora krabiensis. The sequence continues at coordinate 3,255,637 of NZ_LT598496.1, forward strand.
GAAGATGGCCCGCGCCAGCGCGTCGCCCCGCTCGCCGTAGCCCCGGACCAGCTTCGCCGCCCGCGCCGGTGGCTCCGCCGCAAGCGGGTGCCCCGGGTGCCGGGTCAGCCAGTACGGCAACAGGTTGCGTTCGATCGCGGTCAGCGAGGCGATGCTCTCGGCGTCGCCCGCGAAGCCGCAGGCACAGGCCGGGACCGGCTGCTCCGGCGCCAGCAGCCCGTCCAACGGCAGGTGCACGTGTCCCAGCTCCCCCGCCATCCCGGCGGCACCGGCGACGACCCGACCGGCCTCGACCACGCCGCCGCCGAGCCCCGTGCCGACGATCGCGGAGACCGACGACCGGGTCATCGCCTCCGGCCCGAAGTGCACGTGGTGGGCGTAGAGCGCCGCCGCGTTGCCGTCGTTGTGGTAGGTCACCGGCAGGCCGAGCCGCCGTTCCAGCGCACCCCGCACGTCGAAGCCGCGCCAGGCCGGCTGGGAGAAGTTCGTCGAGCCCCGCGACGAGATGACGCCGGTGGCGCTGGCCGGCCCCGGCGTGTCCAGCCCGACCGCCCGGACGAGGTCGCGCGGCACCCCCGTGTGCGCCAGGACGCCGTCCAGCGCGCGAGCCAGCGCCGCGATCGCCGCCTCCGGGCCGGCCTGAACCTCACTCGGTATCTCCACCAGCCCGTCCACCAGGAACTGGCCGTCCAGGGTGAGGACGGTGGCGTTGTTGCTGGTGCCGCCGTTGTCCAGACCGACGACCACCGGCACCCCTGCGCTGCCCACGAAAGCCTCCGTCCGTCGCGACGCCGTCCCGCCCGCGCCATCGGAGCGGACGCGGCGTGATGCGAGGCTAGTGCGCCCTCCCCCGCCCCTGCCACCGCCCGCCCGCCGCTCCGGCGGGGGGGGTCAGCTGGGGCGGCGGGCGGTGACGGCGGTGGCGTCCAGGTCGTCGTCGTGTCGTACGGTCGGCAGCAGCCCCGCCGCCGTCAGCTCCGCGCAGAGGGCGTCGGTCTGCCGCTCGGCCGCCTCCACCACGAGATGTCCACCGGGGGCGAGCCAGCGGGCCGCGTCGACGATCACGCGGCGCAGCACCGCCAGCCCGTCCGGACCGCCGTCGAGCGCCACGGGCGCCTCGTGCTGGCGGGCCTCGGCGGGCAGCAGCGGCACCGCGTCGCTCGGCACGTACGGGGCGTTGGCGATCACCAGGTCCAGCCGTCCCCGCCAGCGGGTCGGCAGCGGCGCGAACAGGTCGCCCTGGAACACCGGCACCTCCAGTGCGGCCAGGTTGCGGCGGGCGCAGGCGACCGCCGCCGGGTCGATGTCGACGGCGGCCAGCCAGCGGGGGGCGAGCCGGTGCGCGAGGACGAGCGCGGCGGCACCGGAGCCGCAGCACAGGTCGACGACGGCCGGCGCCGGACCGGCGAGCGCGACGGCCGCGTCGACGAGCAGGGCGGTCCGGCCCCGGGGCACGAACACGCCGGGGTCGACGGCGACCCGCAATCCGCAGAACTCGGCCCAGCCGAGCAGGTGTTCCAGGGGTGTGCCGGCGACGCGGCGGTCGACCAGTTCGCTCAGCGCGGTCGCGGAGTGGGCGGCGTCGAGGAGCAGATCGGCCTCGTCCTCGGCGTAGACGCAGCCGGCGGCGCGCAGCCGGCGGACGAGGTCGGGGCGGTCGGGGGTGAACGGAACGGTCATGGCAAGCCTCCGGGTGCGCTCGTCGGCGCTCCCGACCGCCGCTATCGGCGCGGCGGTGACGCGGGAGGGAGCGCCGGTCCTGCGTTCTGGTGGATCGGACTCACCTCCTCGGGTCGGGGCCCCGTGACGGGCCACCGGAACCATAACCCGCCGCGCCGTCGCTCAGCTCACCGGGCGGCGTCGAGCGCGGCCGCGATGTCGGCCACCAGATCCGCCGTGTCCTCGACCCCGCAGGAGAGCCGGACGAAGCCCGGTGCGGTGTCGTCACCCCACTGGGCGCGCCGGTCCGCCGTGGTGTGCAGGCCGCCGAACGAGGTGGCGGCGGCGACCAGCCGGGACGCCGCCACGAACCGGCTCACCCGGTCGGCGTCGCCGAGGTCGAAGGAGAGCACCCCCGGCATCCGGCGCATCTGCGCCGACGCCACCGGGTAGGCCGGGTCCTCGGGCCGCCCCGGCCACCGCAGGCCGGTCACGTCCGCGCGGTCGGCGAGCAGCGCCGCGACCGCCTCGGCGTTCGCGCTCTGCCGGGCCAGCCGCAGGTCCAGGGTGGCCAGCGACCGGTGGGCCAGCCAGGCGTCGAAGGCGCCCGGGACGGAACCCGTCGTCGTACGCCAGGTGGTCACCGCCTCGACCAGCTCCGTCGACCGGCTGGCCAGGTAGCCGAGCAGCAGGTCGGAGTGGCCGGTGAGCGCCTTGGTGCCGGAGGCGACGACGAGGTCAGCGCCCAGGTCCAGCGGGCGCTGACCGAGCGGCGTGGCGGTGGTGTTGTCCACGGCCAGCAGGGCACCCGCGGCGTGGGCCCGGTCGGCGAGCGCGGCCACGTCGACCACGTCCAGGCCGGGGTTGGCCGGGGTCTCCACCAGCACCAGCCGGACGCCCTCGAACGACGGGTACGGCCCGACGGTGGGCGCGAAGAGCACCCGCACGCCGAGGGCCTCCAGCACGTCGGTGGCGAACGCCCGGACCGGGAAGTAGCCGTCGGTGGGCAGCACCACCGCGTCCCCGGGGCGGAGCACGGTCAGCAGCAGGCCGGTGATCGCCGCCTGCCCGCTGGCGAAGACGCGGCAGTCGCCGCCCTCCAGCTCACCGATCGCGGCCTCCAGCAGCCGCCGGGTCGGGTTGTCCGGACGGCCGTAGCCGTTCGGGCTCGCCGCCGGACCCGCCCACGGGTCCAGGTGGTACGGCGCGGCGAACACCGGGCCGGGCAGGAACGGCTGCCCGGGAGCGGGCTCGGGCAGGCCGGCGTGCACGCAGCGCGTGCCGTCCCCCAGATCGGTCATCGGATCCTCACTCGTACGACTCGGGCTTCGCGGTGCGGCTCATCAGCGTGTCAACGGCGAGACGTGGGTCCATGCCCTCGTGGCAGATCCGCTCGACCTGCTCGGTGATGGGCATCTCCACACCGTGCGTGCGGGCCAGGTCACGGATGGCCAGGCAGCTCTTGACGCCCTCGGCGGTCTGGCGGGTGGCGGTCTGCGCCTGCTCCAGGGTCTCGCCGCGACCGAGGTGCTCGCCGAAGGTGCGGTTCCGGGCCAGCGGTGACGAGCAGGACGCCACCAGGTCCCCCATGCCGGCCAGGCCGGCGAAGGTGATCGGGTCGGCGCCGAGCGCCACGCCGAGGCGGGCGGTCTCGGCCAGGCCCCGCGTCATGAGCATGGCGCGGGTGTTGTCGCCGAAGCCCATGGCGGTGGCGATGCCGTACGCGAGGGCGATCACGTTCTTGACCGCGCCGCCCAGCTCGCAACCGACCACGTCGTCGTTGGTGTACGGCCGGAGGTACGGGGTGCGGATCGACGACTGCACGAGGGCGGTGCGCCGGCTGTCCGTGCCGGCGACGACGGTCGCGGCGGGCTGTTCGGCGGCGATCTCCGGGGCCAGGTTCGGACCGGAGACGACGACCACCCGGTCGGCCGTCACCCCGGCGGTCTCCACGATGACCTCGCTCATCCGCCGGGTGGTGCCCAGCTCGATGCCCTTCATCAGCGAGACCAGCGTGGCGTCGGGGTGCAGGTACCCGGCCCACCCGGCGAGGTTGGCGCGCAGCGTCTGCGACGGCACCGCGAGCACCACCAGCTCGGCGCCGGTGATCGCCTCGGCGGCGTCCGCGGTCGCGGTCACCCGGCCCGGCAGGACCAGCCCCGGCAGGTACTCCGGGTTGCGCCGCTCGGCGAGCAGGGTGTCGGCGACGCGCTGCCGACGCGCCCAGATGGTCACGTCCCGGCCGGCGTCGGCGAGGATCTTGGCGAACGCGGTGCCCCAGGAGCCCGCTCCCAGCACCGCGACGTGCCCACGCCACTCGTTCACGCCGCCACTCCGCTCGCTCACGCCGAATCGCCCTGCTGCTGACGCTGCGCGCGGCCGGGCCGCTCCCACAGCGGTGGCGGGGTGCCGCCCCGGATCTCGCCGACCATGTCCCGCAACCGGAGCATGATCGTCTCGGTCATCTCCTCCAGCGTGGTCCGGGTCGGTGCCGCGCCGGCCCACCGGCTGAGGTCGATCGGCGGCCCGGCCACGACGGTCACCGGGATGCGCGGCCGCAGGCTGATCCGCGCGGTCCGCGGGTCGAAGATCTTCTCCGGTCCCCACATCGCAACCGGGATGACGGGGGCGCCGGTGGCGAGCGCGAGCCGCGCGGCACCGGTCTTGCCCTTCATCGGCCACAGCTCGGGCTCGCGGGTCGTCGTGCCCTCCGGATAGATCACCACGGCACCGCCGTCGTTGAGGGCGCCGACCAGCTTGTCCAGCGAGCGGGCGGCGTCCACCGTGCCCCGCTCCACCGGGATCTGCCGGCAGCGGTGCAGGATCCAGCCGACCACCGGCACCCGGAAGACACTCGCCTTGGCCAGGTACTGCGGCCAGCGGCCGGAGTCGTAGATGAAGTGCGCGGAGACCAGCGGGTCGGCGTGCGACAGGTGGTTCGGCACGATGATGATGCCGCCGTCCCGACGGAGGTGCTCCATGCCCCGCCACGTCCGGCGGGTCCACACGATCATCAGCGGCTTCACCAGTGCCACGGCGAACCGTGCCCAGAATCCCAGCCTCCGCCGTGCCACCGCGCCTCCTCGTGCCCCCCGGGCCCCCGCACCGGACCGCCGGTGCCACCCGCAGCCGAAATCATGCCTGCTCCCCCGTGGTGCGGGCCAGTGAGGGTACGTCCGTCCGGCTGGCAGGATTGCGGTGTGAGTCAGCCGAGGTGGACCGTGGTGGTCCCGGTGAAGCCCCTGACGGCGGCGAAGAGTCGCCTGCGTGGGGCGCTGCCGCGCGTACGCCACGAGGAGTTGGCGCTCGCCCTGGCGGCCGACACGGTCCGCGCGGTGCTGGCCTGCCCGGCGGTCGCCGAGGTGGTGGTCGTCACGGACGACGCCCGCGTCGCGGCGACGGCCCGGGCGGCCGGCGCGCGGGTGCTGCCCGATCCGGCGGACGGCGGCCTCAACGCGGCCCTGCGCCACGGGGCGTCCGCCGCGCACGGGGGCGGCTGGGTCGCCGCCCTCACCGCCGACCTGCCCGCGCTGCGCCCGGACGACCTGGCCGCCGCGCTGCGGGCGGCGCAGGACGGTCCGGCCGTACGGCGGTTCGTGGCCGACGCCCCCGGCGACGGAACCGTGCTGCTCGCCGCACCGCCGGGGACGCCGCTGGACCCCCGGTTCGGCGTCGGCTCGGCCGCCGCGCACGCGGCGAGCGGGGCGCTGCGGCTGAGCGGCGACTGGCCGAGCCTGCGCCGCGACGTCGACACCGCGGCCGACCTGGCCGCCGCCACCGCGCTCGGGCTCGGTCCCCGCACCGCCGCGCTCGCCGGCCCAAAGGCCAGCCCGGCCGGCGCGCCGGGCTGACCACAACGCAGCCCGGCCGGCGCGCCGGGCTGACCACAACGCAGCCCGGCCGGTGCGCCGGGCTGACCACACCGGTCAGCCCGGCCGGCGCGCCGGGCTGACCGGTGTACGGTGCTGGCATGCAGGGCACGGTGGCCACCTACGACGCGGCGACGCGCAGCGGGATGCTGCTCCTCGACGACGGCACCGAGCTGGCGTTCCCGGCCCGCGCCTTCGACGCCTCCGGTCTGCGACTGCTCCGCCTCGGCCAGCGGGTCCGGGTGGAGACCGACGCGGCCGGCGAGGTCGTACGGGTGACGTTGCCGACGATGAGCTGACACGTCGCCGTCAAGTTCATTTTGCGTTCACCGGAATCGGGGAATCATGAGCAGGTGAGCACCCCTCGCGAAGATCCCGCGCCGCCCGCGACCGAGCGCTCCGCGGCCCGTAACGGCACCCGCACGCGTGGCACCGACGGGCGGTTCCGCCCCGCCGACGCACCGGGCTCCCCGGATGTTCCGGACGCCCCGTTCCGCCCCACCGCCGCGCCCGGCGACGCCGGTCAGGCCGAGTCCCCCCGGGCCGCCCGCGCCGACGTGCCCCTCGCCGACGCGCCGGCCGCCTCCTCCGGCCTGGAGGAGGTGCTGGACCCGGAGGAGCCGCCGGCCCCCGAGCCGCTGCCCGAGGACCGGTTCCTCAACCGGGAACTCTCCTGGCTCGACTTCAACGCACGGGTGCTGGCGCTCGCCGAGGACCCCCGGACGCCGCTGCTGGAACGCGCGAAGTTCCTGGCCATCTTCGCCAGCAACCTCGACGAGTTCTACATGGTGCGGGTGGCGGGCCTGAAGCGCCGCCTGCAGGCCGGCCTGCCGGTCCGCGGCGGTGACCGGATGCCACTGCGTACGCAGTTGGCGCAGATCGCCGAGAAGAGCGCCGAGCTGGTCGCCCGGCACGCGGCGTGCTTCGTCGACGACGTGCTGCCGAGGCTCGCCGCTGAGGACATCCGCATCCTGCGCTGGGGCGACCTGGACGACGCCGAGCGGGAACGGCTGCGCACCTACTTCCGGGAACAGATCTTCCCGGTGCTGACGCCGCTCGCGGTCGACCCGGCGCACCCCTTCCCGTACATCTCGGGGCGGTCGCTCAACCTGGCCGTGGCCGTACGCGACCCGGACGGCGGGTCGGAGCTGTTCGCTCGGGTGAAGGTGCCGAACAACGTGCCGCGCTTCGTCCGGGTGGCCCGGGACCAGCCGGGCGTCCGGATGCTGCCGGTGGAGGACCTGATCTCGGTGCACCTGGGGCAGCTCTTCTCCGGCATGCAGGTGGTCGAGTGCCACCTGTTCCGGGTGACCCGCAACGCCGAGGTGGAGGTCGACGAGGACCGGGACGAGGATCTGCTCCAGGCCCTGGAACGGGAGCTGGCCCGCCGCCGGTTCGGTCCGCCGGTGCGGCTGGAGGTCGCCGCCTCGATCAGCGACCACATGCTGGAGCTGCTGGTCCGTGAGCTGGACATGGACGACCAGGACGTGCTGCGGGTGCCCGGCCTGCTCGACCTGTCGGCGCTGTGGCAGCTCTACGGCGAGGCCGACCGGCCGGACCTGAAGGATAAGCCGTTCGTCCCCGCCACGCACCCACGGCTCGCCGAGGGCGAGGTGCCGCGCAGTGTCTTCGCCACCCTGCGCGACGGGGACATCCTGGTGCACCACCCCTACCACTCGTTCGCGACGAGCGTGCAGCGCTTCATCGAGCAGGCCGCCGCCGACCCGAACGTGCTGGCCATCAAGCAGACCCTCTACCGCACCAGCGGCGACTCCCCGATCGTCGACGCCCTGGTCGACGCCGCCGCCGCCGGCAAGCAGGTCGTGGTGCTGGTCGAGGTGAAGGCGCGCTTCGACGAGGTGGCCAACATCGGCTGGGCGCGGACGCTGGAGCGCGCCGGCTGCCACGTGGTCTACGGCCTGGTCGGGCTGAAGACGCACTGCAAGACGGCCCTGGTGGTACGCCAGGAGGGCAACCAGATCCGCCGCTACTGCCACATCGGCACGGGCAACTACCACCCGAAGACCGCCCGGCTCTACGAGGACTTCGGGATGCTCACCGCCGATCCGGAGATCGGCGCCGACCTGACCGACCTGTTCAACGTGCTGACCGGCTACAGCCGGCAGACCGCGTACCGGCGGCTGCTGGTCGCCCCGCAGGGCATCCGCAGCGGTCTCATCGAGCGCATCGAACGGGAGATCTCCCACGTCCGGCTGGGCATGCCCGGTCTCGTGCAGTTCAAGGTGAACGCGCTGGTCGACGAGGAGATCACGGACGCGCTCTACCGGGCCTCCCGGGCCGGGGTCCACGTGGACCTGCTGATCCGGGGCATGTGCACGCTGCGGCCCGGGGTGCCGGGGCTGTCGGAGAACATCCGGGTCCGCTCGATCCTCGGCCGGTTCCTGGAGCACTCGCGGGTCTTCCGGTTCGGCAACAACGGTGACGCCGAGTTCTGGATCGGGTCGGCGGACCTGATGCACCGCAACCTGGACCGGCGGGTGGAGGCGCTGGTGCAGGTCACTGACCCGGTCGCCCGCGCCGAACTGGACCAGGTCCTCACCGCCGCCATGAACCCGGAGGTGGAGGCGTTCGAGTTGCACCCCGACGGCACGTGGAGCCGGCGTGCGGGCAGCCCGGAGGAGCCGCTCGGGCACCTCCAGGAGCTGCTGCTGCGCCGCGTCGGTGGCACCGCCGGCTGACCCGCGCGGGGCATAGGCTGACGGGATGGTGGAGGAGGAGCGGAAGTACGAGGTGGACGACACCTTCGTGCTGCCCGACCTGTCCGTCGCCGCCCCGTCCGGCGGCGAGGTGCGCGCCCGGCCGCCGGTGACGCTGGTGGCCACCTACTTCGACACGGTCGACCTGCGGCTCGCCCGCGCCGGGGTCTCCCTGCGCCGCCGGGAGGGCGACGAGCTGCCGTGGACGGTGAAGCTGCCGACCGACCTGCCCGGTGTCCGGCAGGAGATCTCCCGCCCGGGCCCGGCCGGTGACCCGCCCGCCGAGCTGGTCACGCTGGTCACCGTCCACTCCCGGGGCGCCGCGCTGGCGCCGGCCGTGGTGGTTCGCACCGAGCGGCACGCGTACGACGTGGTCGGCGCTGACGGCGACGTGCTCGCCGAGGTGGTCGACGACCGGGTGACGACGCTCGCCGGCGACGGCTCCCCGCGCGGCGGGTTCCGGGAGCTGGAGGTGGAGCGCAAGGCCGGCGGCCGGGCTCTGCTGGACCGGGTCGGCGCGGTGCTGCGCGACGCGGGTGCACACGGCGGATCGTTCGTGCCGAAGCACGTCCGCGCGCTCGGGCCCGCCGCCGAGGGCGAACCGGACCTCGTCCCACCCGCCGGCCTGCCCGCCGACCCGACCGCCGGTGACGTCGTCACCGAGGCCGTCCGGCACGGCGTACGCCGGTTGGTGGAGCACGACCCGCTGGTGCGGCTGCGCGCGCCGATGCCCGACGACACCCCGGTCCACCAGATGCGGGTGGCCTGCCGGCGGCTCCGCAGCGACCTGCGGACGTTCGCGCCGCTGCTGCGACCGGCCTGGTCCCGCCCGCTGCGCGACGAGCTGCGGTGGCTCGGTGAGGTGCTCGGCGCGGCCCGGGACGCCGAGGTGCTGCGGGATCGCCTGCGCCGCACCGCCACCGCCGACCCGACCAGCCCGCTCGACCGGGCCGCGGTGGACCGGCTGGACGCCGCGCTCGCCGAGCGGCAGGAGCGGGCGCTCGCGGCGGTGGACGAGGCGCTGCACTCCCTGCGCTACCTGGCGCTGGTGGACTCCCTGGTGCTGGCCGCCCGGGCGCCCCGGCTGCGGTCGAGGGCGGCGGAGCCGGCCGAGCGGGTGCTTCCCCGGCTGGTGGCGAAGCCGTGGCGCCGGCTCGCGGGCGGGAAGAAGCGGCCGGGCGAGGTGGCGACGCTCGGCCCGACCGACCCGGACGAGCGGTGGCACGCCGTCCGCAAGCAGGGCAAGCAGGCCCGCTACGCGGTCGACGCGGCGACACCGGTGCTCGGCCGGCGCGCCCGGCGGCTCGGCGCCGCGCTGAGCCGGGTGCAGAAGCTGCTCGGCGAGCACCAGGACGCCGCCGTGGCCGCGCACACCTGGCTGGCCCTGGCGGCCGAGCACCCCACCGACCACGAGCTGGCGGTCACCGCCGGCCGGCTCGCCGAACGGGAACGGGCCTCGGTCCGCCGCGTCCGCGCGGAGTTCCCGGCGGCCTGGCACCGGGCCACCCGGCGGAAGCGGACCCGGTGGCTGCGGTGACCGAGATCCGGGCGGCCGGCGGGGTGGCCTGGCGGCCCACGCCGGACGGGGTGGAGGTCTGCCTGGTGCACCGCCCCCGCTACGGCGACTGGTCGCTGCCCAAGGGCAAACTGGAGCCCGCTGAGCCGCCGCTGGCGGCGGCCGTCCGCGAGGTGGCCGAGGAGACCGACGTCCGCGCCGTGCCGCAGGTGCGGCTGCCGTCCGCCCGTTACCGCAGCGAGGGCCGGCCCAAGGTGGTCGACTACTGGTCGATGCGGGCCGTCGCGGAGGGCGGTTTCCAGCCCGGCACCGAGGTGGACGAGGTGCGTTGGCTCGCCGTCGACGACGCGATCCGGCTGGTCAGCTACCCGCACGACGCCGAGGTGCTGGCCGCGTTCGCCGCGCTTCCGCGGGCGACCGGCACGGTCGCGCTGGTGCGGCACGCGCACGCCGGCAAGCGGGGCACCTGGTCCGGGCCGGACACCGCGCGTCCCCTCGACGACGAGGGGCGGGCCCAGGCGGCGGCGCTCGCCGACCTGCTCCCGCTGCTCCGCCCGCATCGTCTGCTCTCCGCGTCCCCGCGCCGGTGCGTGCAGACCCTCGACCCGACGGCCCGGCGGCTCGACCTGCCGATCGAGGTCTGCGGCGACCTGGACGAGCCCGGCCCCGGCCAGCAGCGCGACGAACGCGCACTGGCCCTCGCCGCCCGCCTGCTCGAGCTGGGCGGCACGGACGGCCAGGTGGCGGTGTGCAGCCAGGGCAAGGTGATCCCGGGCGCCCTGGAGCAGCTCAGCGGCCGCGTGGGCGAGGACTTCACCACCCCGAAGGGCGGCGGCTGGCTGCTGGTCTTCACCGCCGACGGGCTGCTCGCCGCCGAACGGCTCTGAGCCCAGCACGTTGGCCCGCGCCGCGCCGGGGTCGCCGTCGGGAGTCACCGGTCGGCGGCTCGGTCACCGTCCTCGTGGCAGGGTGAGGGTCACGGCGACCGGGAGATGGTCGCTGGCGGTGCTGGGCGGCGCGACCGCCCCCGTGGCGGCGAGGTCCGGGGTCACGAAGACATGGTCGATCTGCTCCCGCGGATCGTCGGCCGGGCTCGTCGCCAGCGGCCGGGCCGCGGCGAGGGCGTCGACGAGCCCGGCCCGGGTCAACTCCCCGAACGCCGGGTCACCGGGCTGCGTGTTCAGGTCACCGGCGACCACCAGGGGACGTCCCGCCGCGTAGCCGGTGGCGAACGCGGCGACCTCGCGCGCCTGCACCACCGGGCCCTGCCCAGGCGGTGGTTGCAGGTGGGTGCTCACCACCGCGACGCGCAGCCCTTCGCCGAGGTCGAGGGTGACCGCCAGGGCCTGCGCCCCGGTCGGCGCGCCCACCGCCGACAGCGGCCGGGTACGCGGCGCGCTGACCGGCCAACGGGTGAGCACCGCGTCGCCCCACAGCGTGTCGGCCGCGGGCGCGAACACGTACGGCAGGCCGAGCCGGTCGGCGAGCAGGTCGAGGGTGTCGTGACCGCCGTTGAGCAGCCAGCCCCGGTCGACCTCGCTGAGCACCACCACGTCCGGCGTACGCGGTCCCACCGCGCGTTCCAGACCGGGCAGGTCGAGTCGGCCGTCCAGGCCGAAGCCCATACGGATGTTGTACGCCACGACCGTCAGCTCCGGTCGTGGCTCACCCCGGTTGTCGTCCAGCGGCCCCTCGTCGGCGCCACCCAGCGGGCCGAGCAGGGCCAGCGCGGCGACGACGGCGGTGGTGCGGACGGCCGGCAGCGGCACGGGCACCGGCCGCCCGTCGGGAGGCGCGGTCACCACCACGGCGGCGACCAGCCCGGCGACCGTCACGGGCACCCAGGAGTGGGGATAGCCGAGGTCGTACGCCGAGTAGTAGGCCACGGCGGCGACCGCGAAGACGAGCAGGCCGCCGGTGGCCGCGTACGCCCGGCGCGCGGCCCTGTCGGAGGTGGTGGTGCCGTCGGTGCCTGGTCCACCGCTCACGCGGGCGGAGGTGGCCGTGCCGCCGGCGACCGGTCCATCGCTCGCGCGGGCGGCGGTCGACAGGCAGAAGCCGAGTCCCACGGCGGCGAGCAGGAGCGCCGGGAGCAGCAGCCGGCCCCGGTCGAGGGCGAACAGCACGACGCCGGTCAGCAGGACCACCGGGCCGAGTAGCCGCCCGACCCGGCGCGGCAGCGGTGCCAGCGCCGCCAGCAGGAAGCCGGCGACCGCGAACGGCACGGGCGCCAGGCCGAACACCGGGCTGACGGCGACGCCGTCCTCGCCCCACAGGTAGGAGCTCGCGGTGCGGGCCACCGCCGGGGACAACGCGAGCATGCCGGCGAGCAGCAGCGCCGGACCGGCCAGCAGCCAGGCGCGGGCACCGCCGGGGCCGGGCGGCCCGGAGCGGACCGCCTGCGTCGCCAGGAAGAGCAGCACCAGTACCGCGCTGACCAGCCAGGCCAGCACGTCGCCGCGCCAGACCAGGTCGTACGTGTCGAGGACGGCGTGCCCGGCCGCGCCGAGGGCCAGTCCAAGTGCCAGCCCCGGCACGGGCTGGTCGGTTGCGGCGGCGGCGCCGGCGAGCCAGACGAGCCCGGCGAGCAGGCCGGCGGTGGCCAGCCAGAGTTGGGGCCGCCCGCCGGGAGACGCGGTGAGCGCGAGTCGCAGCACGGCCAGCAGCACGGCCGCGACGAGGGTGACCCGGCGCGCGCCGACCCGGCGGATCAGGGCGGGCGTGGCCAGGGCGAGGACGAACCAGCCGAGGGCGAAGGCACCCATCAGCTCGGCGGGGGTGGAGGCGGCCTGCCCGAAGATGGTGATGATGCCCGGCAGCCAGACGCGCAGCACGTCGGTGAGGAGCACGACGCCCAGGGCGAGCCCGCCGGCCGCGATTCGACGGTGACGCACGGCGCCCTCCCTCGTGCCGGCGGAGGGGCGCCGGCCCGGCGATTCTCCGTGCGGAAACCGCGACCGGTCAACGCCTCCGGCACGCCGAAGGGCGCCCACCCGTTGCGGTGGACGCCCTTCGAGTCGGCCCGTCAGCGGCGGCTTGCCGCCTTCTTGGCCGGTGCCTTCTTGGCCGGCGCCTTCTTGGCCGCCGTGCTCTTGCTGGCCGAGGCGGTCGTCTTCTTCGCCGCCGCCGTCCGGCCCGCCGCCGCGGTCTTCCGCGCCGGCGCCGCCTTCTTGCTGGCCGTGGCCTTGCTGGCCGCCGTGGTCTTGGTCGCCGCGGTGGTCTTCTTGGCCGCGGACGTCTTCTTCGCCGTCGTGGCCTTGGTGCCGGCCGTCTTCTTGGCGGCCGTGGCCTTGGTGCCGGTGGCCTTCGCTCCGGTCGCCTTGGCCCCGGTCGCCTTCGCGCCGGTGGTCTTGGTGCCGGTGGTCTTCGCCGCCGTCACGGTCTTCTTCGCCGCCGCCGCGGCCTTCGGCACCTTGCCGCTGGCCACCATCTCCTTGAAACCGGCCCCCGGGCGGAACGTCGGGACCGATGTCTTCTTGACCTTCACCGCCTCGCCGGTGCGGGGGTTCCGGGCTGTTCGCGCGCCCCGGACGCGCTTTTCGAACGCTCCGAAACCGGTGATCGCCACCTTCTCGCCCTTGGTGACCGCCGCCTGGACCTCAGTGAGGACCGCCTCGAGCGCGGCCGTCGCCGTCTTCCGGTCCCCCAGGCGAACGGCGAGCGCCTCGATGAGCTCGGCCTTGTTCACGACTTCCTCCCGATTGTGCAACTGACTCGTCGCGAGCCATTCTGCGCGCACGGTATGCCCTGTGCTGCCTGGACACAAACATTCGGTGGAAAAAAGCCCTTGTGTCGTAACGGATTCGCCCCCACCGGGTGGACCGGTGGGGGCGAATCCGATGTGTGGCTCGGGCGTTCGGCTACGACACGGACGGCAGGAACGGCAGTCGGGACGCCTCGTACGCGGCGATGTCGGCCTCGTGCCGGAGGGTTAGTCCAATGTCATCCAAGCCCTCCATCAACCGCCACCGGCTGAAATCGTCGAGCGGAAATGACCAGGTGGCGTCACCGGCGCGGACCTCGCGGGCGGTCAGGTCGACGGTCACCGGGGTGGTTGGGTCGGACTCGACCAGATCCCACAACTCCTCAACCGCCTTCAATTCCAACTCGACCGGCAGCAGCCCCTCCTTGAGCGAGTTGCCGCGGAAGATGTCACCGAAGCGCGGCGAGATCACGGCCCGGAACCCCCAGTCGCGCAGCGCCCAGACGGCGTGCTCCCGGGAGGACCCGGTGCCGAACTCCGGCCCGGCGACGAGAATCGACGCGCCCGAATGCGAGGCATCGTTGAGGACAAATTCCGGATCTTCGCGCCAGGCGTTGAAGAGCCCGTCGGCGAAACCGGTCCGCGTCACCCGCTTGAGGTACACGGCCGGGATGATCTGATCCGTGTCCACATTGGAACGGCGCAGCGGCACGGCGGTGCCGGTGTGGGTGGTGAACTTCTCCATCAGTGGTGTCCCCTCACAGGTCGGCGGGAGCGGCGAGCCGGCCGACCACGGCGGTCGCGGCGGCGACCGGCGGGGAGACCAGGTGCGTACGCCCGCCCCGGCCCTGACGGCCCTCGAAGTTGCGGTTGGACGTGGAGGCGGAGCGTTCCCCCGGCTTCAACGTGTCCGGGTTCATGCCCAGGCACATCGAGCAGCCGGCGAAACGCCATTCGGCGCCGGCGTCGGTGAAGACCTTGTCCAGCCCCTCCGCCTCGGCCGCCTCCCGCACCGCGGCCGAACCGGGCACGACCAGCATCCGGACGCCGTCCGCGACCGTGTGCCCCCGCAGCACGTCGGCGGCGGCGCGCAGGTCCTCCAGCCGGCCGTTGGTGCAGGACCCGACGAACACCACGTCGACCGCGAGGTCGCGCAGCGCGGTCCCCGGGCGCAGGTCCATGTACTCCAGCGCCCGCCGGGCCGCCGCACGCTCCGACTCGGTGGTGAACTCCTCCGGGTCCGGCACCGCCTCGCTCAGCGGCGCACCCTGGCCGGGGTTCGTGCCCCACGTGACGAAGGGGGTGATCTCGCTCGCGTCGAGGGTCACCTCGGCGTCGAACGTCGCGCCCTCGTCGGTGGGCAGCGTCCGCCAGTAGGCGACCGCCGCGTCCCAGTCCGCGCCCTGCGGCGCGTTCGGCCGCCCCTTCAGGTACGCGAAGGTCGTCTCGTCCGGCGCGATCATGCCGGCCTTGGCGCCCCACTCGATGGACATGTTGGCGATGGTCATCCGGCCCTCCATGGACAGGGCCCGGATCGCCTCGCCGCGGTACTCGACGACGTGCCCACGCCCGCCGCCGGTGCCGACCTTGGCGATCAGCGCGAGCACCAGGTCCTTGGCGGTGACGCCGGGGCCGAGGCGGCCGGTGACGGTGACGGCCATGGTCTTCGGGTGGCTCTGCGGGAGCGTCTGGGTGGCGAGGACGTGCTCCACCTCGCTGGTGCCGATGCCGAAGGCGAGCGCCCCGAACGCGCCGTGGGTGGCGGTGTGGGAGTCGCCGCAGACGATCGTCATACCGGGCTGGGTGAGCCCGAGCTGCGGACCGATGACGTGCACGATGCCCTGGTTGTCGTCACCGAGCGGGTGCAGCCGGAGCCCGAACTCGGCGCAGTTGCGCCGGAGCGTCTCGATCTGCGTACGCGAGGTCGGGTCGGCGATGGTGAGCAGGTCGCCACGCCGCTGCCGGAACGCCGGGTCGGCGTACCCCGTCGGGGTGTTGTGGTCCTCGGTCGCGATCGTCAGGTCGGGCCGGCGCACCGGGCGCCCGGCGAGCCGCAGCCCGTCGAACGCCTGCGGGCTCGTCACCTCGTGCAGCAGGTGCAGGTCGATGTAGAGCAGATCCGGCTCGCCCGCGGCGGATCGCACGACGTGCGCGTCCCAAACCTTCTCGGCCAGGGTTCTCGGCCTGGGAGTGACTCCCACCATCTGGACATCCTAAATTCTGGGAGGTAAGTTTCGGCTTGTGGGACACAGTATGAGCGGTGTCGGCGTTCTCGACAAGGCGGTGGTCATCCTGGCCGCCTGCGTGGACGGCGCCAGCCTGGCCGAACTCGTTGAGCGCACGAAGCTGCCCCGGGCCACCGCGCACCGGCTGGCACAGGCCCTGGAGATCCACCGGATGTTGGTCCGGGACACACAGGGCCGCTGGCGTCCCGGCCCACGGCTGGGTGAGCTGGCCAACGCCGCGCCCGACGTCCTGCTGACCGCGGCGGAGCCCCTGCTCGCCGCCCTGCGCGACGCCACCGGCGAGAGCGCGCAGCTCTACCTGCGCCGCGCGGACGAGCGGATCTGCGTGGCCGCCGCGGAGCGGGCCAGTGGCCTGCGGGACACCGTCCCGGTGGGTTCGGTGCTGCCGATGACGGCCGGCTCGGCGGCGCAGATCCTGCTCGCCTGGGAGCCACCGGAGGCGGTGATGCCGCTGCTGCCGCGCGCCAAGTTCACCGGCCGCACGCTCGCCGAGGTACGCCGCCGAGGCTGGGCGCAGAGCGTGGCCGAGCGGGAGGCGGGTGTGGCGAGCGTCTCGGCGCCGATCCGCGACCGCACCGGCCGGGTGATCGCCGCGGTCAGCATCTCCGGCCCGATCGAGCGCCTCGGCCGCC
The DNA here is from genome assembly GCF_900091425.1 of Micromonospora krabiensis. GTDB lineage: Bacteria > Actinomycetota > Actinomycetes > Mycobacteriales > Micromonosporaceae > Micromonospora > Micromonospora krabiensis. The sequence continues at coordinate 3,271,979 of NZ_LT598496.1, forward strand.
GCCCCGGCGAGCGCCACGCGATGGCCGTGGTCCGAGCCGGCCAACGCCTCTCCGGCCTCTAACCCCCACCCCCACCCCCACCCCCACCCGCCCTCACGGAGTTGATCAAGAGGTTTGCGTCACGATCCAGCCCGATCCTGACGCAAACTTCTTGATCAACTCTGGCGTAGCGGAGGGGCAGAACAGCAGAGAGCCCGTCTCGCTCGGCGAGACGGGCTCTTCGGGTTGGTAGCCCCGACCGGATTCGAACCGGCGCTACCGCCTTGAGAGGGCGGCGTCCTGGGCCGCTAGACGACGGGGCCAGGCACTTTTCCTGCTTCACCGCCCTGGCGGGCGGTGCGGCAGTAGTCTAGCGGCACCATCTCCAGCCCTCGACGAGGGGGTCGGGCTGTCGAAACGGGGCGGGAACACGAAACAGCCCGCCCCACGAGGTGGGACGGGCTGTCGACGTTACGTAGCCCCGACCGGATTCGAACCGGCGCTACCGCCTTGAGAGGGCGGCGTCCTGGGCCGCTAGACGACGGGGCCAGAACTTCATGCTTCCACGCCCTCGCGGGCGGGAAGCTGCGACTCTATCAGAGATCATGAGCTGCCGCCCCTCTCGCGAGGAGCGGAGCGGAACTCCGCCAGAATCCAGCGGCCGGGATTCTCGCGAATCGTCGGCTGCGCTGGGGTACCAGGACTCGAACCTAGACTAACTGAACCAGAATCAGTCGGGCTGCCAATTACCCCATACCCCATTGGCCCCTTGCGGCGCCGGGAATGAACTTTACCCTCCCGCCGCCGACAGGCCAAATCCAACCCCCGATGTCCCGTCTGAGCTGTGGTTTCGGGTTGTCGGACGCCGGATCAGGCGACCGGGACCACCGGGTTGGTGAGTTCGCCGATCCCCTCGATCCGCACGGTGACCGTATCCCCGTCGGTGAGCGGGCTAACCCCCGCCGGCGTGCCGGTCAACACCACGTCGCCGGGCAGCAGCGTCATCACGTGCGAGATGTACGACACCAGCGCCGGCACGTCGAAGACCATGTCCCGGGTGCGGCCGATCTGCCGGACCTCCAGGGCGTCCGGGTCGGGGCCCACCTCGCAGCGGATCTCCAGGTCGCTGACGTCCAGGCCGGTGGTGATCCACGGGCCGATCGGGCAGAACGAGTCGAAGCCCTTGGCCCGGGTCCACTGGCCGTCGGAGCGCTGGAGGTCCCGAGCGGTGACGTCGTTGGCGCAGGTGTAGCCGAAGATGGCCTTCTCGGCGGCGGCGCGGTCGGCCCGGCGCGCTCCCGGCGCCCCGATCACCACCGCGAGCTCCGCCTCGTGCTCGACCTGCTTCGAGAAGATCGGCAGACGGATGGCGTCCCGCGGCCCGATCACCGAGGTGGACGGCTTGAGGAAGAGCAGCGGCTCCTTCGGCACCTCGTTGCCGTGCTCGGCGGCGTGCTCGGCGTAGTTGCGGCCGACGCAGACGACCTTGCTGGGCAGGATCGGCGAGAGCAGGCGGACATCGGAGAGCGCCCACCGGGCGCCGCTGAACGTGAGTTGGCCGAACGGGTGGCCCTCGATCTCGGCGATGGTCAGACCCTGCGGCCCGGCCTCCGGCTCGCCCTCGACGACCCCGAACGACATTCCCTTGGCATGAGCGAAACGAGCGATACGCACCAGGCCAATCTAACCCCGCGAACGGTCGTCCCAGGTCGGGCCGTCCCAGCCGGGCCGTCCGGGCGGGGCAGCTTACGCGACGGGCGGGTGACCGGGGCCGGTTTCCCGACTTCGTACCCGCACGACGTGACCGCGCCCCTAGCGTCGGCTCCGGAGGTTCGTTCGTATGCCTGCATCGACACGACACCACAAGGCCCTCGCGGTGTTCGTACACTGCCTCGGCATCCTCGCCGCCGTGCCGGCGCTGCCCGCGGTGGTGCCCGACCCGGCAGCCGCACAGCCGCGACCGGCGGTGGCCGCGCCCGACCCGACACCGTCGGAGACGGCGAACTCCGCCAAGCCGGGCATGCCAGCGGCGCCACCGGCGGTGCCCACACCGACCCAGGCCCTGCCGCCGCCGCCGAAGCCGCCGGTCACGGTGGCCGTCGCGCCGGCGCCCACGCCGGCCCCGGCCTACCGGATCCACGTCCGCAACAGCGGGAACTCCCCGGTGGAGACGACCATCCGGCAGGAGCTTCCGGCGGGCGCGAAGGCGTCGCTCATCACCGCCGGCGGTCAATCCGGCCCGATCGCCGGCCAGTCCGCGAGCGAGGTGACGTGGCGGCTGAAGCTCCCGGCGCGAAGCGTCACCACGCTGAACACGTCGCTCGCCGGCGCCCCGACGGGTCAGGCGGTGACCGCGCCGGCCTGCGCGTTCACCAGCGACGGCAACCGGCCGTACGACTGCGCGACCGCCACCTGGAACGCGGCGGGCGGCCCGGTGAACCGGGGCGACAGCACGCCGGCCTGGCAACAGGTCCCGGTGCTGGTGGGCGTCGGGCTCGGGGTGCTGCTGCTCGCCGGCCTCGGCTGGTGGTTGTGGCGGCGTCACCGCCGACGCCCGGTGGCCGCCGCGCTCGCCACCGGCACCCCGCCGCCGTCGAACGACCCCCGCCAGGGGCGGGGAACCATCTACCCCCGCCCGTCGGCGCCCCGGCCGACGACGCGTCGACGCAAGCCACCGGTGTGGCTGCTGGTGGGGGCTGCCGTGGTGGTGCTCGCCGCGGTGGTGGGCGTGGCCGGCTTCACCGCGACCCGCCAGGTCGCCGCCGTCGACACGGACAGCCAGCCGACCAGCGGGGCGTGGCGGGGCAAGGGCGTGGCCGGGCCGGTCGGCATGCCGTTGCGGGAGACGGCGTTCGAGTTCACCGTCTACCGGATGGCCTGTTCGACGGCCGGCGCTGCCACCGGGCGGCAGTGCCAGGCGACCGTCGGTGTGCGCAACCTCACGCCGGAGCACCAGGCCTGGCACGGTCAGTTGCAGCGGGCGTACCTGCCGGGCGGCCGGTGGGTGGGCACCGACGAGGAGGCCACCCGGCGGGCCAACCTGGGGCGGGACGTCTTCGCCCAACCGGTCGCCGCCGGCAGCCGGGTCGTGCTGCCGCTGGTCTTCACCGTCGACGGGCAGGACCCGCCGAAACAGCTCGAGCTGCGCAGCGGGGTGTTCTCGGCCGGGGTCCGGGTGGACATGCCCTGAGGCCGGGCGCGGGGCGGCGGTCGTACCCTGGGGTCCGTGACCGCCGCCCTCGCCGCCACCACCGCGCTCGACGCGGCGGGCTGGCGGGCCCGTCGGCGGGCGCACGAGGAGCGGGTCGACGCCTGGCTCACCCCGCACCTGGCCCGCCGCCGGCGGGGCGAGAAACATCCGGTGGAGGACTTCCTCTTCACCTACTACTCGCACCGTCCGGCGCAGCTGCGCCGCTGGCATCCGGGCGCCGGGGTGGAGCTGCGCGACGCCGACCCGGCCGAGTTCGGCCGCGACTACCGCGCCGGGTCCGCCGGGGTCACCCTCGACACCGAGGCGGTACGCGCGCGGCGCGCCGAGTCGATCCGCTGGATCCGGTCCCTGCTCGCCGCGACGGCGGACCGCCCGCCGCACATCGGATGCTTCGGGATGCACGAGTGGGCGATGGTCTACCGGCAGACCCAGGCGGAGGTGCGCCACAACGCCTGGCCGCTGCGGCTCAGCCCGGAGGAGACCGCGCGGACGGTGGAGGCGAACCGGATCCGGTGCAGCCACTTCGACGCGTACCGGTTCTTCACCGCGCCGGCTCGTCCGCTGAACCTGCTCACCCCGACGCGGGAGACCCAGCACGCCCACGAGCAGCCGGGCTGTCTGCACGCCAACATGGACCTCTACAAGTGGGCCTACAAGCTCTCCCCGCTGGTGCCGAGCGAGCTGGTCGCGGACGCCTTCGCGCTGGCCCGGGAGATCCGCACGCTGGACATGCGGGCCAGCCCGTACGACCTGGCCGATCTGGGCCACCCGCCGGTGCGGGTGGAGACCGCCGAGGGCCGGCACGAGTACGCGCGGGCGCAACGGTCGTTCGCCGAGCGCGCCGCCCCGCTGCGGGCCCGGCTCATCGCGGAGTGCGACCGCCTGCTCTGACTGTGAGGCTGGCGGGGTCGGTCCGCAGGTGATGGGCTGATGGTCGGCGGCAGCGGACGTGACTCTTGCTCTGACTGGCTTCGTGCCTTTGCCGGGACTTGTCCGTCTGCTGCTGCCGGCGCCGGCCCGGCGGGAGACGTTTGGCCTGATCAGGAGCTTGACCGCCAGTTAGCGGCTGGCGTGTCTCATCACAGTCCTGCCATCTCCGCACCGGACCGGACCTTGCGTCCCCACGGTTTGGAGAGAACGCATGTCCATGCTGGCAGATCTGGTCGAGGTCGTCATCGGCGTCGACACGCACACAGACACCCACACCGCCGCGCTGCTCGACACCCGCACCGGCGGAGTCCTCGCCAGGGCCACGGTGAACACCGACCCGGACGGCTACGCCGAGCTGGTGGCCCTGGCCGAGCAGCACTCAGGGTTGCGGGCCTGGGCGCTGGAGGGCTCCGGCGGCTACGGCGCCGGCTTGGCCCGGCACCTGGCCGACGCTGGTGAGCTGGTCGTGGAACTGGACCGGCCGCAGCGACCGGCACGCCGAGGCGGGGCGAAGTCCGACCCGATCGACGCCGAACGCGCCGCCCGCGACGCCTTGGCCCGCACCCGCCTGGCGCAGCCCAAGACCGGCCCCGAACGGGCCGCTCTGCAGGCACGGCTGACCGCCCGCCGCGCCGCCGTGGAAGCCAGCGCTGCCGCCCAGCGACAGCTGCACGCGTTGGTGATCACCGCTCCTGAGGTGGTGCGGGCCCGCTTCCGCGGCCAGAGCACCCGCCTCATGCTCACCACCGCCACCCGACTACGCCCCACCACCAACGCCGATGTCGAGGTGTTCACCTGTCTGACCGTGTTGCGGGACCTCGCTCGCCGCGTCCGCTTCCTCGAAGCTGAAGCCACCGCGCACGAGAAGGCGATCCGGACGATCGTGCGCTCCTGGCGACCAGACCTGCTCGACCTCACCGGCGTCGGACCGATCGTCGCGGCCACCGTACTCACCGCCTGGTCCCACCCGGGGCGCTGCCGCAACGACGCCGCGTTCGCCATGCTCGCCGGCGCCGCCCCGATCCCGGCGTCCTCCGGCAAGACCATCCGTTACCGGCTCAACCGCTCAGGAGACCGCCAACTCAACCGCGCCCTGCACACCGTCGTCCTGACCCGGCTGCAACGCGACGAACGCACCCGCGCCTATGCCGAGCGCCGCCGCACCCAAGGCAAAACCGACCGGGAGATCAAACGCTGCCTCAAACGCTACGTCGCCCGAGAGCTCTACCGACACCTCGAAACCTCCACCAGGACCACTTGACGCGGCATAGGAGCGTCCCGGTGCCGGACCGGGGCCGCCGCGGGTCCGCCTATGCCGCTGCCGTGCCCGGGTGGCCCCGGTGCGCCGCCCACTCCGGCGCCAGGATCGACATCACGATCGCGTCCACCCAGCCGTCCCCGTCGCGCAGCGCGTCCCGCAGCACCCCTTCGGCCACGAAGCCGACCTTCTCGTACGCCCGCCGGGCGCGCGGGTTGAACGCGTACACCTCCAGCGACACGCGGTGCAGGCCGAGCTGCTCGAAGGCGTGACCGACCAGCAACCGGGTGGCCTCGGTGCCCAGGCCGCGGTCGCGCCCGCCGGGCCCGATCAGGATCCGGAAGCTGCAGCTGCGGTTGTGCGGCTCCCACAGGTTGAGCACCACCTCGCCGACGCAGTCGCCACCGGCCCGGTCGACGACGGCCAGGTCGAGGCGGTCGGTCTGGGCGTTACGGCTGCCGTACCACTGCCGGAGCCGCCCCTCGTCGAACGTGTCGTCGGGCGGGCTGCCGGTGAGTCGGCGCACCTCCGGGTCGGCCAGGGCGACCCGGAACGTGTCCAGGTCGGCGTCGACGAACGGCCGCAGGAGCACCCGCTCGCCGGTCAGCGTGGGCTTCACGGAGAAGGGGACGGTCATCGCGGATCTCGCGGAATGCCGGTGGTCATGTCCCGGCACGGTACGCAAACGTGGGCGCCGGCACCGAGCGATTATCCGGCCGGACCGGGGGTCAGTCCCCGTCGACGCGGCGATCCCTTTTGCGCTGCGACTGGCGCTTCTTCTCGGCCAGCCGGCGCTCCTTGGCGCCCCGGGACGGGCGGGTCGGCCGACGCGGTGGGGGTGGCGGCGCCACGGCCTCGCGGAGCAGGGCGGCGAGCCGCTCGCGGGCGGCCTCGCGGTTGGCCAGCTGCGCCCGGTGCTCGCTCGCCGCGATGGTGAGCACACCGTCGACAAGCCGCCCGGCGAGCCGGCTCAGCGCGCGGGCCCGCAGCGACTCCGGCACGCTGGGCGAGCCCGCCAGGTCGAAGCTCAGCTCGACCCGCGAGTCGGCGGTGTTGACTCCCTGCCCACCGGGGCCGGACGACCGGGAGAAGCGTTCCCGTAGCTCGGTGGGTGGAACGATCCACCGCTCGGTCACCCGCAGTCCGCCATCCACCCTCTGAGGCTAGCGCCCGGCCCGCTCACTTTCCGTCGCGGCCGGACTGGTGACGCTCGGGCTGGGCGCCGGGCCGGCCGTCTCGTCGTCTGAGCCGACCGCGGCGTACGCGACCGCGCCGATCAACAGCAGGGCGATCACGCCGATCTTCGTGGTGACCGCGCGGATCAGCAGCCAGGCCGTCTTCCGTGCGCCCGGCACACCCTTCTTCGCCGTCTGGTAGTCGGCCCAGCCGCGCCGCGCGCGGGTGTAGGCCGACCCCACACCTGATCCGACGAGCAGGCCCACCAGGAGGAGGACCGCGATGAGAGGACCTTCCACCCACGCCAGTATCCACACTCAGCGTAATATTTCCATGGCCCGATGCTCCCTGGCCGGATATCCGACAGTAATCGGCTTCCCACGGCGCGCTATCGACCGGTACCCGCAGCTCAGCCGCCCTTGCCGATGATCGTGTCGGCCGTCTGTTGCACCTGTTCGATCGGGATGGCGAAACCGATGCCGATGGAGCCGTTGCCGTCGATGGTCGCGATCGCGGTGTTCACCCCGACCACCTCGCCGCGCGCGTTCACCAGCGGCCCACCCGAGTTGCCCGGGTTGATGGACGCGTCGGTCTGCACCGCCGTGTGCCGGTTGGGGCCGAGCCGCACCTGACGGTTCAACGCGCTGACGATCCCGGCCGTGACGGTGCCGGCGAGGCCGAGCGGCGAACCGACGGCCAGCACCGGTTCGCCCACCCGGGTCGACCCCGGTTTGGCCAGCGGCAACGCCGCCAGCCCGGCGTTCGGCGGCACCTTGAGCACGGCCAGGTCGCTGCTCGACTCGCGGCCGACGACCTCCGCCGTGTACCGGCGGCCGTCCGGCAGCTCCACCGTGACCGAACCGCCGCCGCCCTTGGCCAGGATGTGGTCGTTCGTGATGATGTGCTGCTCGTTGTCGACGGCGAAACCGGAGCCGGTGGCGGTCGCCGCACCGGAGCCGCCACCGCCGACCATCACCGACACCACCCCCGGCACGGTCCGCTCCGCCGCGGTGACCAGCTCGGCCGGCACGGGAGCCGCCGAGGCCGCGGCCGGTCCCGGTTCGCCGTCGCGGCTCGCCACCCAGCCGCCGGCCGCGGCACCCGAGGCCGAGGAGAGGGCCACGACGGCCAGACCCGCCAGCAGCCGACGGCGCCAGCGTCGGGCGGCGGCCTCGCGTCCCGACCCGGATCCGTCCCCGTACCGGCCGTCCGGGTCCAGCTCCGGGGAGACGAACCACGGACCGCGCGGCTCACCCAGTCCGGTCTGCACAGCCATGCGTACTCCTCACGTCGGGTGGGTCTGAGCGGGCGACCTGGCCGGGTGCGGACCGGTCGCCGGGTGTCAGGGCAGCCGGGAGAACCAGCGCATCGAGCCGGCCGCCGCCCCCATCGCGAACACCAGCCCGAGACCGATGAACCGGGCGGAGACGTCCTGCCGTTCGGTGCGGTAGCCGACCGACGTGCCGATGTCCTCGTAGACCGCGCGCAGCTCCTCCCTCGTGCTCGCCTGGTGGAACATGCCGCCGGTCTCGTCGGCGACCGCCTGCAGGGTCTGCCCGTCCACCGGCACCTGGATCGGCCGCCCACCCCGGTCGACGGAGCCGCTCGGGGTGCCGAACGAGATGGTGTGCACCGGCACCTTGGCGGCGACCGCGGCCGCGGCGGCCTCCATCGGGTCGAGCCCGGACGTGTTGGCGCCGTCGGAGAGCAGCACGACCCGGGCCGGTGGTGGTTCCTTGGCCGCCTGACTGTCCAGGCCCTTCACCGCGCCGAGCGAGGTGTTGATCGCCTCGCCGATCGCGGTGCCCTGTACGCCGGTGATTCCCTCGGCGAGCCGGTCGATGCCCTCGTGCAGGCGCTCCCGGTCGGTGCCGGGCGGCACCAGCACCGCGGCGCTGCCGGCGAACGCCACCAGCCCCACGTTGAACTCCTCCGGCAGGCCGTCCACGAACCGGCTCGCGGCCTGCTTGGCCGCCGCCAACCGGTCGGGGTCGACGTCGGTGGCGAGCATCGAGGTCGAGACGTCGACCGCCACCATCACGGTGGCCCGCTCGCGGGGCACGCGTACCTCCGCCGTGGGTCGGGCGAAGCCGACCACCAGCAGCGCCAGCATGGCGAGGAAGAGTCCGGCGGGCACGTGCCGGCGCCACGCCGGTCGCTCCGGCGCGATCCGGTCGAGCAGCCGCAGGTTGGTGAAGCGCACGGCGTACCGGCTGCGACGTCGCTGCACCAGCAGGTACGCCGCCGCCAGGGCGAGCACCCCGATCAGCAGCCAGAGCCGGGCCGGTGACAGCCAGGTCACGAGGCACCTCCCCGGCCCGCGCCCGCGGCGGCGGCAGCCGCCAGACGCCGGTGGGACCGCACGTGCCGCACGATGTCGGCGCACCAGTCCCGGTCGGTACGCAACGCCAGGTGACCCGCGCCGCTACGGCGCAGCACCTGGCGCACCTGGTCGCGCTGGGCCGCGGCGGCCGCCGCGTACCGGTCCCGCAGCCATCGGTCCGACGTGGACACCTCGCGGCGGTGGCCGGTCTCCGGGTCGACCAGCGTGACCAGCCCGACGTCGGGCAGCTCCAGCTCGCGCGGGTCGGTAACCTCCACGGCGAGCACCTGGTGGCGGACGGCGAGTCGGCGCAGAAGCCGTTCCCAGGGTGGCGGTTCGTCGGGATCGTCGGGCAGACCGTCGAGGAAGTCGGAGACCACGACGACCAGGCCCCGCCGGTTCGCCACCCGGTGCACCGCGGCGAGCGCGTCGGCCAGGTCCGGCGACGCGGGCACCCCGGGCCCCTCGCGCAAAGCGCTGCGCGGCGCGTGCAGCAGGGTTCGCAGCAGGCTCAGCAGGTGCGTACGCCCGCCGCGCGCGGGAAACCCGCGCAACCCCGAGGACGTGACCACCTGCGCACCGAGCCGGTTACCCACCCCGGCGGTGAGAAAGCCGATCGCGGCAACCGCCGCCACGGACAGCTCCCGCTTGTCCAGCTCGGCCGTGCCGAACTCCATGCTCGCGCTGCCGTCGACCAGCAACCACGTGGTCAGTTCCCGGTCCGCGTCGACCTCGCGGACGTGCGGCACCGCGGTCCGGGCGGTCACCGCCCAGTCCATCCGGCGCACCTCGTCCTCGCCGGGCCGGTACTCGCGGCTGCCGGCCGGCTCGCTGCCGGGCCCCGGCAGCAGCCCGCGGTACTGGCCGTGGAGCAGGCCGTCCAGCCGCCGCCGGACGGTCAGCTCCAACCGGCGCAGCCGCTGGTCGGGCGTCAGTTCGGCGAGGCCCGGATCCGCCGCGACGGGCGGCGTCGCGGTGACTCCGCGCCTCATGCCGCCGCCAGATCCGACGACGCCTGCTCGGGCTGCGCGGCGAGCCGGGGCGGAGGCACCGCGTCCACCAGCCGGCGTACCACCGACTCGGCGGTCACGCCGTCGGCGATCGCGTCGAACGAGAGCACGAGGCGGTGGGCGAGCACGTCGGGGGCCAGCTCGCGGATGTCCTCCGGCAGGACGTACTCCCGGCCGCGCAGCAGCGCCTGGGCGCGCGCGGCGGCGACCAGGCCCAGGGTGGCCCGGGGGCTCGCCCCGTACGCGAGCAGCGGCTCCACGTCCTGGAGACCGAACCGCCCGGGGTCCCGGGTGGCCAGGATGAGCCGCACCACGTACTCGGCCAGCGCGTGGTGGACGAAGACCCGTTCGGCCCGCTCCTGGAGCTGGCGCAGCCGGTCCGGGTCGAGCACCCGGTGCGGCGTGGGTCGGTCGGTGCTCATCCGGTAGAGGATCGCCAGCTCGTCGGCGTCGCTCGGATAGTCCACGACGACCTTCATGAGGAACCGGTCCCGCTGCGCCTCGGGCAGCTGGTAGACGCCCTCCGACTCGATCGGGTTCTGGGTGGCGAGCACCAGGAACGGCGAGGGCACCGGGAAGGTGCGCCCGCCGATGGAGACCTGCCGCTCGGCCATCGCCTCCAGCAGCGCGGACTGCACCTTGGCCGGGGCCCGGTTGATCTCGTCGGCGAGCACCAGGTTGGCCATCACCGGGCCCAGCTCGATGTCGAAGGTCTCCTGCGACGCCCGGTAGATCCGGGTGCCGACGATGTCGGAGGGGACGAGGTCGGGGGTGAACTGGATCCGGGAGAAGGTGCCGCCGACGACGGTGGCGAGGGTCTGCGCGGCGAGCGTCTTGGCCACGCCGGGCACTCCCTCCAGGAGGCAGTGCCCGTCGGCGAGAAGGGCGGTGAGCAGGCGCTCGACGAGCCGATCCTGCCCGACGATCACGCGTCTGACCTCGATGAGGGTCTGTTCCAGGTCGGCCGGTGCCGGTTCGGCTTCGACCGCGCTGGGCAGGCTGGCCAGGGTGTCCGAGATGTCCGTCACGGTGCTTGCTTCCCGTGCCGATGGTCGGACAAACGTCGGATTATCAGCGCCGGAGCGGCCTTTTCAACCCCGGAACGGGACAACCCGCCCGGGCGGGGGACGGACGGGTCACGTCGGCAGGATCGGCCCGGCGAGGAGCGGACGGCGCACGTCGGCCCCCGCGCGGGGATCGCGCGGGGGCCGACGTCCGTGCGGGTCAGGACAGGTGGACGACCAGGTGGAACGGCAGGTCCGCCGCGACACCCGCCGAGTTGCGGGTCTGCACGAAGACCCCGTTGGAGGTCTGGAGCCGCGGCGCCACGGCGACCTCACCGGACGGCGGGACGCAGCAGGAGTCGGGCCGCCCGATGGTGGCCACGTAGACCCCACCCGTGACGACGTAGCCGAACTGGACCTCGTACTGGCCGACGCCGTACTTGATGACGGTGCCGGTGCCCCGGGCCTTGGTGCCGTTGGCGTTCACGACCGTGAGGGTGGTGGCGGCGGCGAGGGTCGTCGCCTTGGCGGTGAGCGCCCGCGAGACGCGCGCCGACTCCGCCGACACCGGCGGCTGCGAGCCGTTGGCCCGGGCCGCGGGCTGGACGGCCTCGGGCGCCTTCGCGGCCGGCTGGGCGATGGCGATCCCGCCCCCGGCCAGGGTGAGCCCCAGGACGGCGAACGTGACCGCAGCCGCCTTGCGTCGGAAGGAAATGGTCATGGTGGTCCCCCTTGTGTGACCGTGCGAATTCGGCCGACCCGCGGGGCGGGACGGATGGTTGCCCTTTTCCCATTGCCGGAGGATCCCGCTGGCCAACCGCCGAGGAAATTGGATCTACCGCACCGTAAATATCGCTCCCCAGGCGATCCAGACCCAGGCTGAGCAGGTATTACTACTCAGCGTTGCCGGGCTCCAACCACGTGGAACGTAGCATCGTAAAATGTGGGGCGTCAATAGTGAACCGCACCTGTTCGGGCGTCGGAAAAGCGTCCGAGAATTGTGAAAAGTGAATAGTCGATCATTCATGAAATGGCCGCGTGGGGGCGGTGGGACGACGGGCGCCGCCCGCATCGGGATAGGTTGCTCGCATGATCGTCGACGGTGGGCAGCCGGCTGCCGAGACCCGGCCCGGGCGAGTGGCGACCACCCTCTGCTGGCTCGCCGTGGCACCCGCCGCGCTCTGGGCCGCGCTCCGCCTGGCCGGGCTCGACCGGGGGCCGGCCGTGCAGGCGCTCGCCTTCACCCCGTACGTCGCCGCCTGGAGTCCCCTGCCCGTGGTGCTCGCGCTCGCCCTGCGACGTCGGTCGGCGGCGGCGGTCGCGGCGGTCACGGCCGTCGCGCTGCTCGCCGTGGTGGGCCCGCGCGCCTTCGCCTCGGAACCGCCCCAGGCCAACGGGCCGACCGTACGGCTGCTCACCGCCAACCTCCTCGCCGGCGCCGCCGATCCGGCGGTGCTGGTCGACCTGGTCCGGCGGCACGACGTCGATGTGCTCGTGCTGCAGGAGTTCACCCCCGCCGCACGGGCCGACCTCGACCGACTCGGGCTCGACCGGCTGCTGCCCCACCGGCAGCTCAACCCGCTGGTCGGCACCCCCGGATCGGGCCTCTACGCACGCTTTCCGGTCAGCGAGCCGGGGGTCCGGCGGCACCGCGGCGGCTGGGGGTTCACCCAGGCGTACGCCACGGTCACGGTCCCCGGCGCGCCACCGGTGCACGTCGAGTCGGCCCACCCCGCCGCCCCGTACGCGCTGGACCAGCTCGGTTTCTGGCGGGAGGACCTGGCCGCACAGCCCACGGCCACCCCGGACGGGCCACTGCGGATCCTCGCCGGCGACTTCAACGCCACCCTGGACCACGCACCGCTGCGCGCGCTGCTGCGCACCGGCTACGTCGACGCGGCCGACGCCACCGGCCAGGGGCTCGTCGGCACCTGGGGCCCGTACGACGGCGACCTGATCCCGCCGGTCACCATCGACCACGTCCTGGTCGACCGCCGCGTCGCCGTCGAGCAGGTCGAGGTGCTCGACCTACCCGGCACCGACCACCGCCCGGTCCTGGCCGCCCTCCGCCTCCCCTGACCGGGGGTGGGCGCTCAGACCTTGGCGCGCGAGAGGCCGTAGGTCAGGGCGTCGACGAGGGCGTGCCAGCTCGCCTCGACCACGTTGGGGTGCACGCCGACGGTGGTCCAGTCACGACCGCCTCCGGCCGTCTCGACCAGGACCCGGGTGACGGCGCCGGTGCCGTGGCTGCCCTCCAGGATCCGGACCTTGTAGTCGGCCAGCTCGAAGCCGAGCAGCTCCGGGTAGTGCCGGGCCAGCCCCACCCGCAGCGCCTCGTCCAGCGCGTTGACCGGGCCGTTGCCCTCGGCGGTGGCGATCACGCGCTCGCCGCGTACGCGGATCTTGACGGTCGCCTCGGACACCACCGCGCCGTCCTCCCGGTGCTCGACCAGGACCCGGTACGACTCCAGCGCGAACGGTCGCGCCGGCGCACCCTCCGGCAGCTCGGAGCGGACGAGCAGCTCGAACGAGGCGTCGGCGGCCTCGAACGACCAGCCACCGGCCTCCATCTCCTTGACCCGACGGGTGACCCGGGACAGCGTGTCCGGATGGCCGGCCAGGTCCAGGCCGAGCTCGCGGCTCTTGAGCTCGACGCTGGCCCGGCCGGCCATCTCGGTCACCAGGATCCGCATGTCGTTGCCCACCACCGACGGGTCCACGTGGTTGTAGAGCAACGGGTCGACCTTGATCGCGCTCGCGTGCAGCCCCGCCTTGTGAGCGAAGGCGGCGGCCCCGACGTACGCCTGGTGGGTGTCGGGGGCGATGTTGGCGATCTCGGCGATGGCGTGCGAGACCCGCACCATCTGCTCCAGGCAGCCGTCGGGTAGGACGGGCAGCCCGAGCTTGAGCTGGAGGTTGGCGACGACCGCGAAGATGTCCGCGTTGCCCGGCCGCTCGCCGTACCCGTTGGCGGTGCCCTGGACGTGGCGTACCCCGGCCTCCACGGCGGCGATGGTGTTGGCGACCGCGCACGCCGTGTCGTTCTGGCAGTGGATGCCGAGCCGCTCGGGCGCGACGCCGAGCCGCTCGGTCAGGTCGGCGATGGCCGTGGCGACCTGGGACGGGAGCATGCCGCCGTTGGTGTCGCAGAGCACCATGACCTCGGCGCCCGCGGCCAGCGCGGTCTCCACCACGGCCGCCCCGTACGCCGGGTCGTGCCGGTAGCCGTCGAAGAAGTGCTCACCGTCGACGAAGACTCGGCGGCCCTCGGCGACCAGGTGCGCCACGGTGTCGTGGATCATCGCGAGGTTCTCCCCCGCGGTGGTGCGCAGCGCCCGCTCGACGTGCCGCAGGTCGGCCTTCGCGACCAGCGCGACCGCCGGGGTCTCCGCGTCGAGCAGGGCCCGCACCTGGGGGTCCTCGGTGACCGCTAGGCCGGCGCGCCGGGTCGCGCCGAAGGCGACGAGCACCGCGTGCCGCAGGTCGAGTTCCTTGCGCGCCCGCTGGAAGAACTCCGTGTCCTTCGGCACCGCCCCCGGCCAGCCGCCCTCGATGAAGCCCACCCCGAACTCGTCCAGCAGGCGCGCCACCGCCAGCTTGTCGACCACCGAGTAGGTGAGTCCTTCGCGCTGCGCGCCGTCGCGCAACGTCGTGTCGTAGACCTGGAACCTCATGGCGTGCCTCTCTCTGCACGGACTGCGGGACGCGGGCGGAGCAGCGACCGGACGGGACCACCGGGAGCAACAAAAAGACCCCCCGCGGATGCGGGAGGTCTGCGCGCTCGGCGGAGAGGAAGCCGGCGCGCTAGTTACCAATAAGCAGGGCGGTGCTGGTCACGACGATTACTCTGCCACCTCGCTCCGACTTTTGGGAGAAACAATCCACATCTCGGGACGACCAGCCGAGCGTCCCGGCGGCGAGGTGTAGCGATCTCGACAACGGGTAGGACATGGGGCTGACAGGGCACCAACCCCCGATCAGTCGAGAAGAGGAGTGAAACGCCATGGAGCGGCTCGACCCTCGAACGACCCACGGGACGCCGGATCCGCTCGCGCCGGGCGGACAGGGCGCCTTCCCGGGCGGCACGCCCGGCGGCACCTTCGACCCCTGGCGCTACCGGGACGACGCGGGCGTTGCCAGCGTCGACCTGGTGGGTTACAAGGTCGAGGCGGGTGACGGCGGCATCGGCAAGGTGGACCGGGCCAGCCACGAGGTCAACTCCAGTTACCTCGTGGTCGACACCGGGCCGTGGATCTTCGGCAAGAAGGTCATGATCCCTGCCGGCACCGTCAACCACGTCGACCACGACGAGCGGAAGGTCTACATCGACCGGAGCAAGGACCAGATCAAGGCCGCGCCCGAGTTCGACGAGACCGCCGACACCGATCCGGCCTACCGGGACAAGCTCGGTGGCTACTACGGCGACACGTACGCGGCCATCCCGCCGGGTACCGCCAGGTGACGGTTCCCCTGTTCGCCGGCCGGTGGGGCGTCGCCCCGCCGGCCGGTACCGTGTCAGGCGTGGACGCCCCTGAGGTCAACCGGCACATCCCGTTCTCCGCGACGTTCAACTTCCGCGACGTCGGTGGCTACACCGGCCACGCCGGCCGCACCGTGCGCAGCGGCCGGCTCTATCGCTCAGACTCCCTGCACCGGCTCGGCGAGACCGACCGCGCGGCGTTCAGCGCCCTCGGCGTCCGCACGGTGATCGACCTGCGCCGCCCCTACGAGGTGGAGCGCGACGGCCGCGTCCCCGACTGGGACGGCCTGACCTGGCGGCACATCCACCCCGAGCACGCCGAGTGGGACGAGAAGCCGCACCAGCCCGGGACCGACCTGGCCCGCTACCTGGCCGATCGGTACGCCGACCTGGCGCAGACCGGGACCGCCGGGCTCGCCGAGGCGGTCGGCTTGATCGCCGACTCCACCAGCGCCCCGGTGGTGGTGCACTGCGTGGCGGGCAAGGACCGCACGGGCATCGTCTGCGCGCTCACGCTCGCGGTGCTCGGTGTGGCCGACGACGTGATCGCCGAGGACTACGCGCTGAGCAGCGTCGCCTCGCGACGGTTCCACGACTGGGTCGTCGCCAGCACGCAGTCGGGGGTGGACGTGCCGCCGCCGTTCCTGGCCTCGCCGCCCGACGCGATGCGCCTCTTCCTGGCGGAGCTGCGGCGGGGACACGGCTCGGTGGAGGGCTACCTGCGGCACGCCGGCGTCACCGACGCCCAGCTCGCCGGCCTCCGCGACCACCTGTTGGCCTGACGTCCGCGTCGGAAGGCCCACCCGCGGCGCGCGCCGACGACGCACCCGGCCCTCTCCTCCCTGGCCGGGAGAAGAGGGCCGGGTGATCGGCGGACTCAGAGGACCCGCTGCACCCAGCCGTGCGGGTCGGGGGCGTTGCCCCGCTGGAGGTCGACCAGCCGCTGGCGCAGCCCCATCGTGAACTGGCCGGGCTCGCCGCCACCGACGAGGAACTGGCCCTCCGGGTAGCGGACCTCGCCGATCGGCGTGATGACCGCGGCGGTGCCGCAGGCGAAGACCTCGCGCAGCCGACCGCTGGCCGCGTCGGCCTGCCACTCGGCGAACGTGACCGGACGCTCCTCCACCCGGTGCCCCGCCTCGACGGCCAGGGTCAGCACCGACTCGCGGGTGATGCCGGGCAGAATCGTGCCGGTCAGCGGCGGGGTCACCACCGTGCCGTCGTCGTAGACGAAGAACACGTTCATGCCGCCCAGCTCGTCGACGAAGCGGCGCTCCACCGCGTCGAGGAAGACCACCTGGTCGCAGCCGTGCTCGATCGCCTCGGCCTGGGCGGCCAGCGAGGCCGCGTAGTTGCCGCCGCACTTGGCCGCGCCGGTGCCGCCGGGCGCCGCCCGCGTGTAGTCGGGCGAGACCCAGACCTTGACCGGCGTGACCCCACCGGCGAAGTAGGCGCCGGCCGGGGAGGCGATCGCCACGTAGAGGTATTCGTTGGCCGGACGGACACCGAGGAAGACCTCGCTGGCGAACATGAAGGGCCGCAGGTAGAGGCTGCCGTCCGGGACGGTGGGGATCCACTCCCGGTCGATCTCGATGAGCCGGTGCAGCGAGTCGACGAACGCGTCCTCCGGCAGCGCCGGCATCGCCATCCTCCGGGCCGACGCGGCGAAGCGGGCCGCGTTGGCCTCCGGGCGGAACATCGTCACGCCGCCGTCGGAGGTCCGGTACGCCTTCAGCCCCTCGAAGATCTCCTGCGCGTAGTGCAGGACGGCGGCCGCCGGGTCCATCGGGATCGGGGCGCGCGGCTCGACCCGGGCGTCGTACCAGCCCTTGCCCTCGGCATAGCGGATGGTCACCATGTGGTCGGTGAAGACCCGCCCGAATCCGGGGTTGGCCAGCAGCGCGGCCCGGTCCGCGGCGGATACCGGCGCGGGATTCGGACGGATCTCGAAGTCGAGCTTGTCACCACCGCTCATCGCGCTGACCTCCCTGCGGGACGGACGGCATGCGGGACCGCACGCCGGTTTGCTGGTGCTCAGAAACTTACCCCGAACGTTCGTTCAGCGGGTAGCGCCGCCCGGGCCGGCCGGGCGCGCCGAACGGGCGGTGCCGCGGCGGGCCGGAGTCGACCCGGGCGACGGCGCTCGCCGCGTACCGGAAACGCCTCCGGTGGGGGACGGTGTGGTGCGGAGGGCTCGCGGACCGTCGGGCGTCAGCCGGCGGCGTAGCCGGCGAGCCGGTCGCCCACCTCGGCGGTCCGCACGGGTACGCCCGGCGCACGGCCGGCCAGCTCGGTGGCGACCGCGTCGGTGACGCGGGCGGCGGCGTCGGCGTGTCCGAGCTGGTCGAGCAGGAGAGCGGCCGAGAGTACGGCGGCGACCGGATCGGCCACGCCCTGACCGGCGATGTCCGGTGCCGAGCCGTGCACCGGCTCGAACATCGACGGGTAGGCACCCTCGGGGTTGATGCACCCGCTGGCCGCCAGACCGATGCCACCCGTCACGGCGGCGGCGATGTCGGTGAGGATGTCGCCGAAGAGGTTGTCGGTGACGACGACGTCGTAGCGCTGCGGCTGGGTGACCAGGAACATGGCGGCCGCGTCGACGTGCTGGTACTCGGTGGTGACGTCGGGGTGCTCGGCGGCGACGGCCTCGAAGGTGCGGGACCAGAGCGAGCCGGCGTGGGTCAGCACGTTGGTCTTGTGCACCAGCGTGACCTTGCGGCGCTCCCGGCGGCGCGCCCGGGCGAACGCGTCGCGGATCACCCGCTCGACGCCGTGCCGGGTGTTCAGGCTCTCCTCGGTGGCGACCTCGGCCGGGGTGTCCCGGTGCAGGGAGCCGCCGGCGCCGGCGTAGAGGCCCTCGGTGCCCTCCCGCACGACCACCAGGTCGACCTCGCCCGGCTTGACGCTGCCGAGCGGTCCGGCGGTTCCCGGCCAGAGCCGGGACGGGCGGAGGTTGACGTACTGGTCGAAGGCGAACCGGAGCTTGAGCAGCAGGCCGCGCTCCAGCACGCCCGGCGGGACGGTCGGGTCGCCGACGGCGCCCAGCAGGATCGCGTCGTGCCCGGCCAGCTCGGCCAGGACGGAGTCGGGCAGCACCTCTCCGGTACGGTGCCAGCGGGCCGCGCCGAGGTCGTACTCGGTGGCCTCCACCACGCCCGGCAGCACGGCGTCGAGGACCTTGCGGGCCTGCGCGACCACCTCGGGACCGATACCGTCCCCGGCCACCACCGCGATCCGTGCCACGCCACTGCTCCTCTGCTCGCCGTCCGCACCACGGTACGCCGCCGTCCCGCCTCCCGGTACGAGTCGCCCAACATGTGGGAGGGCCTGATGCACAGCACCCTCCCAGGTGACATTCATGGTGCGGTCATCTTCGCTGCCTAGCCTCAGGATGAGCGGGTCACGGGGCCCGCGTCGGCGGCCGCGACGGGGCGACCGCCCGTCGCGAGGAGGCGATCTCCAGTGCGTATCGACCAGCAGCCGCGAACGCGGTGGCCCGAGCTGTCCGGTTTCCGGCACCGCCGCCCCGACCTGCGGCTCGGTCTCCGCACCCAGCGCATCGACCGGGCCGGCGCGGCGGTCGCCGACCGGATCGCCGTGCAGCACACCGTCCGCACCGGTGCCACCGAGTACACGCTGCTGCTCAACGCCCCCGGCTGGCTGGGCCGCCGGGTCGTCGGTGAGGCGCTTCGCGACGCCGTCGCCGAACTGCGGGCGATCGACCTGACCTACGGCCCGACCCGCCCGGAGAGCCTGGTGTCCCGGCTGCGTCGGGAGGAGATCAGCCCCGAGTCGTACCCGCCGCTGGCGGACCTGGTGGACCGCTGCGTCGCGATGCGCGCGGCCACCGACGGGTGGTTCGACGCCTGGGCCGTGCCCGGCGGGTTCGACCCGGGCGGCCTGCTCGGCGGCTGGGCCGTCGAACGGGCCGCCGCCCGGCTGCGCGCCAACGGGGTCCACGACTACGCGGTGCTCGCCGGCGCCGACCTGGTGGTCCGCGGTCACGCGCCGCACGGCGGCCCGTGGCGGGTGGCCGTGCACCACCCCACCGAACGCGACCGGGCGCCCCTGGTGCTGGAGATGACCGAGGGCGCGGTCGGCACCTCCGGGGTGACCGGACGGCAGGGGCACGTCGTCGACCCGCACACCGGGCAGCCGGCCGACCAGTTGGTCGCCGCGACGGTGATCGGCCCGGACCTCGCCGTCGCCGACGCCTACGCCACCGCGCTCTACGCGGCCGGCCCCACGGGCCTGGCCTGGTTCCGGGGCGGGTCGGAGTATCGGGCGCTATTCGCCGACCGCCGCTGAGCGGGAGGGGCCGCGCGATCGGCCCCCACGTCCGCGGCAACGGCCGTGGGGGCCGGTCAGCGACGAGTGCGCGTGGCTCGCGCAATCGAGGGGTGCGGGCCGGTCGGGCCGGGCGTCGACCGCGCCACCCGAAGGCGGGCCGACGGTGCTCGGCCGGTGACCGCACCGGTACGCTAGCGAATCGACGCAACTCGACGCAAGAGTCTCCACAGCGGACCGTCCCGGCAGGAGACTGCCATCTCGCGGGCTGGCCTGCGGCGGGGCAGTTTCGACATGGTGAACGTTGGATGGCACGCTGTCCGCCGTGAGTTTCGATCTGAGCGTGTGGGCTCTGGCCGACGGGGCGACACCGGACGACGTCCGCGCAGCGGTGCAGCGATGCCGTCAGGGGCAGCACCTCGACCGCCACCCGGACCCCCGGGTCGTCCGGTTCTACCGGGCGATCACGTCCGCCTACCCGGACCGGCACCCGGGCCCGAACACGCCGTGGGCGGTCGCCCCGCTGCACACGGCCAACGACCACATTGAGCTGAACCTGCATCCGACCTGCGAGGACCAGGTGCTGCTCGACATCGAGCGACTGGCCGGCGAGAACGGGCTGATGCTCTACGACGCCCAGGACGGCTCGGTCTACCCGCCGCCGGCCCGGATGCCCGGCTGACCCGGCCGGCACCCGACACGGCCCCGGCACGACGAAGGGGCCCGGCGAATCGCCGGGCCCCCCGTCGTGCTGCCGTCAGGTCACTCGTCGCGCAGGTCCGCGGCGCTGGCCGCGGTGGCGCCGATCGAGTCGGCGGCCGAGGTGAGCAGGTCCGCGCCGAGCGCCTGGTCGACGGTGAGCGTCATCAGCGTCTCGCCACCGGCCTCCCGGCGGGCGACCTGCATGGCGGCGATGTTGATGCCCGCCTCGCCGAGCAGGGTGCCGACCGTGCCGACCACCCCGGGCCGGTCGACGTAGCGGAGGAAGAGCAGGATGCCCTCCGCGCCGATCTCCACGTCGAACCCGTCGACCTCGGTGAGCTTGAGGACGTCCCGGGCGCCGCTGCTGGTCACCGTGCCGGAGACGCTGACCGTGCGACCGTCCGGCAGGGCACCGCGGACGGTGACCAGGGTCGGCTGGTCGACCGTGTCGGCG
Source organism: Micromonospora krabiensis (assembly GCF_900091425.1). Classification (GTDB taxonomy): domain Bacteria; phylum Actinomycetota; class Actinomycetes; order Mycobacteriales; family Micromonosporaceae; genus Micromonospora; species Micromonospora krabiensis. Next base: position 3,292,796 of record NZ_LT598496.1, read on the forward strand.
AGCGTGGCCAGGGTGACCTCGACGCCGCGCTCGGCCGCGAGGTGCGGCGCGTTGACGTAGGTGACCTGCTCCTCGACCACCGAGCTGAACAGGCCCTTGGTGGCGGCGAGCTTGAGCACCGACACGTCGTGGCTGACGATCTCGCCCCGGACCTCGACGGTCACGCTGGCGGCGACCCCGCCGGCGACCGCGGTGAACGCCCGGCCCAGCTTCTCGGCCAGCGGCAGCAGCGGCCGGACGTCCTCGGCGACCACGCCGCCGGCCTGCACGTTCACCGCGTCCGGCACGAACTCGCCCTGCAGCGCGAGCTTCACGCTCTTCGCCACGGCCAGGCCGGCCTTGTCCTGCGCCTCGTTGGTGGACGCACCCAGGTGCGGGGTGGCCACCACGTTGTCGAAGGCGAACAGCGGCGAGGAGGTGCACGGCTCCTTCGCGTACACGTCGACGCCGGCGCCGGCGACCCGGCCCTCGGCGATCGCGTCCGCCAGGGCCTGCTCGTCGACGAGGCCGCCGCGGGCGGCGTTGACGATGCGTACGCCCGGCTTGACGACCGCCAGCTCCTTCTCGCCGATCAGGCCCACCGTCTCCGGGGTCTTCGGCAGGTGGATGGAGATGAAGTCGCTCTCCCGCAGCAGCTCCTCCAGGCCGACCAGGCGCACGCCGAGCTGGGCGGCGCGGGCGGGCTGGATGTAGGGGTCGTACGCGATGAGCCGGGTGCCGAAGGCCGCGATCCGCTGGGCGAAGAGGACGCCGATGCGGCCCAGTCCGACGACGCCGACCGTCTTGCCCTGGATCTCCACGCCGGTGTACTTGGACCGCTTCCACTCCCCCGCCTTCAGCGCGGCGCTGGCGCTGGCGGTGTTGCGGGCGACGGCCAGCAGCAGTGCGACGGCCTGCTCGGCGGCGGAGACGATGTTGGAGGTCGGAGCGTTGACGACCATGACGCCCCGCGCGGTGGCGGCCGGCACCTCGACGTTGTCCAGACCCACACCGGCGCGGGCGACCACCTTGAGCCGCGGAGCGGCGGCGATCGCCTCGGCGTCGATCTGGGTGGCACTGCGCACGATGACGGCGTCGGCCTCGGCGAGCGCGGAGAGCAGGGCTGGGCGGTCGGTGCCGTCGACGTGCCGGACGTCGAAGTCGTGCGCGAGCACCTCGATGGCGGCGGGGGCGAGTTCTTCGGCGATCAGTACGACAGGATTCATCGGTCCTCGTAGCTGTAGTCGAAAGCGGTCGGCCGGGCAGTCGGACGCCGCGATGCGCCCCGCGCCGAACCGGGTCATGGCCGTCAGGTGCCGGCTACGCACCTATCGCGATCGTAGGGGGCGGCTTGCCCGACGTGTTCCGGACCGTGGGGTGAGTGCCCTCACACACCGTGTCGACTGACGGTCATCCGCCGTTCATCCGGTGACCACCGTCCCAGGGGCCGGGGGGCCGGAACGCACGGTGGCCCGGGCCCGGCGCCGGGGAGGGCGCGGGACCCGGGCCACCGGTGGACCACCGGACGTGCCGGTGGTCGGTGCCGTGGTCGCGGACGAAACCGTCAGGCGGTCTCGGTGATCGGACGGTCGACCCAGCTCATCATGCCGCGCAGCTTCCGGCCGGTCTCCTCGATGGGGTGCGCCGCGCCCTCGGCCCGCCACTTGGTGAAGTTCGGCCGGCCCGCGTCGTCCTCGGCGATCCACTCGCGGGCGAACTCGCCCGACTGGACCTCGCTGAGGATCTTGCGCATCTCCTCCTTGACCCGACCGTCGATGACGCGCGGGCCGCGGGAGAGGTCGCCGTACTCGGCGGTGTCGGAGACGCTGTAGCGCATCCGCTCGATGCCGCCCTCGTACATGAGGTCGACGATGAGCTTCAGCTCGTGCAGGCACTCGAAGTAGGCGACCTCCGGGGCGTAGCCCGCCTCGGTGAGCACCTCGAAGCCGGTCTGCACCAGCGCCGCCGCGCCGCCGCAGAGCACCGCCTGCTCACCGAAGAGGTCGGTCTCGGTCTCCTCCGTGAAGGTGGTGCGGATGGCCCCGGCGCGGGTGCCGCCGATGCCCTTGGCGTACGACAGCGCCAGCGCGAAGGCGTTGCCGGACGCGTCCTGCTCGACGGCGACGAGAACCGGCACGCCCTTGCCGTCGACGTACTGGCGGCGGACCAGGTGGCCCGGGCCCTTGGGGGCGACCATCGCGACGTCCACCTCGGCGGGCGGCGTGATGAAGCCGTAGCGGATGTTGAAGCCGTGGCCGAAGAAGAGCGCCTTGCCCGGGGCCAGGTTCGGCGCGATCGCCTCGGCGTAGAGGGTGCGCTGGACGGTGTCCGGGGCAAGCACCATGATCACGTCGGCCTCGGCCGCCGCCTCGGCCGGCGTCACCACCCGCAGGCCCTGCTCCTCGGCCTTCGGCCGGCTCTTCGAGCCCACCGGCAGGCCGATCACCACGTCGACGCCGGAGTCGCGCAGCGACAGCGCGTGCGCGTGGCCCTGGCTGCCGTAGCCGATGACCGCGACCTTCTTGGCCTGGATCAGGCCCAGGTCGGCGTCGTCGTCGTAGTACACCTCAACGCTCATGAAACTTCCCTTTCGTACGACGGCCGGGACGGCCCGTCGTGGTCTGTGCGGTTGGGTCACCGGGGCCCGTCCGGGCCGCCGGCGGTCGGGTCAGGCGGCCCGCAGGGCGGGACCGGCGGTGATCGAACGCGAGCCGCGCCCGATCGCCACCAGCCCGGACTGGACCATCTCCTTGATGCCGAAGGGTTCGAGGTCGCGCAGCAGCGCGTCCAGCTTGTCCGGGGTGCCGGTGGCCTCGATGGTCAGCGTGTCCGGTGCCACGTCCACCACCCGGGCGCGGAACAGGTTCACCGTCTCCAGCACCTGGGCGCGGGCGGACCGGTCGGCGCGGACCTTCACGAGGAGCAGCTCGCGGGCGACCGAGACCTGCGGGTCCAGCTCCACGATCTTGAGCACGTTGACCAGCTTGTTGAGCTGCTTGGTGACCTGCTCCAGCGGGGACGACTCGGCGTTGACCACGATGGTGATCCGGGAGACGTCCGGGTTCTCCGTCTCGCCGACGGCCAGGCTGTCGATGTTGAACCCGCGCCGGGAGAACAGCCCGGACACCCGGGCCAGGACGCCCGGCTTGTTCTCCACCAGGACGCTCAGCGTGTGCATGGTCATTACAGCTCATCCTCGTCGAAGGCCGGGCGGACGCCACGGGCGAACATGATCTCGTCGTTGCTGGTGCCGGCGGGGACCATCGGCCACACCATGGCGTCCTTGCCGACCACGAAGTCGATGACCACCGGCGCGTCGTTGATCTCCATGGCGGCCGCGATCGTCTTGTCCACGTCGGCGGCGTTCTCGCAGCGCAGCCCGACGCAGCCGAGCGCCTCGGCGAGCTTCACGAAGTCCGGGATGCGGTGCTTGTGGGTGCCCAACTCGGTGTTCGAGTAGCGCTCGTTGTAGAAGAGCGTCTGCCACTGCCGGACCATCCCGAGGTTGCCGTTGTTGATCACGGCGATCTTGACCGGGATGCCCTCCAGCGCGCAGGTGGCCAACTCCTGGTTGGTCATCTGGAAGCAGCCGTCACCGTCGACCGCCCAGACCACCGTGTCCGGCTTGCCGACCTTGGCGCCCATCGCCGCCGGGACCGCGTAGCCCATCGTGCCGAGGCCGCCGGAGTTGAGCCAGGTGTGGGGCTTCTCGTACGAGATGAACTGGGAGGCCCACATCTGGTGCTGGCCCACACCGGCCACGTAGATCGCGTCCGGACCGGCGATCTCACCGAGCCGCTTGATCACGTACTGCGGGGAGAGGGTGCCGTCGGCCGGCTCCTCGTAACCCAGCGGGTAGCGCTTGCGCAGGTCGTCGAGCTGCGTCCACCAGTCGCCGAGGTCGGCGGCGTGGCCGGCGGACCGCTCCGCGGTGACCGCCGCGATCAGCTCGTCGATGACGTGCCGGGCGTCGCCGACGATCGGCACGTCCGCGTGGCGATTCTTGCCGATCTCGGCCGGGTCGATGTCGGCGTGCACCACCGTGGCGTCGGGGGCGAACGAGTCCAGCCGTCCGGTGACCCGGTCGTCGAAGCGCGCGCCCAGCGCGACGATGAGATCCGCCTTCTGCAGCCCGTAGACCGCGGCGACCGTGCCGTGCATGCCGGGCATGCCCAGGTGCTGCTCGTGCGAGTCGGGGAACGCGCCCAGCGCCATCAGCGTGGTGACCACCGGGATGCCGGTCAGCTCGGCGAGCTGCCGCAGCCCCTCGGTGGCGCCGGCCTTCAGCACGCCGCCGCCGACGTAGAGCACCGGACGGCGGGCCGTGGTCATCAGCCGGGCGGCCTCGCGGATCTGCTTGCCGTGCGGGTGCAGGGTCGGCCGGTAGCCGGGCAGGTCGAGCGTCGGCGGCCAACTGAACGTGGTCGGCGCCTGGAGGACGTCCTTGGGGATGTCGACCAGCACCGGGCCGGGCCGGCCGGTGCTCGCCAGGTGGAACGCCTCGGCCAGCACCTGCGGGATCTCCTCGGCGCTCTGCACCAGGAAGTTGTGCTTGGTGATCGGCAGGGTGATGCCCTGGATGTCCGCCTCCTGGAAGGCGTCCGTGCCGATCGAGGGCCGCGCCACCTGCCCGGTGATCGCCACCATGGGCACCGAGTCCATGTACGCGTCGGCGATCGGCGTGACCAGGTTCGTCGCGCCCGGCCCGGAGGTGGCGATGCACACGCCGACCCGGCCGGTCGCCTGCGCGTAGCCGGTCGCCGCGTGCCCGGCGCCCTGCTCGTGCCGGACCAGGATGTGCCGCACGCTGGAGTCGTAGAGCGGGTCGTACGCGGGCAGGATCGCGCCACCGGGGATGCCGAAGACGACGTCGACGCCGAGCGCCTCGAGGGACCGCACGAGCGAGCCGGCACCGGAGACCTCGACGGGAGCGGGGGTCCGTACGGCCGGGGCGGACGGGGTGGCGGTGGCCCGGGTGGGGTGGTCGGCGTCGAGCGCCGGCGCCGCGGTGGCGCGGGCCCGCCGGGCGGAGTGGGCGAGGGTCTCTGGCGTGGGTCTCGTCATTGCGGTTCAGGCCTTCGGCTGGAGTGTGTGCGACTGCTGGTTGCGGGTGGGACGCGAGCGAGCCGGTCCCGATCTGGTCCGACGGCAATAAAAACGGCCCTCGTGCAGATGCACGGGGCCAGCGCACTCTCGATCAGGGAGAGTGCGCTCAGGTAAGTACTCGCAGCGACCGGTTAGACGACATGGGCTCAAGCCTGACGCATCTCACGCGATGAGTCAACTGATCCCACATGTTGGTTCACAGAGTTCGGCGAGTCGCCCCGCGACGCGCCCTCCGCAGCCGAGTTGACCTGCGCGGACTCGTCGTAGGGCCGGCGCTGGACGGGCACCGGGAGCGGCCCGGCTCCCGGCGGGAGATCTCGGAGCGAGAGCTCCGACGGCCGACCGCCGGACACCACCGGCCGAGGGCCGGACACCGAGGTGCGGGGGGCGGACGCGGCGGCCCGGTTGCCGGGCGCCGCGGGCCGGGCGCCGGGCGACGTGGCCGCCTCCAGCATCGCCTCCAGGTGTTCGGCCGGCACGCCCCAGCCGAAGAGGGCGCCCTGGCCGAACCGGCAGCCGGCGGCCACCACCGCGGCCAGCTCGGTGGGGGTGGTGACGCCCTCGGCGATGACCTCCAGACCGAGCTGGTGACCCAGGCGCATCACGATGTCGACCATCGGCGCGAACGCGGGGCCGTCGCGGTCCGCCGGGCGGACCGGCTCGTGCTCGGCGACCAGGCTGTGGTCGATCTTCAGGATGTCGATCGGCAGCCGGCGCAGCTGCCCCAGCGACGAGTAGCCGGCGCCGAAGTCGTCCAGCGCGATCCGTACGCCGGTCAGCCGCAGGGCGGCCAGCCGGCGGATCAACTCGTCGAGGTCGGTGGCGACGGCGTGCTCGGTCACCTCCAGCACCAGCCGCTGCGGCGGCACGTGGTGCGCGCGCAGCGCGTCGGCGACCAGCACGACGTACTCCGGGGCGTGCAGCTCGCGCGGCGAGACGTTCACCGAGACCCACACGTCGTGCCCGTCGGCGAGCCAGCGGGATAGCTGGTAGCAGGCCTGGTGCAGCACCCACGCCCCGAGTTTCGCGATCATCCCGCACTCCTCGGCGAGTGGGATGAACTCGTCGGGGCGGACGTTGCCCAGCTCGGGGTGGTGCCAGCGGAGCAGGGCCTCGGCGCCCACCGGGCGGACCGAGGGCAGCGACGCGACCGGCTGGAAGGCCAGCCGCAGCTCGTCGCGCTCGATCGCGCCACGCAGCTCGTGCTCCAGCGTCGTACGCCGGCGCAGCAGCCGGTCGTACGCGACGTCGTAACGCTCGATCCGGTTCTTGCCCCGCTGCTTGGCGTAGCGCAGCGCCAGGTCGGCGTGGCGCAGCAGCAGCTCGACGTCGGGCTCGCCGGCCCACCCGGCCACCCCGATGCTCACGGAGAGGAAGACCGGGCCCTCCGGCCGGTCGTAGGCGCCGCCGAGCACCCCCAGCAGCCGCTCGGCCACCCGGTCGGCGTCGGCCGGCCGGCCGTGCAGCAGCACCGCGAACTCGTCGCCGCCGAGCCGGGCCGCCACGTCGCCGGGGCGCAGGTTGCCGCGCAGCCGCTGGCCCACCTCGGCCAGCACCGCGTCGCCCACGTCGTGACCGCGCATGTCGTTGACGTTCTTGAAGCCGTCCAGGTCGAGCCCGAGCAGGACGCAGGGGCTGCCCGCCTCGGCGCAGCGGTGCAGCGCCCGTAGCAGCCCGCGCCGGTTGGCCAGCCCGGTCAGCGGGTCGGTGTGCGCCAGCTCGCGGAAGTGCGCCTCGCGCTCCGCCAGCCGCCCCGCGTAGGCCCGCACGTCGCTGAGTGTCAGGTATTGCCGGGCCACCAGGGCGAAGCCCTCGACCGTGCCGGCCAGGATGGCGAGCACGCCGAAGCGGCCGTCCTGGAGCAGGTGGTACATCGCGGAGACGGCCATGGCGAGCATCGGCACGATCGCGTAGGCGCCGTCCCGGTTGATCACATCCGGCTCGGTCGGGCGCGGCTGTCCGACGCCGCGTGCCGCGAGCGCGGCGGCCAGCACCCCGGCGGCGAGGACGCCGGATCCGGTCAGCACCATCGCCGGCCCGCCCTGGCAGAGCCCGGCCGCGACGCCCAGCCCGCCGACGGTCACCGCGACGATGCCGGCGCCGAGGACCGCGAGCCGTCGGCGCGGGGCGGCGGCCCGGAAGACCGCGATGGGCGCCAGCCCGGCCGCGAGCGCGGCGCTGACCGTGGCCAGCAGGATCGGCGTGCAGGACATCGGGGTGGCGTTCCCGAGGAGCCGGGTGGGCTCGGTGAGGAGCACCCAGCCGACGAACCAGAGCGCGGCGGCGACGATCAGCCCGTCGAGCGCGAGCCGGACGGTCGCCGCGGGGGTGACGGCGACTCCGGGCAGCCGGAGCAGGCCGGCCAGGAAGATCACGCCGCTGACCGCCGTGCCGATCGAGACCAGCACCGCCCAGCCGGTGCGCTGCGCCTGGTCGTGCGCCCAGTGCGGGGTGGACTCGAGGGTCACGCCGAGCCCGGTCAGCAGCCCGATCAGGGCCACCCCGGCGGCCACCGCGAGCAGCAGCGTCGCCGGCCGGTGCGGGGTGCCGCGCCGGCGGGCGGCGAGCACCAGCAGCACGGTGGCCGAGGCGGCGACGAACCAGCTCAGCGCCGCGACGGCGGCCATGCCCGGGGGGAGGTGCACGCCTCAACTGTGCCGGATGAGGGCCCGTCGTGGGGGTCCGGGTGTGCATCTGTTGGGACACGGCGCACACCCGGGGCGGGGGCGCTCGCGGCGGTGCAAGACTGGTGTGCATGCCTGAGCTGCGGTCGAAGACCTCCACGCACGGTCGGACGATGGCCGGCGCCCGGGCCCTCTGGCGGGCCACCGGGATGACCGACGACGACTTCGGCAAGCCGATCGTCGCCATTGCCAACAGTTTCACCCAGTTCGTACCGGGTCACGTCCACCTCAAGGAACTCGGCGGCCTCGTCGCGGACGCGGTGGCGGAGGCCGGCGGGGTGGGGCGGGAGTTCAACACCATCGCGGTCGACGACGGCATCGCCATGGGGCACGGCGGCATGCTCTACTCGCTGCCCAGCCGCGAGCTGATCGCCGACGCCGTCGAGTACATGGTCAACGCCCACTGCGCGGACGCCCTGGTCTGCATCTCCAACTGCGACAAGATCACCCCGGGGATGCTGCTGGCCGCGTTGCGGCTCAACATCCCGACCGTCTTCGTCTCCGGCGGGCCGATGGAGGCCGGCAAGACGGTCGCGATCGAGGGCGTGGTGCACTCCAAGATCGACCTGATCGACGCCATGATCGCCTCCTCGAACGAGGCGGTCACCGACGACCAGCTCGGCGCCATCGAGCGCTCGGCCTGCCCGACCTGCGGCTCCTGCTCCGGCATGTTCACCGCGAACTCGATGAACTGCCTCACCGAGGCCATCGGCCTGGCGCTGCCCGGCAACGGGTCGACGCTGGCCACCCACGCGGCACGCCGCTCCCTCTTCGTCGAGGCCGGCCGCACCGTCGTGGACATCGCCAAGCGGTGGTACGAGCAGGACGACGCCTCGGTGCTCCCCCGGGCGATCGCCTCCCGGCCCGCGTTCGAGAACGCGGTGGCCCTCGACGTGGCGATGGGCGGCTCCACGAACACGGTGCTGCACCTGCTCGCCGCGGCCCGCGAGGCGGAGCTGGACTTCGGCGTGGCCGACATCGACGAGATCTCCCGTCGGGTGCCCTGCCTGGCCAAGGTGGCGCCGAACTCGCCGCAGTACCACATGGAGGACGTGCACCGGGCCGGCGGCATCCCCGCCATCCTCGGCGAACTGGACCGCGCCGGGCTGCTGCACCGGGACGTCCACGCGGTGCACGCCCCCTCGCTCGACCAGTGGCTGGCCGACTGGGACGTCCGGGGCGGCAAGGCCACCCCGGAGGCGCTGGAGCTGTTCCACGCCGCGCCGGGCGGGGTCCGCACCACCGAGGCGTTCTCCACCACCAACCGCTGGTCGTCGCTGGACACCGACGCGGCCGGTGGCTGCATCCGGGACCGGGAGCACGCGTACTCGGCCGACGGCGGGCTCGCCATCCTGCACGGCAACCTCGCGCCGGACGGGTGCGTGGTGAAGACCGCCGGGGTGCCCGAGGAGTGCCTGACCTTCCGCGGCCCGGCCAAGGTCTACGAGTCGCAGGACGACGCGGTGACCGCGATCCTCGCCAAGGAGGTCGTCGCGGGTGACGTGGTCGTGATCCGGTACGAGGGCCCGAAGGGCGGGCCGGGCATGCAGGAGATGCTCTACCCGACCTCGTTCCTCAAGGGCCGGGGGCTGGGGCGGGCCTGCGCGCTGCTCACCGACGGTCGGTTCTCGGGCGGCACCTCGGGCCTGTCCATCGGGCACGTCTCCCCCGAGGCCGCGTCCGGTGGGCTGATCGCGCTGGTGCGGGAGGGCGACGAGATCGTCATCGACATCCCGGGCCGCTCGATCGAGCTGAACGTGCCCGAGGACGTGCTCCAGGCGCGCCGGGTCGCCGAGGAGAAGCGGGACCGGCCGTACACCCCGACCGACCGGCAGCGGCCGGTGTCGGCGGCGCTGCGGGCGTACGCGTCGATGGCCACCTCGGCCAGCGACGGCGCCTACCGCCGGGTCCCGGAGTGAGCCGGACGGCCTGATCGCCGGATCCTGGTGGGAAAGCGGCCCGCGAGGGACGCCTACCCGCCGGGATCCGCGTCAAGCTCAGTCCCGCTCGACGATGCGGTCGATGACCAGCTGCGCGGCGCCCAGGATGCCGACATCGGGACCGGCGACCACCCGTTCGATGAGCAGCGCCTGGGTGGCCAGCGGCAGGCACCGCTCGTAGAGCGTGGCCCGCATGCTGGCGAGCAGCGGCTCGCACTCGGCGAGCTTGCCGCCGATGGCGACCACCTGCGGGTTGAAGAAGTTGACCACGACCGCCAGGATCTCGCCGATCGACCGCCCGGCCCGACGGGCCAGCGCGGTGGCGTGCCGGTCGCCGTCGTCGATCAGCCGCATCACGCCGGTCAGGTCCTCGACCGGCAGGCCCTGCTCCCGCAGCGCGGAGACCAGGGCGGCGCCGCTGGCCACCGCCTCCAGGCAGCCCGAGTTGCCGCAGCTGCACAGTGCCCCCGGGTCGGCCACCACCCGGCAGTGGCTGATGTCCCCCGCCGAGCCCTGGGCGCCGCGGTGCAGCCGGCCGCCGGAGATCACCCCCGCGCCGATGCCGGTGCCGGCCTTGACGTAGACCGCGTGGTCGAGCTCCGGGTGCGTCGTCACGTGCTCGCCGAGCGCCATCAGGTTGGCGTCGTTGTCGACCACGACGGGCGTGTCGGTCCGCTCGGCGCAGAACGCGCGCACGTCGAACCCGTTCCACCCGGGCATCCGGGAAGGGCTGACGATCCGGCCGGTCTCGAAGTGGACCGGCCCGGGGATGCCGATGCCGATGCCACGCAGCCCGCCGCCGGCGCCCGACCCGCCCCGCTGGCCGGGAACCGGGCCGGGGCCGCCGGGCGCCGAGTCCGACCGGTCGTGCCCGGCGGCTGATCCGACCGGCACCCGGCCGGAGCCGACGGGCGCCAGCGCCGCCACCTCGTCGAGCAGGGCGCCGAGCACGGCCTCGGGGCCGTCCTCGATGCGGACCGGCCGGGACCGGACCTCGACGACCCGGCCGGAGAGGTCGAGGGTGCCGAACCGGGCGTGGTGCGCGCCCAGGTCGATCGCACCGACCAGGGCTCCCCCGGTGGGCACCGCGAGCTGACGAGGGCGCCGGCCACCGCGGGACTTCCCGTCGCCGGTCTCCTGGAGCAGCCCCTCGCTGATCAGCGCCTCGACCCGCAGGGACACGGTGGACGGTGACAGCCCGGAGAGCCGGGCCAGATCGGCGCGGCTGGCCGCGGCTCCGCTGGCCACCAGTCGGAGCAGCTCGCGGGGTCCACCGCGCAGGCCCTCACGGGGGGCGTCACCGGTCGTCACCCGAGGTTCTTAACATCCGAACTTCATTCCAGCAAGCTGTTGACTTAGTTTTCTTGCTGGCATTAGATGGCGACGTTGATTCGAGGTGAACTTATCTTTATTCGAGCATCGTAGAAAGTGAGGCGAGCCGTGGCACCGACGACGCCCGCACCCGACCTCGCGAACCGGCCCGGGTCCACCCGCCCCGACCGGCCGATGGTGGCCGTACGCGGCCTGCAGAAGTCGTTCGGGCCAGTGCACGTGCTCAAGGACGTCGACCTGTCGGTGTCCACGGGTGAGGTGGTGGTGGTCATCGGGCCGTCCGGCTCCGGCAAGTCGACTCTCTGCCGCTGCCTGAACCGCCTGGAGGTCGCCGACGGCGGCAGCATCGAGATCGACGGCGAACCGCTGCCGGCCGAGGGGCGACGCCTCGCCGGCCTCCGCGCCGACGTCGGCATGGTCTTCCAGTCGTTCAACCTGTTCGGCCACCGCACGGTGCTCGACAACGTCACGCTCGGCCCGACCAAGGTCCGGCGGACACCGAAGGCGGTCGCCCGCGAACACGCGCTGGCGCTGCTCGACCGGGTGGGCATCGCCGACAAGGCCGACCGGTACCCGGCGCAGCTCTCCGGCGGTCAGCAGCAGCGTGCGGCGATCGCCCGGGCGCTGGCCATGCGGCCGAAGGTGCTGCTCTTCGACGAGCCCACCTCCGCGCTCGACCCGGAGATGGTCAACGAGGTCCTGGACGTCATGGTCTCCCTCGCCGCGGAGGGAATGACCATGATCGTGGTGACCCACGAGATGGGTTTCGCCCGTCGCGCCGCCGACCGGGTCGTCTTCATGGACGACGGCCGGATCGTCGAGTCCGGCACCCCCGACGAGTTCTTCGCCGCGCCCCGCACCGAGCGGGCGCGCGACTTCCTTTCCAAGATCCTCCAGCACTGACCCCCGAGGAGGGTGGCATGTCGATTCTCTCCACGCACGTCACACGACGGCGCGCGCTCACCATCGCCGCCACGGCCGTGACCGTCGCCCTCGCCGCCGCCGGCTGCGGCGACGGCGGCTCCGCCCCGGCCCTGCCCGGCGGCTCCGGCGGCGAGAAGGTGGCCCAGTCGGTCTTCGATTCCGCCCCGGTGGCGTCCGACGCCGAGATCCCGGCCGGCTCCACGATGGACCAGATCCGCAAGCGCGGCTACCTGAACGTCGGCGGCTCGCTCGACGCCCCGCTGCTGTCCCAGCAGAACCCGGTCACCGGCGACATCGAGGGCTTCGACGCCGACATGGCCAAGCTGCTGGCCAAGTACATCATCGGCAAGCCCGAGGTGAAGACCACGACGATCGGCACCCAGACCCGGGAGGCCATGCTCCAGGCCAAGTCGGTCGACGCGGTGTTCCAGACCTACACGATCACCCCGCAGCGGGCCACCCAGGTCAACTTCGCCGGGCCGTACCTGACCTCCGGTCTCGCGGTCGCCGTGCGCAAGGACGAGACGGGCATCAAGGGCGTCAAGGACCTCGCCGGCAAGACCGTCATCGTCGGCGCCAACACCCCGGCGGTCACCGCGCTGCCGACCGCCGCCCCCGGCTCCAAGCAGGTCGCCTTCGCCACCGACCCCCAGGCGGTGCAGGCGCTGCTGCAGAAGCGCGGTGACGCGTACGTGCAGGACTTCACGCTGCTCGCCTCCAACGCCAAGTCGAACCCGGGCATGAAGGTGGTCGGCGACCCGTTCACCACCGAGGCGTACGGCATCGGGCTCAACCGCGAGGACGCGCAGTTCAAGGAGTTCGTCAACAACTGGCTGCGGAAGATCCAGGCCGACGGCACCTGGGCGAAGGTCTGGCAGAGCACCCTCGGTTCGGTGGTGGAGGGCGGCACGCCCACCCCGCCGGCGATCGGGTCCGTCGAAGGCTCCTGAAGGGTCACCGTCCCACCATGGATGCCCTCACCGGTCATCTCGGCGAACTCGGCCACGGGCTGGTCACGACCGTCCACCTGACGGTCGTGACCACCATCGGCGCGCTGCTGCTCGGCGTCGTCGTGGCGACGCTGCGGGTCTGCCCCGTGCCGCTGCTGCGCGGCGTCGGGATGGTCTACGTCGAGGTGCTCCAGAACCTCCCGCTGCTGGCCCTGCTCGTGCTCTTCGTCTTCGCCCTGCCCACGATCGGCATCACGTTCCCGCTGTTCACCTCGGCGGCCATCGTCCTCGCCGCGTACGAGGGGGCGTACCTGGCCGAGGCGATCCGGGCCGGGATCAACACGGTGGGCGTGGGACAGGCCGAGGCGGCGCGCGCCATCGGGCTCACCTTCGGCCAGTCCCTGCGGTACGTGATCCTGCCGCAGGGGCTGCGCGCCGTCATCCAGCCGATGGGCAACATCCTGATCGCGCTGCTGATGAACACGTCGCTCGCCGCCGCCGTCGGCGTGGTCGAGCTGACCCAGGCCGCCAACAACGTCAACCTCGTCGAGGCCCAGCCGATCGCCGTCTTCACCGGCGCCGGCCTGGCCTACATGCTGCTGGCGCTGGTGATCGGCCGGATCACGTCGATGCTCGAACGACGGTGGGCGATCGTGCGATGAACTCCGACCAGCAGATCCTCTTCGACGCACCAGGTCCCCGCGCGCAGCGCCGGATCCGCGTCGCGACCGTGCTCGGCGCGCTCGCCCTCCTCGGCGGGCTCGCCTGGGCGGTCCACCGCTTCGCGGCGTACGGCGAGCTCGCCGCCGAACGCTGGCAGCCCTTCACCACCTGGCCCATCTGGCGGTACCTGCTCGACGGCCTCGGCAACACCCTGCTCGCCGCCGCCGCGACCGCCGTGCTCAGCGCCGCGCTGGGCCTGCTGCTCGCGCTCGGCCGCCTGTCGGCGCACCGGCCGCTGCGGTGGCTGGCCGGCACGTACGTCGAGGTGTTCCGGACCGTGCCGGCGCTGCTCCTGGTGTACGTGACACTCTTCGCGCTGCCCCGCTACGGCCTGAACCTCCCGCTGTTCTGGAAGCTCGTCGCGCCGCTCGTGGTCTCGAACTCGGCGGCCTTCGCCGAGATCTTCCGCGCCGGCATCAAGGCGCTGAACCGGGGCCAGACCGAGGCCGGCCTCGCCATCGGGCTGCGCCGTGGCCAGGTGATGCGGCTGGTCGTGCTGCCGCAGGCCGTACGCCAGTTGACCCCGTCCCTGGTCAGCCAGCTCGTCGGGCTGCTCAAGGACACCTCGCTCGGCTTCGTGGTCAGCTACACCGAGCTGCTCTACAGCGGCCAGGTGCTCGCCTCGTACACCCACCTGCTGATCCAGACGTTCCTGGTGGTGGCGCTGATCTACCTGGTGGTCAACGCCTCGCTGTCGAAGGTCGCCCGCGTCCTGCAGGCCCGCAACGGCCGGCTCGGCCCGCGCGGCCGGTCGGCCGAGCCGGAGCCGGCCGCACCACCGCTCACCGGAGGGGGAACCGCCCGATGACCACCGCCCCGTACGCCGAACTGGCCCGGGTGACCCGCAACGGCGTCGTGGAGAGCCGACACTTCGGCAGCGTCGTGGTGCTCGACCCGTCCGGCGCGGTCGCGCTGAGCGCGGGCGTACCCGACGAACCGGTCCTACCGCGCTCCACCCTCAAGCCGGTGCAGGCGCTCGCCTGCCTGACCGCCGCGGAGGCCGCCGGACCGGCGTCGCCGCTGGCCGGCGTGCTCGCCGGCCCGGCGCTGGCCCTCGCGGCCGGCAGCCACACCGGCGACGACCGGCACGTCGCCGTCGTCCGCGACCTGCTCACCGCCGCCGGCCTGACCGAGGAGGCGCTGCGGTGCCCGGTCGACTGGCCGGAGGACGAGGCGACCCGGGAACGACTCATCCGGGCGGGCGAGCAGCGCAGCCGGATCCGGATGAACTGCTCCGGCAAGCACGCCGCGATGCTGGTCGCCGCCGTGGCCCGAGGCTGGTCGACACCCGACTACCTCGACCCGGCGCACCCGTTGCAGCGGGAGACCGCCGCCGCCGTCGCCCGCCTGGCCGGCGCCCCGGTCAGCACCGTCGCGGTGGACGGCTGCGGCGCGCCGCTGTTCGGCCTGCCGCTCACCGGCCTGGCCCGTACCTTCCAGGCGCTGGTGACGGCCGCACCGGGCAGCGCCGAGGCCCGGGTGGCCGACGCGATGCGCGCGCACCCGGAACACGTCGGCGGGTGGCACGGCCACCCGAACACCGACCTCATGCGGGCGCTGCCCGGAGTGCTCGCGAAGGGCGGCGCCGAGGGCGTGCTGGGGGTGGCGACCCCCGACGGGCACGCCGCCGCCGTGAAGGCGATCGACGGCAGCCCCCGGGCCACCACGATCATCGCGCTCGCCGCCCTGGCGGCGGCCGGCGCGCCGGTCGAGGCCGCCGCGGAGCTGCGTCGCGTGCCGGTGCTCGGCGGCGGTGAGCCGGTGGGCGAGGTCGCCGCCGCCATCGATTGGACCGCGGGGCCCACCCGCAGGGAAGAGGAAAACTGATGACCACGTTCGAGATCTGCATCGACAGTGTCGAGGGCGCTCTCGCCGCCGAGGCGGCCGGGGCCGAGCGCGTGGAGCTCTGCTCCGCGCTGTTCGAGGGCGGGTTGACGCCGAGCATCGGCACCATCGAGACGGCCCTGCGCAGCGTGGACCGGATCCGGGTACACGTCATCGTCCGGCCCCGCGCCGGCGACTTCATCTACTCCCCGTCCGAGGTCGAGGCGATGGTGCGCGACGTCCGGGCGGCGGTGGCGGCCGGCGCCCACGGCATCGTGATCGGCGCGCTCACCGCCGAGGGCGACGTCGACGTCCCGACCACCCGTGCGCTCATCGAGGCGGCCGGCGGGGTCAGCATCACCTTCCACCGGGCGTTCGACATGGTCCGCGACCCGTACGCGGCGCTGGAGCAGCTCATCGAGCTGGGCGTGGACCGGGTGCTCACCTCCGGCCAGGAGGTCAGCGTGCTGGAGGGCGCGCCGCTCATCGCCGAGCTGGTCCGCCGAGCCGGGGACCGCATCATCGTCATGCCGGGCGGCGGCATCACCCCGCGCAACATCGCCCGGATCATCGAGGCCACCGGCGCGAGCGAGTACCACTTCGCGGCGCTGGTCACCTCGGACGGACCGGCCGTGCACCGCAACCCGGCGCCCCGGATGGGCGGCACGCTGCACCGCCCCGAGTACGAGCGCTCCGACACCTCCGAAAAGCTGATCGGCCAGGTCCTCGCGGCGTCCCGCGCCTGACGTTTCTGGATCTTGGTAGGAAAGGGCCCCTGGAAGGGCACTTTCCTACCAAGATCTACTAGGTGAGGGCTCCCGCCGCTGCGGCGGGCGCTGTCACCGCGACGTCCCCGGCGCGGTCGTCTCCTGTCCCGTGCGGGCGAGCACGACGGCCCGGGCGTGCGCGATCGCGCGGGGTGTGTCCGGGAAGACCAGGCCGTCCCGGCGCAGCTGCTCGGCCACCCCCAGGGCGGTCAGCACCTGATCGTGGCCGGGGACGATGCCGGAGAGCAGCACCGTGATCCCCCGGTGCCGCAACCGCACGATGGCGTCGCCGAGGACCTGCGCGCCGGTGGCGTCGATGGTGGACACCCGGGACATCCGCAGGATGACCACCCGGACGTCGGCGACGTCCGAGAGCTGGAGCAGGAAGGTGTGCGCCGCCGCGAAGAACAGCGGACCGTCCAACCGGTAGGCCACGATGTGGTCGGCGAGCAGGGCGTGCTCCTCGGCGCTGTGCTCGCCGGCGTCCAGCGGCACCTGCTCCACCCGGGCGGTGCGGGCCACCGCGCGCAGGGCGATCACGATCGCCACGCCGACCCCGACCGCCACCGCGGTGACCAGGTCGAGCGCCACGGTGACCGCGAAGGTGAGCACGAGCACCAACCCGTCGCCCCGGGTGGCCCGCGCCATCGCCCACAACGACCCGGCCTCGACCATGCGTACCGTGGTGGCGAGCAGGACGCCGGCGAGTGCGGCGAGCGGGATCCGGCCCACCAGCGGCGCGGCGGCGAGCACGATCGCCGCGAGCGCCACGGCGTGGGTGAGGGCGGCGAGCTTCGAGCCGGCGCCGGCCCGGACGTTCACCGCCGTACGGGCGATGGCGGCGGTGGCCGGAATCCCGCCGAACAGCGGTGACGCCAGGTTCGCCAGGCCCTGGCCGAACAGTTCCCGGTCGGGGTCGTGGCGCTGGCCGACCGTCATTCCGTCGGCCACGGTGGCGCTGAGCAGGCTCTCCAACGCGGCCAACGCCGCCACCGCCAGCGCCGACGGCAGCAGCACGCCGACGGCGCCCAGGTCGAGGAAGCCCAACGACGGCGCGAGCAGCCCCTGCGGCAGGGTGCCGATGCGGGGCAGGTCCACCGGCGCGACCTCCACGACGATCGTCGCGACGGCGACGCCCAGCAGGGAGAACGGCACGCCGGGCCGCCACCGCGCGCCGACCAGCATCAGCGCGGCCACGCCGAGCGCGACCGCGAGCGGCGCCGGTCGGGGATGCGCGACGAAGCGGGCCACCGCGTCGGCGGCGACCGCCCACACCCGTTCGCCGTGCGCGTCGACGACACCGAGGGCCGCCGGGACCTGTTGCAGGGCGATCACCACGGCGATGCCCGCGGTGAAGCCTTCGATCACCGGTGCCGGCAGGTAACGGACGTACCGGCCGAGTCGGGCGATCGCGAGGACGATCAGCAGGACCCCGGCCATCGCCCCGACCATCAGCACGCCGGTCGGCCCGAACTGCTGCACCACCGGCACCAGCACCACGGTCATCGCCCCGGTGGGACCGGACACCTGGAGGTTGGAGCCGCCGAAGACCGCCGCCACCGCCCCGGCGACCACGGCGGTGACCAGGCCCGCCTCCGCGCCCAGACCGGAGGTGACCCCGAACGCCAGGGCGAGCGGAAGGGCCACCACCGCCACGGTCAGGCCGGCGAGCAGGTCCCGGCGCGGCGTGCGGCGGACGGCCCGCCAGTCGGCGCGCGTCGGCAGCAGCCCGCCGACCCGGTCGCCGATCGCCGCGAGCGCGGGACTCACCGGTCGGGCCCGTCGGCCCGCAGCTCGCCGAGGAGCCCGTCCCGGTCGGTCAGGACCGCGCCGAGGATCCGCCGCCCGGCGGCGAGCAGGTCGGCCACGTCCGGGGTGCTGAGCGCGTACATGACCAGGGGGCCGTCGCGGTACGAGGTGACCATCCCGGCGCGGCGCAGCACGGCGAGCTGCTGGGACAGGTTGGACGCCTCGACGTCGATCGCCGCCAGCAGGTCGCGGACCGGTTTCGGCCCGTCCTGGAGCAGTTCGAGCACCCGGATCCGGACCGGATGCCCGAGTGTGCGGAACAGCTCCGCCTTCGCCTGGTACAGCGGCACCGACATGCGCGCCCACCCTCCCCCACGCCAACCATGAAGACTTTAGCACTTGTGAAAATCTTCAAGTCAGGTCTCCCAACCTGGCCGAGAGGCCAGGAATCGCGGGGTCAGTTGACCGTGCGCAGGACCGGGTGACGGGTGAGGGCGGTCGGGTCGAGCGGGGTCGGCGCCCGCACGGTGAAGGTGGCCGACTCGCCGGGCAGCAGGGTCACCAGCGCCTCGTCCACCGTGGCCGCCGGGTCGAGGCGGTCCGGGAAGAGGGTCAGGTCGCGCAGGACGGTCACCGCGGTGACCCGCACGCGCTGCCCGTCCTCGACCGCCTCCACCGTCGCGTCGAAGCGGGCCGCCGGCCAGTCGGCGTCCCGGTCCTCCGCGAAGAACCAGAACGCCCGCTCCGCGCTCGCCCCCGCGTCGACGACCAGCAACTCCCGCACGGCCTCGTCCGGCCGGGCCAGCTCGGCGGGCAGCGGCACCGTGACCGAGGAGCCCCCGGGCACCGTCAGCTCGACCGACGTCTTCCCCCGCGGCTCGCCGGCCAGGGTCAGCCGGGTCACCTGCGCCGTGGCCCGCCACTCGTCGCGGCCGTCGTTGACCGCGACCAGGGCCAGGCCGCCGTCGCGGGGCTGCACGGTGAGCAGCCGGTCGGCGTACGCGCGACGCAGCGCGTACCAGAGCGGCTTGCGCCGGCCGTCGCCGTCGACCGCCGACCAGGAGGTCACCGGCCAGCAGTCGTTGAGCTGCCAGACGATGGTGCCCATGCAGATCGGCCGGAGCGCGCGAAAGTGCTCGACGCCCAGCTGGATCGCGCGGGCCTGGTTGAGCTGGGTCAGCCAGTGCCAGTCGTCGAAGTCGGTTGGATCGGGCAGGTGCGCCGCCAGCCCACGCCGCAGCTTCGCGTCGCCGTCGGCCGCCTTCTGATGGTGGGCCATGCCGGGCGAGTCGGGGGCGAGCGGCTCATCGGAGAGCGAGCGGCGCAGCGTCGCGTACGCGGGCGGCGCCTGGTAGCCGAACTCGGCGACGAACCGGGGCAGGTAGGCCCGGTACTTCGTGTAGTCGTCGGTGTTCCAGACGTCCCAGATGTGCGTCGTGCCGTGCGCCGGGTCGTTGGGGTGCCGGTCCTCCCGGCCCGACCAGGGGCTCCCCGGCCAGTACGGGCGGGTCGGGTCCAGCTCGGCCACGAGCCGGGGCAGCAGCTCCAGGTAGTAGCCGCGCCCCCAGGTGCGCCCGGCCAGCGACTCCTGCCAGCCCCAGTCGTGCCAGCCCCAGATGTTCTCGTTGTTGCCCGTCCAGAGCACCAGCGAGGGGTGCGGGGTCAGGCGGCTGACCTGGTCCCGCGCCTCGGCCTCGACCTCGGTGCGGAACGGCTCCTCCTCCGGGTAGGCGGCGCAGGCGAACAGGAAGTCCTGCTGCACCATCAGACCCAGCTCGTCGGCGACGTCGTAGAAGTCCTCCGACTCGTACCGGCCGCCGCCCCAGACGCGCAGCAGGTTGACGTTGGCCTCGGCGGCCTGGGCGAGTCGCCCGGCCAGCCGGTCGCGGGTGATCCGGGTGGGAAACACGTCGTCCGGGATCCAGTTGACCCCGCGTACGACGACCGGCACGTCGTTGACGTGCAGCGTGAACGGGGTGCCGTGGGCGTCCGGCGTGGTGTCGAGGCGTACGGAGCGGAAGCCGATCCGCCGGGACCAGCTGTCGAGCGGCCGACCGTCCGGGCTGGACAGCGTCACGTCGAGCGCGTGCCGGGCCGGTGCCCCGTACCCCCGGGGCCACCACGGCTCCGGCTCGCGGACGGCGAGGGTCAGCACGGCCGCGCGCTCCCCCGCCGGGATCGTCGCCTCGGCCGTCGCGCCGGCCACCACGGCGCGGACGGTCAGCGGGGCGTCGCCGGCCCGCTCGACCTCGACGTGCAGCTCCACCCGGCCGTCGGCGCCGTCGAGGGTCACCAGCGGGCGGACGGTCGCCAGCCGGGCGGTGGACCAGACGTGCAGGCCGATCTCCTGCCAGATGCCGGCGGTGACCAGCGTGGGGCCCCAGTCCCAGCCGAAGTTGCAGGCCATCTTGCGGATGAACCCGAACGGCTCCGGGTAGGCGTTCGGCCGGTCGCCGAGCCGGTCGCGGTGCGCCTCGGCGTAGCGGTAGGCGGAGTCGAAGCGTACGGCCAGGGTGTTGTCGCCGGCGCGCAGCAGCGACCGCACGTCGAAGCGGTAGCCGCGGTGCATGTTCTCGGTGCGGCCGACCTCGACGCCGTTGACGCTGAGCGTGGCGACCGTGTCCAGGCCGGCACAGACCAGGTCGACCCGCTCGTCGTCGCCCGGCTCGTGCCGGAAGGTCGTCTCGTACACCCAGTCGGTGCGCCCGATCCAGGCGAGCCCGCGCTCGTTGTCGTCCACGAACGGGTCGGGGATCAGGCCGGCGGCGAGCAGGTCGGTGTGCACGCAGCCGGGGACGGTGGCCGGGACCACACGGTCGCCGATCGCGTCGGGGAGCTGCGGCCCGGGCACCGCCCGCAGCAGCCAACCGTCGTGGAGAGTTCGTCGGGTCACGATTCCACCGCGCCTTCCCGTGATACCCGCGGACGATCTGCCGCCCGCCGGCCAACAGCATGATCGACAACGCCGCGCTCGGCTATGCCTGCGGCGCTGCTGCCCTCAGCGGGACGCGGACGGGAACTCCTCAAGGTAGGCCTCGACCCGCTCCGCCGTCGCCGGCCGGGCCAGCGCGAAACCCTGCCCGTAGCGGCAGCCCGCCCGGTGCGCCCCCTCGACCTGCCCCGGCGACTCCAACTCCTCCGCGACCACCTCGACGCCGAGCCGGTCGCCGACGTTGACCACCACGTCGAGGAGCGGGCGCGGCGCGTCCGGAGCACCGTCGACCAGGTCCGCGCCGACCTTGAGCAGGTCGATCGGGAGCCGGCGCAACTGGGCCAGCGAGGCGTGCTCGGCGCGGAAGTCGTCCAGCGCCGTGCGGACGCCGAGGGAGCGCAGCCCCGCCAGCCGCGCCACCACGGTGGACAGCTCGGGGCCGATCCGCGGCTCCGCCACCTCGACGACCAGCCGGTCGGCGGGCACCCCGTACGCGGCGAGCACCGCCGCCGTGCGCAGCACGAAATCCGGCGTGGTCAGCTCGGTCGTGGTGACGTTGACCGCCATCCAGAGCTGGCGGCTCTCCGCGGACCACTCGGCGAGCTGACGGCATGCCCGGTCCAGCACCCACCACTCCAGCTCGCCCACGATGTCGAGGTCCTCCGCCACCGGCAGGAACTCGTTGGGCAGCACCGTGCCGAGCACCGGGCTGCGCCAGCGCAGCAACGCCTCGGCGCCGACCGGCGACCGGTCGGCCAGCCCGAGCACCGGCTGGTAGACCAGGTCCAGCTCACCCCGGGCGACCGCGCCGGGCAGCTCCCGTTCCAGGTCGAGCCGGCGGACGAGCTGCTCCTCCAGGAACGCGTCGTACCACTCGACGCGGTCCCGGCCGAGCTGGACCGCACGTCGCCGGGCCAGGTCCGCCTGGCGCAGCACGTCGTCCGGGCCGGAGCCGTCCAGCTCGGCCAGCCCGATGCTCGCCTGCACCCGGTGCGCGGTCGCGCCCAGCAGGTACGGCTGGGTCAGCGTGGCGAGCAGCCGGGTGCCCAGCGCGTAGGCCAGCATCGGACCGCCGGTCGTGATCACGGCGAACCCGGCGCCGTCCAGGGTGGCGAGCAGGTCTCGCGGGCCCACCACGGCCCGCGTCCGGTGCAGCGCCTCGGCCAGCAGGTCGTCGTCGAGCGTGCGCGTCCCCCCGTCGCCGCTCGACACGTGCAGGTCCACCACCAGCAGCGCCCCGCCCGGTCCCGCCTCCTCCGCCCGGACGGCGAGCACCCGCCGCAGGGCCGACCGGTCGACCAGGCCGGACGTGGCGGACGCCGGGCTCGGGTGGGCCGGCGGCGTCGCCGGGACGCTCGCCGACCGCGGGTCACGGCGGTGCGCGGCGGGACGGGTGGGCGCCGACCGATCGGCCGTGCGGAGCAGCTCGCGCAGCACGAGCGGCGGCACCGCCGCCAGGGCGAGCAGGAGGGTGGTGCGATCCGGCGGCAGGCCCGAGCCGAGGTCACCGCCGGCCGCCAGCGGGAGCACCACCGCCGGAACCACCGCCCGGGGCCACCTCGGCGCGGGACGCGCCGGCCCGCGACCGGTCGCCGCCCGCGTCGCCCCGGCGGCGACCAGCAGCAACCCCACCACCAGCGGCGGTACGGCCAGCAATCCCGGCCAGCCCACCGAAGCGGGCGGGAAGAGCAGCAGCAGGACCAGCCCGGACAGGACCAGAGCCACACCGCCCCGACCGACGGCCGCTCCGGCCCGCGGATGCGCCCCGGTCAGCGCGGTGAGCGCGACCGTGCCCAGCACGCCCAGCAGCAGCGCCACGGCCAGCCGGGCCGGAAACGGCACGCCCGAGCGGTGCAGCAGCAGCCAGCCGGCGAGGACCAGGGCGGCGGCGGGACCGATCCCGTCGGCGAGCCCGCGCAGGCGGGCCCGGACCGGCGGGTGTGGTCCGCCCGGAAGTCGGCGCAGCCCGGCGGCCGCGCACACCACGACGACGGTCGGCGCGGCGACGGCCACGGCCGGCGGCACCGGGTCGAGCAGCGGCAGGGCGGCCGCGGCCACCCCGGCGGCGACCACGCCCGCGTCGAGCAGCAGGACGGCGGCGCGGGTGGAGGTCCACGCCCGTCGGGCGACGCGGGTGCCGACCGCTCCGGGCCACGTGCTCTCACCCGGCTCCGGCGGCGCGGCCGGAGCCGGTCCGGCGGGCGTGGGCGGCCGGACGGCGAGCCGGGAGAGACGTACGCCGGCCAGCGTGGCGGCGGCGCCCACGGCGAGCGCGACCACGACCGGGGCGGAGAGCAGGCCGGTCGTGCCGGCGAGGACGAGCAGCGCGCCCGCCACGAGCACGGCGGCCTCCGGCACCACCGAGCGGGCGGGGGCGCGGTACGGGGCGGCGAGGGGCACGGCGGTCGCCTTCGTGAGGGGGGCACGGGGCGGTGCGGCGGAGCGGAGCGCCGGACCGGTCGAGTCCGGTGCCCAATCGTCGAAAACGATCCGCCGCGGGAGCCGGTTACGCCACCAGGTCGACCTGGGCAGTGACCCTCGTCACGTCGACCGCCGTGGTCACCCCGCCGGCCGCCCCGTTCGCGGCCCGCCGAGCAGGAGGTGGGATCATCGCGGGGTGAGCAAGCCCGATACCGTCCGCTTCCGGTACAACCAGGCGATCGTGGCCGCGTCGGTCATCGCCTTCGTCGGCGCGCTGCCGTTGGCCAACGCCGAGGTGTACCTGCTGCCGGTGCTGCTCGTCCCCTTCGCCGTCGGCGTCTGGGCCTGGCGGGCGGGCACCGACGCGGACGCGCGCGAGCTGCGCGTACGGGCGCTCTTCGGGCAGCGCCGGATCCTCTGGGACCAGGTGGTCGAGCTGACCAGCGACGGGCGGGGGCGGGCCGTGGCCCGGCTCGACGACGGGCAGGAGGTCGCCCTGACGGCGGTCCGCGCCCGCGACCTGCCCCGGCTGGTCTCGGCCACCGGCGAGACGCTGCCGGGCACGGCCGACTGAGACAGCCGGCCGCCCCGCCGCGTCCGGCCGTCAGTAGCCGTCGACCACCACGTTGCGCAGCTCCTCGCCGGCGGCGAACCGCCGCACCTGCTCGCCCACCAACCGGTAGGCCCGCGGCAGCAGCCCCCGCACCGAGCCGGCCACGTGCGGGGTGAGCAGCACATTGGGCATGCTCCACAGCGGGTGGTCGGCGGGCAGCGGCTCCGGGTCGGTGACGTCCAGCGCGGCGGAGATCCGCCCGGTGGCGAGTTCGTCGACCAGGGCGTCGGTGCGGGCCACCGGCCCCCGGGCGGCGTTGACCAGCAGCGCGCCGTCCCGCATCGCGGCGAGGAACTTCGCGTCGACCAGGCCCCGGGTCTGCTCGGTGAGGGGCACCAGCAGCACCACGACGTCCGCCTCGGGCAGCAGCCGGGGCAGCTCCTCGACACCGTGCACGCCCTGCTCGGGCCGGGCCGTCCGGGCGACCAGGGTGAACCCCACGTCGAACGGTGCCAGCCGGTCCCGCACCGCGGTGCCGATCGAGCCGGCGCCGACGATCAGCACCCGCTTGCCGGTCAGCTCGTCGGTGGGCGTGGCCTCGGAGTACGCCCACTCCCGCCGGGCCTGCGCCCGGGCGAACAGGGGGAACGCGCGCAGCTGGGCGAGGATCGCGGTGACCACCCACTCGGCGGTCGACGGGTCGTGCACCCCACGGGCGTCGCAGAGCGTCACCCCGTCCGGCATCGCGCCGACCCACGCGTCCGCACCGGCCGACAGCAGCTGCACCACCTCCAGGTCGGGCAGCTCCCGCAGGAGGCGGGTGGCGTCCGAGCCGGACAGGAACGGCGGCACCCAGAACCGGACCCCGGCCACGTCGGACGGGAGCTTGTCGGGATCCTCGGCGACCTCGACGGTGACCTCGGGCGGCAGCTCACCGAGGAGCGGCAGGCCGGTCTCGTGCGGAATCCATACCTTCACGCCCGCCGACGATAGCCGCCGCCTCGAACGTCCTGCCGGCGCGTCCCGAGGTGCAGGACCTGCCGTCCGGAGGACCGCGATGATCCGACCGCCCCGGAGCGGTGCTCCGGCCGACTACCCTGGGCCGGGTGAGCGCCCGTCCCCCGTACCCCCGCACCCGCCGCGTCCGGGCCGCCCTGGCGGCCTCCAGCGCGGCGCTGCTCCTGGCGGCGACCGGATGCAGCTTCGGCGAACCCGAGCCCGACCCGGCGGGTGAGCCCCCGACCTTCCCGACCCCCTCCGCGTCGGCGAGCGCCGGCGGGGCGGGCCAGCAGGTCGTCGCCACGGTGCTGGCGAAGGGCCTACGGGTGCCGTGGGCAATCGGCTTCCTGCCCGACGGCGGCGCCCTGGTCACCGAGCGGGACAGCGGCCGGATCCTGAAGGTCGGCCCGGAGTCGGGCCCGGACGGGCTGCGGGTCACGGTGGCCCACACCATCACCGACGTCGCCGCGGCGGGCGAGGGCGGGCTGCTCGGCATCGCCGTCTCCCCCAGCTACCAGCGGGACCGGACGCTGTTCGTCTACTACACCACCGAACGGGACAACCGGATCGTCCGACTCCAGCTCGACGGGGAGCCGACGCCCATCCTCACCGGCATCCCGAAGGCGGGTGTCCACAACGGTGGCGGACTCGGTTTCGGCCCCGACGGGCAGCTCTACGCGAGCACCGGCGACGCCGGCGACCGGCCGCGGGCGCAGGACCCGAAGAGCCTCGGCGGCAAGATCCTGCGGATCACCCGGGACGGCAAGCCGGCGCCCGGCAACCCGTTCCCCGGCTCGCCGGTCTGGTCGCTCGGGCACCGCAACGTCCAGGGCTTCGCGTGGGACGCCGGCAAACGCATGTACGCGGTGGAGTTCGGCCAGGACACCTGGGACGAGATCAACGAGATCGTCAAGGGCAGGAACTACGGGTGGCCGCAGGTGGAGGGGCGCTCCGACGACAAGCGCTTCGTCAACCCCCTCACCCAGTGGGCGACCGGCGACGCGTCCTGCTCCGGGCTCGCGGCCGTCGAGCGACTGCTGGTCACCGGTTGCCTGCGTGGCAAACGGCTGTGGGTGGTGGAGCTGACCGACACCGGCACCGTGCTCGGTCAGCCCCGGGAACTGTTGACCAACAAGTACGGGCGGCTGCGGGCGGTGGCCGCGGCGCCCGACGGTTCGGTGTGGGTGACCACGTCCAACCACGACGGGCGGGGTGATCCGACGCCGGAGGACGACCGGATCCTGCGACTGGTCTTCGCCGACGGCGGCGCCGGACGGAGCTGACCGGCGGCACCGGCGGCCCCGGCCGGCGCCCGCACCCCCGCCCTCAGGTTTGCCAAGATCCTTCTACGGGCAGGTCAGAATCTCAGCATGGACGGGCAGCAGAACGAGCAGGACGGCCACGGGACCGACGCCGGGGCGACGCCGACGGCCGGCCGCCGCCGGGTCGCCGCCGCGTGGCGTGCCCTGACCCGGCCCGGCCGGCGCGGCCCGCTGCGTCTGGTGGGGATGACGCTGGCGGTCCTGGTGGTCACCTTCGCCGGAGTGGTGATCGGTGTGCTGGCCGGTGGCCGGGTGGACACCGACATCGGTCCGTTCCAGGCGACCCTCACCCTCTCCCCCACCACCGACGGCGGGGGCACCACGGTGTCCATCCCGCCGCTCGGCGCGCTGCTGCTCGACAGCCACGACGGTCCGACCCACCTGACCGTCCGGCTGGGCGCGCTCGACCAGGGGCGCACGGAGGCGCTGATCGACGACCCGGCGAGCATCCAGCGGGCCAGCCAGTCGGCCGTCGAGGACGTCCGGGCGGGGGTGATGCGGCTCGGGCTGCGGACCGTCGCGTCCGCGGTGCTGGCCACCCTGCTGCTGGCCGCGCTGGTCTTCCGGGACATCCGCCGCACCGCCTGGTCCGGCGGCTTGGCGCTGCTCGTCGTCGGCGGCAGCCTCGGTGCCGCGGCCGGGACCCTGCGCCCCCAGGCGATCGAGGAGCCACGGTACGAGGGCCTGCTGGTCAACGCGCCCGCCGTCGTCGGTGACGCGCGACGGATCGCCAACGACTACACCCGCTACGCCGAGCAGCTCCAGCGGCTGGTCGGCAACGTCAGCCAGCTCTACACGACCGTGTCGGCGTTGCCGGTGTTCGAGCCGGCGCCCGACACGACCCGGGTGCTGCACGTCTCCGACATGCACCTCAACCCGACTGGCTGGCAGCTGATCCGCACCGTCGTCGAGCAGTTCGACATCGACGTGGTGATCGACACCGGTGACATCACCGACTGGGGCAGCGAACCGGAGGCCTCGTTCGTCGGCTCGATCGGGCTGCTGCGCCGGCCCTACGTCTACATCCGGGGCAACCACGACTCGGGCCGGACGGCGGCGGCGGTGGCCCGACAACCCAACGCGATCGTGCTGAACAACTCGACCACCACCGTCGCCGGGCTCACCATCGCCGGCATCGGCGACCCGCGCTTCACCCCCGACAAGAACACCTCCCCGGCCGGTAGCGGGCTCACCAAACAGGTGGCCGAACAGGTCATCGGGGTGGGCGAACAGTTGGCCACCACGGTGCGCAACTCGCCCCGGCCGGTGAACATCGCGCTGGTGCACGACCCCGCGTCGGCCGGGCCGCTCTCCGGCACCTGCCCCCTGGTGCTCGCCGGGCACACCCACCAGCGGCAGGTGTCCAAGCTGCCCCAGCAGCCGGGGCTGATGCCGACCCAACTGCTGGTGGAGGGCTCGACCGGCGGCGCCGGGCTGCGCGGCCTGGAGGGCGAGAAGCCGACGCCGCTGTCGATGAGCGTGCTCTACTTCGACAAGGACAAGATGCTCCAGGCGTACGACGACATCACCGTGGGCGGCACCGGCCAGGCCCAGGTGAGCCTGGAGCGGCACGTGGTGGAGGACCCGCGGGCGGGGCCACCGGTGCCGGTCACCCCCACCC
Source organism: Micromonospora krabiensis (assembly GCF_900091425.1). GTDB lineage: Bacteria > Actinomycetota > Actinomycetes > Mycobacteriales > Micromonosporaceae > Micromonospora > Micromonospora krabiensis. The sequence continues at coordinate 3,320,622 of NZ_LT598496.1, forward strand.
CCACCCGCTGACGTTCCGCCCCGACCCGTGCGGCCCCGGCGACGGCGGTCCCGCCGGGCCCCTCAGCGCAGGGAGAGCGCGGCCAGGGCGGCGTTGACGATGCTGCCGGGCAGCAGGTCGTGCAGCTCGTACAGCTCCGCGACGCTGCCGGACTGGCCGAACTCGTCCACGCCGAGCGGCACCCCCGGGACGCCCAGGGCCGACCCGAGCCACGCCATCGCGTGCGACGCGGCGTCGTGCACGGTGACGATCGGCGACCGAGGGTCGAAGGCCGCGCGCAGCGCGCCCGGCACGCTCGGCACGGTCGCCGTGCGGACGCCCTGCCGCAGCGTGCGCTGCCACGCCCGGTAGAGCCGGTCCAGCGAGGTGATGTCGACGACGTGCGCGGCGATGCCCTCGTCGGCGAGCTCCGCCGCCGCGGCCAGCACCTCCGGCAGCACCGCGCCGGAGGCGGCGAGCTGCACGACCGGCGCGTCGGCCAGGTGCGGGTGGGCCTGGTGGGCGTCGACCAGCCGGTACGCGCCGGCGACCACCTGCCGGCGCAGCACCGCGTCGCCGAGGCGGGCCCGGGCCGCCTCGAACGGCGCCTGGTCGATCGGCCGGGTGCTGAGCCGGAAGTAGTACGCGCCGTCCTCGGCGGGGGCGGCCGTCGCGGAGGCCGGCGAGCCGGCGGCGATCTGGCCGAGGGCGTCGCAGAGCAGCCAGTCCAGGGTGACCGCGTACGCGGGCTCCACGAACGTCACCCCGGGCAGCTCCAGCCCGACGGAGGCGGTGATGGTCGACTGGTGGGCGCCGCCCTCGGGGGCCAGGGTGATGCCCGACGGGGTGCCGGCCACCACGAACCGGGAGCCGGAGTAGGTGCCGTAGAGGAACGCGTCGAGGCCGCGGAGCACGAACGGGTCGTAGACCGTGCCGATCGGCAGCAGCGGCTGGCCGGACAGGTCCCAGGCCAGGCCGAGCTGACCCAGCAGCAGGAACAGGTTCATCTCCGAGATGCCCAGCTCGATGTGCTGCCCGGACGGGCCCTCGGTCCAGCGCAGCATCCGGTCCTCCGTCCAGGACCGCCGCGCCGTCGGGGCGAACACCCCGGTCTTGTTGATGAACCCGGCGAGGTTGGTGGAGGTCGCCACGTCCGGGGCGGTGGTCACCAGATAGCGACCCACCTCCGGGTCCCGGGCCAGGTCCACCAGCACCCGGCCGAAGACCTCCTGCGTCGAGACGGGCTTGTTCGCGCGTACCTTGGTGGTCTCCGGAACGGTGACCCCCAGCGCCCGCCGGCGCGGCGCGCGGGACAGCGCCTCCCGGCGCTCGCCGGCCCGGATTCCGGCCGGGGTGGCCGGGTCGAGCCGGTCCCACTCGGTCTCCGGGGTCAGGCCGTGCGCGGCGCGCAGGGCGTCGACCTGCTCGCCGGTGAGCAGCTGCGAGTGGTTGCGCGGGTTGCCCGCGATCGGCAGGCCCCACCCCTTGACCGTGTACGCGAACACCACGCTGGGCCGGTCGGTGACCGCATCGCACTGGGCGTACGCGTCGAGCAGCGCCGCGAGGTCGTGCCCGCCCAGGTCGGTGACGAGCGGACCCAGCTCGTCGTCGGGGATGTCGGCGATGAACGACTCGATGCCGTCCGGCGCGCCGTCGAGGAACTGCTTGCGCAGCGCCGGCCCGGCCAGCCCGAACAGCGACTGGTACTGCTCGTTGGGCATCGCGTCGATCCAGTCGCGCAGCGCCGCGCCGCCCGGCCGGCCGTACGCCTCGGCCAGCCGACGGCCGTACTTGACCTCGACCACGTGCCAGCCGGCGGCCTCGAACTGCCCCCGCCACTGGTTGATCCGCACCCCCGGGACCACTCGGTCCAGGGACTGCCGGTTGAAGTCCACCAGCCACATCACGTCGCCGAGGCCCGTGGTGGCCGGGTCGGCGACCGCCTCCCAGATATTGCCCTCGTCCAGCTCGGCGTCGCCGATCAGCGCGACGAACCGGGACCGCGGGCGGGGGCCGAAGTGCGCGTCGACGTAGCGGCGGGTGGCCGCGGCGAACAGCGGGGCCGCCGCGCCCAGCCCGACGGAGCCGGTGGAGAAGTCCACCTCGTCCGGGTCCTTCGTGCGCGACGGGTACGACTGGAGGCCACCCCGCGCGCGCAGCGTCGTCAGGTACGGGCGGTCCAGGTTGCCCAGCAGGTACTGGATGGCGTGGAACACCGGAGAGGCGTGCGGCTTGACCGCCACCCGGTCGGCGGCGTCCAGGTGCGCGAACCAGAGCGCGGTCATCGCGGTGACCAGCGACGCGCTGGACGCCTGGTGGCCGCCGACCTTCACGCCGTCGCCGGTCCGCCGGTCGTGGTTGGCCGCGTCCACGATGCGGGTGGCGAGCCAGAGCACCCGCCGCTGGATCTCGTCGAGGACGTCGAGGTCGTGCTGGTTCACGGTGGCTCCATCCGGGCGTCGCCGTTGACGCCCACGGGGGTGGGGGTGGTACGACACCGGCCCTCGCCGAACGGCCACGGGGGCCGCGGCTCGGGCCGGGTCGGGTGAGGTCAGCCCTCGGCGCCCAGGCGCTCCAGGATCAGGGTGCGGACGGTCGCGGCGTCGGCCTGGCCGCGGGTGGCCTTCATGACCGCGCCGACCAGCGCGCCCGCTGCGGCGACCTTGCCGCTGCGGACCTTGTCGGCGATGGCCGGGTTGGCGGCGATGGCCTCGTCCACGGCGGCGGTGAGCGCGCCGGTGTCCGAGACGACCTCCAGGTTGCGGTTGGTCATGATCTCGGTCGGCGAGCCCTCGCCGGCCACCACGCCCTCCAGGACGGTCCGGGCCAGCTTGTCGTTGAGCTTGCCGGCGTCGACCAGGCCCTGCAGCTCGGCGACCTGCGCCGGGGTGGCGCCGATGTCGGCCAGGTCCACGCCGGTCTCGTTGGCCCGCCGGGACAGCTCACCCAGCCACCACTTGCGGGCGGCGGCCGGGGTGGCGCCCGCCGCCACGGTCGCCTCGATCAGCTCCACCGCGCCGGCGTTGACCACCGACTGCATGTCCAGGTCCGACAGGCCCCAGTCCTGCTGGATCCGCTTGCGGCGCAGCCGCGGCAGCTCCGGCAGGGCGGCCTTCAGCTCGGCGACCCAGGCGGTGTCCGGCGCGAGCGGCACCAGGTCCGGTTCCGGGAAGTACCGGTAGTCGGTGGCGGTCTCCTTGGACCGGCCCGGGGTGGTGTCGCCGGTGTCCTCGTGGAAGTGCCGGGTCTCCTGCGTGATCCGGCCGCCCGCGTCCAGCACGGACGCCTGGCGCAGCATCTCCGAGCGGACCGCCCGCTCCACCGACCGCAGCGAGTTGACGTTCTTCGTCTCGGTACGGGTGCCCCACTCCTCGCCGGGGAGGTTCAGCGACGTGTTCACGTCGCAGCGCAGCGAACCCTCCTCCATCCGGACGTCGGATACGCCCAGGGAGCGGATCACGTCGCGCAGCTCGGTGACGTACGCGCGAGCCACCTCGGGCGCGAGCGCACCGGTTCCCGGGATCGGCTTGGTGACGATCTCCACGAGCGGGATGCCGGCGCGGTTGTAGTCGACCAGCGACTCGGTCGCACCGTGGATGCGGCCGGTGGCGCCACCGACGTGCAGCGTCTTGCCGGTGTCCTCCTCCAGGTGCACCCGCTCGATGCCGATCCGCACGGTCTCGCCGTTCACCTCGACGTCCAGGTAGCCGTCGAAGCACAGCGGCTCGTCGTACTGGCTGATCTGGAAGTTCTTCGGCATGTCCGGGTAGAAGTAGTTCTTCCGGGCGAACCGGCACCACTCGGCAATCGAGCAGTTCAGCGCCAGGCCGATCCGGATGGTCGCCTCGATGGCCGCCTTGTTGGCCACCGGCAGCGAACCGGGCAGGCCCAGGCAGACCGGGCAGACCCGGGTGTTCGGCTCGCCGCCGAAGTCGGTCGGGCAGCCGCACCACATCTTGGTGCGGGTGCCCAACTCGACGTGGGTCTCCAGGCCGATCACCGGCTCGTAGCGCGCGACGACCTCGTCGTACGCGGGCAGCGTCGTCGTCATCGGTTCTCCTGCCTCACAGTGCCGGTGGGGTGAACGTGCCGACCGCGCTCTCCAGCGCGGCGGCGACCCGGTACATCCGGTCGTCGGCCATCGTCGGGGCCATCACCTGCAGACCCACCGGCAGCCCCTCGGACAGGCCGCACGGCACCGAGATGCCGGGGCCGCCGTACAGGTTCGTCGGGATGGTGAACAGGTCGGCCAGGTACATCTGGTACGGGTCGGAGGTGCGCGCCCCGATCGGGAATGCCACGAACGGGGTGGTCGGCGAGATCAGCGCGTCCACCTGCTCGAACGCCGCGGTGAAGTCCCGGGTGATGAGCGTACGGACCTTCTGCGCCTGTCCGTAGTAGGCGTCGTAGTAACCCGACGACAGCGCGTACGTCCCGATCATGATGCGGCGCTTGACCTCGGGCCCGAAGCCGGCCTCGCGGGTCAGCGACATGACCTCCTCCAGCGACCGGTTGCCGTCGTCGCCGACCCGCAGGCCGAACCGGACGCCGTCGAACCGGGCCAGGTTGGAGGAGCACTCGCTCGGGGCGATCAGGTAGTACGCCGGCAGCGCGTACGTGAAGTGCGGGCAGGAGACCTCGACGATCTCGGCGCCCAGCTTGGTGAGCGTGTCGACGGCCTCGCGGAACGCCGCCATGACACCCGGCTCGGCGCCCTCGCCCATGAACTCGCTGACGACGCCGAGCCTCACACCGGTCAGGTCGCCGGTCGCGCCGAGCTTCGCCGCCGCCACCACGTCGGGCACCGGCTGCGGGATCGACGTCGAGTCACGCGGGTCGTGTCCGGCGATGGCATGGTGCAGCAGCGCGGCGTCGAGCACCGTACGCGCGCACGGGCCGGGCGTGTCCAGCGACGACGAGAACGCCACCAGCCCGTAGCGGGACGTGCCGCCGTAGGTCGGCTTCGCGCCCACGGTGCCGGTGACCGCGCCGGGCTGGCGGATCGAGCCGCCGGTGTCCGAGCCGATCGCCAGCGGCGCCTCGTACGCGGCCAGGGCCGCCGAGCTGCCGCCACCCGAGCCGCCGGGGATCCGGCTGAGGTCCCACGGGTTGCGGGTCGGGCCGTACGCCGAGTATTCGGTGGAGGAGCCCATCGCGAACTCGTCCATGTTCGTCTTGCCGAGCATCACCGTGCCGGCGGCCCGCAGCCGCTCGACGATGGTGGCGTCGTACGGCGGCCGCCAGCCCTCCAGGATCTTGGAGCCGACGGTGGTCGGCACGCCCTTGGTGGCGAGCACGTCCTTCACCGCGACCGGCACGCCCGCGAGCGGCCCGAGCGGCTCGCCGGCCGCCCGACGCTCGTCCACCGCGCGCGCCGCGGCCAGCGCGCCCTCGCCGTCGACGTGCAGGAACGCGTGCACCTGCTCGTCGACCGCGGCGATCCGGTCGAGGTGGGCCTGGGTGACCTCGACGGCGGAGGTCTCCCCGCCGGCCACCAGCCCGGCGATCTCCGCCGCGGTCATTCTGGTCAGGTCGCTCATGCCGTCGCCTCGCTTCGCTCCCACGCCCTGCGCCTGGTGATTGGGTCGCTCATGACGCCAGGTCCTCGTTCAGGATCCGCGGTACGCGGAACCGCTGCTCCTCGGCGTCCGGCGCGCCGGACAACGCCTCCTCGGGGGTCAGGCACGGCGTCTCGACGTCCTCGCGGAGGACGTTCGTCAGCGGCACCGAGTGCGACGTCGGCGGGATGTCCGCCGCGGCGACCTTGCCGACCTGGGCGACCGCCTGGAGGATCACGTCGAGCTGGCCGGCGAACGTGTCCAGCTCCTCCTCGGTGACGGCGAGCCGCGACAGGCGCGCGAGGTGCGCGACCTCCTCGCGGGAGATGGCGGCCATCCGGTGCCCCCTTCGTGACGGTCTGTGTCCGGCCGGTGTGCCGACCGCGCGGCAGTACGGAGTGACGCGCGGTGACCGGAGCGAGTCTATTGTTCCGCGCCGGCGTCGCGTCTCCGACTCCCCCTATGGCCGGGTGCCGGGTCCCCGAGGTCGGACCGGCCGCTACCGGGCGGGCCGGCGCGGGCCGCCCGCGTCGGGGCCGCCGGTGGGACGCAGCGGGCGGTAGCGCGCCAGCCAGGTGGCCAGCTCCTCGGCCGGCATCGGGCGGGCGTAGAACCAACCCTGCGCGGCGTCGCAGCCGGCGGCGTGCAGCATCCGCCAGGTCCGCTCGTCCTCCACGCCCTCGGCGACGACCCGCAGGCCGAGGGCCCCGGCCAGCTCGATCATCGACCGGACGATCGCCGCGTCGTCGGCGTCGTCGGCCATCCCCAGGACGAAACTGCGGTCCACCTTGACCTCGGACAGCGGCAGCCGGCGCAGATGCTGCAGGGACGAGTAGCCGGTGCCGAAGTCGTCCAGCGCGATGGCCACGCCGATGCGGTGCAGCCGGGAGATGGTGGCCAGCACCCGCCGGGGGTCGGCCATCAGGGCCCCCTCGGTGATCTCCAGTTGCAGCCGTTCCGGCGGTACGCCGTACCGGGCCAGCCGGTCCGCGATCTGCTCGGCGATCTCGCCGGTGTGCAGGTCCCGGACGCTGACGTTGAGCGCGGCCCGCAGCCCGATGCCGGCGGCCGACCACTTGGCCAACTGCTCCACCACGTCGTCCACCACCCGCCGGGTGAGCAGCCGCATCACCGCGCTCTGCTCGGCGACCCGGATCAACTCCTCCGGGTCGACCATGCCGCGCCGCGGGTGCCGCCAGCGCAGCAGGGCCTCCACACCCACCACTTCGCCGGTGGCGATGGCGATCTGCGGTTGGTAGTACATGGTGATCTCGCCCGCGTCGGCGGCCGGGTCGGCGTCCCCATCCCGGTCGGCGCGCCGGCTCCGCGGCCGGTCGGCGGCCGGGCGGCCGGGCGGACGCTCCGGTTCCGCGGACGGGGAACCATTGCGGGCCGGCCGGGGCACCCTGTCCCGGCCGTCGAACCTTCCGGCACCTCCGTCGGGCCCACCCGTGCCGGCGTCAGGTCTTCCCGTACCGGCGTCGGGGGCGTCGACCGGGTTCGCCGCCGGTCGACGGCCGTTGGCGGGCCTCCGGTCGATGACCGAGCCACGGTCGACGATCGCGGCGGGACGGCCGGCCCGCCCGCGGATCGGGTCCGCGCCGGTCACGATCCGGCTGATCAGCTCGTCCTCCGGCACCACCGCCGGGCGACCGGCCCGACGACGCAGTCGCCACCGCCCCGCCCGACCGCCCTTCTCGGCGACGGGGGCACGCGCCGGATCGTCGTCCGCGTCGGCGACGGCCGGCACCGGGTTGGCGGCGGTGGCCGGTACCGGACTGTCGGCGGTGGCGAGCGCGGCGCCGTCGCCGCCCCGTACACCAGCGACCGACTGCGCGTCGTCCCCGCCGGTTCCCGTCGACCCGGTCGCGGAGGTGAACCCGCCGACGCCCTGACCGGCGACGCCGCTCGCGCCGGTGACGCTGTCGGCGTCGTCCTCGTGCGTGGGACCGGACTCCAGCACGCGGCGCAGGTCGGCCAGCAGGCCCAGACGTTCGGCGGAGTTGTGGTCGGACTCGGCGGCGTACACCGCCACGGTGTCGTTGCGGTGTTTCGCGTCGTACATGGCCACGTCGGCGTGACGCATCAGCGTGGCGAAGTCCTCGCCGTGCTCGGGAAAGAGCGCGATGCCGATCGAACCGCCGACGTCCAGCGGCAGGCCGTCCAGCGGCACCGGCTCGGCGAGCGTCCGCACCACCCGGTCGGCCAACTCGCGGGCCTCGGCGACGTCGACGAGCCCGGTCATCACGATGGCGAACTCGTCACCGCCCAGCCGGGCGACCATGTCCCGGCCGGCGACCACGGCGGTCAGTCGCTGGCTGACCTCGACCAGCAGGCGGTCGCCCACAGCGTGCCCGAGGGCGTCGTTGACGTTCTTGAACCGATCCAGGTCGATCAGGAGCAGCGCAAGGTGGCCGTCGGGCTCTCCGCGCACCGACCGTTCAGCGTGCAGGTGGACCTGCTCGGCGACCTCACCCAGCAGCGCCTTGCGGTTGGGCAGGCCGGTGAGCGGGTCGAGCGACGCCAACTGCTGCTGCTCCACGGTCAGCCGGGCCATCCGGTAGACGGCGAACAGCGGCACCAGCACCAGCGGGATCAGGGCCGCGCTCGTGCGGGCCGCGGCGACCAGCACCGGCGCGAGCAGCAGCAGCGACCCCGTGGAGAGCAGCTCGAACGCCAGCCCTTCCCGGAAGCTCGGCCACCACCGCTCCCCGAAGCGGAGCCGCACGGCGGTGCTGACCAGGCAGTAGTTGACGAGGAACCAGGCCACCGTCGCCCCGCCCAACGCCACCACGTCGGACCCGTGCAGCTCGCCGCCGGCGAAGACCGGGCCCGGGCCGAACCGGATGACCGCGTACGCCGAGGCCAGCGCGCACGCGTACTGGCCGACGTTGAACGCGGTGCGCCAGGCGGCGTGGCGCAGGCGCCAGCCGGACACGATCACGGCGATCGCCTGCACCGCCACCGCCGGTCCCAGCCCCCAGCCGAGCAGGATGGCGAAGGTGAAGCAGGTCGACGGGAAGACCGCCGACGACTGCCGACGACCGGGCGGGACGAACGGCCGGGCGTCACAGACGACCGCGAGCGCCGCCATGGTCCAGAACGCGATCGGCAGCTCGGCCAGCTGATCCGGCAGCGTCGCCAGTGGACCGGCCGAGAACGCCAGGGCCAGTGCCAGGACGGCGGCGATGAAGGTGACGAACGGCGCCACCCGTCCGGCCGGGACGACGTTGCGCGGGTCGGCGACCTCCATCACACCTCCCGGACAACGGTCGACGTGCCTGTTCACACGCCGTGCACCAATGAAACGCCCTCGGTGCCGGGTTCCCCGGTATGACAGTCACGAATCGGTCGTAGTCGTAATTAACTTGGTATACGCGGTCAGCCGCGCATCGCACCAGGGGCGGAACGGTCAGCCCTCGATGCGGGCCACCGCGCGGGCCGCCTCCGGGCCCTCGTCGAGCAGCCGGCGGAAGCCGTCCTCGTCGAGGACCGGCACCTTGAGGGACGCCGCCTTGTCGGCCTTGGAGCCCGGGTTGTCACCGACCACCACGAAGCTGGTCTTCTTGGAGACCGAGCCGCTCACCTTGCCGCCCCGGCTCTGCACGGCCTCGGCGGCCTGGTCGCGGGAGAACCCGGCCAGCGTGCCGGTGACCACCACGGTGAGCCCCTCCAGCGGACGCGGCCCCTCGTCGACCGCCTCCTCCGCCATGCGTACGCCGGCCTCGGCCCACTTGCGGACGACCTCGCGGTGCCAGTCGACCGCGAACCACTCCCGGATGCTGGCGGCGATGGTCGGGCCCACCCCGTCGACCGAGGACAGTTCCTCCTCGCTGGCCCTGTCGATCGCCTCCACGGACCGGAAGTGCCGGGCGAGCGCCTGCGCGGCCGTGGGGCCGACGTGGCGGATGGAGAGCGCGACCAGCACGCGCCACAGGTCGCGTTCCTTCGCGACGGCCAGGTTGTCGAGCAGCTTCGTCGCGTTGCTGCCCAGGCTGCCGTCCTTGTTGACGAAGAACGGCGAACGGCTCAACTGCTCGGCGTCGAGCTGGAACAGGTCGCCCTCGTTCGTGATGATCTGCGCGTCCAGCAGCGCCGCGGCACCCTTCTCGCCGAGCACCTCGATGTCGAGCACCTTGCGGCTGGCCAGGTAGAAGACGCGCTCGCGGATCTGCCCCGGGCAGGCCCGGCCGTTGGGGCAGCGGATGTCGACGTCGCTCTCCTTAGCCGGCGCGAGCGGCGTGCCGCAGGCCGGGCAGGTGGTCGGCATGACGAACGGTCGGGCGTCGGCCGGGCGCAGGTCGACCACCGGGCCGAGCACCTCGGGGATCACGTCGCCGGCCTTGCGCAGCACCACCGTGTCACCGATCAGCACGCCCTTGCGTTCGACCTCGCGGGCGTTGTGCAGGGTGGCCAGCGCGACGGTGGAGCCGGCCACCCGGACCGGTTCGAGGACGGCGAACGGGGTGACCCGTCCGGTGCGCCCGACGTTGACGTCGATGTCGAGCAGCTTGGTGGTCACCTCCTGTGGCGGGTATTTGAACGCGATGGCCCAGCGGGGCGCGCGGCTGGTCGAGCCGAGCCGGCCCTGGATCGACACCGGGTCGACCTTGACCACCACGCCGTCGATCTCGTGCTCGACGTCGTGCCGGTGCTTGCCGTAGTAGGCGATGTAGTCCGCGACCCCGGCGAGGTCGTCCACCACCCTCCAGCGGTCGCTGGTGGGCAGGCCCCACGCCTTGAGCGCGGCATAGGACTCGGACTGCGCCGCGGGCTGGAAGCCGCGCCGGGCGCCGATGCCGTGCACCACGAGGCGCAGTGGCCGCGAGGCGGTGACCCGGGGGTCCTTCTGGCGGAGACTGCCGGCGGCGGCGTTGCGCGGGTTGGCGAACGGGGCCCGGCCCTGCTCGACCAGACCGGCGTTGAGGTCGGCGAAGGCCGCCACCGGGAAGTAGATCTCGCCCCGGACCTCCAGGAGATCGGGCACCTCGGGAAACTCGGCGGACGGGGTGAGCCGGCCTGGCACGTCCCGGATGCTGCGGACGTTGGCCGTCACGTCCTCGCCGGTGCGGCCGTCGCCACGGGTCGCCGCGCGGACCAGCCGACCGCCCTCGTAGGTGAGGTTGATGGCCAGGCCGTCCACCTTCAGCTCGCACAGGTAGGGCACCGGGCCGCCCGCGTCGCGCTCGACCCGCTCGGCCCACGCGGCCAATTCCTCGTCGGCGAACGCGTTGTCGAGCGAGAGCATCCGCTCCGCGTGGGTGACCGGGGTGAAGTCGGTGGAGAACGTGCCGCCGACCCGCTGCGTCGGCGAGTCGGGGGTGCGCAGCGCGGGGAACTGCGCCTCCAGCGCCTCCAGCTCCCGCAGCTGCCGGTCGAACTCGGCGTCGGAGATGGTGGGCGAGTCGAGCACGTAGTAGCGGTATTGGTGCTCGGTCAGCTCACCGCTCAGCGTGGCGTGCCGCTCCCGCGCCTCCGGCGTCGGCTCGCCGCCCGCCGCCGCCTCCTGCGCCGCGCTGACCTGCTGGCCGATCTGCTCCTCGGACACGCCGCCACCTTCGGACACGCTCTGACCTCCCCTGATCACGCTACTCCGGCACGGTATCGGGCCGGTGAGACAATCCGCCGCCCACCCGCCGCGCCGTGCCCGGCGACCGCCTCCCTGACATGCGACGATCGGGGACGCGTCGGCGCGGCATCGACGAGCACATCCGCCGGACGCGGGCGAGAGGCGGGACAGAGATGCCGGAATGGGCGGTCTGGGCGGTCTGGGCGGTGGCGATCGTGCTCGCCGTGGCGGCCGGTTGGCTCTGGCAGGAGCGGCGGCAGCGCGCCGGCCGCCGGGACCGGACCGCAGACCGAGCCTCCGACCGCGGGTCGAGGCGCGGTCGGGGGTCGGGTCGCACCGTCGACGAGGGTGCCGGCCGCGCGCCGGGCGGAACCGCCACCGCGCCCCGACCTCGGACCGCCGACGACGTTCCCGCCGGATCGCCTCAGCCGGGCGAGATCTGGTGGGCCGACGTCCCGTACGCCGACGGCAGCGGCTCGAAGGTCCGCCCCTGCCTGGTGCTGCGGGCCGGCGGGCGGGGCGCCGACGTCCTGAAGATCACCAGTCAGGACAAGAGCGGCCGCGACGACCACGTGCCGATCCCGACCCGGGACTGGGATCCGGGCGCCGAGCACGACAGCTACCTCGACCTCAGTGAACCGATCCGGGTGCCCCGGACGGCCTTCCAGGACCGCGCGGGCGAGTGCGACGCCACCCTGTGGCGCCGCCTACGCGCCCTCCCCCACCTCCCCACCTGACCCCAACCCCGACCCGCCCACGGCGGGACCGGTGTGGGACGGGGGCGGCCGGCACGCACGGTGGGGCGCGGGGTCAGGTGGACAGCGCGGTCAGTTGGTCGGCGTACTCGATCTGGGTCGCCCAGGTGGTGGGCCAGGCGGGCATGCCGGCTGCCGCGCCGACGAACGCGCCGGCGAGCGCGGCGATCGAGTCCGAGTCCCCGGCGGTCGTGGCGCCGCGCGCCAACGCGCCCACCGGGTCGTCCGCGTGCCGCAGCGCGCAGAACAGCGCGGTGGCCAGCGCCTCCTCGGCCACCCACCCCTCACCGGTCAACCGGCACGGGTCGCCACCGTCGTCGGGGCCCGCCAGGGCGTCGGTCAGCCGGGCGAGCGCGGCGAGGCACTCGTCCCAGCCGGCCGCCATGAACTCCGCCGGGTCGGCCGCGCCGGAGCGCCGCCACAGGTCACCCAACCACTCGGCCCGGTACGTCCGCCGCTGCTCCCGCGCCCGCTCGGCGAGCAGCGCGGGCACGTCGGCGAGCGCGGCGCCGTCGCGGAGGAGCCGCACCGCGTACGCGGTCAGCTCGCTGGCCGCCAACCCGGTCGGGTGACCGTGGGTCAGGCCGGCCTGGAGCTGCGCGAGCCCGGCCAGGGTGTCCAGGTCGACGTCGACCAGCCCGACCGGGGTGACCCGCATGTTGGCCCCACAGCCCTTCGAGCCGGCGACGGTGGCCTCCTGCCACGGCAGCCCTCGGCTCAGCTCGGCGCAGGCCCGCAGGCAGGTCATGCCGGGAGCCCGGTTGTTGTCCGGGCTGACCGCCCAGGCCAGGAACCGCCGCCGCAGCGCCGGCTCGACCGCCTCGGGTGTGAGCGCGGGCGCGTCGCGCAGCGCCCAGCCGACCGCGAGGGCCATCTGGGTGTCGTCGGTGACCAGGGCCGGGTGACCGACGAGGTCACGGGGACCGCCCGGGCCGTGGCGGCGCACGATCTCGGCGACGGGCAGGAACTCGGTCTCCTTGCCGAGCGCGTCGCCGTAGGCGAGGCCGAACAGGGACCCGGCGGCGCGACGGAGCGGGGCGTCGGTCATCCGATGATCATGCCGACGCGCCGCACCCTCGCGCCAGGGGCCGACCGCCACTTCGGCCGGCCGCCGACGACTGGGCGCGCGTCAGTCCCAGCAGAGGCAGAACGGGTGACCGGCCGGGTCGGCGTAGACCCGGAAGCCCTCGCCCTCGCCGGGCAGCCGCCGGGCGCCGAGCGCGAGCGCCGCCTTCTCGGCGGCCTCGATGTCGTCCACGGTCACGTCGAGGTGGAACTGCTGGGGGCGCTCCGGATCCGGCCAGGACGGCGCCCGCAGGCCGAGCGCCCGCTGGAACGCGATGCGCGGCTGGTGCCCGGGGGGACCGCCGAGGACGACCCACTCGTCGCCGTCGGAGTTCTCCTCGATCAGGTCCAGGCCGAGCAGCTCGGCGTAGAACGCGGCCAGCGCTCGGGGATCGGGGCAGTCGATCACGGTGGAACGCAGCTGTCCAATCATGGCCGTCATGCTGCCCCGGGGGTACGACGGGAAAACCTCAGCCCTCGGCGAGTCGCCGCCCGGCGTCGCGGCAGGCGGTGAGGACGGCGCGGGCGTACTCGGGGCTCGCGCCGGCGAGCCCGCAGGCCGGAGTGACCACCACCTGCTCGGCGAGGCGTGCGCGCGGGAAGCTGAGGCGGTCCCAGAGTTCGCGTACGCGATCGGCCACCTGGGCCGACGTCGGCGCGCGGCCGGTCGACGGCGCCCGGGTCGGCGCGGCGCCGGCCAGCAGCCCGAGCCCCGCGTCGATCGCCTCGCCGAGCGGGTCCAGGTCGGTGACCAGCGACAGGTCCAGGGCGACGCCGACGGCACCGGTGGAGCGGATCAGCGCGATGGGCACGTCCGGGGCGCAGCAGTGGACCACGGTGGGGACGCCGACGCCCTCGACGAGGTCACGCAGCAGCGACGCGGCGACCCCGGACTCCGCCGCCGGGTAGGTGCCGAGGCCACTCTCGGTGGGGACCCGTCCGGCCAGTACCGCCGGCAGGGACGGCTCGTCGAGTTGCAGCAGCACCGACGCGCGCGGCAGTCGGCGGGCGACGGCCGCCACGTGCTCCCGCAGCCCCTCGGTCAGGGAGCCGGCGAGGTCGCGTACGGCGCCGGGGTCACGCAGCAGCCGGCCGCCGATCGGCCGTTCCACGCTCGCCGCCAGGGTGAACGGACCACCGGCCTGCACCTTGACCGGGCCGGCGTACTCCTCGGCCTGCTCGGCGAGCTGGTCGAGGTCGCGTTCCATCAGGTCGCGCGCCCGGCGCAGCTCCCGGCCGGGGCGGGGGGCGATGCGCCAGCGGGCCGCGTACAGCTCGACCGGCATCTCGACCAGCAGCCCGGCGGTACGACCGATCAGGTCCGCGCCGGGGCCACGCGCCGGCAGCTCCGGGAGGTGGGGCAGGGCGGGGAGTTCGCCGAGGACGATCCGCTGCGCCTCGGCGATGTCGGTGCCGGGCAGCGACCCGATGCCGGTCGCTGAGCCCGCCGGCCACGGCCACGCCTGATCTGTCACGGCCGAAGGGTATCCGGTGCGCGGCGGGCGCAGGCCCACCGCCCGACACTCGGGGACGGCGCGTCGGATGCCCGATCGCCGAGGGGACGGCCCGCCCGGTGCCGGACGCCGAGGGGGCGGCCCGCCGGTGCCCGACCCGTCGGGACGGCCCGCTTCAGGAGGCGATGGTCGCCGAGCCGAGGACGATGTCACCGGCGGGGTCGGGCCGGTAGGCCACCACGGCCTGGCCGGCGGCGACGCCCCGGACCGGCCGGCGCAGGTCGGCGTGGAGCGTGTCGCCGTCGAGGGCGACGGTCGCGGGCACCACGTCACCGTGCGCGCGCAGCTGCACCTCGCACTCGATCGGCCCGTCGGGGCGCGGCCCGCCGGTCCAGACCGGACGCTCGCCGCGCACCTGGGACACCTCCAGCGCCTCGGCCGGGCCGACGGTCACCGTGTTGGTCTTGGGCGTGATGGAGAGCACGTACCGGGGGCGGCCGTCCGGAGCCGGCCGGTCCAGGTGCAGGCCGCGCCGCTGACCGACGGTGTACGCGTACGCGCCGGCGTGGCTGCCGACCACCGCTCCGGTGGCCGCGTCGACCACGTCGCCGGGCGTCTCGCCCAGCCGCTGGGCGAGGAAGCCGCGGGTGTCCCCGTCGGCGATGAAACAGATGTCGTGGGAGTCCGGCTTGTCGGCGACGGCCAGCCCCCGCCGGGCGGCCTCCGCGCGGACGTCCGCCTTGGTGGAGTCGCCGAGCGGGAAGACGGACCGGTCGAGCTGCTCGCGGGTGAGCACCGCGAGCACGTACGACTGGTCCTTGGCGAGGTCGACGCTGCGGCGCAGCAGGCCGTCGGCGCCGAGCCGGGCGTGGTGGCCGGTGACCACCGCGTCGAACCCGAGGGCCACAGCCCGGTCCAGCACCGCCGCGAACTTGATCTTTTCGTTGCAGCGCAGGCACGGGTTCGGCGTACGCCCCGCCGCGTACTCGGCGACGAAGTCGTCCACCACATCGGCGTGGAACCGGTCGGCCATGTCCCACACGTAGAAGGGGATGCCGATCACGTCCGCGGCCCGGCGGGCGTCGCGGGAGTCCTCCAGGGTGCAGCAGCCGCGTGCCCCGGTGCGGTAGGTCTGCGGGTTGCGCGCCAACGCCAGGTGGACGCCGGTCACGTCGTGCCCGGCCTCGACGGCACGCGCCGCCGCGACCGCGGAGTCGACCCCGCCGGACATCGCCGCCAACACCCTCACCAGCCCGCTCCCTTCACCCCGTCAACCCTAACCGCCCCACCGCCACCCCCACCCCGCCCGCCCCGGGCAGCCCGCCACCGCGGGCCACCGCGGGAGTCGATCACGCAGTTGTGGTGGGTGACAGAGGCCGCGAAACATCAGAAGTCCGGCACCACAACTGCATGATCGTCGGCGGCCGAGAGGGCTGGGGCGGCAGGCGGGTGGGTCAGCGGGGGGTTCGGTAGGAGGCGGCGCGGCGGGCGCGGTCGACCGCGCCCGGGAGGGCGGCGATGAGGGCGTCGACCTCCTCGGTGGTCGACGTGTGGCCGAGGGTGAAGCGCAGCGACGAGCGTGCCCGGTCGTCGTCGGCGCCCATCGCCAGCAGCACGTGCGACGGCTGGGCCACCCCGGCCGAGCAGGCCGAGCCGGTGGAGCAGGCGATGCCCTGCGCGTCCAGCAGCAGGAGCAGCGCGTCGCCCTCGCAGCCGGGGAAGGAGAAGTGCGCGTTGCCCGGCAGACGGTTCGCCGAGTCACCGTTGTAGATGACCTCGGGCACCGCCTGGCGTACGCGTTCCACCAGGTCGTCGCGGAGCGCGGCGACCCGGGCCGCGTACTCCTGCTGCCCCTTGACCGCCGCCTCCACGGCGACCGCGAAGGCCACGATGCCGGCGGTGTCGAGGGTGCCTGAGCGGATGTCACGCTCCTGACCGCCGCCGTGCAGCAGCGGGGTCGCGGCCACGTCCCGGCCGAGCAGGAGGGCGCCCACCCCGACCGGGCCACCGAGCTTGTGCCCGGTCACGGTCAGCGCGGCGGCGCCGCTGGCGGAGAAGTCGACCGGCACCTGACCGACGGCCTGGATGGCGTCGGTGTGGAACGGGACGCCGTACTCGGCGGCGACGGCGGCCAGCTCGCCCACCGGCTGGACGGTGCCGACCTCGTTGTTGGCCCACATGGCGGTGACGACCGCCACCTGGTCGGCGTGCGCGGCCAGCTCGGCACGCAGCACCTCCGGATCGATCCGACCGGCGGCGTCGACCGGCAGCCAGCCGACGTCGGCGCCCTCATGGGCGGCCAGCCAGTCCACCGCGTCCAGCACCGCGTGGTGTTCGACGGCGCTGGAGACCACCCGACGTCGACCGTCGGTGGCCGCCCGCCGGGCCCAGAAGATGCCCTTGACCGCGAGGTTGTCGCTCTCGGTCCCCCCGCCGGTGAAGATCACCTCGGAGGGTCGGGCGCCGAGCGCCGCGGCCACCCGCTCCCGGGACTCCTCGACCCGGCGCCGGGCGCGCCGGCCCGCCGCGTGCAGCGACGACGGGTTGCCGACCTCGCGGGCGGTGGCGACGTACGCCTCCAGTGCCTCGTCGAGCATCGGAGTGGTCGCCGCGTGATCCAGGTATGCCATCACGGCTCAGCCTAACGGCCGACGGGCGGGTCGCCCGTGGCCGGACCGCCCGTCCCGCGTGGGGGGCGGGACGGGCGGTCCGACACGTCACACGGGAACCGCGGTGACCACGATGTTGTCCCGGTAGTGCCGGGCCTCCGCGTCGAACGGGCCGCCGCAGGTGATCAGCGTGAGGCGAGGGCTGCCGCCCGGATACTGGGCGACCACCAGTTGCACCTGCACGTGGCGAATCTCCCGAGCGTCGCGGGGTACTACGAGGACTGGTTGATCGATCCCGATACGCTGAAGATGCTCTCGGTGGGTACGCTAAGCACCGGATCGGGGGACGCGCTGCTGCCGATCCCCCCGAACGTGGACCTCCGGACCTACTCGGTGGTCGACGTCTCCGCCGAACAGTTCGACAACCAGCCCGCCCACTCCGGCGACAGCCTGCTGAGGGGCACCCTGACGGGCTGATCGGCGGGCCGGCTCAGCTCCCCGGCCCGCCGATCAGCTCCCTTCCACCGCACGGAAGGGCCCGCGACACACGCGAGCCGCCGCCCGGATCACCGGACGGCGGCTCGCGTCGTGACGGGGTCACTTACGCTTGCGGATCTCCTCGGCGGCCTGCGGCACGACCTTGAACAGGTCGCCCACCACGCCGAAGTCGGCCAGCTCGAAGATCGGCGCCTCGGCGTCCTTGTTCACCGCCACGATCGTCTTCGAGGTCTGCATGCCGGCCCGGTGCTGGATGGCACCGGAGATGCCGAGCGCGACGTAGAGCTGCGGGGAGACCGTCTTGCCGGTCTGGCCCACCTGGAACTGGTGCGGGTAGAAGCCGGAGTCGACCGCCGCGCGGGACGCGCCGACGGCGCCGCCGAGCAGGTCGGCGAGCTCCTCGACCAGCTTGAAGTTGTCGGCGTTGCCGACGCCGCGGCCGCCGGAGACGACCACGGACGCCTCGGTCAGCTCGGGCCGGGAGCCCTTCTGCTCGGCGACCCGGTCCACGACCTTGGCGAGCTTGTCGCTGTCGGCCACGGTGACGGTGAGCTGCTCGACCGCCGGGGTCGCCGCGGCCGGGGCCGGGGTGAGCGAGTTCGGCCGGACGGTCACCAGCGGCAGGCCACGGGTCACCTTGCTCTTGACGATCGTCGAGCCGGCGAACGCGACCTGGGTGGCGGTGCCGTCGGCGGCGAGCGCGACCACGTCGGTCAGGATGCCGTTGTCGAGCTTGACCGCCAGGCGGGCCGCGATCTCCTTGCCCTCCTGGGAGGACGCGAGCAGCACGGCGGCCGGCTCGACCCGGCGGACCAGCTCGGCCAGCACGGTGGCCTTCGGAGCCACCAGGTAGCCGTCGATCTCCTCGCTCTCCGCGGCGTAGATCTTCTCCGCGCCGTACTCGCCCAGCCGGCCGCTCAGCGCCTCGGCCGCGCCGGGGCCGCCGAGCACCACCGCGCTGGGGGTGCCCAGCTCGCGGGCGAGGGTGAGCATCTCCAGGGTGACCTTCTTGACGCCGAACTCCCGGGTGGCTTCGACGACGACGAGAACCTCAGACATGTCCTGACCTCTCACACGAACTTCTCGGTGGCGAGGAACTCGACCAGCTTGACGCCGCCCTCGCCCTCGTCGGTGATCTTCTCGCCGCCGGAGCGCGGCGGACGCTTGGCGTGCTCCACGACGGCGCTGGTGGCACCGTCGAAGCCGACCTCGCTCGGGGCGATGCCGAGGTCGCCGAGGGAGAGCGTCTGCACCGGCTTCTTCTTGGCCGCCATGATGCCCTTGAAGGACGGGTAGCGCGGCTCGTTGATGGTGTCCCACACGGAGACCACGGCCGGCGTGGCGGCGGAGACCACCTCGTAGCCCTCCTCGGTCTGCCGCTCGACGGTGAGGGTGCCGCCGTCGACGGTGAGTTTGCGGGCGCCGGTCAGCGCCGCGACGCCCAGCCGCTCGGCGATCATGTGCGGCATGACCTGGACGCGGCCGTCGGTCGACTCGGCGCCGCAGATGACCAGGTCGGCGTTGAGGGTGCCGAGCGCGGCGGCGAGCACCTTCGAGGTGGCCACGGCGCAGGAGCCGTGCAGGGCGTCGTCGACGACGTGCACCGCCTTGTCCGGGCCCATGGAGAGCGCCTTGCGGATCGACTCGGTCGCCCGGTCCGGACCCATGGTCAGGACGGTGACCTCGCCGCCGTGCGCCTCCTTGATCTTCAACGCCTCCTCGATGGCGTACTCGTCCATCTCGTTGATCACGTTGTTCGCCGAGCCGCGGTCGACGGTGTTGTCGTCAGTGCGCAGGTTGCGGTCCGCGCCCGAATCGGGCACCTGCTTGACGAGTACGACGATGTTCATCGCGCTTCGACGACCCTCCTGTGTGGTGGTGCGATTCGCTCGCCCGGTCTGGGGCGCAGCCTGCCGCGTGACTTAACGGTCGGTCAACCACGGGCGGTTGTGCAGTTGCCCACGAGCGCCATGTTACCTGCCAGTAGCATCCGCCTCCCGGGGGCTCCGAGTGACGCGGCTCACCGCACGCGCCTTGCCCGGGGTAAAGTTGCATATCGGGAGGTTTCAGGCATGTCCGACGCGCTTGCCGTGCCTGACCCGGCGTCCGGCCCTCCGGGCGACACCCCGACGCACGACCTCGACGACTGCCGACGGGTGCGACCCGAGCGCTACCGCTGCGCCTGCGGCCGGGTCCGCGACCGCTGCGTCCGGGCGGCCGTGCGGGCCCTGTGGTCACCGGTGCACCGCGTGCCGGGCGCGGGCGTCCGGCTCAGGACGACTCGGCCAGCGCGGCCCTGATTCGGGCGATCACCGCCTCCTCGGCCGCGGCGACCCCGGCGTGCGCCCGGGCCGCCCGGTCGGCCGCGGCCAGCACCACCGACCGGTAGGCCGCCACCTCGCTCGGCGACTTCTCGCTGAGGATGCGCACCGACCGGGTCAGCGCCGGCAACACCGTCGACTCGATCTCCAACTGGGAGTCGCGGGGCAGCCGCGGCAACGGCCCGGAGGTGAGGGCCTCCTTCACCACCCCCGACGCGCCGGCGAACGCACCGGACGCCGCCGCGCTCTCCCGCAGCACCGACAGCATCCCCGGGTCGGCGTTGGACACCAACAGGACCGCGCCGAACGCGCCGGTCTTGAGGGTCAGCCGCTCCTCGTCCGTCAACCGCTGCTCCATGATCACGGAGTGTAGACGTACGGCGTGGTCGTGGTGACCGGTACGAAGCCCAGCCGCTCCAGGATCGGCCGGCTGTCGTCGGAGGCGTCCACCTGCAACAACGTCCGCCCCCGCTGCTCGGCCAGCCGGGCCCGGTAGGTCACCAGCGCCCGGTAGATGCCCCGGCGCCGCCACTGCGCCAACGTCGAGCCGCCCCACAGCGACGCGAAACCGGCCGCCGGCAGGTAGCGGATCCAGCCCGCGCTCACCACGGTGTCGTCCGCCTCGGCGACCACCACGCTGATCGACTGCGGGTCCGCCGCGATCTCCCGCTCCAGCGACTCGGCCAGGTGGCTCCGGTCGGCCTGCCAGACCTCCTCCTCCATGACCACGATTCGGTCCAGGTCCTCGCGGGCGGTCACCTCGCGCAGGCGTACGCCCTCGGGCACCACCGGAAGCGCGGCGGCCAACGGCGCGACCGCCCCGATCACCACGGTCTCCGGCTCCTCCGGCACGAACCCGGCCGCCCGCAACCGGTCCGGGAGGTCGGCCGGCTCGTCGTGCCCGGCTAGCTTCCACTCCACCTGCTCGCCCCGCTGCCGGAACACCTCGACCTGCCGAGCGATCAGCTCGTCCAGTGCCGCACCGGTCAGGCCGCCCAGGTCACGGTAGGTGAGGAAGCCGCCGCGACCGAACCCGACGACCCGGTACAGCGGACCGTCCCGCTCCACCGTCACGTCCGCCGGCACCGGGTCGGGAAGCTCGGGCCGCAGCTGCGTGTCGTACGCCGTTCGCAGGGTGGTCGCATCAAGATCGGTCATCGTTCCAGGCTACGTCCGGGCGCCACCGGATAATCGGTCTCGTGTGGGAGACGGTCAGACGCTGGTTCGACCCGCGGGAACTGCGCTCAGTGGGCCAGACACCCGACTACCGCTTCTCGCTCGCCAACGAACGCACCTTCCTGGCCTGGCTACGCACCGGCCTCGCGCTGGTCGCCGGCGGACTGGCCGCCGCCCAGTTCCTGCCTCCGCTGCCGCTACGGCACCTGCGCGAGGCGATCGCGATCGCGCTGCTGCTGCTCGGCGGCACCGTCGCCGTCCGGGCCGTCGACCGCTGGGCGCGTACCGAACGCGCCATCCGGCTCGGCGAGGAGCTGCCGGCCTCCCGGTTCCCCGCCGTCCTCGCCCTCGCGGTCGGCCTCGGCGCCCTGCTGCTGGTCGCCGCCGTGCTCGACCGGGCGGTCGGCGGCGGGTGACCGGCGGACCCGACGACCACGCCCGGAGACCGCTAGCGGCGGACGGGCCACCGGCGCGCGACCCCGGGCTGCAACCGGAACGCACCCGGCTCGCCTGGCGACGCACCGCGCTCGCGGCGACCGTGGTCACCGTGCTGGCCGTCCGGCTGGCGCTCGCCGGCGGCGTGGCCGGCGCGCTGCTCGGCGGTGTCGCGGTGCTCGTCTGGGGCGCGCTGCTACGCGTCTGCTGGCGGCGGGGCACCGGGACGGGGCCGGCGCCCAGCGGCGGACGCTCCCTCCCCCTGGCCGCCCTGGGCACCGTGGCGCTGGCCCTGCTCGGCGTGTCGCTGGTGCTGCGCGGGCTGTGGTGACGGGACCGGTTGCGCGATGATGGACGCATGGTCCGGGTGTATGCGCTCCTCTTCGTGGTGCAGGTGGTCCTCGCCGTCTGCGCGCTGATCAGCTGCCTGTCCGCGGAGGAGGGTCAGATCCGCGCCCTGCCCCGGATCGCCTGGGTGCTGATCATCCTGTTCTTCCCGCTGGTCGGGTCGATCGCGTGGTTCGTCGCCGGCCGCGAGACGACCCCCGGCCGCCCGCCCGCCGCCGGGCTCCGACGCTCCCCCTCGGGAGGCGAGCGTCGCCGCCCCGTCGCCCCCGACGACGACCCCGAGTTCCTCGACTCCCTCGCCGAGCGGTCCCGCCGCGACGACCAGGAGCTCTTCCGCCGCTGGGAGGAGGACCTGCGCCGTCGGGAGGACGACCTGCGCCGCCGCGACACCGCCGGGCCCGACCAGTCGACGCCGCACGCCGAACCGCTGCGGCCCCGCGAGGGCGAGCCGCCGCGCGAGGAGGACCGCCCGGAGGTCTAGCCCGGCGGCCCGCGCCGCCGCCGGAAGCGACGGCGGCGCGGCCGACGGTCAGGCCAGGTTGGACGAGCGGGGGTAGGCGTCGGCCGGGTCGGTGAGCACGTTGACCAGGTACGGCACCCCGGAGTCGAACGCGCGCTGCAACGCCGGCCCGAGGTCGGCGGCCTTCGCCACCGTCTCGCCCGCACCGCCGAGGGCGCTCACCACGTGGTCGTAGCGCAGCTCCGGCTGCAGGTCGGCGGCCACGTCGTAGCCGTACATGGCGCGCATCGGGTGCTTCTCCAGGCCCCAGATGCCGTTGTTGCCGACCACGATCACCACCGGCAGCTTCTGCCGGACCAGCGACTCCACGTCCATCAGCGAGAAACCGGCCGCGCCGTCGCCCATCAGCACGCAGATCTGCCGGTCCGGGTGACTGACCCGGGCGCCCATCGCGTAGCCCATGCCGGTGCCGAGGCAGCCGTACGGACCGGGGTCGAGCCAGGTGCCCGGCTGCGCCGGCTCCAGGTAGCGGCCCGCGTACGAGACGAAGTCGCCGCCGTCGCCGATGGTGATCGCGTCCCGGGCCAGGACCCGGCGCAGCTCGCCGTAGACGCGGGCCGGCCGGATCGGGTCGGTCTCGGCGGCCATCTCCTCGGCGTCCCGCGCCTTCGCCGCGTCCTCGGCGGCACGCAGGTCGGCGATCCAGCCGCTGTGGTCGGCCCGGTCGCCCGCGTGGTCGGCGAGCGCGGACAGGATCAGCCGCAGGTCACCGGCGGGTGCGGCGGCCGGCTGGACGTGGCCCGCGCGCTGACTGGGCGCGTCGACGATGTGCACCACCTTGGCGTCGCCGAAGTCGCCGAAGCTGAGCCGGAAGTCCAGCGGGGTGCCGACCACCACGACCACGTCGGCGCCGGAGAGGGCCGCCCGGCGGGCCTTGGCGAAGGCGAGCGGATGCTCCGGCGGGAGGGAGCCGCGGCCCATGCCGTTGGTGAAGACCGGCACCTGCAACGCCTCGGCGGCCTCGCGGAGCGCCGCCACCGCGTCACCGGCGTAGACGTCCGAGCCGGCGATGACGACCGGCCGCTGCGCGGCGGCGATCAGGTTCGCCGCCCGGGAGACCTCGTCCGGGTCCGGCTCGATCGGACCGACCCCGGCCGGCGTCGGCAGCTCCGCGTCGGAGACGGAGAAGACGGTCTCCAGCGGGAAGTCGAGGAAGACCGGGCCACGGTGCGGTGTCAGCGCGGCGGCGAGCGCCGAGGTCACCGCGCGGGGAATGTCGTCGGTGCTGAACACCGTCTCGGCGTGCTTGGTCACCGGGGCCACCAGCGGCAGGTGGTCCATCTCCTGGAGGCTGCCCGAGCCCCAGCGGAACGCCGGCGCCCGGCCGCCCAGCACCAGCACCGGGGAGGCGTTGAAGAAGGCGCTGGTCAAACCCGAGATGCCGTTGGTGACGCCGGGGCCGGCGGTGAGCACGGCCAGACCGGGGCGGCGCTGGAGCTTGGCCACCGCCTCCGCCGCGAAGACCGCCGACTGCTCGTGCCGCACGTCGTAGATGGGGAAGTCGTTCTTGTGCGCGGCGTCGTAGAGCGGGAAGACGTGCCCGCCGGAGAGCGTGAACATCTCCCGTACGCCGTGTGCGCGTAGTGCCGCGAGGGCCAGTTCGCCACCGTGGCCCTCGATCCGCTCCGTCATGCTCGCTCCCCTTCTCCGTGGCCGGGGTCACAGGTTACCGACCGGTCACCTTCGTCGGCGACCGCCTCCCCGGCCGGTGGACGGTGCCGAGGTCGCCGTGGGCACGGCCGCGCCCGCCCGGTGGGGAGGTCGGTCCACCGGACGGGCGCGGCCAGGGGGTGAGGGTCAGCTCAGCGCAGGGTCATCACCACCGGAAGGGCCTCGTTCCGGTACGGGGTGTCCGTCTCGAAAGCCAGCCGTGCCCGGTACTCGCCGTGCCCGGCGACGACCGGGGCGCGGGCCGCCACCGTGACCGTCACCGACCGTCCCGCCGGGATGGTCAGGGTGGTCCGGTCCACCGACAGCCAGGAGACGTCGCTGCCCCGGACGCACCCGTCATGCCCCGGCAACCGCTGGGCGAACGGGGTGATCGCGAACGAGCCGAGCGAACCGCCGACCTGGTACAGGCCGCACGCCGCGCCGCCCCGGTAGAGGGCGTTGTTCGTGTTCGGCAGCGCCGACCACGTGTCGGTCGCCGGGTCGAACTCCAGGGCCTCGTTGGTGACGTACCCGGCGGTGATACCGCCGACGACCTGCAACTTGCCGCCGGCGCCGGCGTACGCCATGCCCCACCGGGCGATCGGCAGCCCGTTCGTCCGCACCCACGTGTCCGAGTCGGCGAAGTACCGGAAGGTGTCGTTCACCGGGACCCGCTCGGTCGGGTCGATCCCGCCCGCGCAGACCACGCCGTCACCCGCCGCGGCACAGGCGAGGAAGGCGACGGCCAGCGGGTAGTCGGCCAGCCGCGTCCACCGGTCGGCCGTCGGGTCGTAGCGGTACGTCCGGTTCGACGCGGGCTCGCACTCGCCGGTCGTGCAACCGGCGACCACGTACAGCCGGCCGCCGGCCGTGGCCGCCGCCGCGGCGGTCACCCCGACGGGCAGGTCGGCCCGGCGCGACCACCGGTCGGTGCCCGGGTCGTAGGCGTACGTGGTGGAGGCGGCGTTGCTCGCGCCGTCCCAGCCACCGACCGCGTACAGCCGGCCGTCGACGAAGCCACCGACGGCGGCCGCCCGCGGCTCGGGCAGGTCGGCGATGCGCTTCCAGGCCTGCGCCTGCGGGTCGAAGACGTACCCCGCGGCCAGGGACCCCGCCTCACCGCTGCCGCCGACCGAGTAGACCGTGCCGTCGTCGTCGGCGACCAGGTTGTCCATCACGAGCACCGGGTAGTCGGGCAGGTTCGTCCAGGCGGTGCCGTCGGCCGCCTGCTGCGGCGGCAGCGGGCGAGGGCTGTGCCCGCCGGCGCGGGCCGTGACCGACGCATCCGTACGGATCCGCACGAGCGGCGCCCCGGCCACGCCGGCCTGGCGCGCCCCGGCCGCGACGCTGTTGCCACGGTCCTGCTCGACGAGGCTGACCCGCAGTGGGCGGTCGCCGGAGTTGCTGAGCCGCACCTCCCGGGTGACGCTGCGCCCGGGGCGGACGGTCATCGCGAGGTCCGAATCGCGTACGGCCAGCTGGCCGGCCTCCAGCCGCCAGTCCCGACGGACGACACCGTCGCGGTGGATCCGCACGGTGGTGGTGCTGTCGCCGTAGTGCAGACCGGCGAACGTCAGCGGCACCGATCCGCTGCCCGCCGCGAAGAGCCAGTAGAACCCGTCGGGCAGGCGCGCGTCGTCGGGAGTGGCTTGGCTGGTGCTCCTCGCGCCACCACCGGTGGAGACGGTCGCGCCGAGGACCGCGGCGCCGGTGTTGTCGTCCTGGATCTGTCCGGCCACGAGCCCGCCCGGTACGGGGGCGCACGACCGGCGGCCGACGAAGACGTTGTCCAGCTGCCACCAGTTGTCGTACTCGCCCTGGTAGCGGAACCGGACCAGGACCCCGGACTTCCCCGCCGCCTGCGGCAGCGGGATCTCCACGTGCCCGTTGACGGCGTCGGCGGCGAGATGCCGCAGCCCCGTCCACGTCGCGCCGTTGTCCAGGCTCAGGTCGACGTCGCCGGTCTGGGCGTCCCAGCTGGAGTAGTCGGTGTCGAAGCCGACGACCGGGTCGGCGATGCCGGTCAGGTCGACGGGCGGGGTGATCAGGCTGCTGTCGATCCGGCCCCCCTGGCTCCAGCCGTCGACGGCCGCGAACCCGCCGTCCCCGCCTGTCAGGTTGCCCTTGGACCCGGGGTCGTCGAACCGCCAGGTCTGACCGGCACCGGCGTCGTCGGTGACCCGCCAGCCGTCGCGGGGACCGGCGGCCCAGCCGGTGAAGTCGGCGCCGACGCCGTCGTAGCGCGGCGCGTAGCCGGGTGCGGTGCAGGAGGTGGCGTCGACCGAGAGCCCGACGTCCTGGCGTACGTCGGCGGGCCGCCCCTTCGGCTGCGGATCCACGCGGGTGGTCACGGTCCGGGTGACATAGCCCGGCAGGTCCACCGGCGACACGTGCAGGGTGTAGCTGCTGCCGACCGGCAGGTCGACCTGGTAGCGGCCGGTGTACGGGTCGGTGAAGACCGCCCCGCCCGGGTAGCCGTCGACGGCGATGCGGGCGTAGACCGGCCAGCCGTGCCCGGAGGCGTCGGTGACCGTGCCGGTGACGGTACGGCTCGGCAGCGCGGTCAGGGTGAAGTCGCGGGTGAGCTCCGCCTCGGCGGCGACGGTGACCCGTTCGGCCTTCGGACTCTGGTAGCCGAACTCGGTGGCGACGAGGTCGTAGCCGCCGGCCGGCAGGGGCAGGCTGTAGCGGCCGTTCGCGTCGGCGACCGCGCGGAACGTGGCGCCGGTGCCGTCCGTGGCGGTGATCGTCGCCCCGGCGACCGCGCCGTCGCGCCGCCCGCTCGTCACGGTGCCGACGATCCGGCCGGCCTCGCCGAGGGTCAGGGCCGAGACCCCGTTGGGCGAACCCACCCCGGTCGGGCCGTCCCAGCCGGGCCCGGCGTTGCACCGCAGGTCACCGCACCAGCCGTTGGAGCCCTCGGTGATGTCGAAGAGCCCGGCGCTCTTGTCCGTCCGGTACGGGTAGGTCACCGGGTACGACCCGGGCAGCGCTTCACCGGCGAGCGCGTACATCCCGGCGACGAGCGGAGCGGCCAGCGAGGTGCCGCCCCACTGCGCCCAGCCGTCCTGGCCGAGGGTGTTGTAGACGGCGAGCCCGCTCTCCGGGTCGGCCACGGCGGAGACGTCGGCGGTGGCCCGCTTGTCGCCGCAGCGCGTGTCCACGCCGGCCTGGTAGGCCGGCCGGGGCTCGTAGAGCGAGCAGCCGCTGCCCGCGTTCACCCAGGCGGTCTCGGACCAGCCACGCGCGGACGAGTCCCGGGTCAGCCGGGTGCCGCCGACGGCAACCACGTCGGGGTGGGTCGCCGGATAGCTCTGCACGTTGCCGAGGTCGCCGCTGGCGACGACCACCGCGATGCCCGGGTGGTCGTAGTGGGCGCTGTAGAGCTCCTGGAAGCGGGTCTCGCCGGCGATGCCGTACGAGTTGGAGATGACGTCCGCGCCGAGCTTCGCCGCCGTGTCCACGGCCGCGCCGAGGCTGGCGGGCGAGTTGTCGTCGGCCTGGACGAGGAGGATGTCGCACTTCGGGCAGGCGGAGGAGACGGCGTCGAGGTCCAGAGCCGCCTCGATCGACCACTCGGCGTCCTCCGCCGGGTAGTCGGTGCCGCCCCGCTGGTCCACCTTGCGGAAGCAGCCGTTGGCCGTCGTGCACGGCGGCAGGTCGTAGTGCTCGCGGAACACCGCGAGGTCGGCCTCGGCCGCCTCGTACCCGAAGGCGAGCACGACCGCCACGGTGCGGCCCTCACCCCCGTCGGGCAGCCGGTACGCCGACCGGATGTCGGGCGGCCCCAACGCGCCCTCCGGCGGCTCCGAGACCTGCTGGATGAGCCGGCCGTCCGCAGTGCTGAGGCCGAGCGCGTAGCAGCGGGCGAACCCGTCGCCGGCCTCCGCGGTGTTGCAGCCGGCGGGCTTGTAGCGCATCGCGCCCCAGCTCGGAGCCGAGGAGGACGGCGACGGCGTTGGCGCCGCCTGCGCCGGGGCGACGGGCGACACGCCCGTGGCGAGCAGCGCGAGTGCGACGGCGGCGGTCAACCAACCGAGCGGGCGCCGGTGGGCCTGCCTCCGTCGTAAGGGCACGGTCATCCAGGACTCCTTGCCAGATCGGATCACGGGTACGCCTCACCGTTGAGGCCTCGACCACGCGCCGCCAGGTCGAAGGTGATTCCAGACACGTAGTCGGCGGCCGTTGGTCGAGGATCTTGGCACGCGCGCGGAGAGCCGGACAATGTCCCGGGACGTTCATGTTCCGGACAGCTGGCCGGATCCCGACGGAGGCTTCCGATGTGGCACGTGGTGGGTGTGTCCGAACCCGAGGGACGGGTCTACGAGGCGCTGACCCGCCGACGCCAGGCGACCAGGGCCGACCTCGTCGACGACGTCGCGCTCTCCCAGGCGCAGCTGTCCCGCGCTCTCGGCCGCCTGGTCGAGCGCGGCCTGGCCAACCGGCTGCCGGGCCGCCCGACCCGGTACGCGGCGGCGCCGCCGGACCAGGTGGCCACCTCCCTCATCGCCGAGCGGGAGCGCGACCTGCTGCGCCTGCGTACGCACGCCGACCATCTCGCCAAGGAGATCCGCCGTCGCGACGGGTCCGGTCGCCACCCCGCCGAGCTGGTCGAGGTGATCGAGGGGGCGGAGAACCTGCGCGCCACCCTCGTCCGGCTCCAGCGCGAGGCGCGGGTGCAGATCCGGGGCCTGGACCGCGGGCCGTACCTGGACAACCCGGTGAGCGGCAACTCGGAGGAGACCCACCAACTCACCGACCGGGGCCTGACCTACCGGGTGATCTACGACCGCTCGGCACTGGAGATCCCCGGCCGGATGGCCGAGATTTGGCGCGGCATCCAGCGCGGCGAACGGGCCCGGGTCGCCAGCGAGGTACCCATGAAGATGATGCTCTCCGACGACCGCCTCGGGTTGGTGCCCGTCATGGCGGAGGGGCACCTGGCCGACGCCGCGTACCTGGTGCACCCCTCGTCGCTCCTCGACGCGCTGAGCGAGCTGTTCGAGGCGCTCTGGGACCGGGCGGTCGCCATCAACCGCTCCGACGCCGTCGGCCGGAGCGCCGCCGGGCCGCTCGGGGCCGACCATACCGTCGAACACCCCGACGGCCTCTCCGACCGGGACATCGAGCTGATCGGCCTGCTGGCCGGCGGCGCCACCGACGACCGGATCGCCCGCACGATGGGCCTCAGCGTGCGGACGGTGCACCGACAGGTCCACCGGATCATGGCGATGGTCGGCGCGGAGACCCGCTTCCAGGCCGGAATGGAGGCGGTGCGCCGAGGCTGGGTCTGACCCGCCTCGGCGCGGCACCGGTCAGCGGCCGGTGAAGTCCGGCTTGCGCTTCTCGACGAAGGCGGCCATGCCCTCGCGCCGGTCGTCGGTGGCGAACAGCGCCGCGAAGAGTTGACTCTCCCACGCCAGGCCGGAGGTCAGGTCCATCTCCAGGCCGCCGTCGATCGCCAGCTTCGCCGCGCGCAGCGCCTGACTCGGACCCGTGAGATACGGGCGGACGAGCTCGACCGCGGTCGCGTACACCTCGGCGGCCGGGGCGATCCGGTCGGCCAGCCCGATGCGCAGCGCTTCCTGGGCGTCGACCATGCGGCCGGACATGATGAGGTCCTTCGCTCGGGCCGGGCCGACGAGCCGGGCGAGCCGCTGGGTGCCGCCGGCGCCGGGGATGATGCCCAGCTTGATCTCCGGTTGGCCGAGCTTCGCGTCCTCGGCCACCACCCGCCAGTCGCAGGCCAGGGCCAGTTCACAACCGCCGCCGAGGGCGTACCCCGTGATCGCGGCGACCACCGGCTTGGGGATCCGCGCGATCGCGCCGAGCGCGCCGGACAGGTCGGCGGCCCGCTCGGCCATGTCCACGTAGGACATGTCGGCCATCTCCTTGATGTCCGCTCCCGCGGCGAAGACCTTCTCGCCGCCGTACACGATCACGGCGCGGACCTCGGGGTCGGCGGTGGCGGCCGACGCGGCGGCGCGCAGCTCCTCCTGCACCTGGGTGTTGAGGGCGTTCATCGGTGGCCGCTCCAGCCGGATGGTGCCGATGCCGTCCTTGGTCTCCAGCCGCACGAACTCGCTCACGCTGCCCTCACTTCCTCGTCGAAGTCGCGTGCCAACCTTACGGCCCGACTCGTTGGGGTACGTAGTCTGGTATCAGCCCCGGCCTCGGGAGGCCAGCGATGATCACGTACTACGACGACAGATCGGTGCGGGTCACGAGCACCGCCGTCCGCGTCGACGGCCGCACCTTCCCGCTCGCCGAGATCACCATGGTGTGGCACCGGCGGGGCAGCCGGTCCTGGCGGGTGCTCGCCGGCCGCGGCGCGATCGGCGCCGCCATGGCCGGCCCGCTGGTGGCGGCCGCCCTGGGGCTCGCGCTGGCCATCCGACTGGGCCGCTCACCCACCGTCACGATCGCGATCGTCGGGGCGTCGGTGCTGGTCGGGCTCGCCGTCGGCCCGGTCGCCGACTTCCTCTTCGAGCACCTGGACCGCTCGTACGCGCGGGGCAGCCGGCAACTGGAGCTGTGGGCGCGCTGGCGCGGGCAGCCGGTCCGGTTGCTGAGCACCCGTGACGCCCTCCGGTTCGGCCAGATCTACCGCGCGGTGCAGCGGGCCGTCGAGCAGGGGCAGCCGACGGCCGCCGCCCGCACGCCGGCGCGCGGGCGGCGAGGCTAGTGCGGTGGCCAGAAATGTTGGCCGGTTGGTGTGGGTCGGGGAAGTTGTCGTACGGGTGGTGTGGGGTGTGGGTTGTGCCTCGCCGTCGGGATTCTGCTGCGCCGCGGGTCGTGTATCGGACGGCTCGGGTGGGGTTGCGGGTGACGGGGGGTCAGCGGCGGCGGTGTTTCGGGTTGCTGCGGTCGGCTGGTGATGTGTGGGCGTGTGTGTTGGAGGTCAACGCGTGGCGGCGTCGCCGCGGTGATGCGCCGTTGGCTGGCTATCAGGAGTTGTGTCGGGAGTTGGCCGCGTCGGGGCCGGGCACGTTCGGCGAGTTGGACAGCACGGGTGCCCGGTCGGTGTTGCGCCGGTTCTCCGATGCCTGGTTCGCCGCGGCGAAGCGCCGTCAGACCGGTGACGTGTCGGCGGGGTTTCCGCGTCGTCGGCGTGGGTTGGTGCCGGTGCGTTGGTATCACGGCACGTTCACCGTTGTCGGGCGGCGGGTGCGGATCCCGGCCGCGCGTGGCAGTGCCCCGTTGTGGGTGCGGCTGGTCCGGGATCTGCCGTACCCAGTGGAGCAGGTCCGCTCGATCACCCTGCTGTGTGAGGGTAACCGCCTGTTCCTCGATGTCACCGCCGAAGTTCCCGTAACTGTCTACCCGCCCGGTGAAGAGCCGGACGCCGGACGTGTCGCCGGGGTGGACCTCGGAATCATTCACCCCTACGCGGTGGCGGGGCCGGACGGGGCGGGGTTGTTGGTGTCCGGGCGGGCGGTCCGTGCTGAGCATCGGATGCACCTGGCTGACACCAAGGCCCGCCGTCGGGCGGTGGCCCGCCGGGCGCCGAAGCCGGGTCAGCGGGGGTCACGGCGGTGGCGCCGCTATCGCCGCCGCGCCCGGGTGGTGGAGGGCCGGCATCGGCGGCGCGTCCGCCAGGCCCAGCACGAGGCGGCCCGCACCGTCATATCGTGGGCCCAACAGCAGCGGGTGGGGGTGCTGCACGTCGGCGACCCCCGTAGCGTGCTCGACATCCCGGCCGGGCGGCGGCACAACCTGCGGCTGCGGCAGTGGCAGATCGGCCGGCTCATCCAGGTCCTCACCGACAAGGCCACCCTCGCCGGCATCACCGTGCACATGGTCGACGAACGCGGCACCTCCTCCACCTGCCCCGCCTGCCACCGGCGGATACCCAAACCCCGCGGGCGCACCCTGACCTGCCCGCACTGCACCTTCACCGGGCACCGTGACCTCGTCGCGGCGGCCATGATCGCCACCCGCAGACCGGGCGGCGGACCCACCACCCCCACCACAGCTGTGGCTGTGCTGCCCGGGGTGATCACGCACCGTCGAGCCGGCCGGCACCTCCCCGGCGCCGGCCAGTCCCGACGTGACCCCCGCCGCCCACCCGCGGCGGCGCGAGGATCAGTTGGCCCGCGGAGGCCCGCCCCACCCCCCGGTGAGGAGTCGCTCGCCCTACACGGCGAGGATCCACAACACCACCGCAAACCCGGTGAACGTTAGTGGACACCGCACTAGAAGCGGATTGGTTCGTCCGGCAGCATGCCGAGGCCGCGCAGCAACCCGTAGAGGTCCTGCTCGCCCCAGAACTGCACGATGCGGCCCCGCGCCAGCCGGTACATCTTGCAGGCGCTCTGCACCGCGGTCGCTCCGGTCGCGTCCCGCCGGTACGTCTGCGCCATCGCGACGGTCACCCGGTCACCGGCGGCGAAGAGTTCGTGGATCTCCTGGTCGAGCACCGTGAGCCCGGGTGACCCAACCGCCTGCTCGACGAAGTGCCGGCCCTGCACGGCCGTGCCCGACCCATGAATGCGTACGTCCTCCGCGACCACCTCGCGCAGCTCGACCAGGTCCTTCGTCACGAACGTCCGCAGGTACCGCCGGACCACCTCGCTGTTGCGCTCCTCCTCCGTCATGGGCGCGAAGCTACCCGCGACACGAACGGCGCGCGGCCCGCTGCCCCTCCCGGTCCCGCCCGGCGACGCGTCCCGGTCCGGCATCCTCCCGGCGGAGGCTTTGGAGCTGATGGCGTAGACGATTCAGCCAGGGCGACCCCACAGCAAAGCTCGCCGAGCACTGCTCGGGCGCCGCTTGGAATCGGCTGCCTGGGGTCCGCTGATCGGGGATCTGCTGATCGGGATTCGCTCATCGGGGATGCCCGACCGGGATGCGTCGGTCGGGATCCGCCCCCGGTTGCGTTGCACGACCAGGTCCGCGGCCCCGGCCGCGAACACCATGCCGCCTTCAACCTGCCCCAGATCCGGGCGGCGGCCGGCCTCTGCCCTCACCCGGTGCTGCCCCGGATTTGGGGCAGCTCGACAGGGCCCGGGCACCATCCCGTCGGCCGACGGTCCGCCGACGGCCGGCGATGTCGGAATCGACTCAGCTCTAAAGGATGCGCACACCCCACCTCCTCGTCGGGCCGACCAACCGACAGACGGGGGCAACCAGGCGGGCCGGGCCAGCGGGCCGGGCGGGCAGCCGCGGGCAGCGGGCAGGCAGGGGGCGGGGCGGACCGGACGGGGGCGGCGGCGCGGTCGCGCTGAGGTTGCCGGGACGTGGTTAGGCTGAGTGATGGTGGTCTATTACCGGGACGACGCGGTGCAGGTGACCTCCGAGTCGATCCGGGTGGGTGGGCAGGTGGTGTCGCTGCCCGAGGTGACGTACGTCTGGCACAGCCGTGGGCCGAAGACGCTCGCCGTGCGGGGTCGCGTGCTGGGCCGGGGCGTGCTGGTCCTGCTGCTGTCGCTGCCGCCGCTGGTGGCACTGGTCTGCGTGGTCGCGCTGGTCTGGTCGGCCCAGGACCGCGGCGAGTGGGTGCTCGCGCTGATCATCCTGGCGGGTTTCGCGGTGGGCGCGCTGGCCCTCACCCCGTTCCTGGAGGTGCCGCTCGGCTGGCTGGACCGTTCGTACGAGCGCGGCAACCAGGTCCACGAACTCTGGGTGCAGCACCACGGCCGGGAGGAGCTGCTGTTGCGGACGCCGGACGCGCTGCGGTTCGGCCAGATCTACCGAGCGGTGCAGCGCGCCGTCGAGCAGCACACGGACCGCCGCTGAGGGCCCGTCGGCCGCGGCCGACGGGCGGCCCGGGCGCGGGCGACGCACACTGGGTGCCATGGCGATCCCCCTCCCCCGACCGTCCACCGTCGTCGGCCTCACCCGGTCCGCCCTCGACCAGGCCCTCGGCTCGGCCGCCTCGTTCGCGGCCGTGCCCGCCCGCGCCTTCGCGGTGCTCGACGACGTGGAGGCGTTGCTGGCCCGGATCAACGGGGTCGTGGACCGGATCGAGCGAACCCTGGACCGTACCGACCGGGTGCTCGACGACGCCGAGTCGGCGGTCCGGACCGCCACCGAGGTCGCGGCGGCTGCGGCGAGCGTGGTCGGGGAGGCACAGGAGGTCTCGCGTACGGCCGGGTCGGTCGTCACCGAGGCCCAGTCGGTGGCGGCGACCGCGGGTGAGCTGCTGACGGCGTACGAACCGGCGCTGCGCCGGGCCGCGCCGATGGCGAGCCGGTTCGTCGAGCAGCTCAGCCACGAGGAGGTGACCGCCGCGATCCGGCTCATCGACGACCTGCCGAAGCTGCGCGAGC
This sequence comes from Micromonospora krabiensis, assembly GCF_900091425.1. Classification (GTDB taxonomy): domain Bacteria; phylum Actinomycetota; class Actinomycetes; order Mycobacteriales; family Micromonosporaceae; genus Micromonospora; species Micromonospora krabiensis. The sequence goes on from NZ_LT598496.1 coordinate 3,354,830, forward strand.
ACCTGACCGGCGACATCCTGCCCATTCTCGCCACCCTGGACCGGGTCGGCCCGGACCTGCACGACCTGTTGGCCGTCACCCGGGACCTGAAGTTGGCCGTCGCCGGCATTCCCGGCCTGAACATACTGCGACGGCGCGGCGAGAAGCTCACCGAGGACGATGGCGCCCCGGGCGCCTGAGACGATCAGGCCGGCGCGTACAGCTGGTCGATCTCGGCCCGCTGCGGCAGCGCCACCGAGGCACCGAGCCGCCGGACGCAGGCGGCACCGGCCGCCGCCGCCCAGCGGACGGCGTCCACCACGTCCCGCCCCTCGCCCCAGCCGACGGCCAGCGCGGCGGTGAACGCGTCACCGGCGGCGGTCGAGTCGACCACCTCCACCCTCACGGCGGGCACGTGCACGGCCGTGCCGTCCCGGTCGCCGTACCAGGCACCCTCGCCGCCGAGGGTGAGCACGGCCCGGGGGGTCAGGTCGAGCAGCGCCTCCGGCCGCTCCCGCCCGTGCCCGGTGAGCGCCTGCGCCTCGCGCTCGTTGACGACGAGCAGGTCCACGGCCGCGAGCAGCTCGTCGGGCAGCTGCCGGGCCGGCGCGGCGTTCAGCACGACCCGGGTGCCGGCGGCCCGGGCGGCCACCGCCGCCTGGGTCACCGTCTCGACCGGGATCTCCAGCTGGGCGACCAGGACGTCCGCTCGCCGTACGCTGTCCAGCTCCTCCTCGGTGAGACCGGTCAGCGCGTCGTTGGCGCCCGGAGTCACGAGGATCGCGTTCTCCCCCGCGGCGTTGACCATCACGAGGGCCACACCGGAGGTGCCATAGACGACCCGCAGGTGCGCGGTGTCGACACCGGCGGCGCCGATCCGGGCCTTCAACGTGACCCCGAACGCGTCCGAGCCGATGGCGCCGAGGAAGGTGCTGGCGGCACCGGCTCGGGCGGCGGCGACGGCCTGGTTGGCGCCCTTGCCGCCGGGCACCATCACGAAGTCGGTGCCGAGCATGGTCTCGCCCGGCCGGGGCAGGTCGGGCGCCATCGCCACCAGGTCCATGTTGGCGCTGCCCACGACGGCAACCCGGGTCTGCGGCACCGGCACCTCCGGTCGGATCGGCGGGACGCGCGTCAGGCGGCGCGGGCGGTGAACCGCTCGCCGGAGCGCTCGACCACCAGCGGCAACCCGAAGGTCTTGGAGAGGTTGTCCCCGGTCAGGGTGTCACCCAGCAGCCCCTGCGCGACCACACCGCCCTCGCGCAGCAGCAGCGCGTGGGTGAAGCCCGGCGGAATCTCCTCGACGTGGTGGGTGACCACCACCAGGGCCGGGGCGTCCGGGTCGTACGCCAGGTCGGCGAGCCGCGCGACCAGGTCCTCGCGGCCACCCAGGTCGAGCCCGGCGGCCGGCTCGTCGAGCAGCAGCAGCTCCGGGTCGGTCATCAGGGCGCGGGCGATCTGCACCCGCTTGCGCTCGCCCTCGGAGAGGGTGCCGTAGCGGCGCTCGGCGAGCCCGCCGATGCCGAGCTGCCCCAGCAGCGCGTGGGCCCGCGCCTCGTCGCTGCGGTCGTAGCTCTCCCGCCAGCGGCCGACGACGGACCACGCGGCGGTGACGACCACGTCGCTGACCCGCTCCTCGGCGGGCACCCGCTCGGCGAGCGCCGCGGTGGACAGCCCGATGCGGGTACGCAACTCGTTGACGTCGGTGCGGCCGATCCGCTCGCCGAGCACGTGCGCGGTGCCGGTCGTCGGGTGCAGCCGCCCGGCGGCCAGGTTGAGCAGGGTGGTCTTGCCGGCGCCGTTGGGCCCGAGCACGACCCACCGCTCGTCCAGCTCGACGCGCCAGGTCACGTCGTGCAGCAGCGCGTTGCCGGACCGGCGTACGCCGACGCCGTCGAGGCTGACGACCAGATCAGGGTCCACGGGTGCTCCGGCAGGGGTGGCGCCGGCGGCGCCGGAGATCACGTCACCAGTCACCCGCCCATCCAACCACGCAGCGCCGTGGTGCCCCCCACGGGCGGCGCCTCCGCCATAGGGTGAGGCGCCGTGTCGTTGGTCACCACTTCAGAAGGACGGTCCATGGCGGGTCCGAGCAGGGAACCGCGCGGATGAGCGCGGTCATCGAGATCGAGGGTCTGCACAAGGCCTTCCACAGCGTCCGGCACGGCCGCCGGGTCGCCGTCGACGGCTTCGACCTGCTGGTCGAGGCCGGGCAGATCCACGGCTTCCTGGGGCCGAACGGGTCGGGCAAGACGACCACGCTGCGCGCCCTGCTCGGGTTGGTCGGCGCCGACGGCGGTCGGATGAGCGTGCTCGGCGTCCCGTCGCCCCGCCTGCTGCCGCAGGTGGCCGGTCGGGTGGGGGCCATCGTGGAGAGCCCGCAGTTCTTCGGCAACTTCACCGCGTACCGCACGTTGCGGCTGCTGGCCCTCGCCGGTGGCGTGCCGGTGAGCCGGGTCGACGAGGCGCTGGAGCAGGTGGGCCTGCGCGACCGCGGCCACGAGCGGGTGAAGGGCTACTCGCTGGGCATGAAGCAGCGGCTGGCCGTCGCGTCGGCGCTGCTCAAGGATCCGGAGCTGCTGATTCTCGACGAGCCGGCGAACGGCCTCGACCCGGCCGGCATCCGGGAGATGCGGGACCTGATGCGGTCGCTGGCCGCCGCGGGGGTGACCGTCCTGGTCTCCAGTCACATCCTCGGCGAGATCCAGCTGATCTGCGACCACGTGACGATCATCTCGCGGGGCCGGCGGGTCGCGGCCGGTCGGGTGGACGAGGTGCTGGCCGGTTTCGACCAGCACGAGGTGCTGGTGCGGGTGGACGAGCCGGAGCGGGCCGCGCAGCTGCTCCGGGAGGCCGGGTTGCCGGTGACCCCGCAGCCCGACCATCTGCTGGTCGGGCAGGCCAGCGACCCGACGGTGGTCAGCCGGGTGCTCGGCGAGCAGGGGCTGTGGGTGCGCGAGCTGACGCCGCTGCGGCCCGACCTGGAGAGCGTCTTCCTCGAACTGACCGGCGAGGGCGGCCACCCGACGCTGCCCCGGCAGGTCGACGGTTCGTCGGCGTACGCGCCCGGGGCGGGTGACGGTGTGATCAACCTGGACGCCGGTGTCGGCGGTCGCCGAGGAGGGGACGAGTGAACCTGTTCCGCGCCGAGCTGGAACGGCTGGCGGCCCGCCGCTTCGTGCAGCTCATGGTCGTGCTGCTGGTGCTGGCGTTCGGCGTCACCGCGGCGACCACCCTGGCCGGCTCGCACCGGCCGTCGTCGACCGAGCTGATCGAGGCCGGCAACCAGGCCGCCCGGGCCCGGCAGCAGATGGAGCAGGCCTACCAGCAGTGCGTGGCCCAGGTGAACGGCAGCGTGCCGCCCGGCTCTGAGATCGACTACTTTCCGGCCAACTGCAGCGAGCTGGATCCGGCCCGCCAGGACCGGCTGCCGGTGGCGGCGGACTTCCTGACCGGGGTGTTCACCTTCGCCAACCAGGCCCGGCCACTGCTCTACTTCCTGATCGCCTTCCTGGTGCTGTTCGGTTTCCTGGTCGGCGCCTCCTACATCGGGGCGGATCTGAACTCCGGTGGCGTGGTCAATCTGCTGCTCTGGCGACCACGGCGGCTGGCCGTCCTCGGCGCGAAGCTGGGGACGCTGCTCGGCTCGGTGCTGGTGCTGTCGCTGCTCGCCTCGGCGGCGTACCTCGGCACGTTCTGGGTGATCGGGCAGACCGCGGGCCTGGCGAGTGGGTTGAGCGCGACGTTCTGGCGTGAACTGGGGGCGACCCACGGTCGCGGCATGGTGCTCGTGCTGCTGGCCACGGCGATGGGCTTCGCGCTCGCAACGCTGGGCCGGCACACGTCGGCTGCGCTCGGCACGGCGGCCGCGTACGCGGTGGTCTGGGAACTCGGCGCGCGGCTGGTGCTGGAGATCGTCGACGCGCCCCGCCCGGACCAGCTGATGCTCTCCAGTCACATCGGGGCCTGGCTGGCCGGTGAGGCGTCGTTCTGGGATCCGCGCGCCTGCGTCGGCTCCGGCAACGGGTTCTGCGACGGCTCCTACACGCTCGGCTGGGGTCCGGCCATCGCCGTGCTGGTCACCGTCACCGTGGCGCTGACCGTGGGCGCCTTCACCGCCTTCCGTCGGCGGGATCTCATCTGACCTGCGTCGACGCCCGGCCCGGGCGTGTGGGCAACTCCTTGCAGCGCCCGGGCCGATGGTGAAGAATTCCTTCGCATGAGGGACCGTGGCGTGACCCGCTCAACCCACGGTGGAGCCGAAGACCTCGTCGCGGACGGCGTCCAGCGCCGTCCGCAGCGCGCCGCGCAGGATCGGTTCCTCGGTCAGCCCGGTGGGCACCACCCGGGGCCGGACCAGCGTGATCGCCTCGACCTCCCGCTGCACGCGCTCGGCCAGGGCCGGCCCGCCGGCCTGGCCCACCTCGCCGGCCAGCACCACGAGGGGCGGGTCGAGCACCACGCAGGTGCTCGCCACGCCGAGCGCCAGCCTCCGGGCCAGCTCGTCCAGCATCGCGCCGCCGTCGGCGCCACCGTCGATCGCGGCGCGCACCGCGGCGGCGGCGTTCCCGGACCGGAACCCGTGTTCACGGGCCACCGCGCGGACGGCGTCCGCGCCGACCAACTGCTGGAACGCCGGCTTCGCCCGACGGGAGACGTCGCGGGGAATCGGGGCGCCCGGCACCGGGAGGTAACCGATCTCGCCGGCCGCCCCGCTGCTGCCGTGGTGCAGCCGGCCGCCGAGCATGATCGCGAGACCGACGCCCGCGCCGACCCAGACCAGGACGAAGTCGCCGACGCCCTGGGCGGCACCGGCCTGCGCCTCGGCCATCGCGGCGAGGTTCACGTCGTTCTCGAAGACCACCGGCGTGTGCAGGTCCTCGCGGAGCGCCTCGAGCAGGCCGCGGTGCCAGCGGGGCAGGTTGAACGCGAAGGTGATGTCCCCGGTGGTCGGGTCGACCAGACCGGGCGTGCCGAGCACGATCCGCCGCACGCTCGACAGCTGCGCCTGGGCGCTGCTCGCGGCCTGGACGACGGCGTTGTGCACGACGCCGACCGGGTCGTCGGTGTCCCGGGTGGACTGCTCCACCCGGCCGATCACAGCGCCGGTGATGTCGGCGCAGGCCGCCACCACCCGGTCCGGCCCGACGTCCACCCCCACCACGTACGCGCTGTTCGGGCGGACGGCGTAGAGCTGGGCGTTCGGCCCCCGGCCGCCGGCCTGCTCGCCGACCCGGGCGACCAGGCCGCGCTCCTCCAGGCGCTCGACCAACTGGGAGGCGGTGACCTTGGACAGCCCGGTCAGCTCGCCGATCCGGGCCCGGGTCAGCGGCCCCCGCTCCAGCAGGAGCTCCAGGGCCGCACGGTCGTTGAGCGCCCGCAACAGGCGGGGGGTGCCGGGCAGCCGGGTCGCACTCATGCCACGTCCTCTAGATTTAGTAAACTTTGCTAACTGTAAACCGACCTGCGAACGGGTAGCCGTAGCGTAGCGGCCACCCGGACCGGGAGTACTCGGACGACCCGGCAGCCCTGCGCGACCGGGACGGCCGGGGACCGGACCGGACACCCGTGCCGTGGGCACCAGAGAGGGGACGATCACCGTGGGGCTGGATCCAGGACTGCGCCGGCTCGCGCTGGGCACGCTGCTGGGTGCGTACCCGGGGCCGGTTCCGCCGGACTGGGCGGTCGACCTGGTGGCCGACGGTCTCGCCGGGCACACCCTCTTCGGCACCAACGTGCACGACCCGGCACAGGTCGCGGCGACCACCGCCGCGCTGCGGCAGGGGCGGCCCGACGTGGTGATCGCCATCGACGAGGAGGGCGGTGACGTGACCCGGTTGGCGCACGCCACGGGCAGCCCGTACCCGGGCAACGCCGCCCTGGGCGCCATCGGCGACGTGGCCCTGACCCGCCGCGTCTACGAGGCGATCGGCGGCGAACTGGCCGCGCTCGGCGTCACCGTCAACCTCGCCCCCACGGTCGACGTGAACACCGCCGACGAGAACCCGGTGATCGGCACCCGCTCGTTCGGCGCCGACCCGGTCCGGGTGGCCGCCCACTCCGCCGCGGCCGTGGCCGGGCTCCAGTCGACCGGTGTCGCGGCCTGCGCGAAGCACTTCCCCGGGCACGGGGCCACCGTCGCCGACTCCCACCACGAACTGCCCACCGTGGACGTCCCGCTCGACCTGCTGCGCCGGCGCGACCTGCCGCCGTTCGCCGCCGTCGTGGCCGCCGGCGCCCAGGCGGTGATGACCGCGCACATCCGGGTACCGGCGCTGACCGCCGACGGTCCGGCCACCTTCAGCCGGGCCGTCCTGGTCGACCTCCTGCGCACCGAGGTCGGCTTCACCGGCGCCGTGATCACCGACGCCCTGGAGATGAAGGGTGCCGCGGTCGCCGCCGGTGGGATCGGGCCGGCCGCCGTCCGGGCCCTGGCCGCCGGCGCGGACCTGCTCTGCATCGGCGCGAAGGTCGACGCCGATCTGATCGAGCAGGTCGCCGCCGAGATCGTGGCGGCGCTCGACGACGGCCGGCTGGACCGCGCCCGCGTCGAAGAGGCCGCCGGGCGCGCCGCGGCGCTCGCCGCCTGGACCCGGGGCGCCGGCCGGGCACCCACCGAGGGCGACACCGACCTGGGGTACGCGGCCGCGCGCCGCGCGGTGCGCGTCGAGGGCGTCCTCGGCGAGCTGGGCCGTCCCCTCGTCGTGCAGTTGTACGCCGCCTCGACGATGGCCGAGGGTCGGGTGCCCTGGGGCCTGGGCCCGCACCTGGCCGACGTGGAGGAGGTCCGGGTGGTCGCCGCCGAGGCCGACCCGGAGTCCCTGCGCCGGTTGGCCGGCGAGCGGCCCATCGTGCTCGTGGGCCGGCACCTGCACCGGCTGTCGGGGGGTCCCGAGTTGGTCGGCGCGCTCGCCGCCCGGCACGCCGTGACGGTGGTGGAGATGGGATGGCCGGCGCAGTGGCGGCCGACCGGCGTACGCGCCTTCGTCACCACGTACGGGGCAAGCCACGCCAACGGGCGCGCCGCCGCCGAGGCGCTCGGCCTGGCCGGCTGACCGCCCCCGGCCGTCGGGATCAGGGCCGCTCACCCGGACGGTACGGCCCACCCCGGCTTCGGTCAGCCCGGTCGGGGTAACCGGTCGGCATGACCGCCACCGAACCCTGGCACCGGGCCTTGGCCGACCTGCTCGCCCGGTCGCACCGGATGCCACCCGACGCCCTGACGGCCGCGATCGACGCGGCGCTCGCGCCGCTGGGGGTGACGGTCACCATCTACCTGGTCGACGTCGAGCAGCGCGACCTGCGCCCGCTGCCGGGTTCCGGTCGACCGGTACCGGAGGCGTTGCCCATCGACACCAGCCTCGCCGGCCGCGCCTTCACCCAGGTGGAGTCGCATGCCGGGCAGGGGCCGCCACCCCGGCTGTGGGTGCCGGTGGTCGACGGCACCGACCGGCTCGGCCTGCTGGAGGTCTTCCCCCCGGCCGGCGTCGATCTCGCCGACCCGGCGCTGCGCGACGGCTGCCGGCTGATCGCCGGGACGATCGGCCACCTGGTGACCAGCAAGACCTCGTACGGCGACGGCCTGCACCGCGCCCGCCGCAGTCGCCCGATGGACGTCTCCGCCGAGCTGCTCTGGCAACTGCTGCCGCCGTTGACGTTCGCGACCGAGGAAGTGACGGTCAGTGCACTCCTGGAGCCCTGTTACGAGGTCGGTGGGGACGCCTTCGACTACACGCTGAACGGGGACACGATCACGCTGGCCATCCTCGACGGGGTCGGCCACGGCCTGCCCGCGGTGCTCACCACCGCGGTCGCGCTGGCGGCCACCCGGGCGGCACGCCGCGCGGGTGGCGGGCTCACCGCGGCGGCCGAGGCGGCGGACGCGGCGATCCGCGGCGAGTTTCGCGACGCCCGGTTCGTCACCGGGGTGTTCGCCGAGTTCGACCTGCGGGACGGCCTGCTGAGCTACGTCAACGCCGGGCATCCGTCGCCGCTGCTGCTGCGGGGCGGGCGGACGGTGCGGGCGCTGGAGGGTGGCCGCCGCCTCCCGCTCGGTCTGTCCCGCGAACGGCAGGAGGTGGCCCGGGTCCGGCTGGAGCCCGGCGACCGGCTGCTGCTGCACACCGACGGTGTGACCGAGGCCCGCGACGCCACGGGCGAGATGTTCGGACTCGGTCGGCTGGCCGACCTCGCGGAGCGGCACATCCGCTCGGGCCTGCCCACTCCCGAGACGCTGCGCCGGCTCGGTCAGGCGGTGGGCGAGCACCGGGGTGGCCCGCTGCGCGACGACGCCACGCTCCTGCTGGTCGAGTGGTCGCCCGAGGCGTCGGACCGGGTGCAGCCGTGACCGGTCGCCCGGGCGCGCGGGTCCCTAGTCCAGGCCGCGGAAGCCGCGGACGGCCGCCGGCGGGCCGCCCGGGGAGAGCCCGAGGAGCCCGCCGACCGCGGTGATCCGCAGCACCCGCGCGACCACCGGCTGCGGGTCGACCACCCGCAGGGTGGCGGCGGCGCGCCGGGCGGCGGCGGCCGCGCCGACCAGGACCCGGATCCCGCTGGAGTCCAGGAAGCCGACGTCGGCCAGGTCGACGACGACCTCCGTGATGCCGGGCCGGCCCAGCGCGTCGGCCAGGGCGGCGTCGAGCGCGTCCGCGGTGGCGAGGTCGATCTCGCCGACGGGACGCAGGGTCACACGACCCGCTCCCGCGTCCCACAGACGAACGTCCATCGGCCGCCCTCCGGCACTGGAAGAAGATTGCGCATTGGGCGCCGTTCGACCATACCGGCAGAACACGACCCGCGCAGAGGGGAGCGTCCTGCGTGCGCCTCCGGTCCGACGACCCAGCGCCCACCTCACCCCCGCACGCTGTGTCACCGGCATCCGCCACCGGTGCGGGCGGGCTTCGCAGCAGGTCAAGTCCACTATTCGACACACCGGTCCGGCCCGGCGCATCTTGCCCCGAGACCCTTCGATACGTAGCGTGATCGGCAGGAGACGCGACCGGCGCCTTGTTCGCCGGTCGCGCGCACGGGGACCTGGGGGAGGCTGCGGACCGTGGATCCGGCCCGGGATCCACGGTCCGCGCTGTGCGGTGGACGTTCAGGCGGGGTACACGCCGAAGGAGCGCCAACCGCGGTCCGGGAAGCCCGCGGCGTCGGCGACCCGGGCGGACGCGACGTTGCGCCGGTCGTGCAGGTACGTCGGCACCGCGCCCTCGTCGAGCACTCGCCGGGCGGCCTGCGCGACCAACCGGCGGGCCAGGCCACGACCCCGGGCCGCCGGCACGGTGCCGACAGCCAACTCGTGGCCGTGCGCGTCGTGCCGCTTGATCCCGACGCCCGCCAGGTAGCGACCGTCGGGATCGCGCACCAGCAGCACCTCGCGGTCGAAGAGCCGTAGCCACGCGGGCAGGTCCGGCGCCGTGGGCGCGGTCCACTTTCCCACGTCGGCCAGCGGGGCCGGGGCGAGGCTCCAGCGGAACGCGCCGTCGTGGGTGGGCCAGTCGGGCAGGCCGACGGTTGCGGGCAGCGCCGGGATCAGTTGGTCCACGGGCCGGTCGGTGAGCGCGCGGACCGCCTCGGCCCGTTCCGGCGGCACGGAGAGCACGGTGCTGTGCCCGGTGCCCACCGCGATCGCGGGCCGCAGCCGCCCGTCCCACGCCGGTTGCGCGCGCCGCCACGACGCGACGACGTGCAGCCCGGGGCCGGCCGGCCACTGTCCCAGCCAGGTCGCCAGGTGCAGGTGGAGCCGCCGGTCGAGCACCCCGTCACCTCCGCGGTCCCCTCGCCCCGGCACCGTCGGCCCGCACGGTCCGTCGCGGGCGTCCGGCTCCGCCGGGCGTCGTCGCCGATCACCGTACGCGAGGTGCGCGGACCGGACGGGCGGATCCCTCCTCGCCGGTGTCGCCGGTTCCGGGTCACCCGCCACCGAGGGTTGGCGACGGCGCCGGTCGGGTACGGACGCGAAGACCACTCACGGTGCGAATTCCCTGCGCAGTCAACGGAACCGAGCGCCGAGACATCGCGTCACACCTATTTCCATACATGGACAACTTTCTTTGGGACGGTATGGTCATGCCGATTCAGCCGAATGACCGGTACCAGCAGGACACCGCGCGACTCCGGCGCTTCCCCGACCCCGGACGGTTCCCGGCCCAGCCGCCGCACCACGGGGCCCGCGCCGCCGACGGCACCGCGCTGAGCTGGGCCGAGGTGAACCGCCTGCCCGCCGGCGCCTCCGCCCGGCGCGGCCTGGGCAGCCGCTGACCACGCGACACACCCGGGCGGTCACCAGGGGCTTTCGCACACCTGTCGGGTAACGTCTTCTGGTCCGGAATCCCGGCCGACGACAGGAGAAGCTCCGCGCATGGGCAAGAAGACGATCCACGTCTCCGACTTCAGTGGCACGGTCCTGCAAGCCGACGACGAGGTGGTCCGCGTCGTCGTGCTGGAGCACCCTGACCTGGTGGCCGGGCCCGTGCAACTGGACGCCACACCGGTCGAGGTGGAGAGCATCGACGACGCCGCGCTGGACGTGGCCGTGGTCGAGATCCACGACCGGCACGGCGGCGGCGAGCCGCGCCGGGTGGTGCTCACCGCCAGCGAGTTCGACGCGATGGCGACCGACGTGCCCATGGCGCAGCTGTTGAAGACCGCCGAGCGGGTGCGCCCGCCGAAGGCCCGCAAGGCCGCGGAGCGGGTCGACTACGCGACCATCGAGCACGCGGGGAAGCCGCACCGCGGCCGGGTGACCGAGGAGGAGGCCCAGCTGGTGCGCGAGCGTCTGGACGAGGTCAACAAGCGCCTCGCCGATGCCGGCCTCCGGCAGGTCGACCCGGCCGACCCGGAGCACGCGGCGCGTTACGGCTTCCCCACGGCGTCCTGAGCCGCCGCCCGGCTCAGTCCTGCTCGCGGAAGGCGGCGGCCTTCAGCGTCTCGAGGAGTTGGGTCTCGGCGGCGGCCTTGTCGACGCCGAGACCGGCGAGCACACCCGTTCCGTCGCCCAGTTCGAGCAGGGCGAGCAGGATGTGCTCGGTCCCGATGTAGTTGTGCCCCAGCCGCAGCGCCTCGCGGAAGGTCAGCTCCAGGGCCTTGCGGGCCGGCGCGTCGTACGGGATGAGCTCCGGCACCTCGCCGGTCGTCGGCGGCGGCAGCACGGCCGTGGCGACCTCGCGCACCCGGTCGAGCGACACGCCCTGGGCGACGATCGCCTTGGCGGCGAGCGCCTCCGGCTCGCTGAGCAGGCCCAGCACCAGGTGCTCGGGACGGATCTCGGCGTGTCCGGTGGCCCGCGCCTCGTTCTGTGCCGCCATCACCACGTTGCGGGCGCGCGGGGTGAAGCGGCTGAAGCCGTCCCTCGGGTCGAGCGGCGTCTCCGCCGGCCGGGACACGAACCGCTTCTGCGCGGCCTGCTTCGTGACGCCCATGCTCTTGCCGATGTCGGTCCACGACGCGCCGGCCCGGCGAGCCTGGTCGACGAAGTGGCCGATGAGGTGGTCGGCGACCTCGCCGAGGTGGTCGGCCGCGATCACCGCGTCGGTGAGCTGGTCGAGCGGCTCGGTGTGGGCCGACTTGATCGCCTGGATCAGGTCGTCCAGCCGTACGGGGTTGGTCGGGGGATTCGTCATGCGTCAACCATAGGTTGACGTCGCCGCCGACGTCAACCATCGGTTGACGCGAGTCGTGTGGGTCAGGGGTTCTGCGGCACGGGCTGGGCCAGGGCCTGGATCTCCGTCGGCAGCTGCGCCATCGCCTGCTCGAATTCGCGGTGCCCCACCACCCGGTGCAGGGTCTGCAGCACGGCGCCCGCACCCCGCTCGGCCAGGCTCGGCCCGACCCCCGCCCGCTCGGCCACCCGGCGCACGAACTCGTCGTACGCGAAGACGTCGGGCTCCTCGACGTCGGCGCGGGCCAGCAGCGGACGCAGCTCGTGCGCCACGTGGTCGGCCAGCTCCGCGGCCTGGCCCCCGCTGATCCGCTCCGCGAGGGTCCGCAGGGTCGCCTCCGTCAGCGACCGCGCTGTGTCGTCCGGCACGCCCGCCCGGGCCGCCACCTTGTCGAAGAACTTCAGCTCGGCCATGCCCCCGCCCTTCCCGGATAGGAGAAGCGTGGCTACCCGCCCCCCGGGGCCGCAAACGACGCGACCCGGCCGCCGACACCGAGTCGGTGACGGCGCGCTGGCCGGGCGCGGCATCGCCCGCGTGTGACGCGACGCATTGGGTACTCCGCGGCGACTACCCCGCCCGATTCCGGTACGGGACAGCAGCCGCAGTTCATCCGAGGAGCACCGACATGGGTAGCGACAGCACCGCCGGCGCCGGCCCTACCGGCGCGGAGAAGGCGACCGGGCGGCGGGGCCGCCTCTCGCCGAACGTCGCCCTGTTCCTGCTCGCCTCGATCCTGGTGTCCTTCCTGGCGTCCTCGTCCGCCCCGACGCCCCTCTACGGCATCTACCAGGCGCACTGGCACTTCTCGCCGATCACCACTACGGTGATCTTCGGCATCTACGCCATCGCGGTGCTGGGCACCCTGCTGACCGTCGGCAAGCTCTCCGACCACGTCGGGCGGCGGCCCGTCCTCCTGGTGGCGATCGCGGTCCAGATGATCTCCCTGATCGTCTTCATCTTCGCCAACGGCGTACCCGCGCTGCTCACCGCCCGTGTCGTGCAGGGGCTCGCCGCCGGTGCCGCCACCGGCGCCATCGGCGCCGCCATGCTGGACGTGAACCGCGCACGCGGCACTCTGACGAACGCCATCGCCCCGGGCATCGGCACCGGCACCGGCGCCCTCCTCTCCGGCCTGTTCGTCCAGTTCCTGCCCGCGCCGACCCGCCTGGTCTACGTCGTGCTGCTGGTGGTCCTGCTGATCCAGGCGTTCGGCGTGGTCCTGATGCGGGAGACGGTCACCCCGATGGGGGGCGCGCTGGCCAGCCTGCGGCCGGAGATCAAGCTGCCCCGCTCCGTACGCGGCCCGGTGCTCGTGGTCGCCCCGGTGCTCTTCGCCGGCTGGTCGCTGGCCGGCTTCTTCGGCGCGCTCGGGCCGGCCCTCGTCCGCGTGCTCGGCCCCATGTCGGTCGTCTTCGGTGGGGTGGCGCTCTTCGTCCTGGCGATCGTCTCGTCCATCACCGTCCTCGTGATGCGCGACGCCACCGCCCGGACCCTGATGCTCACCGGGATCGCCGCCCTCGTCGTGGGCATGGTCGTCACGATGTTCGCGGTGAACCGGGACTCCGTGGTCACCTTCTTCCTCGGCATCGCGCTCGGCGGCATCGGTTTCGGTGGCGCCTTCCAGGGCAGCCTCAAGACCGTCATGCCGCTGGTCGAGGCACACGAGCGCGCCAGCGTGCTGTCCCTGGTCTACATCATCTGCTACCTCGGCCTCGGCCTGCCCGCCGTGATCGCCGGATACCTCGTGGTCCACGGCGGCGGGCTGCCGCGCACCGCCGACGAGTACACCTACTTCGTCATCGCGCTGGCCCTGATCGCCCTGCTCGGGCTGCGCGGCGCCATCCGCAGAGCGCCCGCGTAGCCACTCGTCGCGTCGCGGCCGCGACGCGAATCGGCCGTCAGGGCCGGACCACCACCCGCCGGCCCCGCAGCTCGCCTGCTTCGAGCATGCGGTGCGCCTCCCCCATCTCCGACAACGGCAGCTCGACCGTTCCCCGCGCGGCGAGCCGCCCCGCGGTGAGCAGCCGGTTCACCGTGCGGGCCGCCTCCGCCAGCTCCGGGACGGTGGCGTGGGAGATGACGAAACCGACGACGGACCGGTCGTTGCGGTACAGCTCGGCCACCGGCAGCGCCGGCCGGTGGGCGCCCCCGGCGAGCACCACGACCCGTCCGCGCAGGGCCAGCAGGTCGACCACCCACTCCAGCTCGTTGCGTCCGGCCGTGTCCAGGTAGACGTCGACGCCATCGGGGCACGCCGCACGCAACCGGTCGGCGAGATCGGGCGCGCGGTAGTCCAGCGTCACCGCGGCACCGTTGCGCCGGCAGTGGTCGTGGTCGGCTGTCGACGCGGTCACCACGACCCGCGCGCCGGCCGTGGCGGCGAGCGCCACCAACGCCGTACCGACGTTGCCCGCGCCACCCGCCACCAGCACGGTCTCCCCGGGCCGCAGCCGGCCGTGCACGAACAACGCGAGGTACGCCGTGGCCGCCGGATGAAGCACGGTCACCGCCTCGCCCGGGTCGACCCCGACGGGCAGCCGGTACAGCCGGGCCGCCGGCACGACCGCCTGTTCGGCGGCGCTGCCCTGCCGCCCGTCGTACCCCAGGCTGTTGCACCAGACCAGGTCTCCGGCGCGGAGGCCGGCGGCGCCCGGTCCCGCCTCGGCCACCCGGCCGACCAGGTCCCGGCCGACGACGAAGGGCAGCGGCAGCGGCGTGGGAAAGGCCCCCGAGCGGACGAAGGTGTCGACCGGGTTGACGGTCGTCGCGATCACGTCGACCAGGACGTCCGTCGGGCCGGGACGCGGCGCCGGCAGGTCACCGAAGCGGATGTCGGCGGCGGACCCGGGCCCTTCGATGTACGCGGCTCGCATGACCTCATTCTCGCGGCGCGGCTGTCGCCCCGGCCGCGAGATGGGTTGGGCCGATAAGCACACAAACATCGGTGCGATGATCTCGGGGACAGTCGCGGCCCACTTTCTGATGTGCTTCGACGGCAGTCGGAAATCCGTCAGCCCGCAGGGCCGGGATTGCCGCTTCACCGCGTGTCGCCGGGCGGAGTCGCGTGCCGTGAGCAGCCGATCGGCGGGTTGTCCGGGTGCGGCCCACGCACCCAGCCGCTGCACGTCGGGTGTGCCCGTGACGACACGTGCACTGCTGGCGCGTTGACGCCGGCAGCGGCGCGGCGTACCGTGGCAAGGACTGAGGGCGGCTGGTGGATTGCGACCGACGATGTCGGTCACCAACAAGCACGATCCAGCCTGAATCCCCGAGTAAGCCTCGATTCCCATCGGGGCTTACTTTTCTTAATGCGCCATTCCGCGCACGCTCCCCGATTGACCCATCCACGGTCACATCCAGATCAACCGATTGTAGGATTTCGTTTCCGCGCATCCTGGTCGAGAATTTTCGCGCTACCTCTCTTCGTGACCGGAATGGTGTGCTGATGACGACCAACGAAGCGGTTCTGCTGGTTGACTGGCTCAATCTCAGCATTCACCTGAAGAATCAGCGCCTGTCCTTCGGTTCTGATCTGGTCGGCGATCTGATCAAGATCGCACGTGACGAGTGCGCCCGGCACGGCTCCACCGAGCTGGTGCGTGCCCACTTCGTGGGTGAGCGGTTCGCGCCCAGCGTCGAGGACGCCATCACCAACACGTTGATCGCCCGTTTCCACAAGACGCGCACCGCGAAGGAGCAGGCCGACCTCGTTCTCGCGGTGCTGGCGATGGACCACATTCACGCGCCGGGCGGCGCCCCCGGGCTGTTCCTGCTCGCCACCGGCGACCAGGATTTCATTCCGCTCGTCGACCGGATGATCGACGCCCGGGCCGATGTCATCCTCGTCGTCGCCTCGACACGCACGCTCTCGCCGGAGTACCGGCGCATCGCTGCTCAGCAGAACGTCAGGCTGCTGTCGCTGACGGACGTCCTGGACATCAAGCCGCTGCCGGAGTCCGACGTCGACGCCGCGGCGACGCGTGTGCTGGGCCTCTACCGCGTGTGCCTGGAGGGCGGTGTGCTCGGCGGCGACCAGACGCGCAACATCCGGATGCTCACCGACTGGGGCCTGCTTCAGCCGGGCGACCAGGAGGTGGAGCACACGGCGTGTCTGCAGCAGTTCGCGCGGGTCGACAGCCGCAAGGTGGCGATCCCGGCGAAGCGGGAGACCGGCAACCGGCCCGCGGTGCTGCGACGCACCACTCTGAACTTCGCGTCGTCGACCGTGCGTGAGGTCATCGAGGACGCCGACTGGGTGCTACGGCGGACCGGCAACGCCGCACGGCCGCCCACCATCGGAGATCTCGGCGTGGGCCGGTTCGCCACCGACGACGGCCGCCGCCTCGCCCGGGTCATCGGCGCGATGAAGGACGTGGGCTGGCTGCTCGAACGGTCGGACGGCCGGTTCGAGTCGCGCCTGGAGTGGTCGGCCGACGGGCTCCTGGAACCGCTCTGGCGGGTGATCTGCGAGATCAATCGGCGGGCGTTCGCCGACCACACCGAGGGCGTCTCGCGCGATCGACTGTTCCAGGACCTCCGGTCGACCCCGATCGCCTCCGACATCGACCGCAAGGGCGGCAAGGCCGCGCAGGCCGTCATCGACTACGCCCGCCGCATCGGCGTCATCGACGCGATTCCCGCGGGCTCGGACGGCTACGCGCTGGCGGTGATCGAGGCCCACCCGGTCGCCCAATCGGTCACCAGCGCCCTGCGTACCCTCGGCAGCCTCCTGCGGGACCGGGCGGGCGCCGCGGCGCCCGAGCACGAGGTACTCGCCCTGATGCGCGAACGGGACGAACACGTCGGCGGCCAGGTGCTCTTCGGCTACGACAACCGTGACCGCCAGCGGTTCCTGCGGGTGCTGCGCCGGTCCGGGCTGATGGAGCGCCCCTCGGGCAACGAGCCCACGGTCCGCCTCAAGCGCACGCCGTGGCTCGAACGGATCTCCTGAACCGGATCGGCGGCCTCAGAGGGCCAACGCCCGCCGGCTGACCCAGCGCCGGCCCGGCCCGGACAACTCCTCGCTGGTGATCACCACCGTCAGCTCCCCACCTTCGAGAGCGTGCGTCGTGACCAGAGGGATCCGCTGGCTGGCGCCCACCGCCATGTCGAACGGCCCGGGATCGAGCAGTTCGGCGTCCGGCGGGCGCTGACCGTCCAAGGTGATCGAGGTCCGCACCGCGGGACCACGCCGGTGCCCGACGACCAGTTGCCGCCGCTTCACCCACTCCCGGACCGACGGGTTGTTCCGCTGCGATATCACGGTGAATTGGCGGCGACCAGCACCGGACCGCCAGGTACCCCACTCGCCTTCGTCAGCGAATTCGATGGTGAATTCCGGGGCGTCGCGCCGCGCGCGGTCGTCCGCCTCGGCGGAAAACTGCCGCTCCAACAGATTCGCCTGCCGAATCGCGGCGACGGCCTGCGCGGCGCTCGCGTCGGCGGCCTTGCTGGAGAGTTCCGCCGCCCGCCGGGCGATACGGGTCTGCCAGATCGCCACCACCGTGCCACACACGGAGATCAACAAGGCGGCCGCCGAAATTGCCAGAGGCCAGTCGACCGACTTCACCGCAACATCCTAGAACCGCTATATTGACCGCCGCAATCGGTGATTCGGTCGCACGCCAAACCTGGCCGTCCGGGTCCGATTGACGGAACCGAATCGCCCGTTCGACTATAGCCGCGGGGATTCACGTCCGCGTAGCCTCGGATACCCGAACGCGCCCTGCGAGTTTCGGGCGTTCGCTGGCAATCCGCCCCCGAGAGCA
The DNA here is from genome assembly GCF_900091425.1 of Micromonospora krabiensis. Taxonomy (GTDB): domain Bacteria; phylum Actinomycetota; class Actinomycetes; order Mycobacteriales; family Micromonosporaceae; genus Micromonospora; species Micromonospora krabiensis. Next base: position 3,372,240 of record NZ_LT598496.1, read on the forward strand.
ATGAGGACAAAGGTGGATCTTGACCTTGTTCAGGCGGTTGCCCGGGTAGGCGACTTCGTCCACGTGCAGCAGACGACCGGCCACCAGGTCAGCGGGACGCTGGCCACGCTGAGCACGAGCCACCTCGTCGTCGAGGAGCAGGGCACCGGGGCGAAGCACGCCGTCGCGCTCGCCAGCATCATCACCGTGACGACCGGCCAGCGGCAGACGGTCCCCCCGGCCACCCCGGTGACCGGGGGGCAGCCACCCCGACCGGTGCCCACGCCGCCGGCCCGCACCGGGTCGGCCGCGGCCACGTCGGAGGCACCCCCGGTCATCCCGCGTCTGATCGTGCCGTCAGGCGCGACGACGATCATCATGCAGCGTCCGTTGGCCGCGCCGGACTTCGTCGCCTACGCCAACGACGAACTGCTCAACCTACGCGCCCACGAGGAGGCGCTGAACCGGATCAAGCAGCAGTTCGAGTACGCCGTACGGGTGAAGGAGCTCGACCCGCGCTTCGGCCGCTGCGCCGGCATGGCCTCGGAGATGGACCAGCTCCTGGTCGGCGAGCCGCATTCGAGCTCGGCCTTCCGACTCGCCGGCTATTTGCACCACATGGCGGGGAACCTCGCGACGGCCAGCGACCGCTACCTGAGTGCGGCGCTCATCGTGCCCGACGTCGCGCCCTACTGGTGGCTCGACACGGCGATCGCGGCACTGCGGGCCGATCGCGAGGAGTTGGCCCAGCAGGGCCTGCTCCGCTATCTCGACGGCACCACGCCGCAGGACGACCCGGACGCCTGGTGGGCACTGCTCGCGCTGTCGGAGCGGCTGGGCGCGGCCCGCCTGCTCCACCTGGTCCGCCCCGAGGCCGAGGCGACGCCGCAGGCGCGACGGTCGATCCTCGAGGCGTGTCACAGTCTGGCCACCGATGCCGGTGACACCGACCTCGCCGCACGTGTCGTGGCGATGTTGATGGAAGGCCCCTCGGCCGCCGTCTCCCAGGTGGTGCTGCCGGCACTGCCGACCCCGGACATGCCGGCGCGGATCACGCCGAAGACCGTCATGGCCAGGACTCCGGTGCTACCCACGCTCCGGTCGATGCCGCAGCCGGCGGTCAAGCCGGCCACCCGCCAGCGGCGGAAGGAGCGGAACGAGTACGACCAGGCCAAGCATCTGGAGCATCGCGCCAAGGACCTGGAGCGGGCGAAGGAGGCGTACCGGGAGGCGATCCGCAAGAACATCAACGTGGAGAGCGCGATCAAGGACCTGGCGTGGCTGACGCGGAGGGTCGACGGGCCCGAGGCCGCGCTACGGGTGATCGAGGAGGAGTTCGCCGACCGGCTGCCGCCGAGCGCCTCGCTGGACCAGATCCTCATCGACTTCTACATCGGCGCCCAACGGTACGAGGACGCGTTGCGGCTGCTGGAACCGATGCTGGCGGGGCACCTGGAGCTCGGGCAGAAGAAGGTGGTGCTGCGGCGGATCTGTCAGGCCAAGCTCAGCCTGTCGCAGGACGCCACGTGGTATGCGGAGGAGCTGCTGCGCGTCGCGCCGTCGGAGGCCTCGGCTCGCCGCACTTACGCCATCGCCCTGATGCGCCGTGACCAGCCCGGCGACCTGGACCGGGCCGAGGAGGAGATCGAGGAGCTGCGCAGCAAGGATGACGCACAGGCCCTGGAGATCTTCGACAAGATCCGGCAGATGCGCGAGGGCGGCAGCACCGCCGACCTGGACATGCTCGTCCGCCGCATCTCCGACATCCGGTTCGAGGCGATCTCCGACTTCGGCCAGTACATCCTCGACAACTTCGCGGAGGCCGCCGACGGCATCCGGCAGCAGCGCCGATTCGCCGCGAACGACATCCGCTACCTCCGCACCCGCGCGCAGGAAGCACGGAACAAGCGCAGCCGCGAGCGGTACGACGCGTACATCTCGGCGGCGAAGATCGAGCTTGAGGTCTCCACCGTCGACGGTGGCGGATCCGAGACCTCGGAGCGAAACGCCCAGGCGTTCTTCGACCTGCTGCTGCGCGGCCTCACCGCGCTCGGCGACACGATGCTCTCGACCAACGCCGAGGTGGCCCGCGAGATCTACTTCGAGGCCCTGGCCGTGGCCGACCAACTGCGGCAGCCGACCATGCAGGAGTACTGGAACGCCCTGCAGCGCTACCTCCGGTCGATCTTCGACAGCCCGGAGGCGCTCACCGTGTCCCACGACCGGGGCGGCAACACGAGCCTGTCGGCGGCCGAGGTCGGCGCGGCTCTCGCCGACGACCTCCGCGAGGTCCCCGAGCAGAGTGTCCAGCAGCTCTTCGACGCGGTCGACGAGCTCGCGGCCCGCACCCGGTTCGCGTCCGAGTCGGCGATCCGGGCGATCGAGCACGTCCCCTCGCTGGCCCGGGAGGCCCGCCGGCACCTGGCCGAGTTCCTGGGTCTCCGGTCCCCGGACGTGACCACCGAACGGGTCATCGAGGCGTGGCGGGAGGCAGGCCTGCGCCGGCAGTCCGATCGTGACGAAATCGAACAGCAGCTGCGACTTCTGCACGGCCTGGAGGTCGGCGAGGTCAGTCTGGACCGCGCCTCCACTGTGCTCGACAACCTGCACAACGAGCGCACCGTCGCGCTGGCGGTCGATCGGGGGGCCTGCCGCAAGCTGCAGACAAACTTCCGGCTGCTCCAGCTGGGGCTCAAGGAGCACGGATTCGAGGAGCGCGAGTTCCGCTACCTCCAGGTCCAGGGCGCGATGAGAGACTTCGCCGATCTGGTGCGGGCGGCACCGACCCGGCTGGCCGTGCGCAACCTCCTGCCCATCGCCTCCCGGACCCTTGCCCAGGTCGACCGCACGCTGGAGCGGCTCTACGCCGATCACAAGCCCGACCCGTCGCTGTCGCTCGCCCTGGTCGAGTACACCCCGGACGGACACAACCGGATCACGGTGCAGGTAAAGCTCTACAACGAGCCGAGTTGCGCCCCCGTGGAGTCGCCCGAGCTCGTCGTCAATCTCGCCGCCGCGGCCGAGGGCATCAAGGTGCTGGACGTCAAGTCGGTGCCGACCGTACGCGGCGGAGACGCCAAGATCTCCTCGATCCTGGTGGAGCTGAGCAAGGAGTTGGTCGCCTCCGGCGCCTTCAGCCTGCCGATCGACGTTACGTACCGCACCCGCACCAACGAGGAGGGCCGGATCAGCGCCACGCTCGCCGTGCGCCTCATGTCCGAGGCCGACTTCACCAGGATCAGACCCAACCCGTTCAAGGACGGTGCGGCCGGCCGTACCGTCACCGATCCGAACATGTTCTTCGGACGCGAGGAGCTGGTCGACCAGATCGAGGCGCTACTCGTCGACGCGACCGGGCCGGGCGCCGGCGTCGCCATCTACGGGCAGAAGCGGGCAGGCAAGTCGTCCATCCGGCTGCACCTGTCCCGGCGGCTTCAGAAGGGTGACCGTTTCCTGGTGGTCGACGTCGCCAACATCGGGAAACTGGCGCCGGTCAGCGTCGGGGAGACCAACGCCACCCTGCAGATCCTGCTGTGGACGATCCTCGCCAAGGGCGACGCCGTCGTCCGGGAACGGGCCGCCGCGCTGGGCGAGCCGATCGAGTTCCTGCCGGCCGACCTGACCCGCGACGAGTTCCTGAGAAGCCTGGTCCCGGTCGACGACTTCATCACCGTGTTCGAGCGTTTCAACGCCGAGGCGGCACGGCGCAGCGAGTGGCGCGACCGGGCCTTCATCGTGCTGATGGACGAGTTCCAGTTCATCGCCAACTGGATCGCCGAGGGCCGGGTCTCCGCCACCTTCGTCCAGGCGCTCAAGGCGATCCTGGAGCAGCGACTGTTCCACCTGGTCGTGGTGGGCGTCGACGCCATGCAGTCGTTCATCGACAAGTTCGCCAACGAGTTCGGCGTGTTCCACAAACACCGGGTCAACTACCTCGAACCACGCTTCGCCAAGGAGCTGATGGACCTGCCCATCCGGATCGGCGGCCCCAACGGCGAGTCGCGGTACCGGGAACGCGCCCAGGAACAGATCCTGAGTCTCACCGGTGGCAACCCCTTCTACATCCAGCGTTTCTGCTATCAGCTGGTGGAACACATGAACAGCTCGAAGGCACCGCTCGTGACCGAGGCCGACGTGGAACTCATCCGGGAGTGGCTGCTCGGCGAGTTCGGCCCGAGCGACTTCGACAACCTGGAGACCAGCGGCGAGCCCTCCACCACCGCGATCGCGACGGAGGCGGTCCGCGAGGTCCTCACGGCAGTGGCGGTCGCCGGCAATGACGGGCGGGCGACGATCGAGGACGTGCGGCAGAGATGTTCGGTCCCGAACGTGCAGTCGATCCTCGAGGACCTCGAGGCGCGTGAGGTCGTGGTGCAGGAGGCGGGCACCTACCGCATCCTGGTCCGCCTCTACCACGACTGGCTGCGCCGGCGGGCCGCCTGATGCCCCGCGTCAACCCGTACCAGAACGTGGGCCAGCCGGCGCGGGGTGACCGCTTCGTCGGACGCGAGGACCTCGTCTCCCGGGTACGCGGCATCATCGAGGGTGACCGGCCCTCCAACATGTCGATCATCGGTAACCACCGGACCGGCAAGACCAGCCTGATCTACCGCAGTCTGATCGACGTCCCCGCGGTCCGACCCGACCTGGCCGTGGTGCTCGTCGGGATCGGCAAGGTCGAACGCATCGAGGACGTCTTCCGGCTCATCGGGCGCGCCACCGTGAACGCCCTCGGTGCCCTCCCCAACCGCGACCTCGACGGGCTGGCCACCACCCTCGAAGCGCTCGAAACCGAGCCGAGCTGGTACGGCATCATGAACCAGTTCACCAAGCTCTTCGGCACGATCCACCGGCGTGGTCTGAAGGTGCTGATCGTGCTCGACGAGTTCGACCGGATCAATCTGGCCGGGGTGCAGACGGCGCACTTCCAACTGCTGCGTGACCTGTGTACCGAGGACTGGTCGTCAACCGGCCTGGTAACGATCTCCCGGCAGCGGGTGAAGACACTGGAGATCGGCTCGACGAACGGTTCCTGTCTCGACCAGGTCCTGGCCGTACGGACGTACACCAAACTGTTCGAGCCGGCCGAACAGCGTGCGATGTTGCGCCGGGCCGGTGCGGTGGGTGTCGAGTTGGAGCCGCACGTCGAGTGGATCACGAGGTTGGCCGGTCGCCACCCGTACCTGCTGGAGCTTCTCTGCTACGAACTGGTGGAGAGCTCGGTCGACATCGACATGGCGTACCGGAACGTCCGCTCGGCGTACGCCGACTTCTTCGCGCGCCTCATCCGGATCATCGACGCCGACCTGGGTGGTTCCGGCGTCGACAAGCTCTATCAGGTCGTCGACGGCGTCGGCCTCGATGTCTCCCTCGACGACGCGCTCGCCCTGGTTCGCTACGGTCTCGTCGTCGAGGCGGCCGACAAGTCGCTGGTGCCCTTCTCCGAGGAGTTCGGCCGCTACCTGCTGTCGATCGCCGACGGCCGCGACTTCCGCAGCCTGTGGCTCGACTGCGAAGTGGGGCTGCGGCGTCTCATCCGATCGGTCCTCGCCAAGGCCGCGCCGGACGGCGACAGTCTGCGTCTGCTGCCCGCCTCCTTCAGCAAGATCCTGACTGACGCCCGGTCCCGTCAGAACCGGTACGGTCCCGCCCTCGACTCGTCGCTGGACACCATCGACTATCTGAACCCGAACGACCTCTTCCAGATCATCGTGGTGCGATGGGACCTGTTCGAGCCGGTCCTCGGCGAGAGCCGAGGCGTCTGGCAACGCCGCGGCGAAGCGCTCATCCGGGCTCGCAACGAGGTGATGCACATCCGGCCGATTCCGGCCGAGTTCCGGCTCCCCGCCCAGGCGGCTGCCGCCACGATCGTCACCATCCTCCGCAAGTTGGGTCACGTGCACCCGGCCCCGGCGCTGGGCGCGACCGCGTGACAGAACCGGCCGGTCGCCGGGCAGGGGCTCGCGGAGGACGGTGGAGCCGAACGTCGTCTCGCCGGTGCCGACGTCGACGCAACGTCGACCGGCGCGCTCCGCGGTGACACGCCGCCCCGGCCGCCGCGCCTGGGCGCCGTCGGTCGCGCCGCCCACGTAGCCTGGCCTGGTGTTCGACGTCCTCCTGTTCCTCATGGTGGTGGGTTGCGTGGCCGCCATCGCCGGCGGTCTCGGGTGGCTGGGCTCCCGGGCCCGCCGTCGAGGCGTCGGCGGCGAGGTGATGGGTCCGTTCGAGGAGATGTGGCACCCGGCCGCGCACCGCTATCGCGCCGAGGTCCGGCAGCACGAGCAACACGAGGCGCCAAGGCCGTCGGCCGACGATGACGATGGTCCGACGAGCCGTCGATGACCGGGCGGTCGGCGTGCGCGAAACAGCGCCCCCCCGAGCGACAATCGCCGGATATCGTACCGGCACCCGAACGCCGGATCCATGTTCGACGATGCGACGAAGCTCACTTGAACCAAACGCTCTGAAATGCGTTTGTTATGTGTTCCGAATGACGTCGGTAAGGCGAAGTGCGCTGGTGACGGAGTCGGGCGGGCCATTCCCGATTCTTTCCGCAGCACCATGGTTGAATAGTCGCTCAGGCGCGTTGACACACTGAGCCCTTTTCATCATGAGTAGGGGCTGGTCTCGACGCGGTGCAGGACGAGGATGGCCTGCACGATCGCGGTCGCGCGGCGGGGACAGCAGCGCAGCTTGGTCAGGAGCTTCCAGGTCTTGAGCGTGGCGATGGCGCGCTCGCCGCGGGCGCGGACACGGGCATGTGCGCGGTTGACGGCCTCCTGCCGGCGGGACAGCTTCGGCCGGTAGCGGTGGCGCTTGAACGGCGTGCGCACGCTCCCGCCGGCTCCTTGGTAGCCCTTGTCCGCGAACGTCATCACGTCCGCGCTGCTCAGCGCGTCGATGATGCCGTGAACACGGGCGGCGCTCAGGTCATGAATGGCGCCGGGCAGCGCAGCCGATGCCCAGACCAGGCGACCCGCAGCGTCCGCGATGACCTGCACGTTCACGCCGTGCCGCTTGTGCTTCCCGGAGTAGTAGGGCCTCTGATCGGCGACCCGGTCGATCGGGATCAGCGTGCCGTCGAGGATCGCGTATGCCAGCTTGCGGATGCGCTCCATCGCGGTAGCCAGATCGTCGGCCGCTGCGGCGAGCAGGTCGACAGCTTCGCGGACGTAGCGCCAGGCGGTGGTGACGCCAATGCCGAACCCGGCTGCGAGGCGGGTGTAGGTGTCGCCGTTGCGCAGGTGGGCGAGGGTGAGCAGGGCTTGCCGACCGGGGTCCAGACGCCGCCACCGGGATCGACGCTGCCGACGGTGGCCGCGGATGCACTCGGCGAGGTGGCTCAGGGTTCGACTGGACAGCGGAATCGTGGCGGGGTAAGACAGCACGGCGAGGCTCCCGGTCGGGGCATCGGATCTTGGTCGACTGCTGTCTTACCTGGAGCCTCGCCCTCATCGATCTCCGGGTTACCCACACCCGCCGTGACCAGCACGATCACGATGAAAAGGGCTCACTCTTCAGTGGAGAGTCAAATGTTTAGTCAGGTGGTTGGAGGCGCGAAATGCCTTCAGCGTCTACCTCCCGGCACGCATCTCTACAGGAGGACTGCATGCGTCCAACGAAGTCCGCCCGGGTCGCCCTGCTCGCCACCCTCAGCGCCGCGGCGGTCGCGGTGACCGCCACGCCCGCGGTCGCGGTCGACTCCAGCAGCAGCTGCACCTACGCCGACGGCACCGTGTGCCTCCACGCGTCCAAGTGGTTCGACGGCGCCACGATCGAATACACGGCACCGCTCGGCACCGCGTGTGTCAACACCCCGATCGGCTTCCTGGGCTGGGTGAACCTCACCGACCAGACGCTGAAGGTGTTCTCGGGCGCCGGCTGCACCGGCGTCAGCTATCTCGTCCCGCCCGGCGACCTCCACAACGTCCAGTCGCCCCTGCGCAGTTTCACGGTCGTCTGACCGCAAAACCCGGACAGCTCCGCTGGCGACTCGAATGAATTGAGGCAATGGGCTGGCGGGCATGACTGATTCGGATGGCCCCGGCGGTCGTTGATGCCCCGCGAAACGTTCGAACCGAGTCATGCCCGCTGCGCCACCAGCCCCGGCCGCGAGGCCGGGTGGTCCCGCCCGTGTCGCACGAGCGTCCTCAGTCACTGCTCAGAAGCATGTTGATGAAGACGAGCAGTTTGCGGCCGGGCGTGCGAGGTACCGCGGGTATCGGTACGCGGACCTGTCCCTCCACGAACGGCAGCGCCACCGTGACCGGAATGGTGCGCCGGTGAATCGGCGTTCCGAGCCGCGCGCTCCACTGCTCCGCTGCCTCATCAAGCTCGGCCATGATGTCGTCGATGGCGCGCGCCTCGCCCCGCTCGGTGGCATCCATGAGGGCAGTCATGCCGGCACGAAACGAGTGCACCTCGGGCTGCTCACGCAGCCATGCGATGACGCGGCCGAGGCTCCAGCCGCGGCGCTCGGCCGTTGCCGTCAGGTACTGCGCGAGCAGAGGCGCGGGCACGGTGGGCTGGGGAGAGCCCAGCCACTTCTCCTTCCGCTCCAGGTAGGCGCCACGCACCTGGTCGCTGAAGACGCCGAGGATGCGGGAGGCGTAACCGTACCCCGGCGAGTTGTCGTAGTAGGCCTTATTGTGGTCGACCAGGAGCGCCGAGCCGACGGTCTCCTGCAATGCCAGGTAGTAGAAGAGCCGAATGAGCAGCAACGGGCCGTGTCCGGACAGGCGCGGCTGCCACCCGAACGCCTTGGTGAAGGCCCGCAGCACGGCGCGGGTCTCCGGCAGGCGGTCCAGGCTGTACATCACGTCGTCCCAGTTGGTAGACAGCGAGAAGCGGGCCCCGGGGTATTCGAGGGCGAGTGCGGGAGGCGTAGGACTGCGCGGCAGGAGGTATCTGAGCCGTTCGCCCTGCATCTGCTGGAACAGTTCGGCTCCGCGCAGGTAGAGATCCGAGACCGCCTGCGGGTCCAGGTCGAGGACCTGGAAGCCGGGACCCATCTCGGTGGTCCACAGGAGCCGCTCGCGGTTGGCGCGGATGGTCGGCCCGTCAAGCAGGACACGGTCGAAGAGCACAAGACACTCAAGGGCCGCGGCTTCCCAGGATGGCGTGTATCCCCCGCGGGCAAAGGTGTCCAGGCGCAGCGACAGCAGGGTGGAGGTGTCGACCAGCAAAGCCGGCGTCCGGTCCACCAAGCTCTCCTTCATCCGATACGCCATCGAATTGTCGCAGCTGGCGTCCACCCGGCGCGAAGGGCGGGAGCTGCCGTCAGCTCCGCTTATCGGTCCCACCCGTCTACCGGCCGGTTGGGAGGCAGGTCATCGTCGCGGCCGGTCTGGGGCAACCCGGCGGCCGTGGCGATGGTCTCGACAGCCTCCTCGAACGTGGTGGTCTCCGGCAGGACCAACTCGTCGACCCAGCCCAGGACGTCGTGGGCGGCGTACCAGCCGCTCATGTGCTCGGCGGTGAACTCGCTCGCCTGGGGGCGGGTCAGGTGCCGGCGCAGGGTCTCGGGCAGGGACACGTCGAGGTAGCAGAACAACGACCGGCCCCGATGGGCGTCCCGCAGGCTGGTCAGGATCGACCGGTAGCGGCTGGTGTGCAGGATGCCCTCCAGCACGACGTGGTAGCCGTGGTCGAGTGCGAACCGGGCGGTCTGCTCGATCAGCGCGGGTGCCGCGCCCCCCGGCTTGTCTCGCTCGCGCAGCAGGATGCGCCGCAGGTAGTCCTGCTCGACCAGGGCGCAACCCCGGCCGTGGCGGCGTCGTAGTTCCCGGGCGATGGTGCTCTTGCCGGAGCCGGAATTGCCGCGGATGCAGACGAGGATCGTCTCCGGGCTACCAACGGGATCGACGGACACGGCTTCTCCTCGTGGTCGGTCACAACCGTACGGGGACCGCCGGGGCATCGACGGCTGACCGCTCAGCGGAAGTGCCGCTCGCCGGACAGCACGGCGTCCAGCCATTGCTCGTACCAGGAGAGGAAGTCCGCGTCGGGCGTGAGCGCGGCCCCTGCTTGGCGGGGCCGGTCTCGACAACCCTCCCGCGGGCAGGGCCGCTGACGACGAGAAGTGACAGGTCGTCGCAGCCCTGATGGCTGAGCGCCAACGTTCCGCGGTACGGCTCGTCGTCCTCGCCCGGCGCCGCCTCGGCGAGCCAATCGTCGTACGCCCGGCCGGGCTCGGCCGGGAACGGCCTGGCCAACATCGTGATGTCGGGGTCGCCCAGCACCGCCCAGTCCCAGTCATCGATCGCCAACAGGCCGTAGAAGGGCCCGGCTCCACCGAACCGACCGGGTCCTCCATGCCCGACACTGGTGATGAAGCCGCGATAGTCGGGCGGCAGCCTGACCCCGTGGCGCTCCTCGAAGCCGACGACCGCGTCCTCCGACAGCGCCGGCCCGATCCGGAAGAGGTGGGCCTCGGCACCGAACATGACCGGCGAGCTACGCGACGCCGCGGTCCTCAACTTCGCCGCCACCTGCGCCAGCCGCGTTGACAGGTCATCGCGCCTGTCCGCCATGCCGGTAGTCAACCACCGTGGCGTGCGGCGGCTCAACGAGCCGGATATGGGTAACGGCCGGCCGACCGGGCTACGGTGCGCGTCGAGCGGAACGCTGGACGCTCCATTTCGTCAGCGGCTGCAGGGCCCGCAACAAGGCCTTGCCGTCCGCACTGAGGTCGTACCGGATCTGCACGGGCGTGCTGGGGATCACGGTCCGCTCGATGAGCCCGTTTGCCTCGAACTCCTTCAGGCGCTGCGTCAGCAATCGGTCGGAGATGCCATCGATGGCGGCGCGGTAATCACCGAAGCGGCGAGCGCCTTGAGCGGCGGCGGCCAAGATCGAGCCTGCCCAGCGACGCCCGACCAGATCGAGCGCCTCCTGGAAGCTCGGGCAGGTGTCATCGTGAATCGAGTTGCGTTCCGGGCGCAGCGGCTGGACGTTGATCATTTCTGCGTCTCCCGACTCTTGCTACTTACTAAGTATTAGTATCTTACCCGTCGCTTGTCTGGACGCGCCGTCAGCCGCATCGTGGACCCGTGACGGAATACGGACGCCCTCTCACCTTCGGGCTCCCATGCAAGAACTCAAGGAGTAGCAGATGAGTTTCCCGTTCCCCGTGCCCGACAAGAACGACCCGCGGTGGACCGCTCGCGGCGGTGTCTTCGTCCGGCGCTCCGAGGGCACTCACCGGTGGCTCGCAGGCGACACCTACACCATCAAGGTCACCCGAGACGACACCAACGGCTCTCTCGGGTTCATCGAAGCCACCGTGCCACCCGGGGCCGGACCGGTTGCACACAGCCACGGCAACGAGGACGAAGCGTTCTACGTACTGTCGGGCCACCTGGAATTCCTCAACGGCGATGAACTCCAGGTGGCCGAGGCCGGTGACTTCGTGTTCATCCCCCGCGGCAACCGGCACAGGTTCAAGAACGTGGGCGATACCGACGCCAGAATGCTGGTCATCTTCACCCCGGGCGGACACGAGAAGTTCTTCGTAGATAACGGAGACGAGCCCCGGCCCGGAGAACAGCCACCCCAGTGGGGCCCGGAACGCTACGCCAGGCTCGTGGACGAGCTGCTCGAGCAGAACGTCACCATTCTCCCTGAGTGAGCGTCCGGGAACTGTGGTTACCGAGCCGCCGGTGCGGGCGAGTCGGAGGGATTCGTGGATCTCATCGGCGGTCTTGGTTCAGATGTAAGGGCGTGGATTGCTGTTCCGGTCGGCGATCCACTCTTGGATGTCCGCCGCCAGGGCCTGGACGCTCTTGTGGGCGCCGCGGCGGATCTTCCGCTCGCTGAGGTAGCCGAACCAGCGTGTATGCGAAACCTCGGTTGGGGGCAGGGCACCGTCGGAGTGCGGTTCACTCCCTGCCCCCTCATGGCGTCAACTGGCGTGGCACCGCACCCGGCCGGAGCACGCCCGGTCCAACGGCTCCCGAGCACCCGCCGAGCGACCATCACCACCGCCGGATACGGACAAGGCCCTGGCCGACGTAGAACGCCAGGCCAGGGCCTTGAGCACGGTGCGCCGCCAGGGACTCGAACCCCGAACCCGCGGATTAAGAGTCCGCTGCTCTGCCAGTTGAGCTAGCGGCGCTCGTCGGCAGCGCGAAGGAGGCTAGCAGGACGCCGCACGTCCGGCTCCGGCACCCATCCCCTGCCCGTCGCCGGTGAGCTGATGCGATCTGTCGGTGGCGGCTGGCACCCTGGCGGCGTGATCGTCGACTTCGAGGCCGAGCTGTGGGTGTGGGACGCACGGCGCAGCGAGACCTGGACCTTCGTCACCCTCCCCGTCGAGGTCTCCGAGGAGATCCGCGACCTGGTTGCGGGAGCCCGTCGGGGCTTCGGTTCGGTGCGGGTACGCGCCACCGTCGGAGGCAGCACCTGGGCGACCTCGATCTTTCCGGACCGGGCACGGGGCAGCTTCGTCCTGCCGATCAAGCGCGCCATCCGCACCGCTGAGGCGCTCGACCCAGGCGACATCGCGAGCGTCACCGTCGAGCTCCGCGACTTCTGAGGCTCGTCCGGGCTCCGCTCGGCACCGGCCGACCCGGTGCCGGCGCAACAACGAAGAAAGGCCCGGACCCAGGCGTCAACCTGGGTCAGGGCCTTGCTTGCTGGTGCGCCGCCAGGGACTCGAACCCCGAACCCGCGGATTAAGAGTCCGCTGCTCTGCCAGTTGAGCTAGCGGCGCTCGTCGGCAACGGGGAGAACACTAGCACGGCCCCGGAGCGGGGTTCCAATCCGATACCCGGCTCCACCCTTCGGGCGAGCTTATCGGGCAAATAGCTCAAAACCTCCACGTGTACGAATCGTGAGCTCTGCGGAAACCCATGGATACGGCACCATGTCCGCCAGGTACGCGAGAACAGGGGTGGGGATGGGCAGGTTCACGCGGGCCGGGGCGGTGATGGGCGTCCTGACCCTGGCGGCGTCGCTGGCGTTGACCGGTTGCGGCGCCGACGAGCAGAAGCAGCCGGCATTCGTCGGCGGAACGGCACCGAGCGCGAGCGGCGAGGCGCCCGCCCCGTCGGATCCGGCGACGCCGGCCGGCCCGGCGCTGGCGGTCAACCCGGCGAACGGGGCCAAGAACAGGCCGGTCAGCACCGAGATCAGCGCCAAGGTGCCGGACGGCGGCAAGGTGTCCGAGGTCACCCTGACCACCGCCGACGGCGGCAAGGTCGAGGGGAAGCTGCGCACCGACGGGTCGTCGTGGGTGCCGAACAGCCCGCTGAAGTACGGCACCAGCTACACGGCCACGGTCACCGCGACCGGCGCCGACGGGGTGACCAGTCAGGGCACCAGCACCTTCACGACGATGAAGAAGCCCTCGTCAACGATCGGCTCGGGCCTCTACCTCTTCGACGACAAGACGTACGGCGTGGCCATGCCGGTGGTCGTCGAGTTCCACCCGGGCATCCCCAAGAAGGACCGGGCGGCGGTGCAGAAGCGGATGTTCGTCCGGACCGACCCGCCGCAGCCGGGTGCCTGGCACTGGGTGAGCAACGGCAGCCAGGCCTACTACCGGGCCCCGGAGTACTGGAAGCCGGGCACCACGCTCGACGTCCGGATCGCGCTGGCCGGCGTGCCGCTGAGCAACGGCCGCTACGGCGACGTCGACCGGAAGGCGAAGGGCAAGATCGGCAGCTCCTTCGTGATGAAGGTGGACAACGCCACCAAGCAGATGAGCGTCTACGAGGGCGGCAAGCTGGTCAAGACGCTCCCGGTGAGCCTCGGCAAGAGGAGCACCCCCTCCTCCAGCGGCACCCTCGTCGTGATGGAGAAGAAGGAGAAGACGGTCTTCGACACCCGCGACGACCCGGACCCGGCGAACCGCTACGTCACCGACATCGAGTACGCCCAGCGGTTGACCTGGGGCGGCGAGTACATCCACGCGGCGCCCTGGTCGGAGCACGTCCAGGGTCGGCAGAACGTCTCGCACGGCTGCGTCAACGTGTCGATGGCGAACGCGCGCTGGCTGTTCTCGAAGACGAAGATCGGCGACCCGATCACCATCAAGGGCACCGAGCGGCGGCTGGCCGCGGGCAACGGCTGGACCGCCTGGAGCCTGAGCTGGTCGGAGTTCGTCAAGGGCAGCGCCCTGCCGGTACCCTCCGGCGGAGCCGGTCCGGCACTGTGACGGCCCCGGTGGCGCCGGCCCGGGGGACGGGCCGGCGCCATCCCGGCCGGCCTCGACCGAGAGGCGCATCACCGCAGGTCAGGCCGGAAGTCGGCAGCTGAGGCGAGCCGGACTCGCAAAACGGCGGATCGTAGCAACAATCCGGCACCATGTCTCCAGGTGTTTCGTTTCACCCCCTGCAACGGGTACCTGTCCTCGTGCGTCTTTGAGGGAGGATGGGTCGTGCGGGGGACCGAGACTGTGAGGACATCATGCGAGCTGACCAGGACAAGCTGATCCGACGGGGCGTCGACCGCCCCGTGCGGCGGCGCCGCCTGTTCGCGGCGGGGGTGGTCGCCGTCGCGCTGGCCTTCACCTCCGCCTGCACCAGCGGTGGGGGCGGCAAACCGTCGTCGTGGCAGGGCGGCGGCGAGTCGCCCGCCCCGAAGGCCGCGGCGACGATCAGCGAGCCGCAGGCCGACGCCAAGGACGTCCCCGCCTCCACCGGCATCACCTTCACCACGAAGGACGCGGTGGAGACCACCGTCGAGTTGAAGGACTCCGCCGGCAAGGCCGTCGAGGGTCAGCTCGCGGCCGACGGCAAGAGCTGGCTGCCCGCCGGCGCGTTGTCCTACGGCGAGACCTACACCGCCACCGTGACCGCGATCGGTGACGACGGCCGTCCCACCACGACGACCAGCACGTTCACCACGATGGCGAAGCCCGCCAACCAGATCCGCGTGAGCAGCTTCCTCGGCGACGGCCAGACGGTCGGCGTCGGCATGCCGCTGATCGTGAAGTTCAGCCGGGCGATCCCGGAGGACTACCGCGACGACGTGCAGCGGCGGATGACGGTCACCTCGACGCCCGCCCAGGAGGGCATCTGGCACTGGGTGAGCCCGACCGAGGTCCGTTACCGGCCCAAGGAGTTCTGGAAGGCCAACAGCAAGGTCTCCTACCGGGTCCAGGCCGGCGGCCTGCCGATGGGCAACGGCTGGTACGGCCGCGCCGACCTCACCGTGGACATCAAGATCGGCCCGTCCCTGATCATGACGGTCGACAACAAGACCAAGCGGATGACGGTCACGCGCGACGGCTCGGTGATCAAGACCATCCCGGTCAGCCTCGGCAAGAAGAGCACCCCGTCGTCCAGCGGCACGATGGTGGTGATCGAGAAGCTGCGCAAGACGGTCTTCGACACCTTCGAGGAGCTGGGCCCGGAGGACGGCTACCGCACGAAGATCGACTACGCCCAGCGGTTGACCTGGGGCGGCGAGTTCATCCACGCCGCGCCCTGGTCCGAGGGCCAGCAGGGCAGCGTCAACGTGTCGCACGGCTGCGTGAACGTCTCGATGGCCAACGGGGCCTGGCTGTTCAGCAACACCCGCATCGGTGACCCGATCACCGTCAAGGGCACCGAGCGGAAGCTGCAGAACGGCAACGGCTGGACCGACTGGAACATGAGCTGGGACGACTACGTGAAGGGCAGCGCCCTGCCGTACGAGCCGCCGGCCGAGCCGGGCACCGACGCCACCCCGGACCCGGACACCACCCCGAGCACCGGTCCCACCGCCTGACCGCGGCCCACCGCACGACCGTCCGGAGCCCCCGCCACGCGGCGGGGGCTCCGTTCGTCGTACGTGCATCGCACCGCTGACGACCCACGGACCGCTCGGGAAACGCGTCAGGCCCCCTCGGAGAGGGGGCCTGACGATGTGGGGTGACTGATGGGAATTGAACTCGCCTTGACGCCCTGGTCAGAGGGTCGCCACCGTCCCTGACCTGCACGCGTCGGGGGGTAACGGGTATCAACCGGGGTCGCCGGGTAGGGGAATTCCCCTACCAGTCCCCTACAACTCCTCCACCAACTCGTCGTCCAACTCCGCCGTGAGCAACTCCGGGTCGACGTGCTCCAACGCGTCCGCCACCGCCGTCAGGATGCCCGCGTCGACCTGCGGCAACAGGTGCCCATACAGGCCGTCGGTCACCGCGATCGACCCGTGCCCGAGCCGCCGGCTGATGGCCGACAGCGGCACATTCGCCGAGATCAACCACGCGGCCTGGGTGTGCCGCAGGTCGTGGATCCGCAACCCCGCCAGGCCGGCGTCCGCGGTCCACTCCAGCCAGCCCCGCCGGAAGTTCCGCGCCCGCACCGGCTTACCCGACGGCGTCGTGAACACCAGATCCTCCCGGTCCTTCCCCGCCAGCAGCGGCACCAGCGCCTGGGCGACCTTCGGCGTGAACGTCACCGTCCGCCGACCGCGCGCCGTCTTCGGCGTGCCGAAGATCAGCGACCCGTCGGCCATCTCATGCATCGCCCGCACCACCGTCAACTTCCCGCCGAGCACGTCCAACTGCTTGACCTGCAGCCCCACCGCCTCACCCCACCGCAGCCCCGTCGAGACCAGCAGGAGAACCAGGGGCCGCCAGTGCTCCGGCACCGCCGCGTGCAGCCGGCCGGCTTCCGGCTCGGTGAGGAACCGCATCTCCCGAGGGGTAAGCCCCGGCAGCGACGTGTCCGCGCACGGGTTGACGCGGATCTTCCGCGCCCGCACCGCGGCGCCCATCAGGGTGTGGAGCAGCCCGTGGCAGGACCGGACTGTCTTCGCCGACAGCGGCCGGCGCACCCACTTCCCTGGCCGGTCGAGGTCGGGTAGCCCGGTCATCAGCTTGGTGATCCACGCCTGGATGGCGAGGTTGTCGACCTCGTCGAGGGCGAGGTGACCGAGCAACGGCACGATGTGCATCCGCACCCGGGAACCCTCGGACTGGCGGGAGGTCGGCTTCAGGTTGGCCTCATGGCCGGGCCACCACATCTGCACCCACTCGGCAAGAGTGAGCCGACCGGCTCGCGGGTCAATGAAGTCGCCGCGGATCCGGTCGGCCTGCAGGGTGGTCAGTCTCTTCTTGGCTGAGGTCTTGTTCGGCCAACCCTTCTCCAGGGTGACCTTCTTGCCGTCGATGATGTCGCGGATGCGGTACGTCGGGCCGTTCTTCTCCACCCACACGCGGGTCAGCCCCGGCGGAAGAGGTCGATCATCCGGCGGGTTTCCTGCTTGTCGCGTTCGCGGCGCTCCAGGATCAGGGTGATGATCCGTTCCTTCATCTCGTCGGTGAGCTTCGGGTCGGTGCGGACCAGTTCCAGCTCTTCGTCGTCTGGCGTCTGAGGGGTGTCGGGCTCCAGGGGCGCTGGTTCGCCGCCCTCCAGAACCCGCTGGATGCTTCCCGGCGCCCACTGGAGGGCGCGTTCGATGCCGGCGTAGTTGAACTCGGCCGTACGGCGGGTCCCGTTCTCCAGGTAGGCCCACGTATTCCGGTCAATACCAGCCGTTTGGGCCGCAGCCCGGGCACTTAGGCCCAACTCGATTCGTCGTGCGCGGACCAGTGTCGCGAGCTGGTCCTGCCCTCCCCGGTCATCCATGTTCGGCATTGTGCCAGCGGACGGGTGCTGATCATAGCTACCGGTCACCCCGCGCTAGACCGTTCGGACAATGTTGGCCAAGTTCAGCCACCCCCTCTTGCTGACATTGGCTTACTTTGGCTAACATGCTGTGCATGGAAACACCACCACATGCCGGCGTCGAGATCGACGGCCCGAAGCTCCGGGAGCTTCGCAAGCTCCAGGGCGAGTCGGTGGCCTCCTTCGCCTCGGCCTGCGGCATCAGCCGCCAGTACCTGTCGCAGATCGAGCGGGGCGCCCGGCTTCGGGTTTCGCCGCCGGTCTACTTCCGCATCTGCACCAAGCTCCAGCTCACCGGCCCGCGGCAGCGCCGAACTCTGCTGAAGGTTGCGGCATGAGCACCCCGGTGTTCATCGACATGCAGCAGCTCGCCGCCCGCTACGGCGTGTCGTTCGAGTGGGTTCGGGTCCGCGTGAAGGCCCGGGAGATCCCGTTCACCCGCGCCCCGGGTGGCCGGCTCGTCCGATTCTCCCCCGCCGACGTCAAGCAGATCGACGCTCTGTTCCTCCCCAGCCCGCCCTCAACGGGCCGCTGGCGAAGAAGGGGGCGGCGGCGTGATCACCGTCAGCCCGCTGCGGCTCCGCGCGTTCATCGCCCACGTCGACACCACCGGCGGCCCCGACGCCTGCTGGATGTGGCGCGGCCTCGTCGACGACGACGGCTACGGCCTGTTCCGCGGCGTGGGTGCTCACCGCGTGGCCCACGAGCTGCTGAGCCGCGCCATCCCCTCCGGGCTGATCGTCGACCACCGATGCCACAACGCCGACACCGCTTGCCCCGGCGGGATCACCTGCCGGCACCGGCGGTGCGTCAACCCCGCCCACCTCGACGTGGTGACTCGCGGGAGAACGTGCTCCGCAGCCAGCACACGATGCCGCACCAGAACGCGGCGAAGACCCACTGTCCGAGCGGCCACGAGTACTCGGACCGGAACACGTACTCGCGGACCCGCGCCAACGGGATCGCCCGGCGCGAGTGCCGGGAGTGCCGGCGCATCCGCAGCAGGGCCAGCACCAAGCCGGCCGCCTGACCTGTCCGGGCCGCCCGGCCCGAGACGCAGTACAGCGCCCGCATCCCGGCAAGGACATCGCGGAGCGCCGACCGAAAAGGAGTATCGCATGAAGCCCACGACCTACCGGGTGGAGGAGATCCACACCCCGTCCGGCCGCAGGCACCCCGTCATCCAGACCACCGACCGGCAGGAGGCCGACGCGGCGTTCGCCGCCGAGCTGGACCTGCACCGGGCGAACTACACGCAGGACGGCGGTAGCCGCCTCGTGATGCGGACGGTGACCCGGTGAACGACATGATCCTCACCGAGCGGGAACTCATCGCCGCGCCGCCCAGTGGGCGAAGGACAACGGCTGGACCAGCGCCGGATGGCGCGGCTGGCAGAACGCCCGCTACGAAGACGGCGCCACCATCGCCGTCCACCCCAACGAGTCCGGCTTCGAGGTGTGGCGCAAGGACACCGACACCCCCACTTCCGTGGCATGTCCACCGACTACCCGGCCGACAGTGTCCGCCAGGCCGTGGACCTGCTGGTCGCGCTCGGCATCCTGCCGGCCGAGTTCTCCACCGCCTACGCGGCGGGGGTGCGGGAGTACGCGGAGACGCTGAAGGCGTTCGTGCCGAACATCTACCTGAGCCAGGTCGGTGACCCTGCCGCCCCGCTCACCGCCGAGCCCAGCAGCACCACCGTCGTGTACGACCGCGATGGGGCGGCGTGGGCCCGCCACGGAGACGGATGGGTCTGCCTCGACGCCTGCGGCGACGTCTACACGTGGCAGGTGCTGGACGGCCGGTGGGGTCCGATCACCGCCGCGCCGGCTGCCGGTCAGGTGGTGACCCGATGACCGCCACCGACAGCGGCGACCGGCAGCTGCTCGTCGCGATCCGCCGCTGGGCCCGCGACAACGGCTGGCACTGGTTCGAGTGCTGGGGCTGGGTCAACGCCGACAGCATCCAGGCGGCCACCCTCGCCGTCGAGTGGGACCAGGACGCCCGGACCATCACCATCGCGCACGGCGACGACGGCGTGTTCGTCCCCACCCGGTTGTCGGCGGGCAGCGTCGGGCAGGCCGTGCAGCGGCTGGTCGCGCTGGACATCCTGCCCGCCACGTTCGGCGGTGCCCGGTGAGCCCCGCGCAGGTGGCCGCCGAGCGGGTGGTCCTCACGCACCTCGCCGCCGACCTGCCGTTCCTGTCCGACCAGCGGTTGACCGAGCTGGCCGCCGAGCACGCGGTGGAAACCGGCCACTACGCGGCCGAGGCGCGGCGGCTGATCGACGCGGAGCGGGAGTACCGGCAGGCGGTGCGCCGGGACTGGCTGAACGCGATGACGTCGCCCCGGAAGTTCGGGTGGACGCGATGAGCATCGACACCCCGCGGGCTGCATACAGAGCGCCGATCTTCGACGAGCCCGACGCGGACGGCATGGAGTCGTCGGCGGTTCGATGGGACCTCGACTTCGGCTGCAACCTGTCCTTCGGCATCGACCTCGACCACGCGTCGCTCTACGTCTCGCTCAGCGTCTCGGACCGGCCGCTCGCCGATGGCGGGCTCCAGAAGGCCGTGACCCGCGACCAGCTTCGCCAGTACGCGCTGTTCCTGCTGCGCCTGGCTGACGACCAGGAGCGTGAGGCGGCTGCCCGAGCCGAGGGCGGTGCCCGATGAGCCCCTTCGACCTGGGTGACATGCCGCCCTCACCGCCGGCTTCCGCCCGTTCACCGCCGGCCGCAGGACCCGCCGCCCGTCGGCACACCCGCCGGCCCTGGCACCCCCGCACCTACGACCAGCAGCTCGCCGCGATGGACACCGACGAGTTCGTGGCCGAGCTGCGGCGCGGCTGCGCCGAGGTGTTCGAGGTCGTGGCCCGGGCGCGGCAGGCACGAGGGGAGGCGTGATGAACGACGAAACCTGCGCCTGCCACATCGCGTTCGGTCCGGTTTCCGGGACCTGGGACCTCGCCGCCGAACTGATGCGGTGGTTCGGGGCCGACCCTGACCGGCACCCCGAGGCCCACGGGGAGATCGCCGACGCAATCGGCGAGGAGATGCTCGACACCGGATTGGCCATCCTGCGGGAGCGGGGGATCCCCACCCCGGCGGTGACGCCGTGACCGCCGCCCTGATCGTCGCCGCCCTCCTCGCCACCCACGCCATCACCTTCAAAGCCGGCGGCTGGTGGCTGCGCTGGACCGCCTACCGGCACCAGATCGCCGCCACCCGCACTGCCATCACCGACCCCACCCACCGGGCCGCAGCAATCGCCTGGCACCGCCGGCAACTGCCCCGCCTGCACCTGCCCCACCTCACCCGCCGGAGGGCCGCATGAGCACCTACCTGCCGGCAGTCCGCCCCGCCTGCTGCATCTGCGACCCCGCCCGATGCGCCGCCGACGACACCGGCGAGTACTGCAACGACAAGTCGTGCGGATCCTGCCTCCACGGCTGCCCCGCCCCCGCCGGCGAATGCTGCGACGCCAGCGCGGAGGTGACCCGATGACCCCGTGGATCGTCACCCTCCTCGCCCTCGCGTTCGCCCTCGCCTGCGCCTGCTGCTGGCAGTCCGCCGAACACGACCTCGCCGAACAGCGGCAGACCCACGACGAGCAGCTACGCGAAGCCCGCGCCGCCGCCGCCGGCTACCGCGCCGAGGTCATGCGCCTCATGGCCGACCGCGAGCGGGTGCCCGCCGAGTGGCTCGCCGACCTTCATGACCTTCCCACCACGCACGAACGGGAGTACCCGCTGTGACCACCAACGACATCATCATCGACCTGACCTCGATCGTCCTCGACCGGGGCGCCCACGACGACCGCGAAGACGGCCTCTGCGTCATGGAAGCCGTCGCCTACTTCGCCGGCGAAGAGCACACCGACGCCCCGAAGTGCGTGTCCCCCGTCCTCACCACGTTCGGGCAGCGCCTTAACGACGTCCTCCCGCACGACAAGCGGCAGCAGTTGGTGCCGCTGATCCCGCAGTTGCCGGGAACCCGCGGTGACGGGCTGGACGAGCAGCGCGGATACCTGGCGTTGGACTGGCTGGTCCGCACGTACACCCCGGCGTGGCTGGACTTGGCGGGACTGACGGCAGAGGCGCAGGCGCTGCGGGACTTGCGGCGGATTGTGGATCTGGCGGCGGCTGAGGCTGCGGGGCCGGTGGTGAAGGCTGGTGCGGCGAAGGCGCGTGCCGCCTGGGACGCCGCCTGGGACGCCGCCGGGGACGCCGCCAGGGACGCCGCCAGGGACGCCGCCGGGGCCGCCGCCTGGGCCGCCGCCGGGGCCGCCGCCTGGGCCGCCGCCTGGGACGCCGCCGGGGACGCCGCCTGGGACGCCGCCGGGGCCGCCGCCAGGGACGCCGCCGGGGACGCCGCCAGGGCCGCCGCCTGGGACGCCGCCAGGGCCGCCCTCAAGCCCACCGTCGACCAGCTCCAGGACTCCGCGATCGCCCTGTTCGGCTCGATGATCCGGCCGGAGGTGGCCCGATGACCACCAACGACATCGACGCCATCCGCGCGCAGGCCCTCACCGACGAGCCCGGCAACAACGCCTTCGTTGTCTGGTACGACCCGAACCGCGAGCCCTACGCCGTCTACTTCCGCAGCGACGCCAACGCCTGGGGCGACCAGCGGTGGTTCAACGCCGACCAGCACCACAGCGGCGGCACCGAGCCCGGCGAGTGGCACGAGTTGTGCGACGAGCTGTACGGCAACGACGGCCCGCACCTGCTGGTGCCCGGCCACGAGGTCGAGAAGCTCCGCGCCGAGCGGGACCAGGGGGTAGCCGCGATGCGTGAAGAACTGAACCGGATGTACGCCGCCGACATGGCCAAGCTCCGCGCCGCCCTCACCGAGTCCCGCACGCAGGCCGCCACCCTCGCCACCGAGGTGGGCCGGCTGACCGCCGACAACGCCCGACTGGTCGCGGAGCGCGACGCCGCAGTCGTCCGAATCGGCCAGCTCAAGGCTGCACAGGAGCAGACGCGGGGATTCAACGGACGAAGCCCCGCCCCTGGCCAGACCGCACGCTGCGGCGTGGACGGATGCGAAGGCAAGCGGGTTGCTCGGGGCTACTGCGCTAAGCACTACACCCGCTTCAGGAGGACCGGAGACCCCCTCGGAGTCCTACCCGGAAGCCACGAGGCGCGCGGGCCGGCTGCCTGCGGATCGCGTGAAGGGGAGAAGCGCCACCGCAGAAACGGCGAGAAGCCGTGCGACCCCTGCCGCGATGCAGCCGCCGTCGCTCTTCGTGAATGGCGGCGTCGCAAGCGGGCGGAGGTGGCCCGGTGATCGCCAACCTCATCGACCGCATCCTCGGCCGCACCGACACCCACCCCGGCGCCGACAACGACTGGGCCGACCTCCTCGCCGGCCTCACCGAAGACACCCGCCGACCCGGCCGCCACCGCACCAACGACGACACCACCCAGGTACTCCGCCGGCCCATCGCCGCCATCACCGCCACCGCGGAATACGAGGTCGACCTCCTCGGGCCCTGGCAGCCCTGGCAGCACGAACTGGAGCCCGCCCACATCTGGCGGCAGATGACCGAGGTGCCCCGATGAGCGCCCTGACCCTCCGGCCCGCCGCCACACCGCTCGACCTCAACTGGCGACTCCAAGGCCAGTGCCTCGGCGAGGACCCCAACCACATGCACCCCGACCCGTCCGACAAGGCCGGCGAGCAGTACGCCAAGGCCGTCTGCCGCGGCTGCCCCGTCGCCCAACAGTGCCTCCGCGAGTCCTTCGACCTGCGGGACTGGCACGGCGTCCGCGCCGGCCTCACCGGCACCGAACGCCGCAACCTCGCCGGCAAACGCGAACCCCGCTGGTGCGTCCGCTGCAACGACGTGTTCGTGCCCCGCCTCGACAACCAGGTCCGCTGCCGGCCCTGCGCCTCCTTCGTCGACGGCAACCGCGTCCGGGAAACGAGGAAGCGATGACCACCACCACGGTGCTCGAGGTGACCGAACCCGGCATCCACCCGGACATGCCCGAAGACGTCTACCACCGCGACCCCGTCCCCGGTGGCAGCCTGTCGTCATCCGGCGCCCGGAAGCTGCTCGAGACCTGCCCCGCCCGGTTCGACTACGAGCGCCGCAACCCGCCGCCCAGCCGCGACGAGTTCGACCTCGGCAAGGCCTTCCACACCAAGGTGCTCGGCACCGGCGCGGAGACCGTCGTGTGCGACTTCCGCGACTGGAAGACCAAGCCCGCGCAGGAGGCGAAGAAGGCCGCATACGCGGCCGGCAAGGTGCCGCTGCTCGCCCACCAGGCCGCCGACGTCGACGCCATGACCGACGCCGTCCGCTCCCACCCGATCGCTGGGGCGCTCCTGTCCAAGGGCGACGTCGAGCAGTCGCTGTTCTGGACCGACGACCGCACCGGCATCTGGCGCCGCGCCCGCCTCGACCTGCTCCGCACCGACGCGATCGTCGACCTCAAGTCGTGCGAGTCCGCCGACGGCGAGCACGTCGCGAAGGCCATCGCCCGATACGGCTACCACGCGCAGGCCGACTTCTACCTCGAGGGAGCCCGCGCGCTCGGGCTCGGCGAGCTGCCGTTCCTGTTCGTGTTCGTCGAGAAGCGCCCGCCGCACCTGATCCACGTCGTGCAGCTCGGGCCCGACGAGCTGGCGGCTGGCCGGCACCTCAACAACCGGGCGATCGACCGGTTCGCCGAGTGCCAGCGCACCGGCGTGTGGCCTGGCTACGCCGACGACATCACCACCATCTCCCTTCCGCCGTACGCGCTTCGCAACCTGGAGTACTGATGAGCGACATCGCCGTCCGCAACGACCAGCACCTCGCCGTCCCCACCGGCACCGAACCCGCCACCGCCCAGCTCGTCCAGTGGGCCCAGGCCGCGCACGCCGCGCACAGCCTCGCCGAGGGCATCTGCAACACCGCCGTCGCCCCGCAGGCCTACCGGGGCAAGCCGGCCGAGGCCGCCGCCGCGATCCTCGCCGGCGCCGAGGTGGGGTTGTCGCCGATCGCCTCCCTGCGGGCGTTCGACAACATCCAGGGCACACCCGCCCCGAAGGCCATCACCCTCCGGGCGATCGCTCAGGGACTTGGCCACGACGTCCGCATCGACGAGTCGACCGCCGAGCGTGCCGTGGTGTCCGGGCGCCGCAAGGGTGACACCGAGTGGCAGACGTCCACCTGGGACCTCGACCGCGCCGCCAAGCTGGGCCTGCTCGGCAAGACCCAGTGGAAGCAGCAGCCCGCCGCGATGCTCGTCGCCCGGGCCACCGCCGAGGTGTGCCGATGGATCGCCTCCGACGCGATCATGGGAATGCCGTACACCGTCGAGGAGATCCGCGACCAGGGCGCCGTCGTCGAATCCCGGCCGGCGCCGCGGCTCGTGTCCGCTGCCGACTTCATCGAGACGCCCGCCGAGGTACCGCTCGCCGTCGCGGCCACCGACGACGCCATCGCCGCCGGCGCGAGCGCGCCGTGGGAGCCCGGCGAGCGCGAGGAGCTGCTCGCCATCTCTGAGGTGCTCGACGAGATCAGGGCCGCCGACACCCAGGCCCGCCTCGACGAGATCAAGGCCGTCTGCCGCGAGCAGGGAATCCGCGACCAGCAGGTGCTCGACGCGTGGGCCGCCCGCTCCGCCGAACTCGTCGCGGAGGCATGAGTCATGACCACCGCCACCATCGACCGGCCCGCGCCACACGCGCAGGTGCTGCGCCGCGGCCAGTGCCTCGGCAAGCGCAACCCCGACTGCACCGCCAACATCCACGGCACGTCATCCGCCTACAAGGCCGGATGCCGCTGCCCCCACGCCCGCAACGCGAACCGCATCTACGAGAAGCGCCGCCGCGAAGGCCGCAACACACCGCGGCTGATCGACGCCACCGGAACCCACCGCCGGATCCAAGCCCTATGGGCGCTCGGCCACACCTCCACCACCATCGGCGAAGCCGCCGGCCTGTCCGAACACCACGTCCAGCGGATCGTCTACGCCCGAGAGTTTGTCACCTACAACACCTGGCAGCTGATCGACGGCGCGTTCCGCACCCTGTCGACCGTTCCAGGCACGTCCGACCGGACCCGGTCGCGCGCCCGGAAGGCGGGCTACGCGCCGCCGCTGGCCTGGGACGACATCGACGACCCGGACGAGCAGCCGAAGGTCGATGCCGAGCCCACCGACGACGGCTACGACGAGACCACCGTCGCCCAGGCGTGCGAAGGCCGGCTCACCTACGAGCAGCTCGCCGCCCACCGGCCCGACCTCATCGAAACCGTCCGCCGCCTCGCCCGCACCCTCCACGACGTCGAGATCGGCCACCTCCTGCGCTGGCCCGGCTGCGCCGACACGCGCACCGGACCCGGCCACCGACGCGCCACCAAAGCCGGCTGCGCCATCGAGAAACTCCGCCGCGACAACGGCATCCCCGGCAAACCCCGCTGGGAGTCCCAAACCCCGCAAACCCGCAAGGCCGCCTGATGACGGCCCGCCCTGACACCGGAACCGGCCGGGACACCCGCGCTCACGTCGCGGCAGGGCGCCACACCACCACCGCAACCACCACCAGGGGGGACCTGATGACCATCACCACCGACGACCGGGACCTCCGGACCACACCACCCCACGACCTCGCCGCCGAACGCATCACCCTCGGCGCGATGATGCTCTCCCGCGACGCCATCGCCGACGTCATCGAGCTCGTCGACACCGCCGACTACTACCGGCCCGCACACGGCACCATCCACCGCGCCATCACCGACCTGTACGTCAAAGGCGAACCCACCGACGCCGCCGCCGTCGCCGCCAAACTCCTGGCCACCGGCGACCTCCAACGCATCGGCGCCGCCCCCTACCTGTTCGAATGCGTCGAAGCCGTGCCCGTCGCCGCCAGCGCCGGCTGGTACGCCCAACGGATCCGCTCCCACGCCGGCCGCCGCCGCCTCGCCGAAGTCGGCAACAAGATGATCCGCCTCGCCCTCGACCCCGGCATCGAATACACCGAAGCCGTCGACCAGGCCGGGCAGGACTTCTACGACGCCACCACCCGCCACGACTCCGGCGAGCTCAGCCCCCTGTCCGCGCTCATCGGCCCCACCCTGGAAGCGATCTCCGCCGCCGCCGCGAACCCCGACGCCGTCATCGGACTGCCCACCGGCCTGTCCGACCTCGACCGGCTCACCGGCGGCCTCCGCCCCGGACAGTTGGTCGTCGTCGCCGGACGGCCCGGCATGGGCAAGAGCGTCTTCGGCGTCGACGTCGCCCGCAACATCGCCATCCGCGCCGGCAAGCCCGTCGCGTTCTTCGCCCTGGAGATGGGGGAGGACGAGCTCATCCAGCGGATCCTGTCCGCCGAAACCCGCATCCCGCTGCACGCCCTGCGCGACGCCAAGCACCTCAGCGAGCTCGACTGGCGGCGCCTCGCCGAAGCGGAGCTGGAGCTCGCCGACGCGCCCCTACACATCGACCCGACCCCGTCGGTGACCATGACCGAGATCCGCGCCCGAGCTCGGCGGCTCGCCCAGCGCAAGAGCCTCGCGCTGATCGTCGTGGACTACCTCCAGCTGATGACGCCGGCCCGCAAGTCGGAGAGCCGGCAGCAGGAGGTCGCGGAGATCAGCCGCGGGATGAAGCTGCTCGCCAAGGAACTGTCGGTGCCGGTCATCGCGGTCGCCCAGCTCAACCGGGGCCCGGAGCAGCGCACCGACAAGCGGCCGATGCTGTCGGACCTGCGCGAGTCGGGAGCTTTGGAGCAGGACGCCGACCTGGTCATCTTCGTGCACCGGGACGACTACTACGACAAGGAGTCGCCGCGGGGCGGCGAGGTGGACCTGATCGTCGCGAAGAACCGGTCGGGTCCGCAGGACACCATCACCGCCGCCGCGCAGCTGCACCTGTCGCGCTTCGTTGACGTGGCCATCGCATGAAGCGATGGGAGTTTGAGCGGGCTGTGCTGGCGTCGGACCTTCCGGCGCCGGCCCGGCTGATCCTGCTCACTCTCTCCGTCGTCGCGAACTGGCCGGGCGGGTATGTGCCGGCCGAGTACGGGCCGTCGCTGACGGGGCTGGCTGACCGGACGGGGCTTTCGCGCCGGGCGGTCGCCGGGCACCTCAACGAGTGCGAGAAGACGCCGGAGCGGGATGGCTGGGTGGTGCGGTCGCGGCCGACGAAGGAGAACGCGCGGTCGAAGAAGGAGCGGACGCACTACCAACTGTCGATCCCCGCTAGTGCACGTGCTGCACTAGCCGCCGTCCGGAATGCCGGGTCTGCTAGTGCACGTCGTGCACCAGCTAGTGCAGGAGATGCACTAGCGCTAGTGCAGGAGGTGCACCGGGCTAGTGCACCAGGTGCACACAACCAAGTCATTACCAAGCCTTCTTCCTCATCCTCTGCCGCACCGGTCGCCCGCATCGCCGCCGCACTGGGTGAAGAAGAAGAGGAAGCCCGCCGGATCTACGACCGGGTGATCTCCGAACGGAAGCCCAAGGCCCCCGGCCGATACATCGACGCCCTCATCGCCTCAGGCGACATCACCCAATTCCGCGGACCCGCCGCCAAGCCAGCCGCACCCACCACCGGCCACACCTACCGGGACAGCGGCCGGGGCTACTGCGAAACCTGCTACCAGCCCGAAAGCCACCCCCGCCACGGAGGCCCCAAGTGAAAGACCTCGAACCCGAAACCTACGAGCGGATCGCCGAAGAAGGCCGCCGCATCGCCGCCGCCAACCGGGCCCACGACCTCGCCTGCATCGCCGCCGCACCCGACCCCGTCCTCACCCACTGGCACCAGGTCGCCGACTCCGTCGACGAGGGCACGTGGCAGCGAATCGTCGACGAGCTCCCGCCGCACATGCGGGCCGAGTACGTGGCGTACCGGCCGCCGGCGCCGCTACCGGAGGTCGCCGCCCGCCAGCAGCTCGCCCTCAACCGCCTCACCCGCGCCCACCGACAGGAGCCCAAGCCGTGACCCAGCCGACACCGCCGAAAGTCATCGGCCTTGACCTGTCACTCACCTGCACCGGCGTCGCCGGCAACGGCTGGACCGACACCATCAAGCCGCCCACCAAGCTCCGCGGCCACGAGCGCCTCCAGTGGATCGAAGACCGCATCGGCGACTTCGCCTACCGAGCCGACCTCATCGCCGTCGAAGGCCCCGCCTACGGAACCCAACGCGCCGGCATCCAACGCGGCCACCACGAACGCGCCGGCCTCTGGTGGATCACTACCCAGCGGCTGTGGGTCAACAAGATCCCGTTCGCCGTTGTCGACCCCACCTCGGTGAAGCGGTACGCCACCGGCAAGGGCAACGCCGACAAGGCGGCCATCATGCTCGCCGTCGCCCGCCGCTTCCCCTGGTTCGACGGCGGCGAAGACGAAGCCGACGCCCTCATCCTCGCCGCGATGGCCGCCGACCACCTCGGCCACCCCCTCGCCGACATGCCCGCCACCCACCGCAAAGCCCTCGACGCCGTCCAGTGGCCCGACCTGCTCCGCGCCGCCGGCTACGGCGAACCCCAGCGCGACCCCAACGCCTGCGACACCCCCGGGCATCCGGCCCGCCCGTCCGGCTGGTGCCCCATCTGCCACGGCGAACCAGACGAGAAGACCGCCGCCCTCGCCGCACTGGGCCGCGGTACCGACGACACCCGAAAGGACGCCGCCTGATGAACCTCGACCTGTACGCGGGCGCCGGCGGCTGGGACGAAGGAGCCCGCCGGATCGGACTGCGCAACATCATCGGCATCGACAACTGGTGGGACGCCTGCGCCACCGCCAAGGCAGCCGGACACCTCCGCATCCAGGCCGACGTCTCCACCTACCCGACCGCGCCGTTCGCCGGACAGGTACGAGGCAAGATCGGCTCCCCACCGTGCGGGCCGTTCAGCCGCGCCGGCAAGCAGCTCGGCCTACTCGACCAGGCCCGCGTCCACGCCCTCGTCAACCGCATGGCCGCAGGAGACGACCACTGGCAGGACATGCCCTGGGAGGACGACCGAAGCCACCACGCCGCCCAGCCCGTCCGCTGGGTCCGCGACCTCCGCCCCGAATGGGTCGCCCTGGAGCAGGTGCCCGAGGTGCTGCCCCTGTGGCGCCACATCTCCGACGTCTACCGCGGCTGGGGCTACTCGGTGTGGACCGGCATCCTCAACTCCGCCGACTACGGCGTGCCGCAGACCCGCGAGCGGGCCATCCTCATCGCCTCCCGCGTCCGCCCCGTCCACCAGCCCGAGACCACCCACGAAGAGAACCCGCCCGCCGACGCCCTGTTCGGCGTGCGCCAGCCCTGGGTGACCTTCGGCGAAGCACTCGGTTGGGTCGGCGTGAATCGACCCGCCCGCACCATCACCGGCAACCGCGCCCCCCGCTGGGCGTATGACCAGGCGAACAGCTACGGCACCGGCTGGACCCTCACCCACGGCCCGCAGGCCAACGCCGCCGTCCGTACCGCCGACCAGCCCGCCGCCACCATCGTCTGCTCCCGGCCCGGCAACCTGCGCTGGACGGCCCCCGATGGCCGCCGGCAGGTCGGCTACCGGGAGGCCGCCATCCTCCAGGGCTTCCCCGCGGACTACCCGTGGCACGGCAACAAGACGTCCCGGTTCCACCAGATCAGCAACGCGGTTCCGCCGGGGCTGGCCGCCGCGGTTCTCTCCGTCGCCGCCGGGGTGCCGGCCGCGCGCCTGGAGACGGCCGCGTGATGGCTGTCGTGTCCCTGCCGCCCACCCCGCACACCCACCGAACCAACCAGGAGGACACCGTGACCGACCAGTTCGCCGACGACTTCGCGCCGCACCTCGCCGAGCAGCTCCGCGACCCCGACGTGCGCGCCGCGTACGAGGCCGAGCAGACCAGCCAGGAGAGCACCGTGACCGACACCAACCCGCTCAACACCGCCGACCGCCTCGCCCCCGCACCCGAAACCCGCGACGACGCCACCAAGCACGCCTGGGTGCGCCACTACGCCGCACAGGCACTCGCGGCCCTGGCCGTCCTGAACCGCGAATACAGCAACCTGCCGCCCAACCCGGAGCCCGGCTCCCGCCCCGACATCGGCTACCTCAGCCTGCTCGCCCAGTCGTCCATGGCCGCCGCGGTGGCGTTCCTCGGCCCCATCGACGCGCCGACCCTTCTGTGGGATCTGACGCCGGAGGCGGGCGCGCTGAACGGCGAGTGGGAGGAGTGGCTGGTGGAGGTGCTGGTGCGCTACGGCGTGAACCCGGGGTACATCGACCCGGCGTATGACCCGGACGACTTCACCGAGGCGCTTGCGGCCCATGCCGCAAGCAATCAGCCGTACGTGTGCCCCGACTGCGGGGAGACCGCCTACCTGCACTTCCCGGAGTGCGCCGGGGCCCGGTCGTGAGTGTCCGGGAGGGCGGCGAGGCCGAGTGCGGGAAGCGCGTCGGCCCCGTCTGGAAAGCCGACGGTGAGGTGTGCGTCTGCATCGAGGCGGCCGGTCACGTCGAGCGTAAGGACGGGCAGTTCGGGGCTGATCACGTCTGCTCGTGCGGGGCGTGGTTCGTGGACGAGGTGGCTCGTGACTGATCACCGGGAGGGCGGCGAGATGAGCGACAAGCCGTACACCGACACCGACGTCGAGACGGTGGCCGACGTGATCGCCGATGCGCGGATGCGGGGGATGGCGACCGGTGGCTACTCGATGGCCCGCGCCGTGCTGGACGCTCTCGCCGCCGCCGGCCGGCTCCTGCCCGAGGGGACGGCGACGGTCGAGCAGTTCGCCGCGCAGTACCTCATCGACGGCGAGCCCGCCGCCCCCTACCAGATACCAACCACCCGCCAGGGCGCGGAGTCGATGGTGAGGGCGCACGACCGGGAAGCCGCGCTCACCCCGGGCTGGCGCGGTACGGCCAAGGTGGTGCGCCGCCACCAGCACACGACGCCGTGGGTCGAGGCTCCCGACCCCGCCAGCCCTACGGGATAACTCCCACAAAACCGGTAGATCGACAAGGAGCATCGTGACCACCACCTACGCCCCACGGAAGTGCCGGTACTGCCTCAAGATGCGCGAGGCCGGCTCCTTCGTCAGCACCGGGCCCGGCGCGCGAATCAGACACCCAGAGCGCCGGATCTATCTCAATAGCTACGGCACCGCAGGTCAGACCACATGAGAGGACAGCTAATGCATGACCCGATGGTTGTCGCCTTCGAGATCCGTCGCCCGTGGCCGGAGCGGTCGAAGCTGCACGACGCCAAGCCCGGCCAGCCGCGCTGGCAGGCGCGCTACCACCACGTCTGCGGTGACCACTGCCGTGCCGAACGGGCCAAGCACGAGGCATCGAATCCGTTCCCGTGGTGGCGGCCCGGCTCGTACTCGGCGTTCTGGACGATCGCCGGTCGCGGCTGGTACTGGCCGGCGTTCATCACGATCTGGCACGTCGAGCCCGGCGGTCAGGACTCCGGGGAGGTGTGCAAGCACCAGGAGCGCACCCAGCAGCCCGACGGCACCTGGAAGTACGAACTGAGATCTGGCTGGCGGTGGCACGTCCACCACTGGTGCATCCAAATCCCGCCGCTGCAACACATGCGCCGTCGGCTCCTTACCCGCTGCCAGTGGTGCGGCGGGCGGTCTCGTAAGGGCGACGCCGTCAACGTCAGCAACGGCGGCGGCGGCAAGCGCGGGCCGTGGTGGCGCGGCGAGCGCCACCTGATGCACATGGACTGCTCGGCGGTGCAGAGCGCCCACCGGGTGTGCCTGTGTGTCGACCCGGTCTGCGACGACGCCGACTCTAAGGGCCAGCCGTACGGATTCTGCGCCCGCTGCGGCCAGCGGCGGGCATTCCAGGCGACGACGGCGCGTCTGGACCGGATGCGACTGCTTGCCGCAGTCCCTGAGGGGCAGCGCGATCCGGCGGTCTACGCCCGGGTGTGCGACATGGCCGAGGCCGATGAGCGGGCGGGCAAGTCGTGATCACCCTGCCGCCGCTGGTCGCGTACCTCCGCGTCAGCACCGACCGCCAAGCCGAAGACGGCTACGGCCTCGACGTCCAAACCGAAGCCATCAAGACCTGGGCCAAGGAACAGAAGCGGCGCATCGTCGCCTGGTACCGCGACGAAGGCATCAGCGGCGCCCTCCTCGCCCGCGAAGGCTGGATGGACGTCGAAGATGCCATCAGCGGCAAGCGCGCTGGCGGGGTCATCGTCTACAAGCTCGACCGGCTCGCCCGCGACACCATGGTCCAAGAGACGCTGATGCAGTCCGTGTGGAAGCTCGGCGGCGAGGTGTACTCCACCAGCTCCACCGAGACGAACCTCCGCGACGATCCCGAAGACCCGTCCCGCAAGCTCATCCGCACGATCATGGGCGCGGTCAACACCTACGAGCGGGACATGATCGCCCTCCGCATGCGCCGGGGCCGCCGGCTCAAGGCCAACCGGGGCGGCTTCGCCTACGGCTCCCCGGCGTTCGGGCAGCGGTCCGTCAACAAGCAGCTCGTCAAGGACCCCACCGAGCAGGCCACCCTGCGCCGCCTCGTCGAGCTGCACACCCAGGACTTC
The DNA here is from genome assembly GCF_900091425.1 of Micromonospora krabiensis. Classification (GTDB taxonomy): domain Bacteria; phylum Actinomycetota; class Actinomycetes; order Mycobacteriales; family Micromonosporaceae; genus Micromonospora; species Micromonospora krabiensis. The sequence continues at coordinate 3,405,307 of NZ_LT598496.1, forward strand.
TCCACCCGGCAGATCGCCGCCGCCCTCAACGCCGAGGGCCGCACCACCAAGCGCGGGAAGCAGTGGACGTCCGCCGGAGTGTCCGACGTGCTGCGCCGCCAAGCCACCGGCCGCCACCGCGGCAAGGCCATGACCCCGTAAGACGCCGGTGGGCCCCCTGGCCGACACAACCAGAGGGCCCACCACCCGCCACCCGAACAGGCAGCTCAGCGCACGGCCAGCCTACAAGGGGGGACCAGCAGACCATGACCACCGACACCACCTGCGACCTGTGCGGCGAGCCCGTGCGGGACACGGCCTACGTGTGCCCCCGCTGCACCGCGAACACCGCCCGATACCTGCGCGACGTCATCACCGCCGCCGCGGAGGTGGAGACCACCGTCGCCCGCCTCGCCCGCTACTCCGACCGGCACGGGCGGGCCCAGCCCGAAGAGTGGGAGCCCGGCGAGGTGAAGATGCCCGGCGGGCTGCGTCCCACGCCGCTGCCATTCGATCCCGGCGCCCGGCAGCGCGGCGACCGCGCGAGCAGCGACATCGTCACGTGGGCCCGCCACGTCGCCGAAACGCGCGGGGTATACCCGAGTATGCCTGGACCCGCGTTCGGGCCTCTGTGTGGCTCTCAGGGGGCTTGCCGTCACGAGTCCTGCTCGGTGATCTGGGGCAAGCGCGTCCCGCACCCCGTCGCCCGGGCCGCCGCGTTCCTGCTCGGCCACCTCGAATGGCTGCGCTACCGGCAGGAGGCCGAAGAAGCGATGACCGTGCTGGCCGCCGCCGGCGCCACCATCGTCCGCATCGTCGACGCCCCACCGGCGCTCTGGTACGCCGGCCCTTGCTGGGCGGAGAAGCTCACCGACCAGTACGCCCCGACCGGGCGGTGCGAGGAGGAGCTGTACGCACGTACCGACGACGGCACCGTCAAGTGCCCCGCCTGCAAAGCGTGGCACGACGTGCGGGAGCGCAGGGTGTGGCTGCTCGGGGAAGCCGACGACGTGCTCGCCCACGCCGCCCTCATCGCGGGAGCGCTCACCGTCCTCGACCGGCCCGTCACCTCGTCGATGGTGCGCAACTACGCCGACCGCGGTCGGATCCAAGCCCGCGGCGTCGACGAGCGAGGACGCCCCCTGTACCGGGTCGGAGACGTGCGGCAGGTGGTCGCCGAGGTGGCGCGTCGTACCACGGGCGTCGCGGCTTGACAAGCCTCTGAGCAGGACGGACGATAGATCTACAGACGGACCCAGTGTCTTCGAAGCCCCGCATCCTCCCCAGGACAGCGGGGCTTCGTCACGTTCGGGGGTGAACGATGGCCCGCCGGATCTGCCTCGACTGCGGCACCCTCACCGACGGCACCAGATGCACCACCTGCCGACGGCCCCGCGAGCGGGCCATGCTGCAAGCCAAGCGCCAACGCCGGCCCCGACCTACCCACGCCGAGGACAAGCGCAGGGCAGCAGCAGTGGCAGCGCACAGACGCGAGCACGGGGACTGGTGCCCTGGCTGGCGGCGTGACCCGCACGAGGCGAGCGACCTGACCGCAGACCACGTCGATGCCGTGGCCGCGGGTGGCGCGGAGTCCGGTGACCTGCAGGTGTTGTGCCGGTCGTGCAACAGCGCGAAGGGCGCACGGTAGTCGCGTAACTCAGAGTGACTAGCGCGATGTTACTGAGGGTGACGGTTGATCTCAGAAAAATCTGGATCATGGCAAAGCCGGACCCCCGGGGCACCCGCCTCGCCTTCTGTACGGTTCCCACGATCCGATGGTGCTCACCTAGCGTGATGATGCCCGGCGAGCGTTACTGGGGGTGACCATGCCTCAGCCGCCGAAGCACGACCCGGCCCGCCGCAACGCTCGGGTCGGCCCCGTCCTGCTCCCCGCCGAGGGACGCAAGGGCGAGCCGCCGGTGTGGCCGCTACCTGGGAAGATGTCCGGCGCCGAGCGGGAGGCGTGGGCCCAGTTGTGGGCGACGCCGCAGGCCGTGGCGTGGGAGCAGATGGGCTGGACCCGCACGGTGGCCCGTTACTGCCGGGTGATGGTCGCCGCGGAGAAGACGGACGCGACGGCGGCACTGCTGGCGCAGGTGACGGCGCTGGAGGACCGGCTCGGGTTGACGCCGAAGTCGATGCGGCTGCTGCTGTGGCAGATCGCCTCAGACGAGGTCGGCGTGCAGCGGGAGAAGTCCCAGGGTGCGCGGGATCGGATCAAGGCGGTGGGCTGATGCCGTGGCGCGGCCCGAACGAGCCCGGCGAGTTCCCCACCCTCGGCTACGACGTCGGTGAGTGGATCGAAGAGAACGTCGTCATCCCCGACGGCTACCGGATGGGCGAGCCGTACAAGCTGACCGACGAGATGTGGACGTTCCTGGTCCACTACTACCGGCTGTACCCGCACGCGGGGCCGTGGCCGGCGCCGGACGCCCTGCGGTTCACGGGCGGGCAGCTGCGCCGGTCGCAGAAGTGGGGCAAGGACCCGTTCGGCGGGGCCATCATCCTCGCGGAGGCACTCGGTCCGACCCGTTTCGATGGCTGGAACGCCGCTGGTGAGCCGGTCGGTGCGCCGTACCCGACGCCGCTGATCGTGTGTCTGGGCACGTCGGAGGATCAGACGGACAACACGTGGCGCCCGCTGCTGTCGTCGCTGCGCAACGGCCCGCTGATCAACCTGCGGGGGATCGACGCGGGCGAGACGAAAGTGACCCTGCCGGGCGGCGGGAAGATCGAGCCGGTCACGACCAGCGCGAAAGCCCGCCTGGGTGCGCCGCTGACGTTCCTGACCATCACCGAGTCGCACCTGTTCACGTTGCAAGGCGGCTACCGCAAGGTGGCAGGCGCGGTGAAACGGAACGTCGCCGGCATGGACGGCCGTTGGCTGGAGCTGACAAACGCGTGGGACCCGACGGAGGGTTCGGAGGCGCAGGTAACCGCCGAGGCCGGTGACGACCGCGTGTACGTCGACACGATCGAGCCCCAGCGCGTCGATGACCTCACCGACGACGAGGCGCTCTACGCGGAGCTGCTCCGCCAGTACGGCGACAGCGCGCGGGAGCGCGGCGGCTGGGTGAACATCCGCGGCCGGATCATGCACGAGGTTCGGTCGCCGCGGTACATGGAGGCTGACCGCCGCCGGTTCTTCCTCAACGAGATCGTCGTCGGTGAGTCGACGTTCGTGCTGCCAGAGGCGTGGGACCTGCAGGCACGGTCGGATGACGGTCTGCGGCCCGGTGACGGGATCGCGCTCGGCTTCGACGGGTCGAAGTACCGGGATGCGACCGCGCTGATCGCCTGCCGGATCTCCGATGGGCATCTGGTGCAGATCCGGGTGTGGGAGCGGCCGACGGATGCCGCGCCGGACTGGCGGGTGCCGTCGACTGAGGTCGACAAGGCGGTGCGAGACACGTTCGGCGCCTACAACGTGGCGGTGATGTTCGCCGACCCGTACCGGTGGCAGGACTACCTCGACGCGTGGTCGGCGCTGTGGCCGGACCGGATCGTCGAGTTCCCCACGAACGTGCAGCAACGCATGGACAAGGCCATCGAGCGGTTCACCACATCGTTCGCCGGCCGGGAGTTCACGCACGACGGCAGTGAGGCGCTGTCCCGGCACGCGAAGAACGCGGTGATCGTCAAGGGCGACCGGAAGCGGCCCCGCCCAGGCGAGGACGAACTGCTCACGACGCACTACCTGAAGCTGGCGAAGCGCGGCGACGGCATGTGGATCGACGCCGCGGTCGCCGCAGTGCTTGCCCGCTCGGCGCGGGCACACGCCATCGAGCACGGATGGGCCCCGAAGCCCCCGTCGGCGCCACCGGTTGTGGTGTCTGCCGGTCGGGCGGATGCGGGCTGGGAGACAGACGGACTTGCCTCGGCGGGCTTCTGACAGGGGAGGTGATGGGCGGTGACCGCACCGGTGAACGAGATCGGCTACGCCCACGCCTACCCCGGTAACAACTGGTGGACGGCCGATGAGGAGCCGACGCCGGAGTTGCGGTGGCCGGAGTCGGTGGCCGTCTACGACGCGATGCGTTCCCAGGACTCGCAGGTCGGGTCGGTGCTCCGCGCGGTCACCTACCCGCTGCGGCGCACCCCGTGGCGCATCGACCCGGCGGGTGCGCGTGACGAGGTGGTGCAGCTCATCGCGGAGGACCTCGGCCTGCCGGTGGCGGGCCGCAACCCGGAGCCGACGCCACGGACGAGGGACCGTTTCTCGTGGCCGGAGCATCTTCGCCTGGCGCTGCTGATGCTGCCGTTCGGGCACATGTTCTTCGAGCAGGTGTACCGCATCGACGGCCAGGGCCGGGCTCGGCTGCGGAAGCTGGCGGAGCGGATGCCCCGCACCATCGAGAAGGTCGACGTTGCCGCCGACGGTGGCCTGATCTCCATCACCCAGTACAGCGCGAAGACCGGCGACCGGGCGCGGCCGATCCCGGTGGACCGGCTGGTCGCTTACGTGTTGGAGCGTGAGGGCGGTAACTGGCTGGGCCGGTCGGTGCTGCGGTCCTGCTACAAGAACTGGCTCATCAAGGACCGGCTGCTGCGGGTGCAGGCGCAGACTATCGAACGCAACGGCATGGGTGTGCCGCTGTACACCGGCGCTGAGAACGAGGCGGACCTGACCAAGGGCGCCCAGATGGCGCAGGCGTGGCGCGCCGGTCAGTCGGCGGGGTCGGCGATCCCGTACGGCGCGAAGATGGAGCTGCTCGGTGTCACCGGTGAGCTGCCGGACGCGGACAAGCCGATCCGCTACCACGACGAGCAGATCGCCCGCGCCGTCCTCGCGCACTTCCTGAACCTGGGCACTCAGACCGGCTCGTGGGCGCTGGGTACCACGTTCGCGGACTTCTTCACCCTGTCGCTGCAGACCCTCGCCCAGCAGGTCGCGGACGTTGCGACGCAGCACATCGTCGAGGACCTCGTCGACCTGAACTTCGGTGAGGACGAGCCCGCACCGCGGGTGGTGTTCGACGAGATCGGTTCCCGGCAGGCGGCGACAGCGCAGGCGCTGAAGATGCTCGCCGACGCGGGGATCCTGCTGCCCGACCGGTCGCTGGAAGAGGCAGCGCGGCAGGCGTACGGCCTGCCCCCGAAGGACTACCCGCGCCCCACCCCCGCACCCCCGAGCCAGGAGGACCCCGATGCCTGAGCAGGCATTGCCGCAGCTTCCCGAGCGGCTGGAGCGGCTCCGGTCGCGGCCGACCGCGAAGGCGGGCGACTGGTACCGGATCGAGGCGAAGGCCGATGCCCGCACGGCCGAGGTGTCCATCTACGACGAGATCGGCATGTGGGGTACCGCGGCGAAGGACTTCGCGGCGGAGGTCCGCGCCCTCGACGTGGATGCCATCACGCTGCGGATCAACTCGCCCGGCGGGGACGCCTGGGACGGGGTGGCCATCTACAACGTGGTCAAGGACCACCCGGCGCAGGTGACCGTTGTCGTCGACGGCATCGCCGCGTCGGCGGCGTCGGTGATCGCGCAGGCGGGCGACCGGATCGTCATGAACCGCGGTTCACAGATGATGATCCACGACGCTTCCGGGCTGGTCATGGGCAACGCCGACGACATGCGCGAGTTTGCCGACGTGCTCGACAAGATGTCCGACTCGCTGGCCGGGATCTACGCGGCCCGCGCCGGCGGCACCGTCGAGCAGTGGCGGGCAACGATGCGCACCGACACGTGGTACATGGCCGCCGAGGCGGTCGAAGCCGGCCTCGCGGACGCTCTCGCCGACGACGACAAGCCGGCCCCCACGAACTCGGCCCGCCCGCGGGTGACCGCGGCCGAGGCTGCCCGCCGCATCCACGCGGCGGCTGTGAAACAGACCCCCGACGCCGACCCGGCGACCGGGCCGTCCGAAACGAGGAAGGGAGCTGCCGAGATGCAGTTCACCGATGAGGAGCGTGCGGAGCTTCGTGCTCGGTTCGCCCTCGCCGCGGATGCGGGCGACGACGCCATCAAGGCAGCTCTGCTGGCTCGGCCGTCGGCGACCCCGCCCGAAGACACCAGCGAGCCCGAGAAGCCGGCGTCGAAGCCGAAGGCCACCACCGGCCAGATGGTCATCGACCAGGCGGCGTGGGACGCGCAGCAGGAGACGATCCGCCGGCTGGAGGCCGCTGAGGCGCGCCGCCGGCGGGAGGAGCGCGACAGCGTGATCGCGCAGGCGGTGGCGGACGGGAAGTTCCCGCCGGCCCGTAAGCCGCACTACGAGCGGGCGTGGGACGCCGACCCGGAGGGCGCGCGTGAGCTGATCGCCGGGCTGGCCAAGAACGTCGTCCCGGTGGCCGCGCTCGGCTACGCCGTTGACGCCACCGACGCCGACTTCGAGCTGGAGTTCGCCGGGCTGTTCCCGCCGAGCCGGAAGGGGGCCTGAGCCATGGCCGACTACACCCCGGTCTACACCAACGGCAACAAGCCGATGACCAAGACCGCCTCCGCCGCCATCACCGGCGGGCAGATCGTGGCCGCCTCCGGCGTGTCCACGGTCGCCCCGGCCGGCGCCGCGTCGACCGCCGTGGTCGGTGTGGCCGCCCACGACGCCGCGAACGGCGCCCGCGTCACCGTGTGGCCGCTGACCAACGTCGAGCACGAGGTCACCGTTGTGGCCGCGGGCACTGTGACCGCCGGCGACGGCGTGGTCACTGGCGCGTCCGGCACCGCCGCGACCGCCGCCGTCGCCACCGCTGCGGCGGCCGGCACGCTGATCGGCACCGCCACCACCACCGCGACCGCACCGAACAAGGTGCGCTTCATCGGCCGCGGCTGAGAACCCCGAGAGGAGCACTCAAGTGCCTGGCACTTTCCCGGCTGCCGCGCCGACCCTTTCGGGCGACCAGCTGACCATCTCGCGTTTCCTGCAGAGCCCCGCGCTGATCCAGCGGCGCCTGCGCGACTACCGCGACCTGCGGTTCGTCTCCGACCAGCTGCTCACCCAGCGGTTCCGTTCCCAGGGTGGGGCGGTGCTGTACGAGCAGTCGGAGGCGTTCGTCACCGACCGGGCCGTGGAGGCTGTCGGCGCCGGTTCGGTGTACCCGTACGCCAACCTGGCCACCGGCACCGCCGCGGTGGCGGCGATCTCGAAGTGGGGGCAGAAGGTTCTGCTCACCGACGAGGAGATCGCCCGTAACGCGTACGCCGGGTCGGCGATCGACCGGGCGATGCGCAAGGTCGTCAACTCGATCATCAAGCAGGTCGACGCGATCTCCATGTCGGCGATCCAGTCGGCTGCCGCGGACACCGCCACCGCCGGGTCGTGGGACAACGCGACCGCCGCGAACCGCAAGCCGCTGGAGGACATCCTCCTGGCGGTGCAGCGGATCGAGGACCGCAACCAGGGCTACCGGCCGGACACCCTCGTCGTGTCGCCGAAGGCGTACACGTACCTGATGCTGTCCGACGCGATCGCGCAGCTGCGGCAGCGGGAGACCACCGACAACCCGGTGTACACGGGTGAGATCGAGGTCGTGGCCGGTCTGACGGTCATCAAGACCCCGTCGCTGACGACGACCGCGCTGGTGCTGGACTCCCAGCAGCTCGGTGGGATGGCCGACGAGACCGACGGTTCGCCCGGCTACGCCGTGTCGGACCTGGCGGTGCAGGTGAAGGCGATCCGCAAGGACGAGCAGGACGCGTGGGACCTGCAGGGCCGCCGCAAGACGGTCCCGATCGTGCAGGAGTCCGGCGCGGTCGAGGAGATCACCGGGGTGGTGTCCTGATGAAGGCGTTCAAGGTGACCGCCCCGTACGTCACCCTGCGGGTGAACAACGACCTGGGGCAGGAGGTCGTGCTCGGTTTCCATCAGGGCGCGACTCTGCCGGGGGGCGTCAACCAGGAGGACCTGGACCGTCACGTCCGCAAGGGCATGGTGGCGGAGGAGGGCAGCCGGGAGGCCGAGCTGCTCGCCGTTCCGGCCGGTACGCCGGTTCCGGGCGAGCCGCCGAACGTGCCGGTGACGGAGGCGTCGGGGGCGACCCCGGGCACTGCGGACCGGGCCCGGCGGGTGCAGGAGGCGTCCGAGGATGGCCGGCGTGCCCGCCGGTCTGGGCAGCGCTCGGGCGACGAGGCCAAGGGCTGAGCCGTGGCTGACCTGTTCGACCTCGGGGACCTGCCCTCGTGGCTGCAGGTCCCCGAGGTCGACGCGGCGACCGCTGAGCGGGTGCGCCGCGCTGCCAACGGGTGGCTGCAGGATGCGACGGGGCTGACGACGTGGCCCGACCCGGTCCCTGACCGGCTGTGGGCGTGGGCGATTGAGCTGGCGTCGATCGCCTACCGGAACCCTGCCGCTGCGGCGAGCGAGCGGGTGGACGACTACGAGTACACGGCGGACCGGGCGCGTCGTGCGGAGATCCTGGCGGCGGCGCGGCGGGCGTACCCGTCGGCGTCTGGTCAGCCGCAGTTTTCGTTCCCGGAGCCTGATTGGTCGTGGACGTCCACGACGGTGCGGAACTGCTGAGGGGGCGTGACATGGCGAACGGTTACTTCACGCCCTTCGTGGAGGGCATCATCGCCGGGGAGATCGACCTGGACACGGCGAGCATCAAGGTGGCGCTCGTCAGGGGCTACACCTTCAGCGCCGCGCACAAGTTCGTGTCGGACGTGACGGGGGCGGGCGGCACCATCAACGGCACCTCTGCGGCGTTGGCGAACAAGACCGTCACCGGCGGGGTGTTTGATGCCGACGACACCACGGTCAGTGCGACGGCCAGCGCGGTGAACCACGGCCTGCTGCTGTTCCAGGCTTCGGCGGTGACGGGCGGCGCGGATGTGGCGGCGTCGGCGCAGCGGCTGATCGCCTGGTACGACACGGGCACGGGTCTGCCGATTCAGCCGGGCACGGGCACGGTGTCGATCACGTGGCCGGCGTCGAACCCGAAGATTCTGAAGGTCGGCTGACTCGGGGGTAGCGGTGGCGGAGTCGCTGTTCACGAGTCAAACGCCAGCCGTCACGGACGCGTCCGACGGCACCCCCGGGATCAGCACCGCCACCACCGTCCGGTTCACTGCCGCTGGGACGGTAAGCGCGATCCGCTTCCGATCCACGACGACGGTGGGTGGGACGTACACGGGCGAGCTGTGGCGGGTCGACGCCAACGACAACAGCCCCGCCGGCACCAAGCTCGCCTCCGCGGTGCTGGGTGGTACACCGTCCGGTGGGGCGTGGGTGGAAATCCCCATCACGCCGGTGTCGGTGGTCACGAACACCCTGTACCGGGCGGTCGTGCACAACAACCAGGGCCGCTACGTCGCGACCTTGAACTTGTTCGACTCGGCTCTGACGAACGGCAACATCACCGCCGACGCGCACACCTCCAACCCGGTCGGGCTGGGTGTCCTCAACCAGGGCACGTTCGCGATCTCCGCGACCGCCAACGTGTACCCGGCGAACGAGGGTTCCGGCGGTACCTGCTACTTCGTCGACGTCGTGTTCGACACGGGCGGCGGCGGTTCGACGGTCGCCCCGGACGGCATCTCCGTTCCCGCGGCCGTTGGCGGTCCGTCCGTCTCCTGGCCGGGTGCGGTGGCCCCGGATGGTGTCAGCGTGCCGGCGGCGGTCGGTGCTCCGGCGTTGGCGTGGTCGGGGCAGGTGGCGCCGGCCGGGTTGTCGGTTCTGGTTGATGTGGGGTCGCCGCTGGTCGGTGTCGCCCCTGTCGCCCCGGACGGGCTGGTTGTGCCGTTGGCGGTGGGCGCTCCGGCTGTGGGGTGGTCGGCTTCGGCTGCTCCTGACGGGGTGGCTGTTCCTGTGGCGGTCGGGCTGCCCGGGGCAGGTATGCCGGGCACGGTGATTGTTCGCCCGTTCACAGGCACGGTGGCCAGGCCGGACGCGGGAGTGGTGGTGAGGCCGTGAGCGTTGACACTCTGCTGGCCCGCGGTCGGGCTACCGCCGAGGCGCTGATGGTCGACGAGTGTGTGATCCGCCGCGACGGCGGCACCACCTACGACCCGGAGACCGGCTACCCGACCCCGGTCACGACCGAGGTGTACGCGGGAAAGTGCCGCATCCAGCAGCAGACAGCGTCGGCCGCTGACCGCAACGTCGGTGAGGCGGCAGTGCTGCTGCTGCACCTGGAGGTGCAGGTGCCGATGTCGGTGGTCGGCGTGCAGGCCGATGACGTGGTGGAGGTGACCGCGTCGCGGCACGACCCGGACCTGCTGGGCCGCCGGTTCCGGGTGCGGGACCTGTTCCACAAGACGCATGCGACATCGCGGCGGATCGGCTGCCAGGAGGTGACCTCGTGAAGGTCACCGTCACCGCCCGTGGATTCGACGGGCTGGAACGTTCGCTGGACGACGCCGCCGACGAGATCGTGCCCGAGGGCCGGAAGGTCGTCGGCAAGGGCTCCCTGAACATCAAGCGCGATTGGCAGCGCCGCTGGTCGGGGCTCGACCACGCCGGCGGCCTACCCCGGACGATCTCCTACGACATCCGCACCCGGGGCGATGTCATCGACGGTGAGACGGGCCCGGACCTGGCGCGTGGCGGGCAGGCCCCGCTGGGCGGCTTCCTGGAGAACGAGTACGGCACGCCGTGGTCGGCGCCGCGGCCGGCCGGCCAGCCGGCGCTGGACGCCGAGGAGCCGAGGTTCGTGGCTGCGGTGGAGAAGCTGGGTGCGGATCTGCTGGAGGGCCGGTGAGCGTCCAAGCGCACGCCGACGCGTTCCTCGCTCGGGCTCGCACGGCGCCGGGATTGCCGCAGCTGGTGGTGTTGGACGGGTTCGTGCCGGCGGGCCAGGCCATGCCGTACCTGCTGGTGTACCTGCATGCGGAGACGCCGGAGTTGCCTGATTCGCGGTCGGTGCAGGGCGCGTCGGAGCGGTTTGTGATGTACGCGTACTGCCATTCGGTGGGCGGGAGTGCTCTGGCTGCTCGGGCGGTGTCGCAGCGTGGGCGCGGTGTGCTGCTGGACGCGGTGTTGTCGGTGGCGGGTCGTCGCTGTTTCCCGATCCGGCATGTCGAGTCGCCGGCGGTTCAGCGTGATGAGTCCACCGGTACTGCTGTCTTCGATCAGGTGGACATCTACCGGTTGGAGAGCGTTCCCGCCTGACGGAGCCGGTCCCTGCGCTGCTTGGTCGCCTCGCGCTTGCACGTCCGGCAGTACCGCGTTCCGCGATACCAGGCGGTGTTGACCTCGTCGTACGGGTGGCCATGGACGCACTGCGTCTTGTCCGACTGGTAGGTGCTTCGCGCCCCTCGCCGGATGTTCTCCGAGTGAGTGACCAGCTCCATGTGCTCAGGCCTGACGCAGAGCCGGTTCCTGCAAAGGTGATCTAGGTGCAGCTTCGGCGACGCGCGCCCGTTGATCTGCTCCCACAGCCAGCGGTGGGCGTTGCGCTTGCTACCGCGCCCGACCCCAAAGGAGCCGTAGCCGGCTAGGTTCTGCGGCCCAGTCCAGAGCCAGCACTCATCGGTCTTCGCGACCATCCGCATGAACCGCTCCATCGGCGGCAACCCCCGAGTGGCTCCGCTGGTGCGGCCCACGCTGCGGTACCAGCGGCGGTAATGCATCGAGCACATGTCGCGAGCGTTCACCGGGCGCTCGCATCCGGTCTCGCTACAAGGGGTTTCCATCCCTCGATTGTACGCGATGAGCAGGCGAAACTACATCTAGGAGGGGGCGCCCGATGGCGCTGATGACTGCTGTCCGCCCGACGGCGGGCGGAACCACGATCGCCGGGGCCGCCGTGTCGGCGTCGGACACCATCTCGGCCAACGACCTCGGCTCGCGGGGCGCCTACCTGATCGTCACGAACGGCGGCGGCTCGTCGATCAACGTGACTGTTTCCGACGCGTCCCGCACCCCGGCCGGGAACGCGGCCACCACGGCGGCGGTGGCGGTGCCGAACGGCACCAGCAAGGTCTTCTACATCTCGCCCGCGGCGGTGGACTTCGCCACGAACGTCGTCACGGTGACCTACTCGGGCACCACCTCGGTCACCTACCAGCTGCTTCCGGTGGGCTGAGTGATGCCGGAGTTCGTGTGGATGAAGCACCCCGGTGGCACGGAGGCCGCCCCGTTCGCCGTGGACGCGGTCGAGTTCTGGCAGGCGCGGGGTTGGGAGCCGGTGGAGAAGCCGGCCGAGCCGGACCCGACGGCCGAGCCGACGAAGTTCGTCGTTCCGCCGCACCCGGACGGGCCGGAGGCGTTCGTGCCGCGATCAGGCCAGGCCGACGCCAGCCGGACACCGAGGGCCAGCGCCAAGGTAAAGAAGTCTTGAGCTGGTAAGATCGACGTAGGTAAAGGCCCGGCGGGTGCGGGAACACCCCCGGGCTGCGGCCGACTGGTAGGAGTCGACATGGCCACCGTAACCCCTCCGTGTTCAGTTGTGGAGTGCGACCGTCCGGCACGTGCCCGGGGATGGTGCCTGCCGCACTACAAGCGCTGGCGCCGCAGAGGAACCATCCACGACATCACGCCGGAGCATCGCTTCTTCTCCCACGTTGAGGAGGGCGAGAACGGCTGCTGGCTCTGGACAGCAGGCCGATACCCCGCTGGGTACGGGAAGTTCTCGGTCGACGGATCGACCGAACTGCCGCACCGGTGGGCGTACGAGTTCTTCATCGCCGAGATTCCGGCCGGGTTGTCGCTCGACCACCTGTGCCGCACTCCGCCCTGCGTCAACCCGTGGCACCTCGAACCCGTGACCGATCGGGTCAACGTCGTCGTGCGCGGGACCGGACCAAGCGCGCGGAACGCGCGCAAGACGCATTGCCCGCAAGGGCACGCCTACGACACCGGCAACACCTACGTCAGCCCGAGGGGCGACCGAGGTTGCCGAGCATGTCGGGTGGCGGCTGAGCGCCGCCATTCACTCAAGTAGTCACGCGCTCGGAGGAACCTCCAGCGCCTACGCCAGGAGGTTCCTTTGGCAGACATACCCGTCGACGGAAATACCCGCGTGGCGTGGGTTCCGGCGATCGCGAACAAGGCCGCCCCCACCACCACCGAGCTGAACGCCGGGATCCTGCTCCAGAGCGTCATCACCGCCGACGGGCTCGTCGGGTTCGAAGCGGAGACCGCCGACGTCGACACGACCTCGCTGGCGAGCACCTTCAACACGGTGACGATCGGCCGGGACACCTTCTCCGGGACCCTGCTGCGGATCAAGAAGCAGGACGGCACCGACACCGCCTACAACACCCTCGTCCGCGGTGCGACCGGGCACATCGTGATCCGCCGGGACATCGCCGAGACCACCTCGTGGGCGTCCTCGCAGAAGGTCGAGGTGTACCCGGTCGTGGTCGGCCAGGCGCGCCGGCTGGCGCCGGAGGCGAACACGGTCGCCCGCTACGAGGTGCCGACGAAGATTTCGGCCGCGCCGGAGCTGCGCGCCACCGTCGCCTAACCGCATGCCAGGGGGGCGGGCCACCAGCCCGGTCCGCCTCCCTGCACCAACCCCGGGGCTGGAAGGGCTGGAGCAGAAGATGGACGTCAAGGAACTCATCAAGCAGGGCCGCCGTCCGGAGGACACCGTGCCGCTGTGCCTGCGCGCGGACCTCGTCCGCGAGTACGAGCAAGTCGAGAAGCAGGTCACCAAGGCGCGCGGCGACGCGGGTGACTCCCTCGCCGGCCCGCAGGTGGCCGACCTGGAGGCCCGGCTCGCCGACCTGCGCGGGCAGATGGCCGGGACGACGCTGACCCTGACGCTGCGGGCGTTGTCCCCGCACCGCTACCAGGCGCTCGTCGACGAGCACCCGCCGCGCGTCAACGACGGCGTACCCCACTCCCGGGACCGGGTGCTCGGCTTCAACGCCGACACCTTCTTCGTCGCCCTCGCCAAGGCGTGCATCGTCTCCCCGGACCTCGACGACGAGGACTGGGAGGCCCTCGTCGGCGACGACGGCACGCTCACTGACGGCCAGGTCGAGAAGCTCTGCACCACGGCGTGGCAGCTCAACAAGAGCGAGGTCAACCTCCCTTTCTGATCCGCCGCCTCACCGCCGAACCCGGCCTGCGGGCCCGCATCGAAACCGCCGAGCGGCTCGGTGTCGCACCCCGCCGGCTCGACGGCTGGGAGCCGGCCGAGACCACCGTCTACGAGTACGACGCTGGCAGGTTGGTGCGGTCGGTGACGGTGCGGGAGCCGGAGTGGTCGGAGCAGGACCGGGCGTGGATGGCCGCGCTCGTCGGCTACCGGGCGAGCCTGTGTCCCTGCGGGTGTGGGCATCCGGCCGAGCAAACCCAGGCCCACGAGTCGGACGGGCGCACGTTCGTGGTGCCTCCTCCGGTGCGCTGCAGGGCCCGTACGGCGCTCGTTCAGGCGCAGGCGCAGTACGAGGACACCCCGCAGCCTGAGGCGCTGTTGTGGAGCGTGGAGAGGCGGTGACCGGGTGCCTCGCACCGTCAAAGTCGACCTCATCCTCGACACCGTCCGGTACAAGCGTGGTGCCCGTGAGGCCGCCCGTGACACGAACCTCGTCGAGGATGCCGTCGAGGACCTCGGCAAGGCGGGCGCGAAGGCCAGCAAGGAGACGGAGCGGCTCGGCGGCGGGCTGACCGGTGTCGCCGACGACGCCCGCAAGCTCGACCGGCAGATCGACACCACGAACCGGGGCATCCGTGACCTGGCCCGGCAGATCGCGGCGACGTCGGATGTGGCCGAGCGGGCGGATCTGGCGAAGAAGCTGAACCTGGAGCGGCGGAACCTGCGGCAGCAGACCAGCCTGCGCAAGCTCATCGACTTCACCGACGAGGACAGGGAGCAGGGCGTTCGGATCGGTGCCCGCCTCGCCGACAGCATCGCCCGCGGTCTGTCCACCGCCGGTGGGCCGCTGACGCGGGTGCTCGGCAACGTGTTCGGCACCCTCCCACCGCAGGCGCAGGCAGCGATCGGCGCCGGCATCGTCGGTGCGGTCGCCGCCGCTGCCCCCCTTATCGGTGGGGCGCTCGCCGGCGCGGTGGTGGGCGCCGCTGGTGTCGGTGGGATCGTCGGCGGTGCGGCGATTGCCGCCCGCCACCCGGCGGTGCAGGCCAGCGCCCAGCAGACCGGCGACCTGTTCATGGCCACGTTGGGCCGGGCCGGTTCCGCGTTCGTGCCGGCTGCGCTCGACGGCCTGACCCGGGTGCGTGGTGGCATCCGTCGCCTCGACGACGAGTTCGAGCGGGTCGGACGGTCCGCGTCGCGGATGGTCGGTCCACTGACCGACGACCTGCTGGAGGGCGCCGAGTCGGCCATTGAGGGCTTCGCCACGGCGGTGGAGCGCAGCGAACCGGCGGTGCGCGCGTTCGGGCAGATCGGTCGGGAGGCAGGTGAGCTGGTCGGGGACAGCCTGGAGATGCTGTCGGCGCATTCGGCGGACGCCGCTCGGGCGCTGCTGACGCTGTGGGGCATCGTCGACGGCGGCGTGCGGATCCTGGTCGGTGCGGTCGCTGGCCTCGCCGCCACGTGGGGGTGGATGGACAAGATCGGGTCGTACCTGCGTGGTGATCTGGTCGGGTTGGCGCAGTTGGCGGCGGAGGAGGAAGCGGCCCGGCAGGGCGCTACGGGCCTGTCGCCTGCGTTGCAGGATCTTCTGGACAGCCTCGACGGGGTTGGGCTGGAGGCGGGTGATGCGGCGATCGAGGTGCAGACCCTCGACGACAACATGCGGACCCTGGCGAACAACGCGGTCAGTGTTGAGCAGGCCAACCTTCGGCTTGAAAGCGCCATCGACGCTGCGACGGAAGCCGCGAAGCGTAACGGTGCGGGCATCGACGCGAACATTCCGAAGCAGAACGCGAACCGCGAGGCGTTGGTGGCCATCGCCGACCAGGCGAACACGACTGCTCAGCGGATTCTTGACACGGGCGGCTCCTACGACGATGCCCAGCAGGCGGCGTTGCGTGGTCGGGCCGGGTTCCTCGCCGCCGCGGAGGCCATGAAAGTCGACTCGGCTGAGGCGCAGCGTCTCGCCGAGAAGTTGTTCCACATTCCGGACGACACCGCGCCGGTTGTTCGGCTGGTCGACAAGGCCACTGGTCAGCTGGTCGGCTTCGAGAAACGCATCAACAAGTTGGACGGCCGTGTGATCACCGTGCGGACGCGGCTCACCAGCGCCGGCGAGTACATCCCCGGTGTGGGTACGCAGACCCGCCGGTGGGGTGGCATCACCCAGCACGCCCAGACGGGCCTGCTGCGGGACGCGCAGATCGCGGCACCGCAGGGGCCGGCCCGGTATGCGTGGGCGGAGCCGGCCACCGGCGGGGAGGCGTTCATCCCCCGCCTCGGCGACGTGGACCGCTCCCGGGCGATCTGGTCGTACGTGGGACGGAACTGGCTGGGCATGGGTTCGGCGGCGACAGTCGGGACGGGGTCCCCGGTGGTGAATGTGGGCGACACCACGGTGGTGGTGGAGATCGACGGCCAGCAGTTGGAGGGCCGCATCGTGAGCGTGGTGCGTGACCGTGACCGGCAGTTGAAGCGGCGCGTCGGCGCCGGGTCGGGGAGGTAGCGGGATGGCTCGGCTGCTCGGCCCCGATGCAGGCTCCCGGTACGCGTACCGGGCGGATGGTTCGCCGGCGGCGAACGCCACCGCGGTGGTCTACGCCAACAGCGGCGGGACGGTACTCGCGGACCTGCGGGCGTTCGACGGGTCGGAGACGCCCGGCGCGGTGATCCTCGGTTCGCAGGTCGCCTACGACGGGGACGGCCAGTCGGAGCTGTTCTGGTTCCCGGCCGGTCAGGATCGGGTGTGGGTGTCCGTTGACGGTGGGCCGGTGTTCCCGGTCGACGCGGACAACAACCGCCGCATCGACCGGCTTCCCGGGCCGGTGTACAACGTGCGCTCATACGGGGCCACGGGCGACGGGACGACCGACGACACGGCGGCGGTCCTGGCGGCTACTGGCGCGGCGGAGGCCGACCAGCGGGCGGTGCTCTACTTCCCGCCGGGCACGTATAAGTTGACCGCGCCGTGGTCGGTCAACAGCCGCCGGGTTTCGATCGTCGGCGCGGGCGCGCAGGCCACCACCATCCTGCCGACGGGGCTGACGTCCGGCCAGTACGCACTGACACTGGGCTGGGACAACAACGTTGAGACTGGTTTCAAGCCGGAGCCGTACGACGCGATCCGCGGGGTGGGGTTCCTCGGCCCGACGGGGGCGGGGCAGGCCAACTGCCTGCGGCTGTACAACGCGTCCGGTAACGGCCGCGCCCACTCGTTGACGTTCCGGGATGTCGGGTTCGAGGGTTTCGACGTTCAGGTAGACATCACCTCCAATTCGTACCTGCTGGGTTTCGACCGGTGCTTCTTCACCAACCCGCAGACGTACGGGGTGCGGATTGGGCTGGTCACTAACGCTGGCGAGAACATCGCGTTCAGTAGCTGCACGTTCGCCGACGGGCCGGGGACGATGGTGTTCGTCGACCAGCCCGGCACCAGCATGTACTTCACGGCCTGTTCGTTCGACTACCACGCCCGGGCCCTACACCAGCGGGCCGGGCAGGTGTTCATGTCGCACTGCCACTTCGAGACGGGCACCACCTACGGTGGGGCGGGCGCCGAGTTCCTGCTGCTGGACCGGCGCGGGTCGGTGGACCGGCCGGTGCTGTCGCTGACGGACTGCAACTTCTACAACGCGTGGGACAACTACGACACGTGCATTCAGCTGCTGGGTGACAACGGGGACCAGGCGTTGCGGGTCACGAACCCGTCGATCCGGGTCACGGGCACGCAGGCGGCGTACTTCATCCGCGACGACGGCCCGTTCCCGTCGGACATTCAGGTAAGCGGGGCGTGGTACTCCCGCTCTGACTTGGCGCCGCCGAAGCTGCGTAACCAGGCCGGGTTGGAGTGGCCAATCACGGCGGGGCAGCGGTACACGCACGCCGGCCCCGGTCGGCGGATGCGCCGCACCCTGGCCAGCGTCGTTGAGCCGTTCCCGGTGTGGGGTGCCCGCGGGTCGGAGGCGCTCACCTCCGGGCGGATCTACCTGTCGTTGTTCCAGCCGCAGGAGGAGATCACCATCAGCAAGGTGGCGTTCTTCACCGGCGGCACCGCCGCGTCGGGTCTCACCCTGGCGAAGGTGGCCCTGTACGAGTACAGCGCCTCCCAGCTGACGTTGCGCGCCCAGTCGGCCAGCAACACCGCCCTGGCGTCGGCGACGAACACTCGCTACGAGCAGGCGCTCACGTCCCCGTACCGGTGCATCGCCGATCCGACCGGGAAGATCTACGCGCTGGCGGTGCTGTTCGTGGGCACCACTATGCCGGCGCTGGTCACGGCGGGGAACAACAACGCGGCGTTCATGCGGGACGCCACTTACGGGTATCCGGCGGGGCTGATGGTGAGCAGCCAGACGGACATGGCGACGCCGATCTTTCCCGGGTCGTGGTCCGCCCCGGACCGGTTGGTGTACATGGTGGGGGTGATGTGAGGTGCCGATCCCCGCTGGCAGCAGCCCGCCGGCGCCGCCCACCTCGGGGCCGATCGTCTACGACCCGGTGCTGTCTCGGGTTCGGCTGACCGTGGACGGGCTGGCCGACGGGTTCCCGGTGGGCGTCCAGCGCTCCACCGACCAGATCTCGTGGACGACCGTGCGTGGTGGCGGTGCCCTCATCCCGGCCGGTGGTGTGGTGCGGCTCGACGACTACGAGTTCACGCCCGACGTCACCAACTGGTATCGGGTGGTCGGTCCGCTCGTGGCGGACGACTTCAACCGCAGCGCGACCAACGAGTGGGACTTCCCCGAGCGTGGCCCCGAGTGGATCGTGACGGGCACGGCGTCGGCGTACAACGTCAACGGCACTAGGGGTCAGCACACGCACACGTCGCGCGGTGTGGTGCTGGAATCCCGGCAGGATGTGTCCCTCGCCGACGTGGACGTCACGTTGCGGGGGATCAGTGTGTCGGCGGCGCCGACGGGCCCGGACAGCAACACGATCGTCACCCTGGCTGCTCGGCAGGTGGTGAACGACCGCGTCGAGGGGCGCCTGTTCTTCAACGCTGATGGCACGGTGTCGGCCAACGTGCGGCAGCTCGTCGGCGGTGTGGAGACCTTCTCCACGTTTGTGCCGGTGCCGAGCGCGTCCACCGCCTCCACTCTGGCGTTGCGGCTGCGGGCGGTGGGCACCAGCTTGCAGGGGTGGGCGTGGCTGGACGGAGGAGTCGCCCCGGTCGCGCCGACGGTGTCGATGACCACGTCGTGGACGTCGGCTGGTCTGCTGCGGGTCCGATCGGTCCTCGCGTCGGGCACCACCAACCCGCTGTCGTGGACGGTGAGCTACGACGGGTTCGCGGTGACGTCCCCGGATGATGTGTGGTTCACCGGCTCGATCACGCCCGCGCTGGGTGGGGTGTGGCTGAAGTCCCTCGCGCGGCCGTTCTTGAACCGGCAGGTGACGGCGAGGGATGTCTCCCCGGTGACCCGCCCGCCGCGGGCGGGGGTGTTCGACGTAGTGGGCCGCAGCTTCCCGGTGGCGGTGACGGATGTTCGCGGGTCACGGCGGTGGACGCTGGAGGTGAACACCTACACCCCGGCTGAGGCCCGCGACCTGGACCTGCTGTCCGCGTCCGGTGACATTCTCCTGGTGCAGGCCCCGGCGTCGGGTCGCCTGGCGGCGGTGCCGACCGGCTACGTGCTGCTGGGTGACACCCGGGAGACGACGCCGCCGACGTCGGACCTGCTGATGCGGGTGTTCGAGCTGGCGTGTACGGAGGTGGCGGCGCCGACGGCGGATGTGGTGGGGGCGACGGTGACCTGCCAGACGGTGTTGAACACGTACGCGACGTGTCAGGCGGTGGTGGATGCGCATCCGACGGTTGTGGATCTGCTGGAGTTGGTGGGGGACCCGACCGAGGTGATCGTGTCATGAGGCCCGTCTCTGACCGGTTCCTCGACGCGGTACGCGGCTCCCACCAGGCCGCCTTCTCCGCGCGGGTCGTCGCCCCCGGGCAGACCGGCGTGAATCCGACGGGCACGGACATCCTCATCAACGGCGGCGACGTGCGCCTCGACGGCGACGCCGCCGACGGGGTCCGGTCAACGCTGGACCTCACCACCCCCGGGAAAGGCATGTGGCCAGGCAGGGCCACCGACCTGCTCGCCCCCTACGGCAACGAGGTGTTCGTCCGCCGCGGCATCCAGTACGCGATCGGGCAAACCGAGTGGGTCAGCCTCGGCTACCACCGCATCGACGACATCGACCAGCCAGACGCACCTGACGGGCCTATCCAGATCGCCGGCCGGGACCGCATGGCCGGCATCGTCGACGGCCGGCTGGACCGGGTCCGCTCGTTCCCGCCGCTGACCACCCGCGGGGCGATGCTGGCCACGCTGGTCACGGAGATCTACCCGTGGGCGACGATCGAGTGGGACGACCCGTTCGTGCGGGACGCGGCGATCGGCCGGCAGATCATCACCGAGAACGACGACCGCTACAAGGTGTGCGACGAACTCGTCAAGAGCGTCGGGAAGATCTGGTGGTGGGACCACCGGGGTGTCCTCGTCGTCCGCACCCCGCCGGCGGCCACGGCACCGTCGTGGGAGGTCAACCACGGGCAGGGTGGGGTGCTGGTGTCCATGGCCCGCCGGCTGACCCGTGAGGGCGCCTACAACGCGGTCGTGGCGACCGGTGAGGGCGCGGACACAGCGACGCCGGTGCGGGCGATGGCGGTGGACGCGAGTCCCCAGTCGCCGACGTTCTGGAACGGCCCGTTCGGCAAGGTGCCCCGCTTCTACAGCTCGCCGTTCATCACCACCTACAACCAGGCATGGGACGCGGCGTCGAACATGCTCGCCAAATCCCTCGGCCTGCCCTACAGCGTGGACTTCACGGCAGTGCCGAATGCGGCGCTGGAGCCGTACGACACGGTGCGGGTGCGCTACCCGGGTCGCAGTGAACTGCACGTGGTGCGGCAGTTGACGGTGCCGCTGACCGTGCAGGCCGGCATGCCCGCGTCGACGCGGGAGCAGACACGCATCCTGATCGGAGGTGCCTGATGCCCGGCTTCGATGATCTGGCGCCCCTGTTCGCCGCCGAGCCGGGCCCGTCCGTCGGCTACCGGCAGGGCGTCATCCGGCAGTGGAACCCGGTCACGGCCGAAAACGTGGTCGAGGTCGACGGGACGCTGATCACGAACGTGTCCATCCTCAACACGAACGAGGCGTTGCAGTTGCAGCCGGGTGATGTGGTGGGGATCCTCACCACCGGTGGTGCGGCCCGGTCGTGGGCGATCCTCGGCCGGCTCACCATTCCCGGCACCGATGCTGCCGCCTCGGCGCTGCGGGTCGTGTCATCCCGGATCACCGCGGCGGTGAACAACGCGCAGGGCACGCTGACGGTGCCGACGCCCTCCTACACGGACCTCGCCGGCGGCGGCGGTGTCGGCCCGTCAGTGACCGTCGACATCTCCGGCAGCGGAAAAGCGCTGGTTATGTTCGGTGTCGAAACGGCGTGGGGTGCCCCGGTGACGGAGGGGTTGGGCGCGTATGCGAGCGTCGCCGTTTCCGGTGCGACGAGCATCGCGGCGAACGCGTCCTGGGGTGTCGGCCACGACGTGAACCCGGTCAACGAGGCGCACACGTTCACGGCGTCGAAGTTTCACCTGTTCACCGGCCTGAACGCGGGGGCGAACACGTTCACGATGAAGTACCGGGTGTACACGGCGACCGGGACGGGCACGCCGACGGTGTGGTTCCGGGAGCGGGAGATCGCTGTCTTCGCGCTATGACATCGGGTGCGGCCACACGTTGTAGGTGCAGTCGCCCAGCTCGAAGTTCGCGCCGCGCATCACCGGTGCCATCTGGCCGGCGGCGGGGCAGTCGACGTGCGGGTGGCCGAGTAGGTGCCCGAGTTCGTGGAGGACGATCCACGTCCGCTGGTCTTGCAACGTGCCGCCGACGGCCGCGAAGCGGGGGCCGAGCACGGTCCACGCCTCTTCGGTGATGAGGGCGAGGTCCTCGGCGTCGTAGGCCATGCCGATGTGGCCCTTGCTGTCCATGCTGGTCGTCCCGCCGATGCCCGGCTCCACAATCCGCAGCGTGAACTGGTCGAGGTCGACGCGCCAGCCGCGCGGGTCGTTGACCATCCAGTCCACCTCGACGGCGACCTCCGCCAGGTCGAGGTCCACGCCGGTGTCGATTTCGACCGCCGGGGGCGCGTATCGGACGGGCTGTTGGGGGGCGGCGGACAGCGCGCCGTTCCAGGCGAATCCGGCGAGCGTCCACAGGGACGCCACCACCACACCCATGATCACGATCTGCTGCCGTCTTGTCACGGACGGATCGTAGCCAGCTCGCACCACACCACCACGGAGGCAGCCCATGGCGACGACACCCGTGTACGGATTCCCGTTCCTGGAACCACCCGACGCGCCCGACATCGCCGCCGCCACCGAGAATCTCGCCCAAGCCGTCGAGGACGAACTGGTGCTGCGGAACCCGCAGGCCGCCACCGCCGTGCTGGCCAGCCAGTACACGCTCACCAGCACCATCACCGACCTGTCCGGCTGTGTCATCAACCTGACCACCCCCCGCGCCGGGGCGAAAGCGCTGGTGACGTGGACGGCGGACTGCCAGCTGGTCACGGCGGGCGCGGCGTCGCTGTACGCCGTCATCAACCTGGCCGTCGACGGCAGCGACGTGGCGTTCCCGCAGTCGGTGTGGGGACCGGGCAACTGGGCCGCCCAGGCGAACACGCGGGGCGCGGTCGCCGGGGCGACGATCGTCACCCTCGCGTCAGCCGGCTCGCACCAGCTGAAGCTGCGGGCGGCGAAATCCAGCGCGACGGGTGACATGCGGCTGAACGCGCAGCACACGTCGATCAGCGCGGTGGTGTTCCCGTGAGCTGGGTGGTCGCACCGAACATCAAGGCGCTGTTCGCGTCCGTCAACAAGCTCGCACCCGGCCGGGACAAGGCCAGCGACGGCACCGTCGGGGACCTCGCACACCAGTCCGGCACCTCCGGGCACAACCCCGACGACACCCCCGGCGTGTCGGCGGAACGCACCGACCCGGACAGCATCCCGGAGGTCCGCGCGGGCGACATCGACAAAGACCTGCGCCACCCCACGGTGACGATGGAGCAGGTCGTGCAGAAGGTGGTGAAGACCCCAGCGCTGCGCCGCCGGCTGATCTACGTCATCTACAACCGGCGGATCTGGTCCGCGTCGTCGGGCTGGGCGCAGAAGGCGTACACCGGCTCGAACCCGCACGACAAGCACGCCCACTTCTCCGGACACCCGGACTACGACAACGACAGCTCGCCGTGGCGCGAGATCGAGGCATTGGGGGACGACGACATGGACGCCACCGAACGGGCCGCGCTGATGGAGGTCCGGGATCAGGTCCGCCTGTTCTTCTCCGGCATGACGAAGACCGCCACCGGCACGGTGCTCTCGCCCACGGTGTGGCGGATCCGCGACGAGGAGTGGCAGGCCAAGGTCAGTGCTCTGCTCACCGCCCTGTCGGGGCAGATCGGCGGCCTGGACACGAAGCAGGTGATCGCCCGCATCGAAGCCCTCGCCGCCGAGGACCGGCAGCGTGACGCCGAACTGGCCGAGCTGGTCCGCCGCACCAACTCCGGCGAGCTGACCGCCGAGCAGGTCGTCGACGAACTCGCCCGGCGGCTCGCCGGCAACCCGCAGAGCTGATGGGTCACCCAGGACTACCTGGGTTGGCCGACCGAAAGGCAGGGCATGTGAGTGAGGCTAGAGCGGGTATTGACCGTGGTCAGGGACGCTGGCTGTATCGGAGTGGGCCTGTGGGGGATCGCCTACCAGCAACTGACCGGACGGGTCAGCTGGGAACTCCTCGCCTGCTTCCTGGCCCTCCTGGGGGCGCCGGGGGTGTGGCACCTGTGGTCCGTCAGGCCAGGCAGCTCTGGGACCGCTGGTACCCCCGACTCGTCGTCGCCGCCTCCGCCTCCGCCTTCGCCTACGCCGTCGCCGCCATCTCCCAGCATCCCGGGAGGTAACCCGTGACGACGCGAGCGGTCCGGGTGTGGTACGCGATGACGGTCACGTTCGTGGTGATGATCGCGTTCGCGGGGGCGTCGGTGATCTACGCGAACCACGCGGCCCGCGAGTCAGAGCAGAAGTGGTGTGGCCTGGTCACGACGCTGGACCGGGTGTACACGGACAACCCGCCGCAGACTCCGGTTGGCCGGGACATGGCGGCGCAGATACGGCAGCTGCGGATCGACTTCGACTGCCCGTAGCTACTGGCCTCGGTGCTGGTGGTCGTGCTGCGTCACCCCACCACACCCCCGCCGCTGACACCGCCACTGGCGGCCCATCGCGCCGCATACCCGGCACGCACCCCAGGCGGGCACCGTCTCAGGGTTGCCGTCCGGGTCCCGGTGGCCGGTCGGGCACGCCTCGGGGATCTCTGCCCACCCGTCCCGGGTCTTCCTGTACCGCGTCACCTCGCCACCCTAGTCGGCACCGAGCACGCCGACCGGCTCTGCACGGCGCTGTACGCGAAACAGCCTCCGGCCAGCTAAAATGGACCTAGACGAATAGGGCCCGGCGGGTGCTGGTAACACCCCCGGGCTGTGGCCGACTGGTTGGAGTCGACATGCAGAAGCGTACCAACTCGGACGTCGAGCGGTTCTGGGCCAACGTCCAGAAGCAGGCAAACGGCTGCTGGCACTGGACCGGCATGAAGCACGGCAAGGGCTACGGCAAGCACTCCGTAGGGTCGCTGACGGACGGAACGCGGCGCGAGGTCCGGGCGCACCGGTTCTCGTACGAGCTGCACTACGGGCCCATCCCCGAGGGGATGACGGTCGATCACGAGTGCCACAACCAGGACCCCACCTGCCAGGCCAAGGACGACTGCCCGCATCGGCGCTGCGTCAACCCGGCCCATCTCAGGCTGCGGACGCAGGGGGACAACCTGATGCGCGGCAGGACGATCCCCGCCGCCAACGCTGTCAAGACGCACTGCCCGTCGGGCCACCCGTACGACGAGGCCAATACCTACTGGAGGCCCGACGGGGGCGGCCGGATGTGCCGGGCATGCCATCGCCTCAAGGTGGCCGCCGCTAAGCGCCGGGCCCGTCAGGAGAAGAAGTAGCTCTCCCAGCAGCCCTCCACCCGGCAGGCACCCCACGCCGGGGTCGTCTCCTCATGCCCTGCCGGACACGGGCGGGGCACTTCAGCGACGCCGTCCGGCGTCTGCTCGTACAGCTGCACCCATCGACCGTACCCAGGAGGTACAGCATGCGCGTCACCAAGTACGCCAAGACCATCGTCGCCGGGATCGTCGCCGGCGGCACCGCCCTCACCGTCGCGCTCGGCGACGACGTCCTGACCGCCACCGAGGGCATCACCGTCGCCCTGGCGGTCCTCGGCGCGTTCGGCGTGTACGTCGTCCCGAACGCGAAGGACACCGACGTGCGCTGACCTCCCCCTGCGCACGACGCGGCCCCCGCTACCTCTTCGGAGGTGGCGGGGGCCGCTTTCGTCTGCGACAGTGGAGGACGTGATGACGCTGACCACCCCGCCCGCGAAGCAGCGCGACGTCGACGAGGCCCTCGCCGACCCCGCCCGCATCGAGCGGTCCAAGGCCGACCACACCGAAGGCCTACGCAAGCTGGCCACCGCCGTCGAGGTCGCCGTCGGCCGCGGCGCCACCCGCGAAGAGATCCTCGCCGTCGTGACCCGCGCCGCCGACGAACTCGCCGCCACGTCCACGCTCGCCGCGACCGCCCGCGCCCGGGTCCACGCCGGCAACGACACCTACTGACCGCAGACACGAAGCCGCCCCCACCGCGATGGCGGGGGCGGCTTTCTGCTGTTCAGGTCGCGTACTTGCCGCCGTCGAGCTTGCGGAGGTCACCGTCGGCCGCGTACTTGGCGACCCACTTGTTGACCGTCTTCATCGAGACCGCGATGCCCCGCTCACCCAGCTTGCGCTGCATCTCCGTCGGCCCGATGCCCTCCAACCCAGCCTCCCGAGCCAGGTCGATCAGCAGCTCCGGCCGCCAACCCTCCCCGTCCTGCTCCTGAGCGGCGGGCCGCAGGTCAGCGACCAGCGCGCCGAACACGTCATCGAGGCGGTCCTTCGGCATCCCGGTCACCTCCATCCGCGCCGCGAACCGGCGGAGCTGCTCCCGGGCGCGAGCCCGCTCAGCGTCCCGGTCCGCCGGCAGCTTCGGCTCCTCGTTGACCAGAACGGGCGCCTCCGGCTCCACGATCAGCCCACCGGAATCGACGGCCCGCTGCACGACCTCGGACACGTACGCAGGGACCGGCACATCCACCTGCCGGCCGGCCAAGCGGCTCAGCCACGGCCGAAGCCGCAGCATCCGGCTCCCGTATACCTTGGCGCCGACCTGCTGACCAGCTGGGTCGACCTCCGGGTGCCGGCCATCGGTGGCCAGAACAATCCGCCGGATCCGGTCCGGCAGCGTCCGGAACACCTTCACCTGCCGCACCGACGCCCCCTGGTCCCCGCGGCGCAGGAAGAACGTCCCCGGGTGGACCAGGTCCGCCGAACGGACCCGGGCGCCCGGCAGCACATACTCCAGCTCGGTGTCGTCCTCCACCGGCCCGCACAACTTCAGGCTGGACTGCTTCCGCACCGACACCGGGATGGTGTCCTGCGTGGCGCGCAGCGCGGAGAACAGCACGTTGACGCCCTCGGCCCGGCCGATCCGCTGCACCCGCAGCAGGGCATCCATCGCCTCGCGGGCCTCCCGGTCGTCGTCGACCTCGGCGGACTCGTCCACCACGATGGTGATCTGCGGCAGGTCGCGGGTCACCGGTAGCAGGTCACCACCGGACTCCGCGGTGAGCGCCGCGTACCGGGCCTTGCGGTCCTTGGCGATCGCTGCGGCCACCTGCGCCATCAGCACGACCTCCTCGGCGGTGGCGGCCACCCAGTCGATGGGCGGCTGCTGCACCTCTCCCTTGGCGTACGGCAGCATGAACGGCACCGCCAGCCCCCCGCCGTTGAGGTCGGCCACCCACACCACTGAGTCACGGGTACGCAGCAGTTGGCCGATGAGCACCTTCAGCAGGTTCGTCTTCCCGCCGCCACGGCGGCCCACGAACAGGCCGGAAGCCTGCCGCAGGTTGACCATCGCCGGGGTGGTGTCCTCGTTGACGCCGACGGGCAGGTCATCCCAGATCGACAGGACGCTGGTCTCGTCGGGCAGTGGCAGTTCCCCGGCCAGGGCGTACAGGGTGGGCACCCGGACGATGGCGGTGCCCTGAAGGTCACCCTCTTCGACGCTGATCGCGCAGCCCTTCGGCAGTTGGGCGGCGGCGGCGAGCCGGCCGGCGGCGTCGCGGATGTTCGTCCACGAGTCCCCGGACCCGGCGGAGAACACCACGTGGAGGGTGAACCCGGCCCCGTTCGGCCAGTCCGGGTCGGCGGTGATGACGACAGGCTGCACCCGGGCGATGCGTTCGATAAGCGCCTTCCACTGCCCGCGCCGACCTGCCGGTACGGGCGGTTGGGTGTTGGCCTGGGCGCCCTGGGGCTGGGCGGTGGGCGCGTCGTCGCCGATGAACGCGGGGGCGGTGGCCATGCCGAACAGCGCGGCCCCCGCCCCCGCCACGAGGTTGACGATGTTCCACGGGCCGGTCACCGTCGACCACGTGGTCCACGCGCCGGCGGCCAGACCGGCGGCGAGCCGGAAGGCCCGCTCCGACCACGGCAGCCCGGCCCGGTGGTCTCGGACCGAGACGCCGGCGGCGGCAGCGCCGGCCAGGATCGCGGGCACCGCCGCCGGCACGTCCCACGCGGTGCACAGTCCGGCGCCGACGAGCGGGCCGACGGTGGCGATGACCGCGCTGGCGATGTTCTCCCCTGACCTCTGACCGTTCACTGCCTGCCTCCCCTACCTGCTCAGACGTTCCACTTGCGCTCGACCGAGATCGACCCGTGGCGGGGCGCCTCGCCGCGCTCGATGTCGGTCTCGTTCTCCCGGCGTACCGTGTTGCGGGCCTCGTCGGCGGTGCCCGCCGCAGCCTTGATGTCGTTCGCGATGGACCGGTAGCTCTCGGCCACCGGCGCGGCGACGGGCCACTCCGACTCGGCGCGGGAGGCGACCTGCCGCAGTCCGGCGGAGATGCCGGTGAAGGCCTCCCCGAGCAGCGGCATCTCCCGCACCATCTGGTGCATGTCCTCCGGGTCGTAGTCGCGCAGCGCGGCGGCGAACTCGTCGGCCGCGGCGCGGATCTTGTTCATGTCTCCCACGACGGTTTTTCCTCCTCTGGTGGGTGCGGCGACCGGCGCCGGGCTGGCGTCGGCAACCTCGGCTACTGCCTTCTTGACCAGCGCCTCGCGGTCTGGACGCTGGGGCTTCTTCTCGGGGGCAGGCTTCTGGGCGGTCCCGGCCTTGGCCTGCGGGGTGGGCTTCGTCGGCTGCGGCTTGGGCTTGGCGCCCTCGCGGATGCCGCGCAGGAAGCCGGCCAGGGCGGTGCGGGCGGACTTCGCCGCCTTCGACCGGGTGGGCGTGCCGGCCGAACCCGCCTTGGAAGGGGTGCGACGCGCGGCGGTGGCGCGCCCAAACAGGCTGCGTCCGCTGCTGGCGCCGCGGCCGAGCGCCGACCGGACACCAGCCCGTCGACCGGCCGTGGCTGGCCGACCCGAGCCGGTCGCCCGGCTGCGGCTGAGGCGTCCGAGGATCCCTCGGCCACGGCCACGACCGCTGCCAGTGCTGGCGGCGTGCCGGCCCGATCCGGCTCGGGTCAGGCGACCCAGCAGACCACCGGCGCGACGTGACGAGCCCCCGCCCGACCGGGCCCCCGACGTTCCGGCCGCGCTGCCGCGCCGACCACCGGTGAGCCGGCTCAACAGACCACGACGGGGCGAACCTCCGGACGGTCCGACGCGGCCCGCCGCCGAACCGGTGCGCCCCTTGCGGCCGAACAGGCGAGCGATCCGCCCACCGCCGGCCGCACGCGGGCTCGCGGCCACCCCCGTCCGGGCGCGCATCGGCCCGGCGGCGGCGCGAAGCATCCGCGTGTCGCGGCGCTGCCGCCACCGCGACCAGACGAACAAGCCGAGCCCGGCGAGGAAGACAAGCCCCCCGTGGATGACGCCACCCCAGAACGCTCCGCCGACCTGCCACACCAGCAACTCCAACGCCACCACGACCAGCGCGGCGGCGGCGAGCACCTTCGGCGGCGGCATCCGCAGCGCCAGCCGGGCAGCGGACTTCGGGGCCGCCTTGACGGGCTTCGCCGCCGTCTCCTGCGGCTCCGGGGCGGGGTGAGTCACCGGCGGGTGAGTCACCTGCGGGTCGGTCGTCATTTCCGCACCTCATAGGCGTTCCGGGAAGGGGTGACCGGGGGGTGAGTCACCTGGGGTGAGTCACCTCGGGGTGAGCCCTTCAGCCAGGCCAGCAGGTAGCAGGCCAGCGCGGTCGCCGCGGCGGTGGCGATGACCGCGACGAGCCAGGTGTGCATCGGCAGCCACGGGCCCCGGGCGGCCCGGGCGGCGGTGAGGAACGCCCCGACGGCGCCGGCGGTGGCGAGGGCGATGTTGCCGCGGACGTTGAGGGCGGTGGCCCGCTGCTTCGGCGTCTTCATCGGTGGTCCGCCCGGTACTGCATGGCCAGCGCGAACCCTGCCACCACCGCGAGCGCCACGAACGCGGCGACGCAGGCGGGGATCAGCTCCTCCCGGCCAGTCAGGTCTGCCCACATGACGGCGAGCGTGGGCAGAAGCAGCGACGGCAGGGCACCGTTGAACAGCCACATCCAGCGGTTCACCTCGTAGACCAGCTCGGGCTCGCGGTCGTCGAGGGCCAGGTCGATGTCGGTGTCGTTGGTGGTCTGGGTCATGATGGTTCTCTCCTTCGGGAGGGTGCGGGTCCCGGCCCGGCTGTAGGAGGTGGGACCGGGACCCGCGGCTTATCTGTCGGCCGGCTCGAACGAGTGACCGTTGGTCTTGATCCGGGTGCGCAACGTCGACTCCGGCACGTCTTCCGCCTTAGCCGCGCCGCGCACCGACTCCCCGCCGCGCACCCGCGCAACGGCCCGCGCGAGAGCCTCCTCGCGCTCATCCGCCGACAGCTCCACAACCGGCTCGGCGGGGCTGCGCAACACGACCTGCCCACGCCGCGCGGGAGCCTCCGCGACATGCGCGGCGGGCCGCGCAACCTGCGGGATCTCCACCTGCGCCGGCATGCGCGGCGGCTGCGCGACGGGGTGCGCGACAGGCTGCGCGAGGATCCGCGCACGGGCCGACGCGCCGCGCTGGTGCCGCTCGCGCACCTCGTCCAACATCTGCGCGGTCGCACCCTCAGCCAGCCTGCGCAACTTCCCCTCGCGCACCGCCACCAGCCGCTCCGACCCGCTGTCGATCAGCCGCGCCAACCGCACCATCCGATCCACGGCGCGGCGGCTGAACACGTCCGACAGGTCATCGGCGGCGCCCGGCTTCAACAGACCCAGCTCCACACCGACCCGGCGGGGCGTCCAAATCCACGACGACTCCTGCCGCGCCACCTCCGGCAGGTCGTCCTTGATCCGGGACGACCACTGCCAGGCGACGGCGAGGGGCATGAACAGGCGGATCACCTGACCAGACAGGTTGTCGGCGTGGCTGGCGGCGGCGAGCCCGGCGACGAGGGCGATGACCCACACGGCGCGGATGTGCCGTCGCGGGTCTCGCTTCTCGGCGATCTTCTGTCGCGCCCGGTCGGCCTCGAACAGCATCAGGATCTCGGCGAACGCGAACAGCAGCGCCGCCTGCCAGGTGTCGAGGTGCAGGGCACCGGTGGCGACTTCCCACATGCCCTCGGCGGAGAAGCCGAGCGCGATGACCGACGCGGCGAAGGTGAGAGCGGCGCTGCGGCCCCGCTGGTTGCGGGCGATGAGGGCGAGCAGCAGGAGCACGGCGACGACGAGGCCGCCGGCGATGAGCGCGGTGGTGCGGTGCTGGTCGGCGAAGGTGAGGGCTGAGTCGATGGCGGTCACTGCTCGGCCCCCACCTTCGTGATGCGGCGGGCGTGGCCGTTGCCGTCGGTGGCGTAGAGGACCGCGTGGTCCAGGCCGTGGGCGACGACGAGCTGCCGGGCGGCGTCGACCGCTTCGACTTCGTTGCGGGCGTAGTACCGCTCGCGGTCCTTGTACACGTCGCCGGCGGCGTAGAGGTCAGCTCGGTACTCCATGTCGGACAGCATGACACATGTTGGAAAGGTTGGAAAGGTTGGTAGAGTGCTCGCATGTTGAGCCCACCGCCTGCTCCCGCGCTGGGTCCTGCCATGCGACCATTGGTCAACTTGCAAGACCTGGCAGACCTGGGAGACGACGTGGCCGAGACCGGATACCTGACCATCAAGCAGGTCCGGGACCGCCTCGTCGCCGCCGGCTACAACGACAGCGACCAGACCATCCGACGCCTCGTCACCGACGGGAAGCTCGGAGCGGAAGGCGTCGACTGGTACCGCACCGAACGGGGCGGCTACCGGATGGTCTCGGCCGCAGCGGTGGACCGGCTCATCGCGAACCGCAGGAAAGCTGCCACGGAGTAGCTACCACGCCGCCTTGCGCCCCTGACGCTTCGGCGCCTCACCCAGCTGCCGCGTCCGGCACTCCGGCCGCGGGCAGTCACAGAACCAGCCCTGCCCCAGGGCCACGATCCCGGCGCCGCCGCAGTCATGAGGCGACGACGGCATCACCCTGTCCATGCACCCCAAACACCGCGACGGCACCGGCTGAATCATGCCCACCACCCCCACCAACAGTTTGCCCCCTAACCCCTTAACCCCTTCTACGCCTATGTGGACACCTATCCGTAGCGTCCCCAACCGTGATCGACTACGGCTCGGGGTTGGCGGTGTACCGACAGGTCGCCGCCCACTTCCGAGACCGCATCCGATCAGGCGAGCTGGCCCCCGGGGAGCGGTTGCCGTACGAAGGCCGGCTCGCCCAGGAACTGGGCATCGGGCGAGGCACTGTGCAGGACGCCTACCGGCTGTTGCGCAACGAGGGTCTGGTCGTCACTGAGCGCGGATACGGTACGTACGTGGTGGAGCCGCCGCCCCGGACCAGGATCAAAGTTCCGCGCGGGTCGCTGATCTGGTCCCGCATGCCAACCGAGGCGGAGCGGGCGCAGTTGGGTATCGAGCCGGGGGCGGTGGTGCCGGTGTTCGAGTATCAGACCGGCAAGCAGCCCATTCAGGGTCCGTTCGCTGCGGATCGCACGGAGTTGACGACGGCCTGACCAAAGGCATGATCGCCGATCATGGCCGGGCTTGTAGGCGTATCTCCATGTATGCCCGCTCAGTGCGGTGGGCCGTGTTCCGCACATACCGCGAGCAGGTGGCCGGCATACCGGACGGCCGGGGACGGTCAGGTAGGAAACCGGCCCGCCTGATCGGGTCCTGTGGATCAGACAGACGTGCATCTTGCACGCTCCTGTTACAGGATGGCTTCTCTCGGTGATCACGACGACACTAGGGAACCTCGTGAGCGTGAGTGAATCTCGATTCACGAATCCGTCGGTACAGTCCTACCTGTAGGACACCAGCCACCGCCTGGGGGAGGTGAGGGCACCATGAACAGCACCAACGGCCGTCCCGCGACCGAGACGGCTTGCCCCCTCATATAGCCGCCTGACCATGGAGGCGGCCTTCCCCCCGGCCTCCGATCAACCCCCAACCCCTGATGATCGGAGCTGAACCCCGTTGACCCGCAAGTCCTGCGCCATCGCTCACAGCTTGATCACTCTCGCCGCCCTCGCCTGGATCGGCTACGCCGTCCTCGCGGCCACCGGCAGCGCGGAACACCCCCGCCGCGGCGTGCTCTTCGCCGCTGGCGTACTGACACTGGCCAGCGTCATGGCGGCCCTCCCCGCTCCCGCCCAACCGGGCACGGCGCCGGCGGCGGCGGGTGTCGCGAGCGTCCCGCCGGCAGCCGGTCGGACCTATCTGGCCCGGGCCGCGCAGCGAGAGGTTGTCGCGCTCGCCCACGCCAGCGGCGATGCGGACACCATCGCCCTCCCGACGACCATGACCCTGGAGCAGGTCGCCATCGCGGTGCGGGAAGCACGGATGGAGGGGTACGCGGAGGGGTACGTCGACGGCATCGCGCGCCGCCACGACAGCGAGTCCGGTGTGTGAGTTCCCCTACCAGTCCCCTACAACGGGTCAGGCCCCCTCGCGAGAGGGGGCCTGACCTGTAGTGGAGGAGATCCACTAGCCGGGTGACTGATGGGAATTGAACCCACGACAACCGGGACCACAACCCGGTGCTCTGCCAACTGAGCTACAGCCACCACGCCTCCGCGCCCGAGTCGAACGCCCCCGGGCGGGGTGCGGACCAATAATAGCCCTACGCGGTGCCGCCACGTCCAGCGGGTTCCACCGCCGCGACCGAGCGGCCGACCGCGGGGCTCAGAGCTCGGCGGCGATCGCCTTGGCGCTGTCCACGTCCGGGCCCGGCAGCGGCACGAAGATCGTCCGCCGGTAGTACTCCAGCTCGCGGATGCTCTCCCGGATGTCGGCCAGCGCCCGGTGCGCCAACCCCTTGGCCGGCTGCCCGAAGTACACCCGCGGGTACCAGCGCCGGCACAGCTCCTTGATCGACGAGACGTCGATCATGCGGTAGTGCAGGTGGTTGTCGAGCCTCGGCATGTCCCGGGTGATGAAGCCCCGGTCGGTGGCGATCGAGTTGCCGCACAGCGGCGCGGTGCGCGGATCCTTCACGAAGGTGGTGACGTAGTCGAGCACCAGGTCCTCCGCCTCCGCCAGGGTGACGGTGGAGCGCCGGACCTCCTCGGTCAGGCCCGACTTGGCGTGCATCGTCTGGACGATCTCCGGCATGGCGTCCAGCGCCGCGTCGTCCGCGTGGATCACCACGTCCACACCGTCACCGAGCACGTTGAGGTCGGGATCGGTGACCAGCGCGGCGACCTCGATCAGCTTGTCCCTGCCGAGGTCCAGCCCGGTCATCTCACAGTCGATCCAGACGAGAAGATCAGCCACCGGCACAGACTACGCGCAGCCCACACGCGGCGGCTGCGCGCTCCACGCGGACCAGCCCGCTAGGGTTTCCCCGTGCCAGCCGAACCCGTCGCACCGCCCGCCGTCACCGACGACGACCCGGGTGGACGTACGGCCCGTCGTGTCGTCGCCGTCGTGGCCCTCGCCGCGGTCCTGCCGGCGCTCTACCTGCCCGGTCTGGTGCACGACTTCTTCGACCTGAAGATCTACATGCGGGCGATGCGGTGGTGGGCGGACGGCAACCCGCTCTACGACTACGTCCAGCCCGACCGCGTCCAGGGCGAGCTCTACTTCACCTACCCGCCGTTCAGCGCGCTGCTGCTGCGTCCGTTCGCGCTGCTCCCGCTCGGCGCGACGGTGACGGTGTTCACGATCCTCACCGCGCTCGGCGTGGTGCTGACCACCTACTGGCTGGTCCGCCCGGTCATCGCCCGGCACGGCCTGCACCGGGCCTTCACCGTCACCGTGGCCGTGCTGCTCGTCCTGGCGGTCGAGAGCACCCGCGAGACCATCACGTTCGGCCAGATCAACATGCTGCTGGTCGTGCTGATCCTGGTGGACCTGCTCTTCGCCGTCCCGCAGGCACGACGGTGGGCCGGCGTCGGGATCGGCCTGGCGACCGCGCTGAAGCTCTTCCCGGGCATCTTCATCGTCTACCTGCTCGCCTGCCGGCGCTGGTGGGCCGCCGCGGTGGCCGCCACGACCGCCGCCGCGGCGACCCTCCTCGCCGCGGCCGTCGCGCCCGGCGACTCGTGGCGGTTCTGGACCCACGAGCTGTGGACCACCGAACGGGTCGGACGGACCGACTACACCGGCAACCAGTCCCTGTTCGGCCTGGTCAGCCGGTTCACCGCCCCCGACCGGCCGGACCGTCTGCCGTGGCTGGTGCTGGTGGCGGTGGTGGCCGCGTACGGGCTGTGGCGGGCCGCCCGCGCCTTCCGGGCCGGCGACCACGTGGCCGGCCTGACCCTGACCGGGCTCGTCGGCGGGCTGGTCAGCCCGATCACCTGGACGCACCACCTCTACTGGTTCATCCCGGCGGTGGTGGTGCTCGCCGACGCGGCCCTGCGCGCCGACCGGTCGACCGCCGAGGGCGTACGACGCCGACGCTGGCTGGCCGCTCTCGCGATCGGGACCGCCGCCGTGATCGTCTACGGTGTCGTCACCTTCCAGGACTGGGGCGTGGCACCGGTCCGCACGGACAGCCCCGACCAGTTCCTGGTCCGCAACACGTACGTGCTGCTCAGCCTGCTGTTGCTGGTCGTCCTGCCGGCCCGTTCCGAGGGCGGTGCCGGCCCGGCGGGGCAGCCGACGCGGGAACCCGAGAAATTGCACCAAATGGACAGACGTCCCGAGTAGCGACGATCGGCGTTAATCTGACCTCACCTACCTCAACCGCATCTCAGGTAGCGACACCGATCCCCCGGTGAGAGTGGCCCTCCGCGTCGGCAGCGCGGAGGGCCACTCGTCGTCCGGGTCCCACCCGGCGCGCAGGTCGGTCGCGGAGCCGGGAGCCGGCGTAGGTCGGCCGCGCTCCCGTCCCGACCGGACCAGGCCGGTCAGTCGCAGTCCGGTCCGTCCGCCCGGTCCGCCAGGCCGTCGGCCGCCGTGCGGCCGTCGCCGCCGGCCGGTCGGGCGTCACCCGCCCCGGCGCTGCCCGACCGGATCTCCGCCGGCACCGGGGTGTCCGCCGCCGCCACCGGCGGCCAGGCCAGGGTGAGGTTCAGCTCCGGCGGCCCACCAGGTGCCGCGTCGACCCCGCCGCCGCTCGCCCGGAAATCACCGGCCGAAGCACCGGGCGCGCCGGCTCCGCCCACCGGTACACCGGCCCCGCGACCGGCCGGGGGCCGCTCGACGAGGTCCGCGAGGCTCGCCGGTCGGCGCGCGGGGACCGTGCCGATGGCGACCCGGGACCGTTCCGCCGGGCCGGAGCCGACCGCGGTGAGCTGGCGTGGGGCCGGCACCGCCGCCTCGTCCGGGCCGGTCGGGCGGTCGCCCAGCCCGCTGAGCGAAGTGACCCCCAGCCGGCCGGCGAGCACCGGCACCTGGTCGGGCTCCACCACGAAGACCACCTCGCGGGGGCGCACCGGGCGGAACAGGAGCAGGACGGCGAACGTCACCAGCAGCACACCGCCGGCCAGCAGCGCCCAGGTGGCCGGGGCGATCCACCCGGCGCGCAGCTCGGCGCGCAGGTCCAGGGCGAGGTCGGCGCGCCCGTCCGGACGCATCACCACCAGGCTCAACGGACGACCGGTCAGGTCCTCCGGGGTCCACTCCAGGGAACCGACGCCCTCGCGTACCCAGAAGGGTCGGTCCAGCGGCGTCACCCCGGCGGCCGGCGCATCGGTGGCCAGCCTCGCGGCGGCGTCGTCCAGGCGCACCAGCAGCGGGCCACGGGACAGCGGCACCCGCCGGACGCCGGCGTGGGGCACCGACGCCAACCAGCGCCGCACCTCGTCGGTGGGGGCGAGGCCGACGAACGCCGGGCCGTCCGGCGTACGAGCCTCCAGCCGGAGCCGCACGTCCCCCATCCGGGCGAACGGCGCCTCCCGCCGCAGCAGCGCGTCGAGGTCATCGACGACGACCGCGTGCCCCGACGTCCGCACCGTCTCGAAACGGGCGGTGAAGTCGCCACCGGCGTCGGCGTGGCGGTTGACGGTCCAGAGCACAGAGCCGGCGAGCAGCGTCGGCAAACCGATGA
Source organism: Micromonospora krabiensis (assembly GCF_900091425.1). Classification (GTDB taxonomy): domain Bacteria; phylum Actinomycetota; class Actinomycetes; order Mycobacteriales; family Micromonosporaceae; genus Micromonospora; species Micromonospora krabiensis. Next base: position 3,441,874 of record NZ_LT598496.1, read on the forward strand.
TCAGCAGCAGCAATCCGCCGAGCGTGCGCACGAATCGCATCCGTTCCGTCCCCCTCCGTGGCCAGGTACCCGGCCGACCTTACCGACGTCCACCGTCCGAACAGGGGATATCCACGGCACGCGATCGGGGGAATGCGCGTGGGCCCGCCGGACACGGTCCGGCGGGCCCACGGGTGGATCTCGGGGTCAGGCCTTCGGAGTCGGCTCCCGCCGCGTACGCGTGAACGCGAGACCGCCGAGCGCCAGGCCGGCGACGCCGGCGACCAGCCCGGCGATGCCGAGGCCGATGGCGGCACCGTTCCCCTCGGCCTCGTCGTCGTCATCGTCCGCCTGCGGCGCGGTCGCCGCGACCGGGGCCGCCGACGGGGTGGCCGCGGTCAGGGCGAGCACCGGCGCCGGGTGCTCCGGTTCCTGCCCACCCGCCGTCGGCTCGTCGATCCACCGCACGACGTTGCCGTCCGAGTAGGTCTGCAGCGACTTGAACACCATCGCGTCGACCTTCGGCAGCGGCCCGAGGGACACGGGGAACTCCTGGAACTGGCCCGGCTTGATCGCGGCGTCGCCGGTCGCCGTCCAGGTCAGCTTCGACACCGCCTCGGTGAGCTGGCTGCCGTGCACCTCGATCGGCGGGTCCACCTTGCGCTTCTCCACCGCCACCGTCCAACCCGGCACCGGCTGCGTGGAGACCGAGCCGACCGGCGCGTTCTCCGGCAGCACCACCTCCACCTTCGTGGTCGACGCGCTGTCGCTCTCGTTGGGCACCCGGAACGCGACGCGGGTGTAGCCGCCCTGCGTCGCCTCCTTCGGGTTCACGCTGACGTGGGCCGAGGCGGGAGCGGCGAAGCCGAGCACCCCGGTGGCGACGACACCGAGGGCGAGGGCGGCGGCGGTCGCGGAACGCCGGGTACGGATCATGGAGTCGGAACCTCTCTAACGGATCGGCACGGTGGCGGTCACCGTGGCCTGGTCGATGTCGGTCGTACGGGCGGTGACCCGCAGCTCCCAGTCCCCGGACGCGGGGAGGTTGATCTCGCCGGTCGCGTGGTTGTCGGTGAGCGGCAGCAGCGGGACGTCGATCGGCTCGATCCCCGCCGACGGCAGGGCGATGGTGGCCCGCCACTCCACCACCGGCTGGGGACGGTTGTCCTTGGTGTACGCGTACAGGTGCATCGAGTTGTTGCCCCGCTCCGCCGGGTCCAGCTCGACCTGGAGGTTGAGCAGGTTGCTGCTGAGCGTCGTGGTGAAGAACCCGGCCTGGGGGCCGGCCACGTCGGCGGAGGCGGTGCGGGCGGGGGTGGTCTGCACGAGGGTGGCGGAGAGGCCGAGCACCACCGCGGTGACCGCCAGCTCCACCCAGACCGCGCGGCGCACCGGCGCCGGACGTTGCGCGGCGACCCGCCGGCGCACCAGCTGCCGGGAGTACGCGGCCACACCGATCACCAGCGCGAACAGCCCGATCTTGGCGAGCAGCAGCCGACCGTACGTGGTGTTGACCAGGGCACCCGGCGTGGCCACCTCGATCAACGCCTGGACGGTGCCGGCGAGCAGCAGCGCGGAGACCGCCAGCGCGGCCCAGCGCGACCAGATGGGCAGGATCGCGCCCAGCTCCCGCTCGTCGGCGCGCCGCAGCAGGAAGCCGGCGAGCATCAGCAGGCCACCGAGCCAGACCGCCATGCTGCCCAGGTGCACCGCGTCGACGGCCACCGACACCGCCGGCGCCGGTGACGCCGCCCCGTGGCCGGACAGCGGCCAGGTGAGCAGGGCGGCGGCGCCGAGCACGGTGAGGATGATCGCGTCCGACCGCCCGACGGTCCCGGCGAGCAGCGGCCGGATCAGGAACGCCGCCGCGGCCAGCAGGCCGAGGCGGACCAGGTGCGCCGCCCCGAAGGTGCTGCCCAGCACGCTGCTCAGGCCCGCACCGGTGACCTCGAAGATCCCGCCGCCGGCCGTGTAGGGCACCTGCAGCAACAGGTCGGCGATCGTGGCGAAGGCGACCAGCCCGAGGCCCGCCCAGGCCAGCCGCGTGGGGCCACGCCGGTCCAGCCGCCGCGGCCACAGCGCGCCGAGCACCAGCACCGACCCGACCAGCAGCACCAGCCCGGCGTACCCGAGTCCCTTGGCGACCTTCACGGCCGTGCCGACCACCGGGTCCGCCCGGGTGTCCTCACCGGTGTCGACCGGCGGCGGCGAGGGCGCGCCGACCGAGTAGGTGAACGCGCCGGAGACCGGGTGACTGTCGGCCGAGATGACCCGGAAGGTGACCAGGTAGGTGCCGCGGCCGCCGGCCGGATCGACGGGGATGGTCACCGTCACACCCGAGAAGGAGGGGTCGCCGCGATCGGCCCGGGAACCGTCCGGGGCGATGATCCGGATCTTGTCGGGCACCTTCCGCACGGACTCGCTGAAGGTCAGCACCACCTCCGACGGCCCGCTCGGCACCACGGCCGAGGCGGCCGGGCTGCTGCTGACCAGCACCGCGTGGGCGCTCGCGGGCCCGGCGGGAGCGATCAGAAGGGCGACGACGGTGATCAGAAGAGCCGCGGCGGTGCCGAGCCGGGCGACCCAGCGGCGGGGGGCAGCAGTCATGCCGATCATGCTGGCCGACCGGAGGCTCCCACGGCCACCCCCGCTCATCCGCGCCCCGCCGCCAGTGCCGGCGTCAGCGGCCGGTCCGCGTCCCCACTGGCCCGGCCGAGCGCCCAGAGCAGGCCGGCCTGTACGACCGCCGCCAGATGCCCCACCTCGTGCACGAGCGCGGTGGTCGAGTTGGCGATGTCCACCGCGCTGGTGCCGGCCAGGCAGACCGCGAGCACCAGCGCCACCGGCACGAACGCCCGGGCCCGCTCGGGCCGCCACGCGGCCAGCGCGAAGCCGACCGCCAACGCCACGTCGAACGAGGCCATCTCACGGCTGGTGTGCGGGTCGACGCTCACCCCCAGGCCGGCGAGCAGGATGGGCAACGCGATGGCGAGCTGGGCCACCGCCGCCACCGCGACCGCGACCCGCAGCACCTGCCGGCGGGCCCGCGCCGCCTCGGCCGGGGCTCGGTCGGCGGCGAGTGGGTCGGCGGCCACCGCCGCCAGCACCGCCTCGGTGAGGTCGGGCACCCGCACCGGCCGCACCCGGACCAGCCGGGTCACCCGCTCGGCGCCCGCCGACCAGGCCCGGCACCCGGCACAGTCGCCCAGGTGCGCGTCCAGCACCGCCGGCGCCGCCCGCGGATCCTCCCCGTCCAGCCGTGCCGACAGCGCCGCGCGCGCGTCGTCGCATGTCATGGAGGGGTAGTCGCCGCGCCCGCCGGAAAAGTTCCCGGCGTGGTGCAGGCCATGGAAGGGACCAACGACCCTCCCCGTGCCCGCGGTGCCGCGTAATCTGGCTTGTCGTGATCCCCGCCCCGCGGAACACCGACGCCGCCGGCTCGCCCGCCGCGGCGGACGGTGCTGCCCGGGACCCGGCCACCGAGTGGGCGCTCACCGCCCGCGGCGGCGATCCGGCCGCCCAGGCGGCCTTCGTCCGGCTCACCCAGGTCGAGGTGTGGCGCTTCGCCGCCGCGCTGGTGGACCCGGACAGCGCGGACGACCTGACCCAGGAGACCTACCTGCGGGCGTTCCGGGCGCTGCCGTCGTTCGAGGGCCGCTCCAGCGCCCGTACCTGGCTGCTCGGCATCGCCCGCCGCACCTGCGCCGACCACCTGCGCGCGGTCGTCCGGCGGCGCCGCCTCGACGCCCGGCTCGCGGCGCACGCCCACAACGACCGGCCCCACCCGGACCCCGCCGGGCAGTTCAGCGCGGCCGACCTGGTCCGCCGGCTCCCCGCCGAGCGCCGGGGCGCGTTCGTGCTCACCCAGGTCCTCGGCCTCTCCTACGCGGAGGCCGCCGCGGTGGAGGGCGTACCCGTCGGCACCATCCGCTCCCGCGTCGCGCGCGCCCGCGACGACCTCGTGGCGGCGGTCGGCGACGCCCTCGCCGGCTGACCGGATGGAACTTCCGGCGGAGACGGGACGACCAATGACCGTGACAGAAGCCCGGACCCCCCGGGGCGCCCGCTGGCCCACCGTCCGGCCGTGGCTCGGCACCGCCGCACGGCTCGGCCTCGCCGCCGTCTGGCTGCTCGCCGGCGCCTCCAAGGTCGACGACCTGGCCGCCTCCGGCCGCGCGGTGAACGCATACCAGGTCCTGCCGTACGACGTGTCGACCGTGGTCGGCGCGGCGCTGCCCTTCGTCGAACTGGCCCTGGGCGTGCTGCTCCTGCTCGGCCTGGCCACCCGACTGGTCGCGGGCGTGTCCGCGGCGCTGCTGGTGGTCTTCATCGTCGGGATCTCCTCGGCCTGGGCCCGTGGGCTCTCCATCGACTGCGGCTGCTTCGGCAGCGGCGGTCAGCTCGCCGAGGGACAGGCGCCGAGCTACCTCCCGGAGATCCTCCGGGACCTGGGATTCCTGGTGATGGCGGGATTCCTGCTGATCTGGCCCCGCACGCCCGTCTCCGTCGACGGGTGGCTGACGGGTGACCCCGTCGTGGAGGACGAGGATGAGTAGTCGCAAGGGGCAGAAGGGCGCGTCCAAGGTCGTCCGGCAGCAGCTGGCCCGGGAGCGACGGCGCAAGCGGACGCTGTGGGTGTCGGCCGCCGCCGTGGCCGTCCTGCTGATCGCCGGTCTGATCGGCTGGAGCGTCTGGTCGGGCCAGCGCTCCGGCGACTTCACGGCCCCGGCCAACACCGCCGAGGGCGGCACCGGGGCCGTCGTCGGCTCCGGACCGGTGACCGTCGACATCTACGAGGACTTCCTCTGCCCGGTCTGCCACCAGTTCGAGCAGACCAGCGGCGCGACGATCACCCAGTTGATCGACGAGGGAAAGATCCGGGTCGTCTACCACCCGGTCGCCTTCCTCAACCGCTTCTCCACCACCGAGTACTCCACCCGCTCCTCCGCCGCCTCCGGCTGCGCGGCCGACGCCGGGAAGTACAAGGAGTACGCGACGGCCCTGTTCGACAAGCAGCCGCCCGAGGGCAGTGCCGGGCTCACCGACGACGAGCTGATCGACATCGGGGCGGGCGTCGGCCTCGACCGCGACTCGTTCGGCTCCTGCGTACGCGACGGCACGTTCAAGCCGTGGACCGAACACGTCACCGACCAGGCCAGCCGGAACAACGTCACCGGCACCCCGACCGTCGTCGTCGACGGCGAGCAGCTCGGCGACCGCTCGCCCGAGGGCATCCGGGCGGCCGTGGAGGCGGCCGGCAAGTGATCCGGAACCTGGCACGGCGCGTCGGCCTCGTGGCCGCCGCCGCGCTCGCCGCCACCCTCGCGACCGCCGCGCCGGCCGCCGCGCACGGCGCCGACGCCCCGGACGGCACCGACTACCGCACCACGGTGGGCGGCATCACCCCGGCGCGCGACGGGCTGAGCGTCCGCGCGGTCGAGGCGGGCGCGCGGCTGGAACTGACCAACCGGACCGGCCGGCCCGTCGAGGTGATCGGCTACTCCGGCGAGCCGTACCTGCGGGTCGGTCCCGACGGCGTCTTCGAGAACACCCGCTCCCCCGCCACGTACCTCAACCGGACCCTGGCCGGCGACACCACCCTGCCGGCCGAGGCCGACCCGGCGGCGCCCCCGTCCTGGCGGCGGGTCGCGGACGGCCCCACCGCGCGCTGGCACGACCAGCGGGCCCTGTACCGGGAGTCCGCCCCGCCGGCCGCCGTACGGGCCGCCCCCGACCGGGAGCAGCGGGTCCGGGACTGGACGGTGCCGCTGCGCGACGGCACGGAACCCGTGGAGATCCACGGCACCCTCGACTGGGTGCCGCCGCCGGACGCGTACCCCTGGTGGGCCGTCGCCACGATCGGCCTGCTCGCCGTCGGCGCGCTCGGGCTCCTGCCCGCCGGCTCGGTGCCCGGCACCCGCGGGTTCGCCGGCCTGGGCGGGCTGCTCGTCGCCGGGGGCCTGGCCGCCGTCGCCTACACCGTCGGCCGGGAACTGGACGCCGGCGCCCAGGGGGTCGGCGGCGTGCTGCTCGGTCTGCTCGGCGGGCAGCTCTGGGCCCTGCTCACCGGCTTCGGGGCGATCGCGGCCGGCGCGTACGCGCTGGCCCGTCGGCCCGCCGCCGACTTCGCCGTGGCGCTGGCCGGCGCCTGCCTGGCGCTCTTCGCCGGTGTCTCCAACGCGGCCGTCTTCGGGCGTGGGGTGCCACCGGTGCCCTGGCCGGGCACCACGGCCCGGGTGCTGGTCGCGTTGATCCTCGTCGCCGGCGCGGGCGCCACCGCCGCCGGCGTCCTACGCCTGCACGCCGCCCGCGCCACCACCCGGCCCGCCCCCCGAACCGCCACACCCGCCACTACTCCCACCCCCACCCACCCCTAACCCACCACGCCCCGCCCCGCGGCCCGCCCCCACCCCCGCCGCTTCGCGGCGGGCCTTCCGCGATCTTGCACTTTGCGCCCGTGGCGTGGGGCATTCGCGGCTTTTGTCGGGGCAGGAACTGCAAGATCGCGGCCGAGAGGGGGCGCGAGGGGGGCGCGAGGGGGCGCGAGGGGCGCGCCGGGGCGGGCAGCGGGGGTTAGCGGCGGGGGGCGGTTCGGGGGTTGAAGCCGTAGGGGAGCTCCAGGCGGTGGCGGGCCAGGAGGTCCTCGTCGGTCAGCAGGTCGCCGGTGGGCGCGTCCGCCACGATCCGCCCACCGTCCAGGATCACCGACCGGTCGCACAGCTCCGCCGCGTACGGCAGGTCGTGCGTCACCATCAGCAACGTCACCGGCAGGTCGCGCAGGATCCCGGCCAGCTCCCGACGGGCGGCCGGATCGAGGTTCGACGACGGCTCGTCGAGCACCAGGATCTCCGGGTGCATCGCGAGCACCGTTGCCACCGCGACCCGGCGTCGCTGCCCGAACGAGAGGTGGTGCGGGGCCCGGTCGCGGTGCGCGGCCATCCCGACCGCCGCGAGCGCCTCGTCGACCCGGGCGTCGAGCTCCGCGCCGCGCAGGCCGAGGTTCGCCGGGCCGAACGCGACGTCCTCGGCGACGGTGGGCAGGAAGAGCTGGTCGTCCGGGTCCTGGAAGACGATGCCGACGCGGCGGCGTACCTCGGCGAGCGTCGCCCGGTCGGCGCTCACGGTCAGCCCGCCGACGCTCACGCTGCCCTCGGTGGGCGTGAGGATGCCGTTGAGGTGCAGCACCAGCGTCGTCTTGCCGGCGCCGTTGGGGCCGAGCAGCGCCACCCGCTCACCACGCGGCACCGTGAGGTCCACGCCGTGCAGGGCCTGGTGCCCGTCCGGGTACGCGTACCGGACGCCGCGTACGTCCAGGCTGGGTGGTGTCGTCTCCACGTAGCCGATCATCCCAGGACGACGGCGGTCGCCGCGATCGAGGCGGCCAGCACCGGCACGGTCGCCGCGACCAGCCACTGGCCGGTGGTCGCGGCGCCCGCGCCCTGCCACACGGCCGGCATCCGCCCGTCGTAGCCGCGGGAGAGCATCGCCAGGTAGACCCGCTCACCCCGCTCGAAGGCGCGCAGGAACAGCGCCCCCACTCCGGCCGCGAAGCCGCGTAGCTGCCAGAGGAACCGCGGGTCGTCACCCCGGGAGACCCGGGCCACCCGCATCCGGCGGGCCTCGCCGACCAGCACGTCGAGGTAGCGGAGCATGAACGTGGCGATCTGGGTGAGCACCTGCGGGCAGTGCAGCCGGTCCAGGCCGAGGATCAGGTCCCGGGTCGTGGTGGTCGCGGCGAGCAGCAGCGACGCGAGCACACCCAGGGTGCCCTTCGCGACGATGTTCCAGCTGCCGTAGAGGCCGTCCACCGACAGGTGCAGCCCGGCCACGGTGACCCGTTCGCCGGCGCCGAGGAACGGCAGCGCGACCGCGAACAGCACGAAGGGCAACTCGATCAGGGACCGGCTGAGCAGCCAGCCGGGCCCCACCCGCGCGAGCGCCGCGACCACGGCCACCAGCAGGGCGTACGCCCCGAAGGCCCAGAACGCCTCGCGCGGGGTGGCCACCACCGCGACGGTGAAGACCACCATCGCCACGATCTTGACCTCGGGGGGCAGCCGGTGCACCGGCGAGGAGCTCTCGCGGTACAGCACGTGCCCGTGACCGGCGCCCACCGTCGTCAGCTCCGCTCGGCGCCACCGCCGGTGACCGCACCGGCCGGCGTGCCGCCCTCGTCGGTCGGTCCGGCGGCGGTCGGGTCGGCGGTGTTCGCGGCGGCCGCCCCGTTGCGGCGGCGGATCAGCCAGAAGGCGCCCCCACCGATCGCGAAGGTCAGCAGGACGCCGAGCACGCCCGACAGGCCGGTCGAGACGAAGGCGTTGTCGATGCCGCGTACGCCGTAGTCGGCCAGCGGGCTGTCGGCCAGCTCGTGGTCCTTGGCCTGCTGCGCCGGGCAGCTGCCGCCGGTGATGGTGTGGTCGGCGTCCACCGTGCAGCCCTTGAGCAGCGACGAGTCCAGCCCGTCCGGGTGCGACGAGGCGTAGTTGCTGACCACGCCCGCGAGGAGCAGGGCGACCAGCAGGCCGCCGACGACGAACGCCCAGGGACGCTTGCTCACCGGACACCTCCAGCAACTCCGACGGCGGGGGCGGCGACGGGCCGGAGCCCGCGCAGCGCGTACACGAGATCGGGTCGGACCTTGGCGACGGTGACCACCGTCGTGGCGGTGATGAGGCCCTCGCCGATGCCGATCAGCAGGTGGGCGGTGGCCATCGTGCCGGCCAGGCCGGCCAGGTTGCTGCCGAGGTCGGTGGTGCCGCCCAGCCAGTACTGGAGGATGAAGCCCTGCGACGCGACCAGCACGCTGAGCATCGCGGACACGAACGCGGTCACCGCGAGACCCGCGGGCGTGCGGGGCAGCACCCGGAGCAGGACTGCGATCAGCAGGTACGCGGCGGCGGTGCCGATCAGCGCCATGTTGGTGATGTTCAGGCCGAGCATCGCCACGCCGCCGTCACCGAAGACCAGCGCCTGCACGATCAGCACCACCGACACGCACAGCGCGCCGACCCACGGGCCGACCAGCATCGCGGCGAGCGCGCCGCCGAGCAGGTGGCCGCTCACCCCGGCGGTGAAGATGGGGAAGTTGAGCATCTGCACGGCGAAGATGAAGGCGGCGACCAGGCCGGCCATCGGGGCCAGGCGGTCGTCGAGGTCCCGGCGGCCGCGCAGCACGCAGACGGTGAGGGCCGCCAGCGCCAGTGCCGCGAAGACCGCCGCGACGGGACCGTTGATGATCCCGTTCGAGATGTGCATCGCCAGGGTTTCCATGCGCCCTCCCACGCGTCGGCGGGTACGTCCGCGCCGGCGGGATCAGACTATTTCTCATACCTTTCTCTTGCAAAGAGCTTGCATTAAGCCATGGTGATGATCACCAGGCACCGGGGTGGCGTGGCCGGCCCGACGGCCGCCACCGGCGGTAGGGTCGAGGCCATGACCGCAGCCTCCCGCCTCTCCCCCGGTGACCCGGCGCCCGAGTTCACCCTCCCCACCGACACCGGCAGCACGCTCTCCCTGGCCGACCTGCGCGGTCGCACGGTCATCCTCTACGCCTACCCGGCGGCCATGACCCCCGGCTGCACCAAGCAGGCGTGCGACTTCCGCGACTCGCTCGACTCGCTGCGCGCCGCCGGCTACGAGGTGATCGGCATCTCCCCCGACAAGCCGGAGAAGCTGGCCAAGTTCCGCGAGCGCGACGCCATCACCTTCCCGCTCGTCTCCGACACCGACAAGTCGGTACTCACCGCCTACGGCGCGTACGGCGAGAAGCAGCTCTACGGCAAGACGGTCACCGGGGTGATCCGCTCGACGTTCGTCATCGACCCCGACGGGAAGATCGAACGCGCGCTCTACAACGTCAAGGCCACCGGGCACGTCGCCAAGCTCCGGCGCGACCTCGGCCTCGACTGAGTCCGTTCCACCGGGCGCAGCAGGAGATCGACCATTCTGCGCCAGGCCGGGCTCAACACGGTCGCGGCACGACGCTCTAGACTCGCAGGCGCAAGCGGGAGTGGCGGAATTCGGCAGACGCGCAGGATTTAGGTTCCTGTGTCCGCGAGGACGTGGGGGTTCAAGTCCCCTCTCCCGCACGATCACCAGCGGTTCACCGCGTGCTCGTTCCTCCGGGCGGCGGCAGACTAAGCGAGCGGGACGTGCTGTCGGGCGCGTCACGATCGTGGGCCACCGCCGCGCCCGGCGGGCGAGGATGGCGGCGTGAGCCTGCGCTTCGTCCTCGACCCCGACCTGACGCCCGAACTGCGCGAGCGGATCGTGTCCCTCTGGACGGACGTCTCGAACGCCGGCGGCGCGGTCGGTTTCGTGCCGCCGGTCACCCCCGACGACGTACGCACCCTCGCCGACCCGATGTTCGCCGGCGTCACCGACGGGCCGGACCGGCTGCTGCTCGGCTACGCCGACGACCGGCTCGTCGCCGCGCTGGTGTTCACCGACAACCGGTTCCACCTGAAGACGCACTGGTGCGTGCTCAAGCGGGTGATGGTCCACCCGGACACCCAGGGCAAGGGTTACGGGCTCGCGCTGATGCGGGAGGCCGAGCGCCTCGGCCGGGACCTTGGCCTCGCGGCGCTGCACGTCACCGTGCGGGACGGGCTGGGCCTGACCGACTTCTACCGTCGGCTGGGCTACCGGGAGATCGGCCGGCTGCCCGGCGCGCTGCGGGTGGCCCCCGGCGACGACCGGGACGAGGTGCTCATGTGGCTGGACCTGACTCCCGCCGCCGGGGTCGGCACGCCGGTCTAGTCGGCGCGCGCTCCACGCCCAGGGGTGCCGGACGCTCAGCCCTTCAGCGCCTCAGCTCGCCGGATCCGGCCCCATGCGTTGCCGGCACGAGGGCGCCGTCCTCATCCGCCGCAGCCCGGTGCCGGGGCGGCGCCGCCGGAGGCGGCCGGCACGACCGCGGCGGCCGGCGCCGCGAGCGCGGTCGGCGACGCCGTCGTCGTGGCCACCGCGGGGGTGGGGGTCGGTCGGGCCGTCGGCGTCCGCGCGGACGGGGATCGAGTCGTACGCGTCGCGCCCGCCCCGCCGTACATGCGGACGTCGCCGCGCTGGATCCGGCCGGGCGTCATGCGGATGCCGGACGCGGTGACCCGGTGGCCGTACACGTCGGTCACGCGGATCTGGAACGGGCCCGGCCCGGCGCCCGACTCGATGAGCCAGTAGTTGTAGTCCTGTCGGGCCGCCGCACGCCAGCCGGACGTCCCGGCGCGCACCTCGACCGAGCGCAGCGGGTTTCCGTGGTCGGCGACCCGCACGGCGAACCACCACTGGGACGCGCCCTCCTTGATCCGGAAGGTGAGCGGGCCGGCCAGCGGCGGGTCGACGACCGCGCGGTAGCTGACCGGCACGACGCCCTGTACGGGATCGGCGATCCGGGCGAACGCCTCGCGGGACAGGTCGAGGTGGCCGGTCGGGCATTCCGGGCACTGATCCATGATCAGGACCCGGACGCTGCCCTTCGGGCCGGTGACGTCGAGGTGGCCGCCGCAGGCGGCACCGGCGGCGTACTCGTCGGGGCCGAGCGCGACGTACAGCCGGTTGGCGGGCGCGCTGGGGTCGGAGCAGTTGCCGCCGGCGCCCTTCGAGTCGTAGAACGTCGCCTTGCCCTTACGCACGGCGCCGCCGGTGGGTGGCGCGGCGCGCGGCCCCGGCGCGGCGGCGAGCATCGACACGGCGGCGGGCATCGGCGCCGCCAGCGGCGGCCCCAACCCGGCTGCGGGCCGGGCCACGGCGGGCAGGGCGACGGCCGGCGGACCGACGGTCGCGCAGGCGGGAGCGGCACCGGCGTGCAGGGCCACGGCGAGCCCCACGATCGCGGCGAGCGCGGTGCCGGTGGTGGCGACGAGCCAGCGGGCGACCCGGGAGCGGGGTGCCCGCCGCCGGCCGGCTCCCCAGGGCTCGGTGTCGATGCTCTGGGGAACGCCGCCGTCCGTCACGTCGGTCGATGCTGCCGGACCGGCGCCGGCTGGGACAAGGCGGCTAAGCGAAAGCTAAGGCGCGAGGGTGCGGCACGACCGGTGGCCCGCGGGCGCCGCACGGCTGCGCAGCAGATCGGCTCGCGGATCAGTCGCCGACGGTCACCCGGTCGCCGACGGTCACCGACCCGACGTCCAGCGGCACGAGGTGCAGTCCGAAGAGGAGCTTCTGTCCCACGTTGCGGTGGCGGGCGAGCGTGCGCAGCGGCTCGCGGCCGCGTACCCCGGTCTCCTGGTCCGTGGTCGTCACGACGCAGCGGTCGCAGGGCCCGGCGGCGCGGAACGGCACACCGCCGACGCGCAGCGGGCGGCCCTCCCAGTCGTCCTCCGCCCAGGCCGGCGCGTCGGCCACGACCAGGTTGGGCCGGAAGCGGGTCATCGGCACCGGGTCCTCGCCCGCCTCGGCGAGCCAGTCGTTGAGCGCGGTCAGCGAGGCGGCGTTGGCCAGCAGCAGCGGGAACCCGTCGGCGAAGGTGACCTGGTCGCCGGTGTCGTGCCCGCCGTCCTCGACGGGGAGCTGCCGCGTGGGGCGGGCCAGCCAGACCAGCCGGACGGGGCGGTCGAGGAGCGCACTCAGCCAGTCGTCGGCGGCCGGCCCGGCGGACTGCGCCGGGACCGACCAGGTGCGACTGCGGAAGGTTCGCACCGGCACCGGCTCACCGTCGACGGGCTCGGGCACGTCGAGGTCGGGTCGCCCGTCGGCGCGCAGCAGCAGCCCGCCGTCGCGGGCCGCGGCGCGCAGCGCGACCAGGCGGGTGGTCTCCCGCTGGGTGACGCCGATGCCGTCGGCGTCGACCACCATCCACCGCCGGTCGCCGGCCAGGCCCCACGGTCGCACCGGCACGGTGTCGTGGTCGGTGCGGTGACAGCCCTTGACGGGATACGTGTGAATGGCGCTCAGCCGCATCCGCTCACCATGCCACGCCGATCCCGTCGCCGCGGTACCAGTGCTCGGCGGGCGTCTCCCGGTAGGCGAGGAACCGGCGACCGGTGCGTTCGGCGTGCTCGGCGAGGACGTTGGTGGTGGTGACGTTGTCGGTGAGCAGGATCCCGCCGGGGGCGAGCTTCGGCTCCACGGCCTCGAACTCGCGCCGCTCGTGCTCACGGCTGTGGTCGCTGTCGTGCAGGAAGAGGTCGACCGGCCGGTCGAGGGCGCCGATCGACGCGATCGAGTCACCGATCACCAGGTCGACCACCTCGGACCACCGTCCGTCGCGGACCAGGTAGCCCGCCTCGGGATTGATGTCCAGGGCGGTGAGCCGGCCCGGGTGGCCCTCGTCGGCGTTGCGCAGCAGGGCGGACGCGAGGACGCAGCTGCCCAACCCCTTGTCGACACCGGTCTCGACGACGTGGGCCGGGCGGGTGGCGCGCACGATGGCGTACCAGCCGATGCGGCGGGCGTAGCGGACGTGCCGGTCGGCGAGGCCGCGCCGGGCGGCGCTCGCGGTGGTCTGCTCGATGTGCCGGCGCAGCGGCTCGTCGGACTCGACCTCGGCGAGGTAGCCGCGGACCTGCTTGACCGGCACGTCGCAGACGACGCTGACGAACCAGGCCAGGTGCTGGCGGCTGAGCTTCGTCAGGTCGTACGTGTAGTTGTGGTGCTCGCGCGAGGTGACCAGCCATCGCGCCGAGGTGCGCAGCACCTTCGCGTCGTGGCGGGCGACCGAGACGAGCCGCTTGGGAAAGGCGGCGACGGGGGCGAGCCGAGTACGGGCGATGGCCCGGCGAAGCGACGTTGCGTCCACGGCTGCGTTCTTACCAGGTGATGATGACCGATGTCTGTAGTACGTTCCTTTCCACTACCGGTGCCGCTTCGGACGACCGGCGACAGGTTGTGGCCGGACGAGGGTACGCGATCAGGAACGCGAATCAGTAGCATCGCGCCCATGCCGCGTGCAGATCAGACCGCAGAGCTTCACCTTCCGTCGAACGCCGGGCCCGCGTCGGACCTCGGGCGGCCGACAGGCGACGAGCAGCCGGCATCCCGGCCGCGCCGCCGTCGCTGGCGGCGGATCGCCCTGATCACCGCCCTCGTCGTGGTGGTGCTCGCCGGGGCCGGCGTCGTCGCGACCGGGCTGTACGTTCGCTCGATCAACTCGGGCATCGAACGCGTCGACGCGTTCGAGGGTGTGCCGGAGGAGTCCCGTCCGGAGGTCGTGGCGGCCGGTGCGATGAACATCATGATCCTGGGCAGCGACTCGCGTGACCCGGAGAACGCCTCGGGCTCCCGGTCGGACACCATCATCCTGGCCCACCTGCCGAAGGACCGGTCGAGCGCGCAGCTCATCTCCATCCCCCGCGACACCTGGGTGCACGTGCCGAAATCGAAGGAGGGCCGGGGCGGCCGGGACGCCAAGATCAATGCCGCGTACGCGTGGGGCGGCGTCCCGCTGATGGTCCAGACGGTGGAGGAGTTCACCGGGGTTCGCATCGACCACGTGACGATGGTCGACTTCGCCGGATTCAAGGAGATCGTCGACGCGCTGGGCGGTGTCGAGATCACCGTGGAAAAGGCGTTCACCTCGACCCACTCGCTCAACCCCGACGGCCGGCGTGAGTTCGCCCAGGGCCGGCAGACGATGGACGGCGCGGCCGCGCTGGACTACGCCCGCGAGCGCTACGCCTTCGCGGACGGCGACTTCACCCGGATCAAGCACCAGCAGCAGGTCATCAAGGCGATCCTCGACAAGGCGGTGTCCGGTGGGGTGGTGACCAACCCGGCCAAGCTGAACTCGTTCGTGAAGGCCACGGCCGACGCGGTGGCCGTGGACCAGTCGTTGTCCCTGGTCGACCTGGCGACGGAGCTGCGTCACCTGCGCAGTGGCAACCTCGGCTTCTTCACCTGCCCGACGAAGGGGACGGGCCGCATCGGCAGCGAGAGCGTGGTGCTGGCCGACAAGCCCAAGGCCAAGCAGGTGTTCGACGCCGTCCGCCGCGACTCCGTCCCCGACATCCTGTCCACCGCAAAGTAGGAACGAGGATTGGCGTGCCGGCTCTGGCGGTGACACTGACTCGGTCGTAACCTGCGATCGCCCCCTGACGCTCAGCTGTGTCGAGGGGCTCACGGGGGAAGGATCAGTATGTCGAGCCAACCGGCAGTCAGTTATCCGGGCCCGGCGGAGCTGGAGTTCGGCGACGCACCTACTCGGACGACGGCATCGCACGATGTGGACGCCGACGAGGAGGTAGGCGATACGGGCCCCTCCACGCCATCGACGCCGGAGCGGACGGCGAGCCAGTCGGCACGTGCCGGGCTCGAAGCGACCGCCGTCCTGCCGTACGCCAGCTCCCGGGCCTCGAAGAGCACCCGCGGACTCCGGGCCTGGATGCTGACGGCGCCGATCGACGTCGTCGCGCTGCTGACCCCGCTGCTGCTAAGCCAGAACTACTGGCGCGGCACGCTGGCCAACGCCGTGCTCACCGTGGCGATCTTCGCGAGCGGCGGGCTCTACCGGGCCCGCCGGCACGTCGGCATCCTGGACGAGCTGCCCAGCATCGGTGGGCGGCTGATGGCATCCGCCGCCGTGGTGGCGATCATCGCGGCCGAACGCCACGACTCCGTGCAGTACGTGGGCGGCTTCATGCGGGGCGTCGCGCTCTCCGCCGGCCTGGTGATCGTCGGCCGGGCGATCAGCCGGTCACTCACCATCGCCGCCCGCAAGCGGCGGTGGGTGGAGCACAACACGATCATCATCGGCAGCGGGCCGATCGGCCTGGAGCTCGCCCGGCTGCTGCGCCGCTACCCGCAGTACGGCCTACGGTTCGTCGGCTGCGTCGATGCCGCACCGCGCCAGAACGGCGCGACTCCGTTGATCGGCACCCTGGACGACCTCGAGCACCTCCTCCGTTTGGCGGAGTGCGAGGTCCTGGTCATCGCCGACCCGGACTGCTCCGAGTCCACCCTGATGGACGTCCTGCTGCGTCCGATCAGCTCCCGCTGCGATCTGTGGGCGGTGCCGCGCCTGTGGGGTTCGCGGTCGCTCGGCAGCTACCCCGACCACATCGGCGCCATTCCCATCGTCAAGATCGGTGACACCAAGCTCTCCGGGCCGCGCTGGGCCATCAAGCGCGCCTCGGATGTGGTCTTCGCGGCGACGGCGCTGGTCGCCCTGAGCCCGTTACTCCTACTCTGCGCACTCGCCACGTTCCTCGACGGGGGCCGGGGCATCTTCTTCCACCAGGAGCGCATCGGGCGGTACGGCAAGCCGTTCAAGGTCATCAAGTTCCGTTCCATGCGTCCGGTGAACGAGCACGAGTCGCAGACGAACTGGTCGATCGCCCACGACCGGCGGGTCGGCCCGATTGGACGCTTCATGCGTCGTACGTCGTTGGACGAGCTGCCCCAGCTGTGGAACATCCTGCGCGGCGAGATGAGCGTGGTCGGGCCGCGACCGGAGCGTCCGTACTTCGTGGAGAAGTTCTCGGTCGAGTACCCGAACTACGCGATGCGGCATCGGGTGCCGGTGGGGCTCACCGGGCTCGCGCAGGTCAGTGGGTTGCGCGGGGACACCCCGATCTCCGACCGCGCGCGGTTCGACAACTACTACATCGAGAACTGGTCGCTCTGGCTCGACATCAAGGTGTTGCTGCGCACGGTGGCGGAGGTGCTGCGCGGCGGCGGTCGCTGACCGGGCCGCCGCCCCGGCGGACCACTCCGGAGGCGGCCCGACAGGTGTCAGACGACCGGTGACTGCCCGGCCTGCGTGGGCAGAGGCGTCCCGAGCGCCACGGCGCGCAACACGCCCGCGTGTCCGGCCAGGGATCCGTCCGGCGAGAACAGCGTGATCGCCTCGTCGTGCAGGCGCTGCCGCGCGGCCGCCCACGTCGCCCGGTCGCGGACCATCGACGACATCGCCGCGGCGAGGTCGGTCCGGTTGCCCTGCGGTCGGTAGCGGAGGTCGTTGATCACCTGCCAGTCCACCAGTTCGGCGTCGCCGGCCGGGTTCGCGACCAGGTGCCCTCGCCGGCCGTCCGCCAACTGCTCCCGGGCCCCGCCGACGTCGGTGAGCACGACGGGAAGGCCGGCCACCAGGGCCTCCATCGAGGACAGCGGGAAGCCCTCGAAGAACGAGTCGAGGACGAAGGCGTCCGCCGCTGCCAGCAGACCGGACGGGTTCGCGCAGTGGCCGCGCAGGTGCACCCGGTCCGCGTCCGGCAGCGACGCCGCGGCCTGCCGGGTCTGCTCGAAGTAGAGCGGGTCGTCGTTCGCGCGGCCGGCCACCAGCAGGTGCGCGTCGGGGTGTTCGCGAGCCACGTCGCCGAACGCCGTCACCAGGCCGAAGGTGTTCTTCTGCAGGCAGTACCGGGCCAGCGAGACGAAGAGGAACTCGTCGGTCAGGCCCAGCGCGGCGCGGGCCCGGGCCCGGTCCACCGGCAGGACCCGCGAACCGTCCACACCGTTGGTCACGGTGACCACCCGGTTGGCTGGATAGCCGGGGTTGCGCAGCAGATACTGCCGCCGGACAAGGTCGCTGACCGCGATCTGCGCCGCGATCCCCCGCGATCGCTCGCACTCCGGCTCCCACGAGTGGGGGTGGTAGAAGCGGTGCATGTCGTGCAGCGTCTCCACCCACGGCACGCCGACCTCGCCCGCCACGTCGAGCAGCCAGTCAGGGGTGTTGTGCGCGCTGATGACGTCGGGTCGCCACGACCGCATCCAGTCGGCGGCGTCCTCCGGCGTCAACTGCCGTGTCTCGACACCCTCGGCAGCGAGGGCACGGGCGAGCCGACCGCCCTCGCCCTCCTGGCCGGGCAGGCGCAAATCCGTGTAGACGACCACGATCTCGAAGTTGTGGGCGGGCAGCCGACGGGCGAGGAACGCGGCGACCTCCTCCGCGCCGCCCACGTCGAGCACGCCGGCAGCGACGGCGCAACGCACCCGCGGGGCCTCGTCCACCTGGGCGGCAGGCGGCGGCACCGTCGGAGGCGCGTCCGCGGGCGCCGGCCGGAGCGCCTCCAGGTCGGCCGCGTCGCGGCCCGGCACCAGCGGGACGGACCAGTCTTCGCTCGGCAGCGCCGTACGATCACCGGATCTGGTCAGGCGCCGGAAGGTCCCACCGGCCAGGCGCCGAAGTGGTGTCGGAACGGCATGCGCCTGCCGCTGCGCCCACAGGGCGAGCCGCAGGGCGCGTGGCGACTGCTCGGTCACTCGGCGGTCCTCCCCTGCTCCTCGGACGGAACGGACGCCGGGCCGGCCGGTTCGGGCCGCCGGCCGCGCGGGTCACGGGCCAACACGAGGGGGGCGACGATTCCCGCCGCGACGCCGACGACCAGCGGCCACCGGCTCGTCTCGGACAGGAACGGCGCGGTCATCAGGCACAGCGGCGCGATCAGGCAGAACGCGGCCGCGCCGCGGACGACGCCGTCGCTGGCAGGGTCGCGCACGGCCCGCAGGGCCACCAGGGCGGCGACCACGAGGAAGGCGACCACGAGCAGGGGCATCGCGGGACCGTAGCGCAGCCAGTCCTGGAGCAGTTCGTTGTGCACGTAGACCCGGGTGGCGTCGGCGGCAGCCATGCCCGGCAACTGCGGGGCCTGCGGACCGACGCCGGTCCAGAGGTTCGCCCGTACGTGCTGCCAGCCGACGCGCAGGTCGCTGATGTGCCCGCTCGTCGACTCGGCCTGGTGCTTGACGCTCTCCGGCGTGGACGGGCTGGGCGAGGGCGGGCGGGGGGTGGCGGGCGCCGTGGACGGCCGGGCGGCGGCACTGCCGGGGCTCGCGCTCGGCCCACCACTCGAACTCGGCGTACCGCTCGCACTCGGCTTGGCGGTGGCGCTGGGCCTACCCGTGGCGCTGGGCCTACCCGTCGGCGTCGGCTTGGCGGTGGCGCCCGGCGAACCGGCCGCGCCCGGCCTGCCGCTCGCGCTCGGCGAGCCAGCGGCGGTCGGTGTGCCGCTCGTGCTCGGCGTACCGCTCGGCGTCGGCTTGCTCGCGGTCGGGCCGCCGTTGGCCAGCTCGAAGCTGCCCACGCTGCGCAGCCCGAGATCCGCCGCGAAACCGGGCGCGGCGAGCACCACCACCGCCACCGCGACCGCCACGACGGCCAACTGACGTGCGTAACGACGCCAGCGCCGCCAGGCCAGCACCAGTACGACGACGGAGGCGGCGAAGGCCGCGAGCCACACGCTCCGACGGAAGCTGATCAAAACGAGCAGCGGCGTGGCGACGAGCACGGCCACGTGCCGCCAGTCCCATCGCCAATCCCGGTCGCCGAGGAGGCCGATGAAGACCGCCGCCGCGACGGCGGGCAGGGCCGAGTCGTAGTAGACGAAGTAGGCGCTGAGACGGTCGTCGGCGGTTTCGCCGAGCGGGATGCCGACAGCCGCGGCGATCACCAGCGCGACCAGCGTCGCGCCGACGGCGAGCGGCAGAGTCCGCTGGTCGTCACGCAGCCACCGCAGGCTCATGCCGATGAGCAGTCCCAGGAAGAGCAGGACGAAGGGCCGGGCGTTCTGGTTGACGGCGGAGAAGGGCGACTGCCCGTGCAGGAAGCCGCTGCCGACGGCCACGACGACGAGCGCGCCGGCGATCCCGAGCAGCGCCCCGCCGGTCGAGCGGAGGCGAAAGCCCGTCGGCGGCCACCACAGCGCGGCGGCCGCGAGTGCCGCCGTCAGCGCGAGCGGCAGCACGATCGGCGCCTTACCGGGGGAGATGAACACCTGGTAGCCCAGCGTGGTCAACTCGCCGAACCGACCGTTCGGCTTAATCTCCTGCGCGACGAGCGCCACGAGCATGATGCCGGTCACCGGAAGCCGGAGCACCAGCAGCGGCAGCACCACCGCGAAGACCAAGCCGACGGGCGACCGCAGCGTCCAGGCGATGTACGCGGCGGAGAGCGCCGCGACCGCCAGGGACGCCAGCCCGACCGGACGTCGGGAGGTCGCAGCGATCGGCGCGATCACGTCGGACACCCAGCCGCGCACGTGGGTCGGACGGCTCGTCGCGTCGCCGGCCGGGTGGAGGGGCTGTCGCGGTGGACGGGTGTCCGCGCCGTTCATGCCCGAATCCGTCACAGTCCCTCTGGAAGCCATCGCTGCCTTTGCCCCGAGATGGGTCCCGGTCGGCCCTCGCTGACACAGAACCCTGCTGACAACAACGCCGAGCCGGTTGCCATGACGGTCGCGGGACGACCACAGCCGGAGCAACCCTACGACCAGGGCGGGCCGTGCAATGTGGTTGATGGAACATCACGGCGGCGGCCGTCGCGGCACACAGTATCAGGCGGCGGAGGCGTCAGCGCCAGAGGAAGCCGGCGGGTCGAGGCGGCCGGAAAGGGGTGTTCAGAGCGCCATTTTTCGGGCCGGATCGTGGAAATGACGGCACATCTCCGCGCTCGCAGAGGGTGGTGGCGACCCGGTAAGGTCAGGCCCGACTGCCCCCGGAGCCGCACATGTTCACCCGTCGCACGTTTCTGACCGCCAGCGGCGGCATCGTCTTCGCCGGCGGCCTGCTTCTCGCCGGCGACGCTCCACGTTCCGCGGGAGCCGTGCTGTTGCCGTCCCCGTCCGGGGGCGATGACACGGCCGCGCTCAATGCCGCGCTCCGCGCCGGCGCCGGCGGTCTGGTCCGGGGGCCGCGCGGCGCCCACTACCAGGTCAGCGCGCCTCTCGTGGTCCACAGTGGCACCACGGTGATCATGTCAGGGTGCCGGGTGACCCTGGTGGCCGGCAGCGCGTGCAACCTCCTCACCAACGCCGCGGTGGCCGCCGGCGGGCGGGACCGGGACATCACCGTCGTCGGCGGCACCTGGGTACGGGCACACGGCGTCGGCGGCACCGGGCCGGACCTGCACAGCCTCCGCTGGCGGCGGGTGGATGGCCTCGCGCTCAAGGGGCTGGCGGTCGAGACCGCCAGCGACAAGTACGCGATCTCCCTCGGTGACGTGACGGACGCCACTGTCGCCCGGATTAGGTTCGCCACGCACTCCGACGGTGTACACATCCAGGGACCGGCCGCACGCACCACGATCTCCGGCATCCGGGGCACCACGGGTGACGACACCGTCGCCATCACACCCCGAGACTGGCAGGCCTACGACGACGTCTGGGGGCCGGTCACCGACACCGTCATCGAGGACGTCAACGCGGCCTCGCTGGCGGCACTGGTCAAGGTGCTCGGCGGGTCGCCGGAGACGGCGGCGCTGCGCACCACAGTCCGGGGCGTCACCGGCCTGGCCGGCAACAACGTCATCTGGGTCGGGGACGACACCGCGGACTGGCGCACCACCGGCGGTCGGGTCGACGACCTGCTCGTGGAGGGGATCGCGGCGGCCACCCTGCCCGGCCGGGGCGGCGTGCTGCACGTCAACGGCTCGGCGGTGGGCACGGTGCGCGTGCGCGGGGTGCGCGTCGAGGGCCCCGGCCGGGACCAGCCGCAGGTACGCGTCGCGCCGCTGCGTCCCGCCACCGTCGACGCGCTCACCGTCGAGGACGTCGACGTCGAGCAGCTCGGCCCGGTCCCGCTGGTGGCGGTTGGCCCGACGGCGACGGTCCGACGGCTGCTGCTGGACGGGGTGACCGTGGCGGGCACATCAGCGGGCACGTCGGCCGGGGCCTCCCCCAGCGCGTCGATCGCCCAGGTCGCCGGCGTCGTGGACGACCTGACCGTGCGGGCCGTCAGCATGGCGGCCGCTGCCGACAGCCACCTGCTCGACCTGCCCGGCTGGGCGGCGGACGCCACGGTTCGCCGGGCGGACCTCACCGATCTCCGGGTGGTGGGTGGTGGCCTCGTCACCGCCATCGCGGGCACGCACACCTTGCCTCGGGTGGACGTGGCGAACGCGATAACCGTCGGCATGGCCTGGCTCGTGGACCTCAACACCCGCACCGACCTGCACCTGTCGAACGTGACCATGGAGGAGACTCCCGGCGGAGTTGTGAACGTGCGCGGTCACGGCGCCGCCGTCGTGCACGGCTCCGGTCTGCGATCCACGCCCGGCTCCCGGGGCGTGGCGATCGCCGCCGGAGGCTCGCTGGTCTCGTACGCGCCGGACCTGGCCGTCGACGTCAGCGAACTCGTCCGCGCCGACGGCAGCCGGGCCACCAACACCAATCCGCGACTGTCATGCGGGACGGGCCCGGTCGTGTGCGCCGGGTTGACCTGGCAGCACGTGGAGACCGGCGCCACCTACTGACGCAGCCGCCGGGTCAGAGCGCCTTGCGGGACAACACCCGCCGAAGGTCGGCCGTGGTGAGCGCGCGCGACACCAGCACCGCTCCGCCAAACAGACCGGCCGCCAACAGCGCCTCCCCCTGCCACGGGATCGGCGCCAGCCACAGCCCGAGGATCGTGACGGCGGCGACGGCGAGAACGCTCGCCATTTCCCGTACCGGAAGGCGCGAGGCCATCGCCCGGGCGGCCAGCAGGCACGTCGCGACGCCGATGACGAACTCGGTGCCGGCCGCGACCGCCGCCGCGCCCGTGGCCCCCCAGCGGGCGCAGGCCCAGAACTGGGCCGCCACGTTGAGCACCGCGACCGCGACGGTCAGCACCGCGATCGGCCGTACGACGCCCAGCGCGGAGCAGATCGTCGTACCGACGTAGCCGAGGGTAACCCCGACGAATGCCACCGCGAGCAGCACCAGCGGTCTGACCGCCGGACCGAAGTCGTCGCCGTACAGGTAGGCGACGAGCACCGGGGCCAGCGCGATCAGCAGCACCGCCGTGCCGGCACCGACCACGACGCCGGTGCGCGTCGCCAGACTGAAGATCACGTTGCGGCGGTGGGCGTCCATGGTCATGCTGGTCGCCACGATCGGCAGGAGCGGAGCCACCAGCATGGCCGGGCCGAGCTGGGCGACGTCGAGGAATTTGTACGCGGCGGAGTAGTAGCCCACCTCGGCCGCGCCTTGAAGGTGGAACAGGATCACCGAGCCGAGCCGGTAGTAGACCATGACGGCCAGCGAGCTGATCGCCAGCGGCCAGCTCAGCGCGAAGATCCGACCGGCCTCCGTCCAGGACGGCCGGCCGAGCGGCACGAGCCGCCGATTGATGGCCACGCCCACGCAGGTCTGCAGCGCGACGACCGCGACGAACAACCAGGCGAGCAGCACGACGTCACCACCGGTGCGGGCGACGACGACCACCGCGACCAGCCAGAGGAGACCCTGGACGAGCGCGAGGAAGGACGACACCTCGGGCCGGAAACGGGCCGTGGCCCCGGCCGTGAGGACGGACGCCGCCGACAGCGGGGTCGCGACGGCCACGACGGCGACCACGCCGCTGGAGTCACCGAACAGTCCCACGGCGGCGGCGACGAGCAGCCCGACGGTCGCGGCCAGCGCCACCGACGTGCGGATGACCAGACCGGTGGTCAGGATGCGACCGGCGGATGCGCTCTCCCGCGCGATCCGGGAACTCACCGTGATCGTCGTGCCCATGTCGGCGACCTGCGCCGCTGCGGTGCCGAGGGTGAGGGCGAGGGAGAACACGCCGTACCCGTCGGGGTTCAGGTAACGGGCCAGCACCGACGTGGTCGCCATGCCCACGACCAGACCCACCAGGCGGAGCCCGAGGGAGATGGCGGTGGCGGTGCTGAGTCCGCGGGCCGAGCGGGACGGCCCCGCCTGCGCCGTCGCGGCGGGCGCGGCGACCGCGCCCGCGTCCGCGTCGGCCGTTTCGGTCGTGGTCTCCCCAGGCGAGGTCACCGCAGGCACTCCCCGAAGATCTGTTCGTACGCGTCGAGCCAGGCCTGCCGGCCGTGCCGCCTCGCGACGTGGTCGACGCCGGCGCCCCGATTCTCCAGGATCGCCGACACCGTCGCGGCGGTGAGGTCGGACGGCTCCTCGATCACCAGGCCACCACAGTCGGGGATCAACTCGGTCCCGGGGTCGCCCCGGAACGCCACGACCGGCAGCCCGCAGGCCGCGGCCTCCAGCACGCACGTCGGCGTCCCGTCGGTCTCCGCCCCGCAGTAGAGATAGAAGTCGCTGGCCGCGAGCAGCTCCGGCACGTCCTCCCGGTGCCCGGTGAAGTGCACGTTGGGGTTTCCCGCGGCCAGCCGCTCCAGGCGCTCGCGGTCGGGCCCGTCACCGACGACGACCAGGGCGCTTCCGCTGGCCAGCGCCGCCGCGACAGCCCGGTCGTGCCGCTTGGCGGGGTGCAGCCGGGCCGCGAGGACGGCGACCCGACGGTCCTGGAAGCGGGTGGGAAGCAGTCGCTCCCGCAGCGCTGCCCGGACCGATGCCAGCGGGGCGGCGAACCGCGCGGTGTCGATGGCGTTGGGAACCACGACGAGCCGGTCCCGGCCGACCACCGGCGCGAGGTCGTCGGCCACCGTCCCGCTGACACAGACCACCCGCGTGACGTGCTCGGCCGCGCGCGCATAGCCGGCGAGCAGCAGCCGGCCGACCGGGCCGCCCATCCATCGGCCGTGCTCGGTCCAGACCACGGGAGCGCGACCGGACAGTGGCGCTGTCAGGGCGATCTGTTCCCGCTTGAACTGCAGGTAGTAGATCGAAGAATCGGCGATATCCTGCGTACGGCGCCGTTCGAGCGGCACCCGCAGCAACCCGGTGGCCATCGTCCGCCGTGACCACTTGGGCCCGAGCCCGATCTCCGCCCGGTCGAGCCCCTGCTCGTCCCATCCGGGGCAGCGGCCGTAGAGGACCACGTCGTGCCCGCGGTCCCGCATCCCCCGGCCCAGCGCGACGGTGTGCGCCTCGGCGCCGCCGGCGGTGTCGGAGACCGAGACCACCGTGACGGTCATCGTGGACAAGACGGTCCTCTCCTCACCGGGTCAGCGTCCGGCCGGCGCCGCGGCCCCGCTGCGTCTCGATGTACTCGTGCAGGTACCGGCGCGCGGCGTCCGCCGTGTCCACGGGCTTCGCGCCGGTCTCGTACGCGGCGACGACGGCGTCCCGGATCGCCTCGACGCTGGTGTCCCGGGCAACGGCGGTCGCCGCCTCACCCAGCCCACCGCACGGGGCCACCGCGGTGGGCACACCGAGCCGGGCTGCCACCGCGACGACGCCGGACTGGCTGGCGATCCGGTACGGCGCGACAACGACGTCGGCGGCCGCGACGAGGGCGGTGAACCCGGCCACGTCGAGGTAGCGGTAGGCGGTGGAGACGGCCGCTCCGGTCTGCGCAACCAGCGCGTCCACCTGCCCGCCGGGGCCGAGGTCCTCGCCGACCACCGCGCCCCGCCAGCCCGGCAGCTCCGCTAGGGCACGGACGAACAGTTCCGGGTTCTTGTCCGCGCGGACCTGACCGGGCAGGAGCGCGAGGGGCCGGCCGTCCGGCGTCAGCTCGGTGTGCCAGCGGGCCACGAGCGCCGGGTCGGGCGGCGGTGTCCACTGCACCAGCGGGACCTGGGCGACGTTCGCCACCCCGCGCTCGGCGAGGGACAGCCGGTCCGCTTCCGAGTAGACCAGGACCCGGTCGGCGTCCCGGAGCGCGCTGCGCAGAGCCCGCCCGCCCCCGGGCGCGTTCGACCGGACGAAGGTGTTGTGGGGACTGGCGATGACGGTGGCGGCACGTTGCCGGGCGACCGCGATGAGCTCCGGGGTCAGCGCGAACATGCCCTGAACGTGCACGACGTCCTGCGGGCCGATCACCCGGCGCAGGTGCGGCAGAGTACGCAGGACGTAGCGGGCCGACGTCCGGGCCTGGCGGACCAACCGGTTGGCGGAGGCGCGGTGCCAGGTGACGCAGCGGCAGAGCCTCACCGCGTCGGGCGCCGCGTCGCAGTCGTCGGCGGTGTGGACGACCGCGTCGACACCGAGCCCGGTCAGACCGGCGGCGACCTCGACGGTGTGGTTGAAGACGCCGCCCCGGCCGCCCGACTCGACGAGGTGGACCCGTCGGATCACGACGTCGCCGTTCGTTCGGCGAGGGCCGCGATGCCGCCGACCAGGTCACGCACGGCCTCCGGCCAGCCGAGGTCGGCGCACCGCCGCCACCCGGCCTGCTCCCGGGCGTGCCGGGCGGCCGGGTCCCGCAACCCATCGACGACGGCCTTCGCGAACGTGTCGAGGTCGTCGGCCACCTGATAGGCGTCGGCACCGCGGAGGGCGGCGGGGAGGCCGTTCGCCGCGAACGTGCTCATGACGACGGAGCGTCCCCGCGACATCGACTCGGTGAGCTTGAGCTGGGAACCCCCGCCGGTGGTGGCGGGGGCGACGGTCAGCGCGGCGCCGGCGTACGCGTCCGCGACGTCGGCGAGTGTGCCAAGAACGCGTAGGCCGGGGACGCCGTCGAACTCCGGGCCGAGCGCCTCGCTGCGCCGGCCGGCCACCACCAACCGGGCGGAGGGCCAGGCGGCCCGGACCAGGGGCCAGATGTCGCGGACCAGCGTGCGCAGCGCCACCACGTTCGGCTCGTAGTCGTAGGAGGCCAACGCGAGGACGTACCCGTTCTCCGGGGACGGGTGGTAGGGCCAGACGTCGACGCCATTGGGGGCGACGACGACGTCCCGGGTCCAGCCGCTCAGAACGTCCGCGTCCGGCGTGGAGAGCGCGACGCAGAGCGCGGCGCGGGCGGCCAGCCGGGGTTCCCAGTAGGCGGCCTTGGTCGCCTCGGCCCGCCGCGCCATCCGCTGCCAGCCCTGCGCGGAGCTGACGAGGGTCTGGAGGCGCCGGCTCTCGATGTTGGCGAACTCGACGACCTGCGGTGCCCGGCTGGTCTCGGGGGGCGCCCACGCCGCCAGGTAGGAGTGGGACCAGTAGACCGCGTCGGGTCGGAACTCGGCGCACACCGCGTCGAGGGCGTCGGCGACCGGCAGCAGGTAGTGCCCGCCGAGGTGAGGCCGGCCCGACGCCCGGGTGCGGACGGCGGAGGGCGCGGCCCAGGCCAGGGGACGGGTCGCGACGGGCGCGTCCGGCTCCCGTGTGCCGTGGTCGGGGAAGGTGACCAGCACCTCGGCGTGGCTGCTCAACGCCTCGGCGACGCGGGCGGTGCGGATGCGACCCCCGTGCTGCGCAGGCCACGGGGGTTCGACGCTGACGACCAGGACGCGCTTCATGACCGGGGCCGATTCAGCTCGACCGACAACAGCTCACGCAGGAGAGCGCCGCGACCCTCCCAGCCGTGCTCCGCCGCGCTGGCCATCCGCGCGCCGTGGATCTCGTCGCCGACGGGCTGGAGCAGCTCCGGCACGCGGGCCGGGAGCTCGGCGGCCGCGGCTGCCGTCACGTGGGGGTTGGTCCCGGCCAACTCGGTGACCGCGGGTAGCCCAGTGCTCAGCACCGCCAGCCCCGAGGACAGGTATTCGAAGCACTTCAGAGGGCTGACGCCGCGGGTGTAGTCGTTGATCGCGTACGGGATGAGGCCGACCGCACAGGTGCCCGCCACCTCGGCGAGCTGGGCGGGCGTGAGGACGCCGAGGTGGCGGGCGCCCAGGTCTTCGAGGCGACGCAGCTCGGCGTCGAAACTGCCCCCACCAGCGGCGAGCGGGCCGGCCAACAGCAGCTCGCCGTGACCGCGCACGGCGGTGGCGACCGACTCCAGCAGCGGCAGGTCGAGCTTGTGGACGGTCAGGTTGCCGGAGAAGAGCACCGCCGGACGGCGTTCGGCCGCCGGGCGGCTCGCCGCGGTGAAGACCGACACGTCGGCGACGTTCGGCAGCAGGTCGACCCGGGGGAAGCCCGCGGCGACCAGGTGCTCGTGAACGGCGCTGCTGGTCGCGATGGCGACGGCGGTGCGCGACGACAGGGACCGCTCGCCCCGGGCCACGGCGACACCGTCGACCCCGGGGAACGTCGCGAGAAGATCGACGCAGTGGTAAACGACCACGTCGGCCGCCTCCTCCAGCCCGTACGTGACCGGGGTGAACGTCCACAGCACACGCGGACGTGGGCTGGCGAGCCAGTCGGCCGTGGCCCGCCGCAGCAGCGCGCGGTTGAGCGGCCGGGTCGGCGTACGGTGCACCGGCAGCACGATCGGCGACACGACGTGCGCCCCGGCCGGGCGGGGCCGCTGCGCGGGGGTCTCCCGGTCACCCATCGCCCGCCGGACGCGTGCGGCCATCCGCACCACGTCGTCGCGCCGCAGCGTGGGCCGTCGCAGCCCCAGCGACTCGACGAACGTCACGGTCGCGCTCCGGGCGAGTTCCCGCGCCACGTAGTGCTGGTTCGTCGCGATCGGCGAGTCCCATTCGGCGGTGCCCAACATGAGTACGTTGGCCACCGGCCCCTCAGCGAGGCGGGCGTGCTCCGGCACCGACGCCGTCACCATGAAGTCATCTCCAGCTCGCAGTGCCCTGAGCCCGGCAAGACTATGCGAGGACCGTCCCGAAGCCTATAGCCGGCCCGGCTACGCCTCCTCGGTCAACCAGGCGGCCATGTTCGCCTGAAACGCCTGCGGCGTGAACCGTCGGGCGTTGGCGAGCGCAGCCGACGCGGGAAGCCTGGACGCGTCGCGGACCGCGTCCACGTAGTCCACCGGGTCGGTCCCGTCGAGCAGGAAACCCGTCTCGCCGGTCACCACGGTCTCCAGCAACCCGCCGCGGGCCCAGCCGACCACCGGCGTGCCGCAGGCCTGCGCCTCCACCGGAATCATTCCGAAGTCCTCCAGCGCCGGGTAGAGCAGCGCGCGGGCGCCCCAGTACAGCTCGCGGAGCCGCTCTCGGGTCGGCCGTACCTCGAACGTGACGGGCACGTCGACGCGGGCGGCGAGCCGACGCAGGTTCTCCTTCTCGGGCCCACTGCCGGCGATGACCAGCGGTACGCCGGCCGCCGCCGCGATGCCGATCATCAGGTCGAAGTTCTTGTACGGGATCCAGCGGCCAACACCCAGCAGGTACCGGCGGTCCTGGTCGCGCACCTCCGGCGGGGCCGCGCCGAAGTAGTCCACCTCGACCGGCGGATTGATGACTCGGGCGTCCCGCCCCCAGTAGCGGCGGATCCGGGCCTGGACCTCCCGCGAGTTCGCCGCGTAGCTGTGCACGTGGCGGCTCAGCCGCCGATCGCCGGCCTGCAGCACGGCGCGCATCGGTGCGAGGACGGCGTTGGCGCCCCGCTGGTCCAGCTCCGGGCTCCAGACGTAGCGGGCGGGTGAGTGCACGTAACTCAGGTGGCGGGTCCGGTCCGGGTCGCCGATCTTCACCGTGTGCGCGAAGGCGTGGCTGGACGACAGGACGACGTCATAGGTCTTGCGGGTCAGCGTCCGCCAGGTGAGCGGCATGACCGGCAGCGCCAGGGCCTTGCTGCGCCGCAACGGGGTTCGCGCCAGCCATGACTCGTGGATGTCCGCCTCGACGGTCGCGTCGTCGTCCTTCCACAAGACGAAGCGGTCCGCGTGCGGCACGACCCCGGCCATGCTGAGGAAGACCTGCTCGGATCCGCCGGTGGCGCCGAACCACTCGTGGATCAACGCGACGGACCGACCGGCGAGGACCGGGGCCGCCGCGGTCCCGGGTACGGGAGCGTCGGTCCTCGTCGGCGCTCCGTCCGTCGGGGCGCTCAAAAGACCACCACGTCGCGGATGTAGCTGGCGAAGCGGCGCAGCTGGTACGCCTCCGGGACCGGCGAGGTCATCCGGATCACCAACTGCCGGTCGATCGCACCGGATTCGCCGCTACGGAAGTAGGCGACGACGACCAGGCCGTGCCGCTGCTGGCCGTCGATCTCAATGATCTGCTCGGCGTAGCTGGCGTACTGTCCACTGCGGATCCACTGCGCACCCCATGCCTCCTCGACACCGCGCATGGCGTTCTGCCACTGGTCGGTGCAGGGCTGGGGGCAGTCCCGCACGATCACCTCGCCACCGACGGCCTGCTGGCCGGTGGCGGCCGCGCCGCACTGGTACTTGACGAACCCTTCGGTGCGACCGACCAGCGTGCACTGCCAGGTGGTGGGGACCTTCACCGGGAAGCCCAGGCCGTCGAGGTCGGTCAGCGTGCGGACGGTGTCCCGCTCGTTGAACCGCGGCCACTGGGTCGGCCAGGCGCCCGCCTTCGGCGGCTCGATGCCGGGCGACTGCGGCGGCGTCGTCGGTATCGGCGGCGGCAGGGCGGCGCTGGCCGTGGGGGCGCCGTCCGGCGTCCCGTCGTCGTTGCCCGAGAGCGCCCAGACCGCCACGCCGCCCCCAACGACCAGCACCAGGACCAGCGCGATGAGGCCCACCCGGAGCCCGGTGCGGCTGCGTTGCGGTTCGGACGGCTTGATCCGACGGGTGGGGGTGGCGAACGGGTCCTGGAACGCGGCGCCGGTCTGGCCGACCGGTGGGCGCGGTGACGGCACGGGTGTCCCGGCGTCCGGCGAGGAGGGTGAGCCCGAAACGGGCTGCGGCGACGGCGACACCGGCTGACCGGAGACTGGGGTCGCCTGCTGCACCGCCCACGGCAGCTGCGGCATCTCCGACACCAACTCGGGCGCACCGGAGACCGGCGGGCTGGAAACCGACGGGCCGGAGACGGGGGTGGCGGAGACCGGGGTGGCGGAGGCGGGTGTGCCGGAGACCGGCGGCGCCGAGATCGGCAGGTCGGGCACCGGCTGGTAGTCGAGGCCGAGGCTCTGGAACAGCCGCTGCGGGGCGTGGCCCTGCTCGGCCGTGTAGGCCACCCAGGGGTGGGCCGCCGAGAAGTCGGAGGCGGCGAAGGTGTGCCCACCGTCGGCCTGGGCCAACGCGTTCACCGCGTTCGCGAAGGCGTCCCGCCACCGCTGGTCGGACGCGGCCACGCCGTCCAACACGGCCACGGTCGCGAACCGGCCCTGCCCATCCACCGCGGCCCAGGCCTTGCCGACCTGACACGCGCCCAACATGTGGGTGTACCTGTATGGGCTCTCGGGCTGCATGCCACTCCTTAGCTCAACCGCCTTGCGGATCCTACAGAGCCCGCGCTACCCGAGCTGCCCGCCGGTCGGCCGAAGACATATCGACGAGTGGGCGCAGGGGCGGGCGGCCGGTCTTGTCCTCTGAAAGTTTTTATGCATAGAGTCACGGCGTGAATGAAGAAGCCGTCGCCGAGCCGGTCGAGCGGGTGCTCGACCTGTTCCACGGCGTGCGGCTCACCCCCACCCAGCGGCGCATCGCGCACTGTCTGGTGCAGCACGGCCCGACCGTGGCCTACCTGTCGGCGGCCGAGGTCGCCGAGCTGGCCGGGGTCAGCCAGCCGTCGGTGACCCGGTTCGCCGTGGCGCTCGGCCACGACGGCTATCCCGCGCTGCGCCGCCGGCTGCGCGAACTGACCGCCGACGGGCCGGACGGCGCAACCGACGCCGGCAACGAGCTCCAGCAGGCCGTACGCACGGAGATCGGCAACCTCGACCGGCTGGCCGGGCAGCTCGCCGACCGGGACCGGATCGCCGAGACCGGGCGGGTGCTCGCCGCCAGCCGCCCGCTGCCGGTGCTCGGCCTGCGCGCCGCCGCGCCGCTGGCCGCCTACTTCGCCTACTTCGCCGCGAAGGTGCACCCGGACGTCCGGGTGCTCGACGACGGCGGCAGCCTGCTCACCGACCGCCTCGAACAGGCCGCCGCGGCCGGGGCCGGCGCCCTGCTGGCCTTCGTGCTCCCCCGCTATCCCCGCGAGACGCTGGACGCGCTGCGCGAGGCCCGGGCCGCCGGGCTCACCGTCGTGGCGATCACCGACTCGCCGGTCAGCCCGGCCACCGAGCACGCCGACGTGCTGCTGCCCGCGGCCGTCGGCACCGACCTGGTCTTCGACCTGCACACCGCTCCGATGGCCCTGGCCATGGTGCTGCTCCAAGCGATCTGCGACGCCGCCCCGGCCGACACCCAACGCCGGCTCGAGGCGTTCGAGGCGTCCGCCGCCCGCCGACAGCTGTTCCTCGGCTGAGAGGAGAACCGAGATGTCCCACCTGGTCCGCGCCGCCCGTGGCGCCGAGCGCACCGCCCGAGGCTGGCCGCAGGAGGCGGCGCTGCGGATGCTGATGAACAATCTGGACCCGGAGGTGGCCGAGCGCCCCGAGGACCTCGTGGTCTACGGCGGCACCGGCAAGGCCGCCCGGGACTGGCCGTCCTACCACGCGCTGGTGCGTACGCTCACCGACCTGCGCGACGACGAGACGATGCTGGTGCAGTCCGGCCGGCCGGTCGGCGTGCTGCGCACCCACGAGTGGGCGCCCCGGGTGCTGCTGGCCAACTCGAACCTGGTCGGCGACTGGGCCACCTGGCCGGAGTTCCGGCGCCTCGAACAGCTCGGCCTGACCATGTACGGGCAGATGACCGCCGGGTCCTGGATCTACATCGGCACCCAGGGCATCCTCCAGGGCACCTACGAGACGTTCGCGGCGGTGGCGGCGAAGCGGTTCGGTGGCACGCTCGCCGGCACGCTGACGCTGACCGCCGGCTGCGGTGGCATGGGCGGGGCCCAGCCCCTCGCGGTCACCATGAACGGCGGCGCCTGCCTGATCGTGGACGTGGACCGCACCCGCCTGGAGCGCCGGGTCCGCGACCGCTACCTGGACGAGGTCGCCGACTCGCTGGACGAGGCCGTCGAGCGGGTGCTCGCGGCGAAGCGGGACCGGCGGGCCCTGTCGGTCGGCGTGGTCGGCAACGCGGCGGTCGTCTTCCCCGAACTGCTGGTGCGCGGCGTCGAGATCGACATCGTCACCGACCAGACCAGCGCGCACGACCCGCTGTCGTACCTGCCGGTCGGGGTGGAGCTGGACGAGGCCCGGGACTACGCGGCGGCCAAGCCTGCCGAGTTCACCGACCGTGCCCGCGCGTCGATGGCCCGGCACGTGGCCGCGATGGTCGGCTTCCTCGACGCGGGCGCCGAGGTCTTCGACTACGGCAACTCGATCCGCGGCGAGGCGAAGCTGGCCGGCTACGAGCGCGCCTTCGACTTCCCCGGCTTCGTGCCCGCGTACATCCGGCCGCTGTTCTGCGAGGGCAAGGGCCCGTTCCGGTGGGCGGCGCTCTCCGGCGACCCGGCCGACATCGCCGCCACCGACCGGGCGATCCTCGACCTGTTCCCGGAGAACGAGTCGCTCGCCCGATGGATCCGGATGGCCGGCGAGCGGGTCGCGTTCCAGGGTCTGCCGGCCCGGATCTGCTGGCTCGGCTACGGCGAGCGGGACAGGGCGGGCGTGCGGTTCAACGAGATGGTCGCCTCCGGTGAGCTGTCCGCGCCGCTCGTGATCGGCCGCGACCACCTGGACACCGGCAGCGTGGCCAGCCCATACCGGGAGACCGAGGGGATGGCCGACGGCTCCGACGCCATCGCCGACTGGCCGCTGCTCAACGCGCTGGTCAACACGGCCAGCGGCGCGTCCTGGGTGTCTATCCACCACGGTGGCGGGGTGGGCATGGGCCGGTCCCTGCACGCCGGTCAGGTCTGCGTCGCCGACGGCAGCGCCCTCGCCGGCCAGAAGATCGAGCGGGTGCTCACCAACGACCCGGCGATGGGGGTCATCCGGCACGTCGACGCCGGCTACGACAGCGCCCGCGAGGTCGCCGAGCGCACCGGCGTCCGCGTCCCGATGGCGGAGGGCCCGGCGTGACCGACCTCGCCGCGCGGTTCCGGGCGCTCTGGGACGAGATCGCCCCGGTCGGGCGGGACGCCGGCAGCGGCGGCTACCTGCGCTACGCGCTGACCGAGCCGGAGCTGCGGCTGCGGGACTGGTACCGGGAGCAGGCGCGGCGGCGCGGGCTGCCGGTGACCGAGGACGGCAACGGCAACCTCTTCGCCTGGTGGGGCGACCCGGACGCGGGCGACGCGGTGCTGACCGGCAGCCACTTCGACTCGGTGCCGCACGGCGGGGCGTACGACGGGCCGCTCGGCATCGTCAGCGCGTTCCTCGCGGTCGACGAGCTGCGGGCCGCGGGCGTCGCGCCCGTCCGGCCGGTCGCGATCGGCGCGTTCGTGGAGGAGGAGGGAGCCCGGTTCGGCGTACCGTGCCTCGGGTCGCGGCTGCTGACCGGCGCGCTGGCGCCGGAGCGGGCGGCGGCACTGCGGGACACCGACGGGATCGACTTCGCGACGGCACTGGGCCACCCGCCGGCCGGTGCCCGCCCGGAGCTGCTCGACCGGTTCCGGTGCTTCGTGGAGCTGCACGTCGAGCAGGGTCGCGCGCTGGCCGACACCGCCGCGCCGGTCGCCGTCGCCAGTGCCATCTGGCCGCACGGCCGGTGGCGCTTCGACGTGACCGGCGAGGGCAACCACGCGGGCACCACCCGCATGGCCGACCGCCGCGACCCGATGCTGACGTACGCGTTCACCGTGCTGGCGGCGAACAAGGAGGCGCGGCTGCGCGGCGCGCACGCCACCGTGGGTCGGGTGTCGGTGGAGCCGAACGCGACCAACGCGATCCCGTCGCGGGTGACCGGCTGGCTCGACGCCCGCGCCGCCGAGCCGGAGACGCTCGCCGGTCTGGTCTCCGCGGTACGCGACAAGGCGACCGAGCGGGCCCGCCGCGACGGCACCAGCCTGACGGTCACCGAGGAGTCGGCCACCCCGCTGGTCGCCTTCGACGGCGGACTGGCCGACCGGCTCGCCGCGCTGCTCACGGCGCCGGTGCTGCCGACCGGCGCCGGCCACGACGCCGGGGTGCTCGCCGCGTACCTGCCGACCGCGATGCTCTTCGTCCGCAACCCGACCGGCGTCTCGCACTCGCCG
This sequence comes from Micromonospora krabiensis, assembly GCF_900091425.1. GTDB lineage: Bacteria > Actinomycetota > Actinomycetes > Mycobacteriales > Micromonosporaceae > Micromonospora > Micromonospora krabiensis. The sequence continues at coordinate 3,476,363 of NZ_LT598496.1, forward strand.
GCCGAGTCGGCGACCGACGAGGACTGCGCCGCCGGGGTGGCCGCCCTCGCCCGGGTGATCGAGGAGTTGGCGTGCTGACCGCCGCACCGGTCGGCGTGCCGGGCCGGGCGTCCCGGGGCCACGATGATCGGGTGATGACGCAGACGACTCAGCTCGACAGGGAGCCGACGGCATGACCGCGACCCGCTGGCTCGCCGAGTACGCGTGGCTGCCCGACCAGGACGAGCCCACCGCCGACGTGCTGATCGAGGCGGAGGACGGCCGGTTCACCACGGTGACCCCGCTGGCCGGCGGCGACGCGCCCACCGCCGGGGTCGAGGTGCTCACCGACGCGGTGCGGCTGCCCGGGCTGACCCTGCCGGGGCTCGCGAACGCGCACTCGCACGCCTTTCACCGGGCGTTGCGCGGGCGCACCCACGGCGGCCGGGGCGACTTCTGGACCTGGCGCGAGCAGATGTACGCCGTCGCCGGTCGCCTCGACCCGGACGCGTACCTGACGCTGGCCCGGGCGGTCTACGCCGAGATGGCGCTGGCCGGCGTCACCTGCGTGGGCGAGTTCCACTACCTGCACCACGGGCCGGGCGGGAAGCCGTACGACGACCCGAACGCGATGAGTGCCGCCCTGGTGGAGGCCGCCGCCCAGGCCGGCGTCCGGATCACCCTGCTCGACACCGCCTACCTGACCGCGTCCGTGGACGGCCGGCCACTGGAGGGGACGCAGCTGCGCTTCGGCGACGGGGACGCGGCGCGGTGGGGCGAGCGGGCCGCCGCGTTCACCCCGACCGCCGGGCACGCCCGGGTCGGCGCGGCGGTGCACTCCGTGCGGGCCGTGCCGGCCGAGCAGATCAGCACGGTCGCGCGGTGGGCCCGGGAGCGGGACGCGCCGCTGCACGTCCACCTCTCCGAGCAGCCCGCCGAGAACGACGCCTGCCGGGCGGCGCACGGCTGCACCCCCACCCGGCTGCTCGCCGACCGGGAGGCGCTGGGCGCCACCACCACCGCCGTCCACGCCACCCACCCGACCAGCGGTGACCTGACCCTGCTCGGCGACAGCCGCACCGTGGTCTGCCTCTGCCCCACCACCGAGCGGGACCTGGCGGACGGGATCGGCCCGGCGCGCCGGATGGCCGACGCCGGCATCCCGCTGAGCCTGGGCAGCGACAGCCACGCCGTGGTCGACCTCTTCGAGGAGGCCCGGGCGGTGGAGTTGGACGAGCGGCTGCGGACCCGCCGCCGCGGCCACTTCACCGGGGCGGAGCTGCTGAAGGCGGCGTCCGTCGCCGGCCACACCGCACTGGGCTGGACCGACGCCGGCCGGCTCGCCGTGGGCGCCCGCGCCGACCTGGTCACCGTGCGGCTCGACAGCGCCCGCACGGCCGGCGTACCCCCGGTCGGGGTGTTCTTCGCCGCCGGCGCCGCCGACGTCACGACCGTCGTGGTGGACGGCCGGACGGTCGTGGCCGACGGCCGGCACCGCGCCGTGGACGTGCCCGCCGAGCTGGCCGCGGCCGTCGCGGAGGTGGCGTCGTGACCACCGACCTCTTCCCCACCGCCGCGGCGCGGCCCGACGGCCCGACCCGGCGCCTCCCCCCGGCCACGGGCAGTCTGCTGGTGACCAACATCGGCGAGCTGGTCACCAACGTGGCCGGCACCGGGGAGGGCGGGCCGCTGGGCCTGCGCCGCAACGCCGCCGTGCTGGTCGAGGACGGGCAGGTGGCCTGGGTCGGGCCGGCCCGGGACGCGCCGGCCGCCGACCGGCGGATCGACGCCGACGGCGCCGCCGTCCTGCCCGGATTCGTGGACAGCCACGCCCACCTGGTCTTCGCCGGTGATCGGGCCGCCGAGTTCGCCGCCCGGATGGCCGGTCAGCCATACACCGGCGGGGGCATCCGCACCACCGTCGGCGCCACCCGCGCCGCGCCCGACGACGAGCTGCGGGCCACCGTCGCCCGGCTGCGGGGCGAGGCGCTGCGGCAGGGCACCACCACCATCGAGATCAAGAGTGGGTACGGCCTCACCGTCGCCGACGAGGCCCGCTCGCTGCGGATCGCCGCCGAGTTCACCGAGGACACCACGTTCCTCGGGGCCCACGTCGTCCCCGCCGAGTACGCCGACCGCCCCGACGACTACGTGGGCATGGTGTGCGGCCCGATGCTGGCCGCCGCCGCCCCGTACGCCCGCTGGATCGACGTGTTCTGCGAGCGGGGCGCCTTCGACGTCGACCACGCCCGGGCCATCCTCGCCTGCGGGCAGGCCGTCGGGCTGGGCGTACGCGTCCACGCCAACCAGCTCGGCCCCGGGCCGGGCGTGCAGCTCGGTGTCGAGCTGGGCGCGGCCAGCGTCGACCACTGCACCCACCTGTCCGACGCCGACGTCGACGCGCTGGCGTCGACCACGACGGACTGGGTGTCGGGCCCGGAGACGACCACCGTCGCCACCCTGCTGCCCGGCGCCGAGTTCTCCACCCGCTCGCCCTACCCGGACGCGCGCCGGCTGCTCGACGCCGGTGTCACGGTCGCGCTGGCCACCGACTGCAACCCCGGCTCGTCGTACACCTCGTCGATGCCGTTCTGCGTCGCCCTCGCCGTACGCGAGATGCGGATGACCCCGGCGGAGGCGGTCTGGGCCGCGACCGCCGGGGGCGCCCGGGCGCTGCGCCGCGACGACGTGGGCGTCCTGCGTCCCGGCGCCCGGGCCGACCTGATCGTCCTCGACGCGCCGTCCCACCTGCACCTGGCCTACCGGCCCGGTGTTCCACTGATCCGCCAGGTCCTGCACAACGGAGTCATGCCATGAGCGTCACCATCCAGCCCAGCGGGATCTCCCCCGCCGACGTGCTCGCCGTCGCCCGCGGCACCGCCAAGGTGGTGCTCGACCCGTCGACGGTGGACGCCATGGCGGCCAGCCGGGCGATCGTGGACGGCATCGAGGCCGCCGGCCGTCCCGTCTACGGCGTCTCCACCGGCTTCGGGGCGCTGGCCAACACGTTCGTCGCGCCGGAGCGCCGCGCCGAGTTGCAGCACGCGCTGATCCGCTCGCACGCCGCCGGGGTGGGCGCGCCGATGCCGCGCGAGGTCGTCCGGGCGATGATGCTGCTGCGGGTCCGGTCGCTGGCGCTGGGTCGCTCCGGCGTCCGCCCGCTGGTCGCGGAGGCCCTGGTCGACCTGCTCAACCACGACATCACCCCGTGGGTGCCGGAGCACGGCTCGCTCGGCGCGTCCGGTGACCTGGCGCCGCTGGCGCACTGCGCGCTGGTGCTGCTCGGCGAGGGCTGGGTGCTCGGCCCGGCCGGAGAACGGGTCGACGCTGCCGACGCGCTGCGTCAGGCCGGGCTGGCGCCGATCGAGCTGGCCGCCAAGGAGGGGCTGGCGCTGATCAACGGCACCGACGGCATGCTCGGGATGCTGTTGCTCGCCCTGCACGACGCGGCCCACCTGTTCGCCATGGCGGACGTGACGGCGGCGCTCGCCATCGAGGCGATGCTCGGCTCGGAGCGGCCGTTCCTGCCCGAGCTGCACGCCATCCGGCCGCACCCCGGGCAGGCCGTCTCGGCGGCGAACATCCACCGCCTGCTCCAGGACTCGCGGGTGATGGACTCGCACCGCGACGACCTGGCGCACGCCGTGCAGGACGCGTACTCGATGCGCTGCGCGCCGCAGGTGGCCGGCGCGGCCCGGGACACGCTGGAGTTCGCCCGGACGGTGGCGTCCCGGGAGCTGATCTCGGTGGTGGACAACCCGGTGGTGCTGCCGGACGGCCGGGTCGAGTCGACCGGCAACTTCCACGGCGCGCCGCTCGGCTTCGCCGCCGACTTCCTCGCGATCGCCGCCGCCGAGGTGGGGGCGATCGCCGAACGGCGCGTCGACCGGCTGCTGGACGTCACCCGGTCCCGCGACCTGCCCGCATTCCTCTCCCCCGACGCCGGGGTCAACTCCGGACTGATGATCGCCCAGTACACCGCGGCCGGGATCGTCGCCGAGAACCGCCGGCTCGCCGCGCCCGCCTCCGTGGACTCGCTGCCCACCAGCGGCATGCAGGAGGACCACGTGTCGATGGGCTGGGCGGCGACGAAGAAGCTGCGGACCGTGCTGGACAACCTGACCAGCGTGCTCGCGGTGGAGCTGCTGGCGGCGGTGCGCGGCCTCCAGCTGCGCGCCCCGCTGACCCCGTCGCCGGCCGGTCGCGCCGCGGTCGCCGCGCTCGGCGGGATCGCCGGCGAACCGGGTCCGGACGTCTACCTCGCCCCCCTCATGGACGCCGCCCGGGAGGTCGTCCGCGGCCCGGAGCTGCGCGCCGCGATCGAGCGGGAGATCGGCGCGCTCGGCTGAACCGCCCATGCCCGCAGCAGCGGCCGTCCGACGGGGAGGGCCGCTGCGTCGCGTCGACGGGTGGGTCAGGCGGCGGGCGGAAGGACCTTCGCGATCAGCTTGGCCAGCTCGCGCAGCGCCTTGCCGCGGTGGCTGACCGCGTCCTTCTCCTCCGGCGTCAGCTCGGCGTTGGTCCGGGTCTGCCCGTCACCCAGGAAGATCGGGTCGTAGCCGAAGCCACCGTCACCGCGCGGGGCGCGCAGCAGCCGGCCCGGCTGCCGCCCGTCGACCAGGTGCTCCTTGCCGCCGGGCAGCACCAGCGCCACCGTGCAGACGAACGAGGCGCCCCGGTTCTCGTCCGGCAGGTCGGCGATCTGGTCCAGCACCAGCTGCAGGTTGGCCTGGTCGTCGCCGTGCGAACCGGCCCACCGGGCGCTGAACACGCCGGGCATCCCGTTCAACGCGTCGACGGCCAGCCCCGAGTCGTCGGCGACCGTGGGAAGACCGGTGCGACGAAACCCCTCCCGGGCCTTGATCAGCGCGTTCTCGCCGAAGGTGAGGCCGCTCTCCGGCAGCTCCGGATACTCCTCGACGTCGTCCAGGCCGAGCAGGGCGACCCGGTGCGCGCCGAGCGCGACGTCCAGGATCCGCTGGAGCTCCACCAGCTTCTTGCGGTTGCGGGTGGCGAGCAGCACCTTGTTCATGAGAGAGCCTTCCGCTGGGCTTCGGCCAGTTCCGCACAGCCCAGCACGCCCAGGTCGAGCAGGGCGTCGAGCTGTTCACGGGCGAACACGCCCGCCTCACCGGTGCCCTGCACCTCGACGAACTCGCCGGTGCCGGTGCACACCACGTTCATGTCGACCTCGGCGGCCACGTCCTCCTCGTAGCAGAGGTCCAGGCGCGGCTCGCCCGCGATGACCCCGACGCTGACCGCCGCCACCGACCGGTGCATCACGGCCTCCGGCTTGCCGGCCAGCGCCTTGCGCTGCCCCAGCCACGTCACCGCGTCGTGGAGCGCCACGTACGCGCCGGTGATCGCCGCGGTGCGGGTGCCGCCGTCGGCCTGGAGCACGTCGCAGTCGAGCACGATCGAGTTCTCGCCGAGCGCCTTCAGGTCGATGCAGGCGCGCAGGCTGCGCCCGATCAGCCGGGAGATCTCGTGGGTACGCCCACCGACCCGGCCCTTCACGCTCTCCCGATCGGAGCGGGTGTTGGTGGCCCGGGGCAGCATCGCGTACTCGGCCGTCACCCAGCCGAGGCCGGAGCCCTTGCGCCAGCGGGGCACACCCTCGGTCACGCTGGCCGTGCAGAGCACCCGGGTCGCGCCGAACTCGACGAGCACCGAGCCCTCCGGATGGGTGCTCCAGCCCCGCGTCAGGGTCACCGGCCGGAGTTGGTCGGGCTGTCGCCCGTCGGGTCGCGCCATGCCTGCACCCTATGCGGTCGGGTGATCCACCCGCGCGCTGGTGTCCCACCCGCCGGCCTCGGCGTCGGGTGAGCCCGGCGTCGGTCCGGGCTCCCCTCGGATCGGAGCCGGCCCGACCCGGGCTCAGGCCGGGGCCGTCGGGCGCACCGGCTCCGCGTCGTGGACGCGGAGGAACCCGGCCACCGCCGCCGGCCAGCCGAACTCCTCGGCGCGGGCCCGCGCGGCCCGCCGCCGCTCCGCCTCGGGGCGGGCAACCAGTCGGGTCACCGCCTCGGCGAGGGACTCCCCGGAGCCGTACGCGGCGAGCCCCGCCCGGCCGACCACCTCGGGCAGCGCGCTGGCCGCGTTGACCACCACCGGCGTGCCGCTGGCCAGCGCCTCCAGCCCGGCCAGCCCGAACGTCTCCACCGGGCCCGGTGCGAGCACCACGTCGGCGCTGGCCAGCAGGGCGGCGACGGCGCTCCGGTCGGGCAGGAAGCCGGTGAAGGTGACCGGCAGCCCGGCGGCCCGACGGGCCAGCACCGGTCGCATGGGCCCGTCCCCGGCCATCACCAGGACGGCGGGGACACCCGCCCGGCGGAGCGCGGCCAGCGCGTCGACGGCCAGCTCCGGCCGCTTCTCGTGCGACAACCGGGCACAGTGCACCAGCAGCAGCTCGTCGGGTTCGGCGTAGCGGGCCCGCAGCGCCGGGTCGGCGCGGTCCGGCGCGAAGGTGTCCAGGTCGACGCCGAGCGGCGCCAGGTCCACGGTGCCCGCGCCGATCCGCGCGAACTCCTCGGCCGCCCACCGGGTCGTGCAGACGATCCGGTCGTACGCCAGCGCGCTGCGCCGGTTCAGCCGGTCGGCGAGCGGCCGGCGCAGCGCGCCCGGCACCCCCCACTGGCCGAGCAGCCCGGTCAGCGACTCGTGCGAGACCATCACCGCCGGTACGCCGTGGGCGCGGGCCCACGCGCCGGTCCAGCGCAGCGTGAACCGGTCGGAGACCTCCAGCCGGTCCGGGGCCAGCTCGGCCAGCAGGCGGGCCACCCGCCGCCGCCCCACCAGCATCCGGTAACCCCCGCTGAACGGCAGTCGCGGCCCGGCCAGCGTCACGACCCGGCCCCACGGGTGCCGCTCGTCGCCGTCGCGCCGGCCCGGGACGACCAGCACCGGCTCGTGCCCGGCCGCGGCGTAGCCCTCGCCGAGGTGGCGCAGCGCGGTGCGCAGCCCACCCGACCGGGCGGTCACGAAGTTGGCCAGCCGCACGATCCGCAGCCCGCCACCGGACGTGGTCATGAGGCGGCCGGCAGGCCGACGACGGTGACGCCGGCGCGCACCGCCTCGTAGTGCCCGATCAGCTCGTCACCGACCGCGGCCCAGCTCCGCCGCTGCACCGCGGCCCGGGCCGCCCGCCCGTACGCGACGCGCCGCGACTCGTCCGCCGCCAGCTCGGCCACCGCGGCGGCGAGCGCCTCCGCGTCCTCCGGCGGCACGAGCAGCCCGTTCACGCCGGAGTCCACCAGGTCCAGGGGGCCGCCCGCGGCGGGCGCCACGACCGGCACGCCGCTGGCCAGCGCCTCCTGCACGGTCTGGCCGAAGGTCTCGTGCGGGCCGGTGTGCACGAAGACGTCCAGGCTGGCGTAGAGCCGGGCCAGGTCCTCACCGTGCTGCACCCCCAGGAAGGTGACCTGGGGCAGGGCCCGCGCCAGCTGCCGGCGGGCCGGGCCGTCACCGGCCACCACCACCCGCACGCCGGGCAGCCGGGACGCCGCGGCCAGCAGGTCGACCCGCTTCTCCGGCGCCAGCCGGCCGACGTAGCCGACCAGCAGCTCGCCGTTCGGGGCGAGGCGGGCCCGCAGCGACGCGGACCGCTTCGCCGGCTGGAACCGGTCCGCGTCCACGCCCCGACCCCACAGCCAGATCCGCTGCACCCCGTTGGCGATCAGGTCCGCGGCGGCTCGGGTGGACGGCGCGAGCGTCCGCCCCGCCGAGTTGTGGATCTCACGAAGTCGCCGCCAGGCGGCCGCCTCACCCCAACCGACCCGGTACGCGCGGGCGTACGACGCCACGTCGGTCTGGTAGACCGCCACGGTGGGCAGGCCGTGCCGCGCGGCGAGGGTGGCGGCGCGGCCGCCGAGGATGAACGGACTGGCCAGGTGCACCACGTCCGGTGCGCGGCCCAGCAACTCGCCGGCCAGCCGGTTGGTGGTCGGCACCCCCAGCCGGAAGCCCTGGTAGCGGGGCAGCGGCACGCTGGGGATCCGCACCACCGGATAGGGGAACGCGTCGGTGGCCTGCCCGGCCGCACCGGGCGGCGACGGCGCGATGACCACCGGCTGGTGACCACGGGCGACCAGGTGTTCGGCCGTCCGGACGACGGAGTGCGCGACGCCGTTCACGTCCGGCGGGAACGACTCGGTCACGATGGCGATCCGCATGCCCACACCGTGCGGGTGTCACGGGTGCATCAGACGACCGGCCGCTGACCGGTCGGCGAACACTGCGGCAAGACCGGGCGCGCTCCGCGCGTCACCTCGCCGGTCCGGCGACCGGTGGGGCGTCAGACCTCGTAGCTCGCGCCGGGCCGGACCACCTCGATCGGGCCGGCGTACGAGGCGGCCGCCGACTCGACGGTGTGCGCCTCGCTGCCCCAGGCGGGCACGAGGTGGGTGAGCAGCAGCCGGCCCACTCCCGCCTTCGTCGCCGCCTCGCCCGCCTCCCGGCCGGTGAGGTGCAGGTCCGGCGGGTTCTCCACACCGTCGAGGTAGCTCGCCTCGCACAGGAACACGTCGGCGTCCTGCGCCAGGCGTAGCAGCGCGTCGCAGGGCGCGGTGTCGGAGGAGTAGCAGAGGGCCCGGCCCTCGTGCTCCAGCCGCACACCGTACGTCTCGATGGGGTGGTTGACCCGGTCGACGGTGACCGTGAACGGGCCGATGGGGAAGGTGCCGGGCTGCAGGCCGTAGAACTGGTAGACGTCGTCCAACGCGCCGTCGCCGTAGGCCGCCGACAAGCGGTCCGGCGCGCCCGACGGGGCGTAGACCGGCAGGACCGGGTAGGGGCCGTCCGGGGCGTAGCGGCGGACCACCACGTACGACACGGCGTCCAGGATGTGGTCGCAGTGCAGGTGGCTGAGGAGGATCGCGTCGGGGGCGTGCAGGCCCGCGTAGCGCTGGAGGCTGGACAGCGAGCCAGGCCCGAAGTCGACCAGCAGCCGGAAGCCGTCGGCCTCCACGAGATAGGCCGAGCAGGGGGACTCCGGGCCGGGGAAACTGCCCGCGCAGCCGAGGACGGTCAGTCGCATCGGGTCGTCTCGCCGTCACGATCCGTAGTCGCTCCGCCGGTGATCGCTCGGCACATGATCTCTACCGACGCGTACGTCACGCTCGGCAGCCTACGCTGACGCACGGGACGGCAAGAATCATCCGCTGGAAGTTGTCACCAACGTGACACCCCCGTCGGCCGGGCGGCCGAGGCCCGTGGGGCCGGTCGGCCAGTCGCCCGTCGTCACTCCCCGTGGCGCACCATCCGGCACCCGACCCGCGCGGGGCGCACGGGGGCGGGGCGACCACGACCGGCGCGAACGGACCGGGCCGGGACCCGACACGCGTCGGTGGCCCCGGCCCGGTCCGGCCGCACGATGCCCGGGCTCACGCCCAGAGCTGCCCGTCCAGTGCCTCCTCGGCGTCGGCCAGCGTTCCGCCGTACGCCCCGGTGGAGAGGTACTTCCAGCCGCCGTCGGCGACGACGAACGCCACGTCGGCCCGGCGACCGTCCCGCACCGCCTCGTGCGCCACCGCCAGCGCGGCGTGCAGGATGGCGCCGGTGGAGAAACCCGCGAAGATCCCCTCCACCTCGACCAGTTGTCGCGTACGCAGGACGGCGTCGCGGGTGCCCACCGAGAACCGCCGGGACAGCACCGCCGCGTCGTACAGCTCCGGCACGTAGCCCTCGTCGATGTTGCGCAGCCCGTAGACCAGCTCGCCGTAGCGCGGCTCCGCGGCGACGACCTGGATGCCGTCGACCTTCTCCCGCAGGTAGCGACCCGTGCCCATCAGCGTGCCCGTGGTGCCCAGGCCGGCCACGAAGTGCGTGATCGTGGGCAGGTCGTGCAGCAGCTCCGGCCCGGTCGTCTCGTAGTGCGCCCGGGCGTTGGCCTCGTTGCCGTACTGGTAGAGCATCACCCAGTCGGGGTGCTCCGCGGCGATCTGCTTGGCGGTGGCGACCGCCTGGTTCGACCCGCCGGCGGCCGGCGAGAAGATGATCTCCGCGCCGTACATCCGGAGGAGCTGGACCCGCTCGGTCGACACGTTCTCCGGCATCACGCAGACCAGCCGGTAGCCCCGCAGCTTCGCCACCATCGCCAGCGAGATGCCGGTGTTGCCGCTGGTCGGTTCGAGGATGGTGTCGCCGGCGCGGAGCCGGCCCGCCTCCTCCGCCGCCCGAACCATGAACAGGGCCGCCCGGTCCTTGATGCTGCCGGTCGGGTTCCGGTCCTCCAGCTTCGCCCACAGCCGCACCGGCGGCGCCCCGTCGGGCACCGTCGGCGAGAGCCGCGGCAGACCCACCAGGGGCGTGCCGCCGCAGGCGTCCAGCAGGCTGTCGTACCGCGCCACGGCGGCCGCCTCAGCGAACGGTGACGGGCGCGGCGCGGTGACCGATCGCGACCGCCGCCGCGCCGTGCTGGCCCGGCGCCGTCCCGGCGCCCTGCTGGCCCAGCGCGGCTGCCGCCGCGAAGCCGAACGCGCCGCCGGCGACTGCCGGGAGGATGGTGACGCTGTCGCCGTCGCTGAGCTTGGCGTCCAGCGCGCCGAGGAACCGGACGTCCTCGTCGTTGACGTAGACGTTGACGAAGCGGTGCAGCGTGCCCGCGTCGGTCACCAGCCGGCCCCGCAGGCCGCCGTGCCGGGAGTCCAGGTCGGTGAGCAGGTCGCCCAGGGTGTCGCCACTGCCTTCGACGACCTTCGCGCCGCCCGTGTAGCTGCGCAGGATGGTGGGGATGCGAACCTCGATGGCCATGATGTCGTGCTCCTTGTCGGGTGTGCCTCGATGACGGGTCGTGGACGGGTGTTGACGGCGTGGGGTCAGCGGCCGGAACACTCGTAGTCGACGGTCGTCGGGCTCTGCCCGAACATGTAGGACTGGACGGCGTCCGGGTCCACCGCCGCCTCCACGATCCGCACCGGCTCCTCGGTCACCACACCGTCCACGATCCGGAAGGACCGGATCTCCTCGGTGTCGGGCTCCCGAGTGGAGACGAGCAGATAGTGCGCGCCCGGCTCACCGGCGAAGGAGATGTCGGTGCGCGACGGGTAGGCCTCGGTGGCGGTGTGCGAATGGTAGATGACGACGGGCTCCTCGTCCCGGTCGTCCATCTCGCGCCACACCCGCAGCTGCTCCATCGAGTCGAACTCGTAGAACGTCATGGAGCGGGCGGCGTTGTCCATCGGGATGTGCCGGGTCGGGGTGTCGCTGCCGACCGGGCCGGCCACCACGCCGCACGCCTCGTCCGGGTGGTCCCGGCGCGCGTGGGCGACGATCGCGTCAACGATCGACCGGTCGATGCTCAGCACGCGTCCCAGCCTAACGCCTGCCCCACGCCCACGGCGAAGTGGTCGCGGTCACGCCTCGTCGATCAGCGCGTTGAGCAGGGACTCCTGGAGATAGCCGAGATACGCGTAGACCGACAGTTGGAACACCCGGCTGGAGGTCGGGTCCTCCGCGACCGCGTCGTCCAGCTCCTCACCGAGGTCGGTGCCGTCCTTGATCTCCAGCCGGACGCCCATCGCCAGGCGGGCGTCGTTCAACGCGCGCAGCCACGCCTCGGCGGCCTCCGCGTCCAGCCGCACCTCGCCGCCGGACTCGTCGGGCAGTGCGGCGAGGATCGCCCCGGCCTGGTCGATCTTGGCGGTCTTGAGGTCACCCTCGGTGTAGCGGCGGAACTCGGCGGTGCTCGCCGAGTCGTCCGGGTAGGCGTCGGGGAAGAGGCGGCCGACCACCGGGTCGCTGTGGTCGAAGCCGTCGGTCAGCAGACCGACCACCTCACCGGCGACCTTGCGCAGCACCCGCGCCTCGTCGACGGCGAAGGTGGCGATGTAACGGCCGGCCTGGCGGCGGAACATGCTCACGAGCGGTCCACCGTAGCCCAGAGCCCGTAGGCGTGCAGCTGCGACGCGTCGTGCTCCATCCGCTCCCGGGCGCCGGTGGAGACGACGGCGCGGCCCTTGTGGTGCACGTCCAGCATCAGCTTCTCGGCCTTCTCCCGGCTGTAGCCGAAGAGCTTCTGGAAGACCCAGGTCACGTACGTCATCAGGTTGACCGGGTCGTCCCACACGATCGTCACCCATTGCCGGTCCGAGACCGGCACCTCTTCGGTGGCCGGCGTCTCGACCGGTGCAACCTGCGGAGCCGCCATGCCCCCCATCGTGCCACCGGTCTCCGGAAACCGAGGAACCGGAACGCCGTCCGGCCGCGGATCTCGGGCGGGAGGCGTGCCGGGCCCGCCGGGACCGCGCCCGAGGGGTGGGCGGGCGGGCCCGGCGGGCCGGACGATCGGGACGCCCTCAGGCGAGCAGGATGCCGTGGTCGACCGCATCGGAGAGCACCACGCCCAGGGAGAGACGGATCACCTCGAACCGCCGTGAGATCTCCCGGGACAGCTCCAACTCGACCTCGCGCAGCGCTCGCTGGGCCCAGGCCCGCGCGCCGTTGGGGTCGTTGTTGCCCGGGCTCCGCCAGTGCTGCCAGCAGCCGCCGGAGAGGGCGACGGCGACCGGTGGGAGCACCTCGGTGCGGGCCGTGCCCGGGTAGCCGGCGACCGCGTCGACCGCCCCGTCACCGGTCAGCCCGGCCACGCCGGCCGTGCTGGTGACGAGGAGCACCCGGTCGAGCTCCCGGCCGGAACCCTCCTCGGCCAGCCCCCAGCGCATCGCGTGGGAGACCCGCCGGTAGACCCCTTCGGGCAGCGGCGACCCCACGACACGGGACGAGGCCTCCTCGATGATGCCCCGGACGGCCTGGTCACACTGGGCGGTGGCCAGCAGCGACAGGGCCTCCATCTCACGGTCGAGCAGCTGGGGCAGCCCGGCGCAGCCCACCCCGAAGACGATCTCCTGAACCACGCGGAGGTGGATGTTGGCCAGCTCCAGCGCGAGGTGCTGACGGATCCGCTGGGCGCAGGAGCGGGTCAACCGGTCGAGCAGCTCGGACCAGTCGCCCGGGTCGGCGACCACGGGCACCCGGCCGTGCTCCCCGGGCAGGACCGGCGGGTCGGAGCTGGCCCGCCGCAGGCCCTCGTCGACGGCCCAACCGACCAGGGCGCGGCGGAGGTCGGCCGCGTCGTCGACGCGGTGCGGCGCGAACCAGCGCGCCTCCGCGAGCGCGGGGACCGCGGCGAGCAGGGCGGCGCGGTGCGCCTGGACCGTCACGGTGATCGGGTCGACCGTGGGACCGGGTGAGGGGGACCCGGCCCCGGACGGCGGGACGGACGCCCCCGCGTCCTCCGTACGCGCCGCGCTGTCCGGCCCCGCCCAGCCGGTCGTGCCCGGTGTGACCGCGAAGCAGACCGAGACCGAGGTCTGGGCGAGTTCGGCGAGCAGGGTGAGCTCCGCGGCCGTGAACGTCTGGTCGGCGGCGATCACGAAGAGCAGGCATCCGGCGCGGCCGGCCGCCTCGATCAGCACGCGGGCGCCGGCCACGCCGAGCGCGCCGGTGTCGGGGGTGTCGACCAGGGCGAAGTGCCGCAGCAGCGGCTCGGGCAGACCCAGCTCGACCCGGCGCGGCGGGCGGGCCAGGGCGGGGCCGGCGGCACCGCGGTCCGCGCCGTAGGCGTGCGGCTGGCGGTAGCCCGGCACGTAGGCCGCCCGGCTGGGCGTCGTCGCGTGGCGGAGCACCAGCCAACTGCCGTCGGGCACACCGAGGAGGGCGGGGTCGAGGTCGAGCAGGGTGGCGAGCACGGCGCGGCGACCGGCGTCGGCAGGCCCGACGGTGAGCACGCCGAGCGACTCGTCCGGCCCCGGGTCGCTCACCCCGAGCCGGGTGGGCAGGGGCGCGCAACGGGGCATGTCGCTCGGCCCCGGCTGGTCGCCGGGCATGTCGACGGAGGGGAGCTGACCCGGTTGCATGAGGGCGGCCTCCCGTGACGTGCGGGGCCGGCGGCAACCGGCCACGTGGAGTATCCGGTGGAGCGATCCGGATGCCGGAAGACTACGAGCGACCGGGGGCCCGGGCGGAACACATCGGATACTCACCAGTAATCGCGAGATTACTCAACTTCGCTGCGTGACGGTATGCGCGCGGACCGAACTCGATGGATATGCTGCCCGGATGAGTCGGTGGAAGTTCGTCGGCCGCACGGATGAGCTCAACCGTCTGTTGTCGGCGGTGACCAGCACCGCGGGTCGAGGGCTCTTCTTCAGCGGAAACGCGGGCATCGGCAAGAGTCGGTTGCTGCGCGAGGGCGTCTCGGCGCTGCCGACCGACCGCTACGCGATCTGGTCGATCGCCGCCAGCGCCACCACCGCGGCGCTCCCCTTCGGCGGTCTGGTGCAGGTGCTCCCGGCCGAGCAGCCGCAAGGGCTGTCCCCGGCCGGCATCCTGCGCTGGGCCCTGGAGGTGCTCCAGCAGCAGGCGGCCGGGCGGCGCATCGTCCTCGCGATCGACGACGCGCACCTGCTGGACCCGCCGTCGGCCGCGCTCGTGCACCTCGTGGCCCGGGCCGAGAACGCCACGGTGATCGGCACGTTCCGCAGCGGCGAACAGATCCCGCTGCCGATCCGGGCACTCTGGACCGACGACCTCGTCGACCACGCCGAGCTGAGCCCCATGGCGCCCGCGGAGACCGCCGGGCTGCTCGCCGCCATCCTCGACGGCCCGGTCGACGCCGGCTCCGCCGACCGGTTGGGCCGGCTCTCCGCCGGCAACCCGCTGCTGCTGCGCGAGCTGGTGCACGCCGCCTCCGGCAGCGAGGAGCTGACCCGCACGTACGGGATCTGGAAGTGGACCGGCCGCCTCGAGCTGGCACCCAACCTGACCGACCTGATCGACACCCGCATCGGCCAGCTGACCCCCGGCGTGCGGGCGGTGGTCGAGCTGGTCGCGTTCGGTGAACCGCTCGGCCTGCACCTGCTCAACCAGGCCGTCGACCGGGCCGACGTCGAGATGGCCGAGGAGCGCGGGCTGATCACGGTGCTCCAGCACGACCGGCGGACCAACGTCCGGCTGGCGCACCCCCTCTACGGCGAGGTGATGCGCCGCCGCTGCCCGGTCAGCCGCACCCGCCGACTGCAGGCGCACCTCGCCGAGCTGCTGGAACGGGTCGGCACCCGCCGCCGCGACGACCTGCTCCGGGTTGCCGTGTGGCGGCTCGACTCGGGCACCGCCCAGGACGCGACGCTGCTGCTCGGCGCGGCCGTCCAGGCGTTCAGCCGCTACGACGTGCCGCTGGCGACGCGGCTGGCCCGCGCGGCGCTCAACGCCGGCGGCGGCTTCGACGCGGCGGAGCTGCTGGCGACCATCCTCATGTTCGCCGACCGGCCGGAGGAGGCGATCGAGGTGCTCGACGCCGTCTCCCCCGGCACCGGCGACGGCCGGCGCCTGAGCCGGTGGCTGACCGTACGCGGCATGGTCACCTACTGGGGGCTGAGCCGTGAGTCCACGGTGGAGGAGATCGCCGGGCGGGCCACGGACCTGACCGACTCGGCCGACCAGGCCCGCGTCCGGGCGTTCGAGGCGATCATGCGGCTGCACCGGCTCGACACCGCCACGGCGCTGCGGCTCAGCCAGGGTGTGCTGGACCGCCCCGCGGCCAGCGTCGCCGCTCGCGAGCTGGCCCGCAGCACCATCGCCTACCTCCAGGCGGCGCAGGGGCAGCTGCAGCGCAGCGGCACCGCCATCGCCCAGGTCCACTCCGAGGCGGCCCGGTGGCGGCCCGACATGCCGTACCTCCAACTCGCCCTGGAGCTGGCCCGGGGCACCCGGCTCACCCTCGCCGGCGACCTGGCCGGCATCGACGCGATCGTCGCCGACGAGTTCGCCGACCTGGCCGGCGCCGGGGACTTCCGGCTGGGCACCGGCTACCTGGCGATCCTCCAGGCGTACGCGGCGCGGCTGCGCGGTCAGAGCGACGTCGCGCTGCGCACGAGCCTCGGCGCGTGCGCGGTGCTGGCCACCAGCCGGGTCTACGCCGGCCTGGCGCAGGCGGAACGGGCCCAGGCGGCGGCCCTGCGCGGTGACGCGACGCAGGCCGCCGAGGCGATGGCCGAGGCCGACCGCACCCAGGCCCCCGGCATGGCGGTGCTCTACCCGTGGCTGGAGCAGGCACGCGGGGCGGTGCTCGCCGCGGTCGGCGACCTGCCGGGGGCGGTGAAGCAGCTCACCGAGCTGGTCGACCGGCTGCGCGCGGACGGCTTCGCCGGCCACGAGGTGCACGTCCTGCACGATCTGGTGCGGCTCGACCAGGCGGCCGCGCACGTCGGGCCGACCTGCTCCGACGGCAGCCGCCGCACGGTGGCCCAGCGCCTCGCCGAGCTCTCCGAGCGGGTCGACGGGAACCTGCCCCCGCTGCTGGCCCGGCACGCCCGGGCCGCCGTCTCCGGCTCGCCGGCCGACCTGCTCCGGGTGGCCGACGACTTCGCGGCGCTTGAGCTGCACGTGTACGCCGCCGAGGCGGCCGCGACCGCCCTGCACCGGCTGCGCGGGGAGCGGCCCGCGGCGGCGGCCGAGGCCCGGGAACGGCTCGCCGCGCTGCTCGCCCGATGCGACGTCGTCCGCACGCCGGCCCTGCGCGCCGGAACTCCGGTGCTGTCCGAGCGGGAGTGGCAGGTGGCCCGGCTCGCCGCCGAGGGGGTCACCAGCCGGGCGATCGCGGACCGCCTCTACCTCTCCGCCCGCACTGTGGAGAACCACCTCCAGCGGATCTACGCCAAGCTCGGCGTCACCGGGCGGGCGGATCTGCGGGCCGCGCTGCGGGCGATCCCGGGCCACGAGGGCGGGGACGCCGGGTGAACTCTAGGCTGAGGCCGTGAGCACCCTTCGCCCCGCACTGTTGACCGATCACTACGAGCTGACGATGGTCAGCGCGGCCCTGCGTGACGGCACGGCGGACCGCCGATGCGTGTTCGAGGTGTTCAGCCGTCGCCTGCCGAGCGGCCGACGCTACGGGGTCGTCGCCGGCACCGCACGCCTGATCGAGCTGATCCGGAACTTCCGCTTCGACGAGGCCGAGGTGGACTTCCTGCTGCGGCGGGGGGTGGTCGACGAGCCGGCCGCGGCCTGGCTGCGGGACTACCGCTTCACCGGCGACATCGACGGGTACGCCGAGGGTGAGCTCTTCTTCCCCAACTCGCCGGTCCTCACCGTCTCCGGCACCTTCGCCGAGTGCGTGGTGCTGGAGACGCTGGTGCTCTCCGTTCTGAACCACGACAGCGCCGTCGCCGCGGCCGCCGCGCGGATGGTCACCGCCGCCCGCGGGCGCACCCTGATCGAGATGGGCTCGCGCCGCGCCCACGAGGGGGCCGCGGTGGCCGCCGCGCGGGCCGCCTACCTGGCCGGCTTCGGCTTCACCTCCAACCTGGAGGCGGGCCGCCGCTACGGCATCCCCACCGCCGGCACCGCCGCGCACGCGTTCACGCTGCTGCACGACGACGAGCGGACCGCGTTCGCCTCGCAGGTCGCCACGCTGGGCAAGGACACGACACTGCTGGTCGACACGTACGACATCAGCCAGGGCATCCGCAACGCCATCGCGGTGGCCGGCACCGACCTGCGCGCCGTCCGGATCGACTCCGGGGACCTCGCGGTGATCGCCCAGCAGTCCCGGGAGCTGCTCGACTCGCTCGGCGCGACCGAAACGAAGATCATCGTCTCCGGCGACCTGGACGAGTACGCCATCGCCGCCCTCGCCGCCGAGCCGGTCGACATGTACGGCGCCGGCACCGCCGTCGTCACCGGCTCCGGCGCGCCCACCGTCGGCCTCGTCTACAAACTCGTCGAGGTCGACGGCCGGCCGGTGGTGAAGCGCTCCGAGCACAAGGCGACCATCGGCGGGCGCAAGATCGCGGTCCGGCGGCACAAGCCGACCGGCACCGCCACCGAGGAGATCATCGTCCCGCAGGGGGTGCCGGACCGGCAGCCCAACGACCGGCTGCTCCAGCGCTCGTACGTGGTGGGCGGTGAGGCGGCCGAGCTGCCCACGCTGGAGGAGTCGCGGGAACACCTGCGGCAGTGCCTGATCTCCATCCCCTGGGAGGGGTTGAAGCTGTCCGCGGGCGACCCGGCCATCCCGGTCACCGTCGTACCCGCGGCCTGAGGTTGGCCTGGTCCCGGACCCGGGCGTGAGGAAGGGAGCACCGATGGGCAGCGCGCTGATCATCGTGGACGTGCAGAACGACTTCTGCGAGGGCGGATCCCTGGCCGTCGGCGGCGGCGCCGACGTGGCCGCCGGCATCACCCGGCTGCTCGCCGCCGAACCGGGCCGGTGGGACCACGTCGTCGCGACCAAGGACTACCACGTCGACCCGGGCGGGCACTTCGCCGACCAGCCGAACTTCGTCGACACCTGGCCCCGGCACTGCGTCGTCGGCACCGCCGGCTCCGAGTTCCACCCCGATCTGGACACCGGACGGGTCGAGGAGATCTTCCACAAGGGCGAGCACGCGGCCGCGTACTCCGGCTTCGAGGGGCACGCCGCCGACGGCGAGTGCCTCGGCGACTGGCTGCGCCGCCACGACGTCGACCGGGTCGACCTGGTCGGGATCGCCACCGACCACTGCGTGCGGGCGACCGCCCTGGACGCCGCGCGGGAGGGCTTCGCCACCACCGTGCTCCTCGACCTGACCGCCGGGGTCGCCGCGGACACCACCGACCTGGCGCTGCGATCCCTGGAGGGCGCCGGGGTCACCCTGCACGGCGCACCTGTGATCAGAGCCGCATGACCCCTTAATCGGTTGGTGGTTGTCGTGCCCGACGCCGAGGATGGCGCGGGAGGTACGGACCATCGTGAACCTGAAGCCTTACCGCGAGACGCTCGCACTGCCCGGACTCCGGTCGCTGCTGCTGGTGGCCGTGCTCGCGCGGATCCCGCTCACCGCGACCGGGGTGACCCTGACGTTCTACGTCGTCCAGGACCTCGGCCGGGGCTACGGCGCGGCCGGGCTGGTCGGCGCGGCCGTCACGGTCGGCGCGGCGATCGGCGGCCCGCTGCTCGGCCGGCTCATCGACCGCCGCGGGCTGCGGCCGGTGCTCCTGCTCACCGGCCTCGTCGAGGCGGTCTTCTGGTCCACCGCGCCGTCCCTGTCGTACCTCCTGCTGCTGCCGGCCGCCTTCGTCGCCGGCTCCCTCGCCCTGCCGATCTTCTCCGTGGTCCGCCAGTCCGTCGCCGCACTGGTGCCGGAGGAGCGACGCCGCCCGGCGTACGCCCTCGACTCGATGTCGGTGGAGCTGTCGTTCATGGTGGGCCCGGCGCTGGCCGTGGCGCTGGTCACCGCGATCTCGGCACGCACCACCCTCTACCTGGTCGGCGCCGGGATCGTCGCCGCCGGGATCGCGTTCTGGCTGCTCAACCCGCCCACCAGCGGCGTGACCGACTCGACGGCGCCGCCCCGCCGGGTGTCCCGCCGGGAGTGGGTGACTCCCCGACTGCTGGCCGTGCTGGCGGTGAGCCTCGCCGCCACCCTGGTGCTCGGCGGCACCGACGTCGCCGTCGTCGCCGTGCTGCGGGAGAGCGGCGAGGCCGGCTGGACCGGCGCCGTCCTCGCCATGTGGGCGGTCGCCTCGCTGGCCGGCGGCTTCGCGTACGGGGCGGCACACCGCCCGGTCTCCCCGCTCGCCCTCATGGCCGCGCTGAGCCTCTGCACCATCCCGGTCGGGCTGGGCGGCGCACACTGGTGGCTGCTCTGCCTCGCCATGATCCCCGCCGGCGCGCTCTGCGCCCCCACCATCGCCGCCACCGCCGACGCGGTCAGCCGCCTCGCCCCGCCCGAGTCGCGCGGCGAGGCGATGGGCCTGCACGGCTCCGCGGTCACCGTCGGCATCGCGGTCGGCGCACCGCTGGCCGGTGCGGTGATCGACGCGTCCGCGCCGGTCTGGGGCTTCGCCGTCACCGGCGCGATCGGCGCCCTCGTGGCGTTGGCCGTGCTCCCGCTGGAACTACGCCGCCGCCGCACCAGCACCGCCGTCCCCACCGAGCCCGACCTGGACCTGGTCACCACCCCGACCCGCTGAGATCAGGCCCGCGGGGCCCCGGCACGCACGGCCGGGTCCGGGCCCCCGCGCTCGCACCGGCCGAGGCCGCCGCCGGGTGGGGCTGGCCGCCGTCCGATGGGGCCGCCGCCGGCTGGGGCAGTCGTCCGGGTCCGCCGTCGGGTGGGGCACCGTCGGGTAGGGCCACCGTCGGGTGGGTCCGCCCTCGGCGTGCCGGGGCCGACCCGTCGCCCCGAGCGTGATCGACTCGGGTTCCAGGAAATCGGGCACTCCCAGCCGCCCGGACACCCCGCCTTCCTGGAGCCCGAGTCGATCAGCCGAACCAACGGACCGAGCCGCGCGGCCAAGCCGCACGGCCGAGCCGTATGACGGCGACGGGCGCCACCCCCAGGGGGTGACGCCCGTCGTGCGCGGTGCGGTCGGGCGGTCAGGCCCGGTCGATGTTGCTGGCGGTGTCCTCGGTGTAGCGGGCGCCGCCATCGGACTCGCTGGTGAGCGGCTTGGCGCCACCCTCCGGCGGTCCGGCGAGGGTCTGGCCGGCGGCCAGCTCCGGGAACTTGGCGTCGAAGGCGGGCCGCTCGGAGCGGATGCGGGGCATCCGGTCGAAGTTGCGCAGCGGCGGCGGGCAGCTGGTGGCCCACTCGAGCGAGTTGCCGTGGCCCCACGGGTCGTTGACCTCGACCACCGGGCCGGTCTTGTACGACTTCCAGCAGTTGTAGATGAACGGCAGCGTGGAGATACCCGTGATGAACGCGCCGACGGTGGAGACCATGTTCAGCGTGGTGAAGCCGTCGCTGGGCAGGTAGTCGGCGTACCGGCGGGGCATGCCCTCGTTGCCGAGCCAGTGCTGTACCAGGAACGTGGTGTGGAAGCCGATCATGGTCAGCCAGAAGTGCACCTTGGCGAGCCGCTCGTCGAGCATCCGGCCGAACATCTTCGGGAACCAGAAGTAGATGCCGGCGAACACCGCGAACACGATCGTGCCGAAGAGCACGTAGTGGAAGTGCGCGACCACGAAGTACGAGTCGGAGACGTGGAAGTCCAGCGGCGGGCTGGCGAGCAGGACACCGGTGAGGCCGCCGAAGAGGAACGTCACCAGGAAGCCGATCGACCAGAGCATCGGCGACTCGAAGCTGACCTGGCCCCGCCACATCGTGCCGATCCAGTTGAAGAACTTCATACCGGTGGGCACGGCGATCAGGAAGCTCAGGAAGCTGAAGAACGGCAGCAGCACCTGGCCGGTGGCGAACATGTGGTGCGCCCAGACGCTCATCGACAGGGCGGCGATGGCGAGGGTCGCGGCGACCAGGCCCTTGTAGCCGAAGATCGGCTTGCGGGAGAAGACCGGGATGATCTCGCTGATGATGCCGAAGAACGGCAGCGCGACGATGTACACCTCGGGGTGTCCGAAGAACCAGAAGAGGTGCTGCCACAGCATCGGGCCGCCGGTGGCGGGGTCGTACACGTGGGCGCCGAGGATGCGGTCCGCGGCGAGCGCGAAGAGCGCGGCGGCCAGCAGCGGGAAGACCAGGATCACCAGGAGGCTGGTGACCAGGATGTTCCAGGTGAAGATCGGCATCCGGAACATGGTCATGCCGGGGGCCCGCAGGGTGAGGACCGTGGTGATCATGTTGACCGCACCGAGGATGGTGCCCAGACCGGAGATGGCCAGACCCATGATCCACATGTTGGCGCCGACGCCCGGGGAGTGCTCCACGCTGCTCAGCGGGGCGTACGCGAACCAACCGAAGTCAGCCGCGCCACCGGGGGTGATGAACCCGGCGGTCGCCATGGTGCCGCCGAACAGGTACAGCCAGTAGGCGAAGCTGTTCAGACGCGGGAACGAGACGTCCGGCGCACCGATCTGGATCGGCACGATGTAGTTCGCGAAGGCGAACACGATCGGCGTCGCGAAGAACAGCAGCATGATCGTGCCGTGCATCGTGAACAGCTGGTTGTACTGCTCGGGCGACAGGAACTGCAGCCCGGGCCGGGCCAGCTCGGCCCGCATGATCAGGGCCATCAGGCCACCGATCATGAAGAACGCGAACGCGGTGACCATGTACATGATCCCGATCTGCTTCGCGTCCGTGGTCCGCAGCAGCCGCGCGATGGCCGACCCCTTGACCGGCTCTCGGACCGGCCAGGGCCGGGTCACGACCGGCTTGGGTGCGACGGTGGTCACGAGTGGCCTCCGGTTCTCGGTTGTCCCGCTCGGCACGCGTTGATTTTCAGCGGGCCGTCATCCGCAAGGAGGATAGTCCCCGGCAGGTGGCCCTGCCGCGTGGGGTGGCCAGCTACGATCATCGGCCGCGCCGGCGACGACCTAGAGCGGGCCGAGCAACAGCCGGTAGTGCTCGCCGAAGATGCGGCCGCCACGTCCGCGCAGCAGCGGGTCGCGTAGCGCCGGCGGAACGTCCCGGGTCCGGTTGCGGTCCCGGGTCCGGTCGGCCACCCATCGGGTACGCGGGCGACGGCGACTCTCGTACGCGACGAGGGCCGCCTCGACGCTGCCGGCCGCCTTCAGTGACTCGGCGAGCACCACGGCGTCCTCCAGGGCCATCGCCGCCCCCTGGGACAGGGTGGGCGCGGTGGCGTGCGCGGCGTCGCCGACCAGCAGCACCCGCCCCCGGTACCAGCGGCCCAGCTCCACCTCGTCGGTGACGCCGACGTGCACCCACTCGACCGCGTCGAGCACCTCGGGCACCGGCCCCCCGTACGCGCCGAAGAGCTCGCGCAGCCGGGCCACCGGGTCGGCGGGTGCCACGGTGCCGGCCTCGTCGGCGTAGCAGTGCAGCCGGCCGCCGCCGATCGGCACGACGAGGATCCCGGAGCGCTGGCCGAGCAGCGCGGTCCACTCGGTGACCGGGGGGCCGTCGCGCAGCACCGTGCGGTAGACCACCTGGCCCGCGGGTCGCGGCGGGCCGCCGAGCGCGGCGAGGGTACGCACCGACGAACGCGGTCCGTCCGCGCCGATGACCAGGTCGTACTCGGCGGTGGTGCCGTCGACGAACGTCACGCCGACGCCGGCCGGGAGCAGGTCGAGGGCGCGGACCTCGGCGCCGTGCCGCACCGCTCCGC
This sequence comes from Micromonospora krabiensis, assembly GCF_900091425.1. Taxonomy (GTDB): domain Bacteria; phylum Actinomycetota; class Actinomycetes; order Mycobacteriales; family Micromonosporaceae; genus Micromonospora; species Micromonospora krabiensis. Next base: position 3,499,352 of record NZ_LT598496.1, read on the forward strand.
CGGCGCCGGTGAGCAGCACCCGGTGCAGTTCGGCGCGGGGCAGCGCCCGGCATTCGCCGACGCCGGCCCAGAGCACGTCCAGGTCGACCTCGCAGAGCGGGGCGCCGTCGGCGTCGAGGAAGCGCTGCCGGTGCACGACGTGCCCGAGCGGGCGGACGGGGCCGTCGAGGTCGAGGCGGCGCAGCGCGCGGGCGGCGTTGCCGGGCAGGTAGAGCCCGGTCTCGTGGGACTCGCCCGGCGGGAGCTTGTCGGTGACGTCGGGACGGAAGCCCGCCATCCGCAACGCCCGGGCCACGGCGAGGCCGGCGATGCCCGCGCCGACGACGAGGATGCGCAGGGGTGAGCCACCCATGGTTGCGGTACGCCTCCGGAGGGGATCGGCACGCGTCGGATGCAAGACACTACTCGGCGCAATCGGCGCACACCAGGGCCGATCAGTCCCGGCGGTCACGCTCCTCGGCGCGGCGCGGGTGTCGCCCGGTCGGGACAGGACTGTCACCTGGGCGGTTCACCGTCGCCACGCGGAGGATGCCGCGCCGAAGGAGTCGGCCGGACACGATCTTCCGGTCGCGGTTGCGCAAGGGTTTCAAGGGTGTAAATGTATTAGGCAGCGTGGGAGCGCTCCCGTGGTCAGCGGCCGCGCCTCGGCCGCTCCCCACTCACCCGTCCCGCATCGACCGTCGGCGCCCGGGCAGCGCCGCAGCGCTAGGAGCAGCATGAAACGTCGACTTCGGGCCCTGGTGGCCGCCGGCCTGCTGGTCAGCGGTTCCATCGTCGCCGTGGCCCTCGGCGGGAGCGCCTCCGCCGACACCCTGATCTGCGAGCAGTACGGCTCGACCGTCATCGGCAACCGCTACGTCGTGCAGAACAACCGGTGGGGCACGAGCGCCCAGCAGTGCATCAACGTGACCAGCACCGGCTTCGAGATCACCACCCAGAACGGCAGCAACCCCACCAACGGGGCGCCGACCGCGTACCCGTCGGTCTTCTTCGGCTGCCACTACACCAACTGCTCACCCGGCACCAACCTGCCGATCCAGGTGGGCCAGATCAGCAGCGCGACCAGCAGCATCAGCTACCGGTACGTCAGCGGCGCCACCTACAACGCCTCGTACGACATCTGGCTCGACCCGTCGCCGAAGACCGACGGGGTGAACCAGATGGAGATCATGATCTGGCTCAACCGGCAGGGCTCCATCCAGCCCATCGGCTCACCGGTCGGCACGGCGACGCTCGCCGGCCGGACCTGGGAGGTCTGGCGGGGCAGCAACGGCTCCAACAACGTCATCTCGTACGTGGCGCCGTCCCCGATCAGCAGTCTGAGCTTCAGCGTGCTGGACTTCATCGCCGACGTCCGCAACCGCGGCGCGATCACCAACTCCTGGTACCTGACCAGCATCCAGGCGGGCTTCGAGCCGTGGCAGGGCGGCGTGGGTCTGGCGGTGACCTCGTTCTCGGCCGCTGTGAACGGCGGCGGCACCCCGCCGCCCACCACCCCGCCGCCGGGCGGGACGGGCTGCGCGGTGACGTACACGGCGAACACCTGGAGCAACGGCTTCACCGCCGACGTGCAGATCCGCAACACCGGGACGAGCCCGGTCAACGGCTGGACGCTGGCGTACACGCTGCCCGCCGGGCAGCAGGTCACGAACTCCTGGAACGCCACGGTGAGCCAGAGCGGCTCGGGGGTGACCGCACGGAACGTGGGCTACAACGGCACCATCGCCCCGGGTGGCACGGCCAGCTTCGGCTACCAGGGGACGCTGAGCGGAGCGTACGCCTCGCCGAGCGCCTTCACCCTCAACGGCGTGGCCTGCTCGCGCGCCTGAGCCCGGACGCGGGGTGCGGCGGTGACCGCCGCACCCCGCGCACGGCCCGGGTAGGTCAGACCCGGGTGAGCCGGACCGCGTCGGCGATGACCAGGCCGGCGGCGGAACTCCACCGGCTGACCGCCACCCGGTCGGCGTCCCCGGCCGGCAGCGCGAAGGTGCCGAGGGTGCGCCACTGCCCGCCGTTCGCCCGCTGGTCGACGTAGACGGTGCGGTTGCCGCTGCTGGTGGCGACGATGTACGGCGTCGCGCCGTTGTAGCCGGAGTTCGCCGGCCACCAGGCGTCGACGCGGTAGTTGCCGGCCGCGGGGACGTTGAAGCGGTACCAGGCCGGATCGCTCGCGGCGACCGGGTCGGCGTACCGGTAGTCGGCGCCGTAGCGCTGGCCGGAGTACGACGAGACGCCCCAACTGGTGCCGGCGGTGAACCGGCCGGCGGTGGTGTTGTCCACGACCGACGACCAGGCCGTGCCGCCGCCGGCCATCCGGGCGGCGACGTCGGCCCGCATCACGTTCAGGTCGATGAACGACGGGTCGATCTTGCCGGTGGTGCTGGTCTCCCGGTGTCCTCTGGCGTGACTGGCGTCCCGGCCCAGGCGGGTGAGCACGGCCGCGGTGGCGGCGATCGACGCGTTGTACTGGGCCGCCGTCATCTCCTGGCTGACCCCGTTGTAGTCGATCTCCCACCCGATCATGAGGGTGTTGCCGTCACCGGCCGGGATCGGGCCGCTGCCGCCGCTCGCGCCGGCGTGATTGCAGCGCCCGGCGGAGATGACGTGGAAGACGCCGTGGTAGTCGACGAGCGCCTGGCAGAGCGGGCCGGCGAGGTCGGGCCGGCCGTTGATGCAGATGTTCAGGGCCGGGTGCGGGTTGGTGGCGCTGGAGGTCGAGGCGGTGTGGTGCCAGAGCACGCCGATCGGGTTGAAGTCACCGGGGCGCATCCGGTTGAGCCAGTCCCCCTCGACCACGACCTGGACGCCGGCACCCCGCAGCACGTCGACGAGCCAGGGGATGGTGGCCATCAGGAGGCGCCGAGCAGGTCGGCCAGGCACTCGGCCCGGGGCGCGGCGGCGGCCGGGGCGGGCCGGACGGCGGTGGCGGTGAGTGCGGCGGCCAGCAGGGCCGGGACGCCGAGGAGGACCCGGCGGCGCAGACGGACGGATCGGGACGTGGCCATGACGCTCCTTAGCCGGACGGAGGGGATCACACGCATCGACGTACGTGATGGCGGGCACGCTACCCGCTCACGTACGTCGATGTCGATACCCTTCAATCCCTTGTCGCCGGCTGAAGGAATTTGCCCGATCAGACGGCGCCGAGCGCGTCGATGTCGCGCATCTCCTCCGCCGTCAGCGAGAACCGGAAGATGTCGGCGTTGGCCCGGATCCGGTCCGGCGTGACGCTCTTCGGGATCGCCACGATCTCGTGGTCGATGTGCCAGCGCAGGACCACCTGGGCCGGGGAGACGCCGTGCGCCGACGCGACGCGGGTCAGCACCGGGTCGGACAGGTCGCTGGTCTTGAACGGGCTGTAGCCCTCCAGCACGACGCCCCGGTCGCGGTGCTCGATGTGCCGCTGCCGGTCGTACAGGAAGGGGCTCCACTTGATCTGGTTGACCGCCGGGTTCTCGTCGGTCGCCTGGATCAGCTCGTCCATCTCCGGGGTGCTGTAGTTGCTCACCCCGATCGCCCGGGTCAGGTTCTCGTCCCGCGCGGCCAGCAGCTCCCGCCACAGCGGGATGCTGTCCCCCGGTGAGGCGGGCGGCCAGTGGATCAGCCACAGGTCCACGTGGTCGGTGCCGAGCGCCTCCAGGCTCGCCTCCAGGGTCTCGCGCTCGCGACCCACCCGGTTCGGCGGCAGCTTCGTGGTGATGAAGAGGTCCTCCCGGCGCAGGTCGCTCTCCCGCACCGCCTCGCCGACCTCCTTCTCGTTGCCGTAGACCGTGGCGGTGTCGATGTGCCGGTAACCGGCGTCGAGTGCCGCCAGCACGGCGTCGTACGCGGACTTACCGGTCGCCTGCCAGGTGCCGAACCCCAGCAGGGGCATCCGGACCTCGCCGGGGAGCAGGACGGTGGGCTGGTCATCGTGGTCCATGACGACCGTTCTACCCCTCCTCGTCCCCGGCATGTGGCGGAACGGGACCGGCCGGGCCACCGGCGAGTCGGGCCCGGTTGCCGGAGAATGCGGGTGTGGCGGACCGGCTGGACGAGTACCGACGCAAACGGGACGCGGCCCGGACGCCGGAGCCGGTCCCGGAGCGGACCGCACGCCGCCGCGGGCGCGGCGCGGACCGGTTCGTCATCCAGCAGCACCACGCCCGCAGCCTGCACTGGGATCTGCGGCTGGAGCGCGACGGCGTGCTCGCGTCCTGGGCGGTGCCGCGCGGGCTGCCCCGCGACTCCGGCCGCAACCACCTCGCCGTGCACACCGAGGACCACCCGATGGAGTACCTGGACTTCGCCGGTGAGATCCCGGCCGGCGAGTACGGCGGCGGCACCATGCGGATCCACGACCGCGGGACCTACCGCGCCGAGAAGTGGCGCGACGACGAGGTGATCGTGGTCCTCGACGGTGAACGCACCTCCGGGCGGTACGTGCTCTTCGCCACCGGCGGCCGGGACGGCCGGGACTGGATGGTCCGCCGCACGGACCCGCCGCCCGAGGGCTGGACGAGCATGCCCGAGCTGGTCCGCCCCATGCACACCACCCCGGCCGCCCGGCTCCCCCGCGACCAGGACAACTGGGGGTACGAGCTGCGCTGGGACGGCTTCCGCGCGGTCGCGTACGTCTCGGGCGGCCGGCTGCGGCTGCTCTCGGCCGCCGACGAGGACGTGACCGGGTCGTACGGCTGGCTGCGGGACCTCGCCGAGACCCTCGCGCCGACCGAGGCCGTCCTCGACGGGGTGCTGGTACGCATCGACGGCGGCGGCCGGGTGCGTCCGGCATCGCCCAGGGCGGGCGGTCGGGTGCCCGCCGGCGCCCAGTACCTGCTCGTCGACCTGCTCTGGCTGGAGGGCGTGAGCTGCGTCGACCTGCCGTACGCGCAGCGCCGTGAACTGCTCGACGGCTTGGCGCTGAACGGTCCGCACTGGCAGACTCCGCCGTGGTTCCCCGGCACCGGCGCCGAGGCGCTGCGTACGGGCCGCGAGCAGGGGCTGCCCGGGGTGGTGGCGAAACGGCTGGACTCGGGCTACGAGCCGGGCCGACGCAGCCGACGCTGGTTGAGCATCGACGCGAGCTGACGGCGAGGAACAACGTGTACCTGACCCACCTGGAGTGCCCCCGCTGCGGCAAAGAACACTCGGCGGACCGCCCGCAGAACCTCTGCGACTGCGGCTCGCCGGTGCTGGCCCGCTACGACCTGGCCGCGGTCGCCCGGGCGGTCACCCCGGAGCAGTTCCCGCTGCGCCCCGCCGACCTGTGGCGCTACCGGGAGCTGCTGCCGGTCGAGGACCCCCGGCACGTCACCACGCTCGGCGAGGGTTGGACGCCGCTGCTGCGCACCCCCCGCTACGGGGCGGAGATCGGAATCCCGGACCTGATGGTCAAGGACGAGGGCCTGACGCCCACCGGCTCCTTCAAGGCCCGGGGCGCCGCGGTCGGCGTCAGCCGCGCCCGCGAGCTGGGCGTCGAGCGGATCGCCATGCCGACCAACGGCAACGCCGGGGCGGCCTGGGCGACGTACGCGGCGCGGGCCGGGATGGGCGCGACCATCGTCATGCCGCTGTCCGCGCCGACCATCTGCCGCCGCGAGTGCGTGGCCGCCGGCGCCGACCTGAGTCTGGTGGACGGCCTGATCAGCGACGCCGGCCGGCGGGTGGCGGAGCTGGTCGCCGCGTCCGACGGGGCGATCTTCGACGCGGGCACGCTGCGCGAGCCGTACCGGCTCGAGGGCAAGAAGACCATGGGGTACGAGATCGTCGAGCAGCTCGGGTGGCAGGTGCCCGACGTGATCATCTATCCGACCGGCGGCGGCGTCGGCCTCATCGGCATCCACAAGGCGCTGCACGAGCTGCGCGAGCTGGGCTGGGTCGAGGACAAGCTGCCCCGGCTGGTGGCGGTGCAGTCCACCGGCTGCGCGCCGATCGTGCGGGCGTTCGCGGCCGGCGAGGACCGCGCCCAGCCCTGGGTCGACGCGCAGACCGTGGCGTTCGGCATCACCGTGCCGTCCCCGCTCGGTGACGAGCTGATCCTGACGGCCCTGCGGGAAAGCGCCGGCACGGCCGTGGCGGTGACCGACGAGGAGATCCTGGCCGACCTGCGGGACTTCGCCGACCGGGAAGGGCTGCTGCTCTGCCCGGAGGGCGCGGCGTGCCTGACCGCCGCCCGGCAGCTGCGGGCCGGCGGCTGGATCCGGGCCGGCGAGCGGGTCGTGGTGCTCAACACCGGCGCGGGCCTGAAGTACCCGGAGACGGTCGACGTCTCCGAGGTGCCGGTGCTCACCTGACGAGCCCGGCCCGCCGCGTCGCCGGCCGGGCCGGGCGGGAGGCACCGCGCCGGCCCGCCGTCACAGGCCGACGGGGTCGGTGAGTCGCCAGGCGGCGTTGATCAGGCCGATGTGCGACAGCGCCTGCGGCGTGTTGCCGAGGTGCGCCCCGCTGGCCAGGTCGATCTGCTCGCTGAACAGCCCGAGGTCGTTCGCGTGGCCCGAGACCCGGGTGAACAGCTCCTCGGCGCGCCGTGTGTCACCGGCCATCGCCAGGCACTCCACCATCCAGTAGGAGCAGAGCACGAAGCCGGCCGGGTCGGTGGACCAGCGCCGGATCAGGCCGTCGGAGGTGCCGAGTTCCCGCTGGACGGCCTCGATGGTCGACCGCATCCGCGGGTTGTTCGGCGACAGGAAGTGCACCACCGGCAGAAAGAGCGCCGAGGCGTCCAGCTCGGACGAGCCGAACGCGCCGGTGAACGCCCCGATCTCGTCGTTCCACGCCTCCCGCAACACGGTCGCGCGGATCTCGTCCCGGACCGCGGCCCACCGGCGCGGGTCGGCGCGCTCACCCAACCGGTCGGCCAGCCGCACCGCGCTGTCCATCGCCACCCAGCAGAGCACCTTGGACGACACGTAGTGCCGTTCCTCGTCCCGGGTCTCCCACATCCCCTGGTCCGGCAGCCGCCAGGAGTTCACCACCTGCTCGGTCAGCCCGAGCACCATGTCCCGCAGCTCGTGGTCGAAGGTGCCGCCGAGGTAGTCGCGCAGTCGCCAGACGGCGGAGAGGATCTCACCGGGCACGTCGAGCTGACGCTGTCGCCAGGCGTCGTTGCCGATCCGTACCGGCCCGGTTCCGGCGAAGCCGGACAGGTGCGGGCAGGTGTGCTCGCTGAGGTCCCGCTCCCCCTCCAGCCCGAACAGGACCGGCACCGGATCGTCCCCGATCCGCCCGATCGACCGGCTCACCCACTCGAAGAGCCGGGACGTCTCGTGCGGGCAGGCCGCCACCCACAGCGCCCGCATGGTCATCGCGAAGTCGCGCAGCCACGAGTAGCGGTAGTCGTAGTTGCGTTCACCGCCCACGAGCTCGGGCAGGGACGTGGTCAGCGCCGCGGCGACCGCCCCGCTGCGCCCGTACGTGAGGCCGGTCAGCACGGTCGCGCTGGGCCGGACCAGGTCGGGGTACCGGCCCGGGTACTGGTGCGTCTCCCGGAACGACTCCCACGCCCAGGCCGTCTCCTGCAGCGCGGCCGACGCGTCGAGCCGGACCGGCGGGTCCCCGTACGCCGACGCGTACGCCAGGTCGAAGGTGATGATCTGGCCGGCGGAGACCTCGAACTCCTCCCGGACGCTGTCGTGCCCGACGCGCAGCGGCAGGTCGCCGGCCCGCAGCACCAGGGTGGCCGGACCGGCGGTGGCGAGCACCTCGCCGTCGGCCTGCTGGCGGAGGTACGGGATGAGCAGTCCGTGCTCCGGTCGCGGCGTGAAGTCCAGGGCCATCCGGACCCGTCCGCTCAGCCCCTTCACCTCACGGAGCAGGACGGCGGGCGAGTTGAGCCCGAGGTCGTGTCCGCGTACGCCGTCTCCGGCGGCCAGCGCGTCGGTGACCGCCACGCTCCCCTCCGGCGTGTGGTGCACGGTCCGCAGCACCAGCGTGTCCGGCAGGTAGGCCCGCTCGACCCGGTGGCCGGGCCGGCCGGCGCCGACCGGGCCCAGCCGGTAGTGGCCGGCGCGCGGGCCGAGCAGCCGGGCGAAGACCGCGGTGCCGTCGAACCGCGCCGGGCACCACCAGTCGACGGACCCGTCCCGGCTGACCAGCGCGCCCGAGCGGCAGTCGGAGAGGAATCCGTAGTCGGCGATCGCCGGCTGCTCCACCCGCAGCGGGTACCCGCAACGACCCGGAACAGACCGGCCCTCCCCGGGTCGGCCCGTTGCCCGTGGCGGCGGATCAGCGCGGCGGCTCGTCCTCGCCGGCGGCCTCCGCGGCGTCCGCCTCCCGCTTGGTGTGATGCACCGCCTGGTCGGCGTGCTCGGGCGGCCCGTAGACGGTGTACAGCACGAGCGGGTTGGGGCCGGTGTTGACGAAGTTGTGCTTCGTGCCGGCCGGTACGACCACCAGGTCGCCCTGGACGACCTCACGCTTCTCACCGGCGACCCGGGCCTCGCCGGTGCCGCTGACGAAGGTCAGGATCTGGTCGATCCCCTCGTGGACCTCCTCGCCGATCTCACCGCCCGGCGGGATGGTCATGATCACCAACTGGGTGTTCTTCCCGGTCCACAGGACCCGCCGGAAGTCGGGGCTCTTCTCGGCGACGGTCGCGATCGTGAAATGCTCCATGACCGCCTCATACCCGTTGCGACGCCGCGCCACGCCGGGACTGTCAGATGGTGGAATTCCCCACTCGGGGGAGGTTTGGATCCGCGACGGGCGGGGATCGACACATCCGACCGGCACTGTGGTCGGTCGAGCCAGGTCCCCGCTGGCGTACCGCCGTACGGCTGCGTTGGTGGGAGACGGCCAGAGCGCGGCGACGTTCCGACCGAGGTCGGGCGGCGCCGTGCGCTCGTCTGCGCGGCCGGGCCCCACCGCGCCGGCGCGCCGACTCCGGTCAGGCCAGCACCGCGAGGTGGAACGGCCGGTCGGCCGCGGTGCCGTCGCTCGCGAAGGTCTCCACGAAGACGCCGTTCGGGATGCCGGTCCGCCCGGCGACGGAGATGTCCCCGATCGGCGCGACCCCCGCGCTGCCCGCCAATCCCACCGTGCCGACGTAGCCGGCCGCCGACACGTCCTGGTCGAAGATCACCTGGTACATGCCGGTGGAGAGACGGTTGGCGGTCGCCACGCCGAGACCTCGGATCAGGGTGCCGTTGGCGTTGACCACGGCGAAGAGGACCCGCGCGCTCGCCGGCAGGCCGACGCTCGCGCAGGTCGTGACCTCGTCGTCGGCCCGGACGGCATCGTCCTCCTCGGGCGCGGGCTGGGCCGCCGCCCCCCGCCGGGTTCTCGAGCTGGGCATGGTGCGGTCCTCCCTGCTGGCCGGCCCGGCCGGGCAGCGGTGCGGCAGTTCGTGCGGCAAAGAGGGATCGGCGGTGATCGCCCCCTTCGTCATCGAAACTAGATCGAGATTCCCGACGGCAACCAGTCGACGAGCTGTCCGATCAAGGACAAAAGCGCAGGTCAAGGCATCTGGGTTGGGTCAGTCGTCCGGCTCGGACACCGGCTCGCCGCCGAGGCAACGCACCTTCAGCTCGTGCTCCCCCGCCGGCCCCTCGAAGCGGACCTCCACGTCGTCGTCCGGCCCTCGGTCGACGTCCCGCACCCGGAAACCCTGCGCGGGCGCCCAGGACACCAGCCGTACGCCCTGCGGGGTGCACTCGGCGACCGCCGAGCCGCCGGCGGTGGCGAAGCTCCGCCGGGCGCCGGTGCCCGGCGACGCCACCGGCGGGGACCCGCCGGCCGACGGAACGGCGGCGGTCGGTGCGGCCGTCGACGGCGCGCTCGGCGCCGGCACCGGGTCGGCCTCCAACGCGCGGGCGATCTCCTCCGCGCTGCGCACCCCGCCCGGCGTCCCGGTGATGCTCTCCCCCACCAACCGGATCGCGCCCACCCCGATCAGGGTGGCGACGGCGGCGGTGGCCAGCCACCCGACGACGACGAGGAGCGAACGGCGAGGCATCCACCGAGTCTCCCCGACCGGAGGTTGGCGCCGGCACAGCGGCGCGCTAAGGGACGGTTAACGGCGCTGCCACCGGACCCGGTCAGTGGTTAACCTGCCAGAGTGGCCCGCCTGCTGCTCATCGAGGACGACCTCACGATCCGGACGCCGCTGATCCGGGCGCTGCGGGAACGGGGACACGCGGTCGCGGCCGCCTCCACCGCGATGGCCGGGCTGCGCGACGCCCTCGACGACCGGCCCGACCTGGTCGTGCTCGACCTGGGCCTGCCCGATCTGGACGGTCGGGAACTGCTGCGGATGCTGCGCGCGGTCAGCGCGGTGCCGGTCATCGTGGCCACCGCCCGAGACGACGAATCCGAGATCGTCCGGGTGCTCGACGCGGGCGCCGACGACTACGTGGTGAAGCCGTTCACGGCCGCGCAGCTCGACGCGCGGGCCCGCGCGGTGCTCCGCCGCGGACCGTCCGGTGCCGGCGCACCCGACCCGACGCTGGCCGTGGGCGGGCTGCGCGTCGACCCCCGCTCGCGGCAGGTGACGCTCGACGGCGCGCCGGTCGAGCTGACCCCGCGCGAGTTCGACCTGCTGCACCACCTGGCCGCCCGCCCCGGCCAGGTCGTCACCAAGCGGGAACTGCTGACCGAGGTGTGGCAGATCCCGTACGGCGGTGCCGACAAGACCGTCGACGTGCACCTGTCCTGGCTGCGCCGCAAGCTCGGTGAGACGGCGCAGGAGCCGCGCTACCTGCACACCGTGCGCGGCGTCGGGGTGCGCCTCGACCCGCCGGGGGCGACCGGGTGAGGGCCCGGCTCGCCCTGCTGGTGGCCGCCGTCAGCGTGCTCACCCTCGTCGCGTTCCTGGTGCCCCTGGCCCTGCTCGTGCGGACCGTCGCCGAGGACCGCGCCACCGTGCGGGCCACCGCCGACGCGCAGAGCCTCGTGCCCGTCGTGGGCACCGCCGACGCGGCGACGATCCGGCTGACCGTCGAGCAGTTGGCCGCCGACTCCGGCCGGCCGGTGAGCGTCTACCTGCCCGACGGCACGGTGCTCGGCGCGCCCGTCCCGCGTACGGCCGCGGTGGCGCTCGCCGCCCGGGGCCAGAGCCTCACCGGGGAGTCGACGGCGGGGCGCGAGGTGGTCATCGCCGTGCAGGGCCGGCCGGACGGCACCGGCGTGATCCGGGTGGAGGTGCCCCGGGCCGAGCTGACCGCCGGGGTGAATCGGGCCTGGCTGGTGCTCGCCCTGCTCGGTCTGCTGCTGGTCCTGATCGGGCTGCTGGTGGCCGACCGGCTGGCCCGCACCCTGGTCCGGCCCATCGACGCGCTGTCGGCCGTGTCGCACCGGCTGGCCAACGCGGAGCTGGACGCCCGGGTCACACCGTCCGGCCCGGCCGAGCTACGCGAGGTGGCGGGCGCGCTCAACCACCTCGCCAGCCGGATCCAGGTGCTGCTGGTGCAGGAACGCGAGCAGGTGGCGGACCTGTCCCACCGGCTGCGGACCCCGTTGACCGCGCTGCGGTTGGAGGCGGAGTCGCTGCGCGACGCGCAGGACGCGGCCCGGGTCACCGCCGCCGTCGACGGGCTGGAACGGGCCGTGACCGGTCTGATCCGGCAGGCCCGGTGGCGGCGGTCGCCGGAGGCGGGACCGACCGGCTCGGACGCCGCCGAGATCGTCGGCGAGCGGGTCGCCTTCTGGTCGGTGCTCGCCGAGGACACCGGGCGCGCGCTGACGCTGGACCTCGCGCCCGGCCCGCTCCCGGTCGGCGTACCCGGTGACGAGCTGGCCGCGGCGGTGGACGCCCTGCTCGGGAACGTCTTCGCGCACACCCCGGACGGCACCCCGTTCACCGTCCGGCTGGCCCGCAGCGAGGGCCAGGTGGTGCTGACCGTGGCCGACCAGGGGCCGGGCCTGCCGATCGACGCCGTTCGCCGGGGGGCGAGCGCGGCCGGCTCCACGGGGCTCGGACTGGACATCGCCCGCCGGGCGGCGCAGACCGCGGGCGGCCGCCTGGAGCTGCGTGGCGGCGGGCACGGCGGGGCCGAGGTGCTGCTGCGGTTGGGCCCGCCGACGGCTTAGCCCGGCCTTAACGTCGGCACAGCGCGATGCTATCCACGCACGACCGATCCTCGGAGACAACAACCGAGGAGAGGTGGACATCATGAAGCGCAGCGCGATCCTCCTGGCGTCGGCCGGGGGCGCCGCCGTCCTGGCCGTAGCCGGCGTGGCCGTCGGGGTCACCGCCGCCGACGGGGACCGGAACCGGGGCACCACCCTGGCCGCCGCGACGGTCGACCCGACCGATCCGGCCACCCCGACGGAGGGCGCCACCCCGGACGACAGCGCCACCGCCGGCACCCCGAGCGGCAGCGCCACCGCCGGTACCCCGAGCGGTACGCCGACCACCGGTGGCACCTCGACGCCGCCCGCCGGCGGGGACCGCGTCGACCAGCAGCGGGCCGGCGAGATCGCGCTGGCCCGGGTGGGCGGCGGACGGATCGTCGAGGTCGAGGCGGAGCAGGAGCACGGCCGCCCGGTGTGGAGCGTGGAGGTCGTGGACGGGAACACCGAGCACGACATCGACGTCGACCGGGACAACGGCACGGTGCTGCGGGCCGAGCAGGAGGCGGCCGATGACGATGACGACGATGACGACCGTGACGACGATGACGACGACAAGGACGACGACGACTGATCCGGCCCCCCTCGGCCCGCGGACGGCCCCGCCCCGGTCCACCCCAACGGGAGGACCGGGGCGGACGTGTCGGCCACCCGTACCCGCGCGGCCTGTGAACGGATCGACATGTCTGGCTACCCTGAAGTATGGTGCCCGCCCACGGGGGCCGGGCGACGGAACCGGTCTACCGCCCCGTCCTCGCCTGTCGACGGGGTGAGCTGGACGCCCTGGCCCACCTCGACGCCACCGCCGCTCCGCTGATCGCGCCGGTCCTCGACGTCACCGTCGTCGACCGGTCCATGGTGGACTCGCTGGCCCGGCTGCCGGCCGAGCTCCTCCCGGCCGTCGACGTGTCGGCGCTTCCGGCCACGCCGGAGACCGACCCGGTCCGCTGGGGCGTGCCGCTGGTGCCGGTCGTCGGGCTCGCCGAGAGCGACCGGCGGCTGGCCGCGCACGGTGTCACCGCCCGGGCGTACGCGCGACGGGCGGTGATCCGCCTGCGCGCCGCCCGGGACCGGGGCGGCCCGGACGCGACCACGTCGGCGGTCGAGCGGATCTGGCGCGGCACGGGGCTGGTGCCGGAGCAGTGTGACCTGCTGGTGGACGCCGGTGACGTGTGCTGCCCGGCGGACGTCCGGCTGGCCGAGGCGCGGGTACGCCGCCTGCTGGACTGGGCCCGGCGGCACGCCTGGCGGTCGGTGACGGTGGCGGCGGGCGGCCTGCCGCCCACCCTGAGCCGGCTCGCGGTGGACGAGCCGGTGCGGTTGGACCGCTGGGACTGGCTGCTCTGGCAGCGGCTGGCCGACCTCGGCGCGGGCTACGGTGACTACGGCGTGGGCCCGGCGCTGCCCGGGGCCGGACAGTCGGGCGACCGACTGTTCACACTCTGTTACACCACGGACGGCGCGTGGTGGATCTACCGCTGGTCGCGGCGGGGTGGCCGGGGCGACGACCGGTTCGCGGACCTGTGCCGCACCCTCGTGTCCGCCCCGCACTGGCCCACCGACGGGGCGTCGTTCTCCTGGGGTGACCACGAGATCCTCCGCCGCGCCCGCCGGGTCGCGGGCGCGGGGTCGGCGAGCAACTGGACGGCTTGGGGCACCTCCCACCACCTGGCGGAGGTGCTGGCCACGCTGCGGCGCCCAGCGCGGCACGCCCCGCTCGGGCCGTCGGGGGCCGGGTCGGCCCGTGGCCGGCCGTCCCGTCCGCCGCGTGGTGGTGAGAGCCGGCGGGCCGGCTGACGGCCTACTGCTTCTCGGTGAAGCCGAACTGGACGATGCCCTCCTCGTCCACGGTCGCGTCGACCGAGGCGTCACCGAGAATCTCGGCGGCGTCGGCGTCCAGGAAGATCCGCGCGCCCTGGTTGTCCACCACGTGGTCCCCCTGCACCGGCTCGGAGACCAGCTCCACGGTGAGCGAACCGGCGTCGGCGTCGGCGGCGATGCGCACGCCACCGTCCTCGGCGACGTCCTGCTGGTTGGCGAGGTCGCGGATGACCAGGACGGCGTTGTCGGTCATGGTGAGCATGCGGAACTCCTCGTGGATTCTCTCGGATCGCGGTCGGAACGGCGCAGACCGGGAATGGCCCGCGTCCGGGGCGCACGTGGGAGGTGATCGCGGCCCGACCTCGTCGCGACCGCGTCGGGGCAGCTGAAGGGGCCCCTCACCGCCTACGTTGCCCGCTGTCGGGCCATCCGTCAAATAGAGGCCCGTCAGTCGAGAGCGGCGTCGCGCGCGAGCAGATCCCGGATCTCCCGCGCCGCCGCGCGGCCGGCCCGGTTGGCGCCGATCGTGCTGGCCGAGGGCCCGTACCCGACGAGGTGGATCCGCTCGTCGGCGACCACGCGGGTGCCGTCCAGGGTGATGCCGCCGCCCGGGGCGCGCAGCCGGAGCGGAGCGAGGTGGTCGAGCGCGGCCCGGAAGCCCGTGCACCAGAGGATCATGTCGGCACGCACGAAACGACCGTCGTCCCAGGCGACGCCGTCCGGCGTGATCCGGTCGAACATGGGTAACCGACGGAGAACGCCCTGCTCGCGGAGGCGGCGCACCTCGGCCGTGACCGGCAGTCCGGTGACCCCGACGACGCTGGTCGGCGGGCGTCCCGACCGCACCCGCTCCTCGACCAGGGCGACAGCCGCGCGTCCCTGCTCCGGGCCGAACTCGCCGTCCCGGAAGTCCGGCGGCCGGCGGCTCACCCAGGTCGCGGCGGCGACGACGGTGGAGACCTCGCCGAGCAGCTGGACGGCGGACGTTCCGGCCCCGACCACGACGACCCGCTTGCCGGCGAACTCGTCCGGGCCGCGGTAGTCGGCGGTGTGCAGTTGGCGGCCCCGGAACGACGCCCGACCGGGGTAGTGCGGCCAGAAGGGGCGGGTCCACGTGCCGGTGGCGTTGACCAGGGCGCGGGCGGTCCAGCTGCCCTGGTCGGTCCGCACGTCCAGCCGGCCGTCGGGCAGCGGGTGCACCGCCGCCACCCGGACGGGGCGGCGCACCGGCAGGTCGAACTCCCGCTCGTACGCGGCGAAGTAGTCGGTCACCACCCGGGCGGCCGGCTCGTGCGGGCCGGCCGCGGGGAAGGACATCGCGGGCAGCTCGTGGAAGCCGTGGACCCGCTCGACGGTCAGCGTCGGCCAGCGGTGCCGCCACGCCCCGCCCGGGCCGTCGTCGGCGTCCAGGACGACGAATCCCGGGCCGGGGTCGAAGCCCGCCCGGCGCAGGTGGTACGCGACGGAGAGGCCCGCCTGACCGGCGCCGACCAACCACCACGTCGACGGTGCGAGGGTCCATGTCCGATGCAACAGCGACGGTCCGAGGGCTGTGCCCGCCGTCGCCGTCGCCCCGGTCACAGGCCGCCCGGGTTCTCGCTAGCCTTTTCCCCTGACATCAGCTGATTTGTCCATAGGCTGGCACCATGACAGACTTCCGCCGCTACCTCGCCGAGTTCATCGGCACCTTCCTGCTGGTCTTTCTCGGCGTGGGCAGTGCGGTCGCGGCCCGGGTCCAGGGCGGCGTGGTGGTGGTGTCCCTCGCCTTCGGGCTGGTCCTGCTCGCGCTCGTCTACACCATCGGTCCGCTGTCCGGCAGCCACGTGAACCCGGCCGTCACCCTCGGGGTGCTGATCTCCGGCAAGATCTCGCTGGTCGGGGCGGCCGCGTACTGGGTCGCGCAGTTCCTCGGGGGGATCCTCGGGGCGTTCCTGCTGTGGGTGCTCACCCGATGGGGTGACGTCGTGGACCAGACCGGCGCGCTCGGCAGCAACGGCTACGGCGCCCACATCAACCGGGGCGGCGCGGCCCTGCTGGAGCTGGTCCTGACGTTCCTACTCGTGCTGGTCGTGCTCGTGGCGGGCGCCCGGCTCGACCACGCGGCCGTGTCCGGCGTCGCGATCGGTCTGGCACTCGCCGCCACGCAGCTGGTCGGCCTCACCCTCACCGGCGCCTCGGTCAACCCGGCCCGGTCCCTGGGCCCGGCGCTCTTCGAGGGCGGCGTCGCCCTACGGCAGCTGTGGGTGTTCATCGTCTTCCCACTGCTCGGCGGGGCACTCGCGGCGCTGGTGGCACCACTGATCATCCGCGGGGACGGCCGCTACTGGGGTGGCGAGGAACGGCCCGAGCGGCCGGGCCCGGCGGTGCCGTCGGCCTGATTCCGCCACCACCCGGGGCGGTGCGGCGAAAACTTTCGATGCCAGCCCTTTCCTGGCGATAATCTCCATGACAGCATCGGCGGATGCATCGACGTCTCTTCCCCCGGTCGCTCGCGCTGGTGGCGCTGGTCGGCGTCACGGCCACCGTCGGCGCCTCCGGGGCCACCGCCGACGCCCCGCCACCGGCGGTCACCCGGCTGCACGCGACCATCGACGCGATCCTCGCCGACGCGCGGCTGGCCGGGGCACAGGCCTCGGTGGTCGTCGTCGACACCACCACGGGTCAGAAGCTCTACGACCGCAACGGCGACCGTCGGCTGGTCCCCGCCTCCAACACCAAGCTGCTCACCTCCACCGCCGCCCTGGCGCTGCTCGGGCCCGGCCACCGCCTCACGACCGACGTGCTCGGCGGCGGCAAGCGGCGCGCCGGCGGGGTGCTCGCCGGCGACCTCTACCTGCGGGGCGGCGGCGACCCCACCATGCTCGCCGGCGACTACGACGCCCTCGCGAAGCAGGTGGCGGCAGCCGGCGTACGGGTCGTGACGGGCGATCTGGTGGCCGACGACACCCGCTACGACCGGACCCGGCTCGGGCCGGACTGGACGTGGGACGACGAGCCGTACTACTACGCGGCGCAGGTGTCCGCCCTCACCGTCGCACCCGACACCGACTACGACGCGGGCACCGTGATCGTCCACGCCGCACCCGGGCGGGCCGCGGGCGCCCCGCCGGTCATCACCACCACCCCGCCGACCGACTACCTGCGGTTCGACAACCGGGCCGAGACGGTCGCCGACGGGGAGACGTCGATCTCCTTCACCCGGGAACACGGCGGCAACACCGTCGTGGTCACCGGACAGATCGCCGTCGGGGACGAGCCGGCCAGTGACTGGGTGACGGTCTGGGAGCCGACCGGGTACGCGGCCGACGTGTTCCGGGCAGCGCTGCGTCGGCACGGTGTGCGCGTACTCGGCGCAACGGTGCTGGGCAGGGCCACCCCGGCGGCCGCGACCGCGGTGGCCCGGCACGACTCGATGCCCCTGGCCGAGCTGATGGTGCCGTTCCTCAAGCTCTCCAACAACGGCCACGCCGAGATGCTGACCAAGGAGATCGGGCGGGTACGCTCCGGCGCCGGCACCTGGTCCGCCGGACTGGCCGCGATCAACGGGTACGCCGCGGGCGCCGGCGTGGACACCGGCACGCTGCGCCAGCGCGACGGCTCCGGGCTCTCCCGGCGCAACCTCGTCCCGGCGGGCGAGTTCGTGGACCTGCTCGCCGCCGTGCGCGCCGAACCCTGGTTCGACACCTGGTACGCGGCGCTCCCGATCGCCGGCCAGGCCGAGCGCTTCGTGGGCGGCACGCTGCGCAGCCGGATGGCGGGAACCGTGGCGGCGGGGAACGTGCACGCCAAGACGGGCAGCCTCACCGGAGCCTCCAGCCTCTCCGGCTATGCGACCGACGCCGACGGCCGGGTGTTGGCGTTCTCGATCCTGCTCAACAACTACCTGGCCTCCTCGGTGAAGGCGCTGGAGGACCAGATCGCGGTCGCGCTCGCCGCGTACAGCGAGAAGAGCACGACCACGGCGCGGGTCTCGCCTCCCGTGGTGCCCGACGCCGGCGCCTGGCCGGAGGGGTTGGAGTGCTCCTGGGTCAAGCCGGTTGCCTGCTGAGCGCCGGGTGGTCCGGCCCGGCCCACCCGGACCCGGCGGCGGGCCGCCCGGTCAGGCGCCGGGCCGGGTGGGCACCGGGGCCGCCGGGTCGCCGCGCTCGATGAGCGCGGCGATCTCGGCGTCCCGCAGCCCGCGCAGCGCCAGCACCCGGGTGCCCCAGCGGTGCAGACGGCACGGGTGCGGGCTCGCGTCGTTGCGGCAGACCGTGCCACCCGACCACCGCCGTGGCGCGTGCACCACCACCGCCCGCACCGCGAACTGGGCGTCCTCGCCGGTCACGTACGGCGGCAGCGGGATCTCCCGGAGCACGTCGCCGGGCGGGTCTCCCGCACCGGTCGGGGTGCCGGGCCGGGCGCGGTGGACGGTGCTGCTGCTCATCTGCGGTGCCTCCACACAGGACGGTCAGACCGGGACAGCAGAAAGTTACGCCGACGTGGACGGAGGGCGACGGACAAACTGTCCCGGTCCGCGTCAGCGGCGTTCCAGCACCACCACCGGGATCTCCCGGTCGGTCTTGGTCTGGTAGTCGTCGTACGCGGGCCAGATCTCGGCCATCGTCGCCCACACCCGGGGCCGCTCCTCGGGCGTGGCGGTGCGGGCCCGCGCGGTGAAGCGCTCACCCAGCACCTGCACCTCCACCTCCGGGTCCGCGAGCAGGTTGAGATACCACGCCGGGTGCTCCGGCGCGCCGCCCTGCGACGCGACGACCAGGTAGTCGTCCCCGTCGCGCCCGTAGATGAGGGCGGTGCGGCGCAGCTTGCCGCTGCGGCGTCCACGCGTGGTCAGCAGCAGGGTGAACACTCCGGGCCGCCACTCGTGGCCGTCGGCTCCGTCCGTGGCCAGGTAGCGGCGGATGTGGTCGGCGACCCAACCCGCCGGGCTGTCCAGGACCTGCTCGCTGGAGGTCATCGGCACGCTCCTCTTCGACTGCTCGGGCTCGTCGCGCTCACGCTACTCCGGCGGGCGGTGGTCGGCCGGGCGAAGCGCGGGCCTGCGGAGGGCCACCACCCGGTGCGGGACCGACCGGGCTCCCGACCGGTCAGCGCAGCGCCACCGCCTGGAGGCCGACGTTGCCGCAACCCCGGCTGAAGACCGCCTCGGTGGTCCAACTGATCAGCAACCGGGCGTCCTTGGGGGCGCGGAACCGCACCGTGAACTCGGCGCTGCGGCTGGTGTGCGGGTCCTCCAGGCGCAGGGTCGTGGCCGGGCCGCCGGTCGAGAGGCGCGCCTCCAGCCGACCGCGGGCCATCCAGAGCCCGGCATAGAGCCGCACCGTACGGAGCTCACCGCTGCCGGCGACGGCCAGCGAGAAACCGTTGCCGGCACCGCAGGTGAAGACCCCGGTCGAGGTGGCGTGGGCCGACCGCACCGACCCGCCGTCCCGCCAGCTGAAGACCTCCTGGTTGCCGTCCCAGTTGCCGCGCCGGCCCCGTCCACCCTCGTCCAGGATCTCGCCGGTCCCGCCCCGCTTGCGCACCGTCGAGTTGCCGCGCAACCCCCAGTGCACCCAGTCCCGCGAACCGACGGCGGTCAGGTCGACCTCCGCCGGGATGTCCCGCTGGCTGACGCTGAGCTGCGGCGACGCGGGCGCGGACACCGACGGGCTGGGGGTCGGACTGGGCGGCGGGCTCGGCGGACGCTGCCGGGGCCGCAGACCCGGGGCGGCCGGCCCGGGCTCACTGCGGTTGGCCTCGACGGCCGGATAGCCGGTCGGACGACCGACCCCCGCGGGAACCCCGCTCGGCAGCACCGGCTCGGGGCCGGGACGGGTCCCGACGTACGCGAGCAGGCCGGTGAGGCCGGTCAGCAGCGTGAGCCCGGCGACCACCCAGCGCCGGGGCGCGCCCGGCCGGATCGACCGCCCCAGCGCGGCGCGCGCCCGGCGCGCCACGGGTGCGCCCGACCGGTGCCGGGCGGCTGTGGCGGCGGCGCGATGGCCGGCTCCCCGACCGGACGCATCCGTGCCCGTCCGGGTGAAGTCCTCCTCCGCCACCGGCCCTCCACATAACACCGGCCGCCTCCGGACCGGTGGCGTGCGTAACCCGCACGGCTCGCCCGCCGCGCATGGCTCGATCCACCGGAAACCGGACGGTCGACGTGTCCAGTCCGTCAGCGCACGGTAGCGGACATCGACCGGAAGCGGAATCGCGGGCCGGGTACGGAAAGGGCGTGCGCGGGCCGGCCGGAGGTGTCGAACCGGCGGGCGCCGAGGCGCCCGGAGGTCACCGCCGCTCGCGGCGTCGCAGGCCGCGGCCCGGGTGCCTTTCTCCGCCGGCTCTCAGCCGACCTCGAAACCCAGCGCCCGGGCGATCAGCACCGCCTGCTCCGGGTCCACGATCGCACCGGCCCGCTCGACGGCCAGCGGGTCCAGCGCGCTCAGGTCACTGCCGCGCAGGTCCGCCCCGCCGAGGCGGCACCCGCGCAACTGCGCGCCGGAGAGGTCCACCCCGGTGACCGTGGCGCCGGTCAGGTTGACCCCGGTCAGGTCGGCCTCGCGCATCCGGACGTCGGTGAGGCGTACGCCGCGAAGGTCGGCGCCGGGCAGCCCGACGAAGGACCAGTCGCCGCCGGAGACGGCCAGGGGACGCAGGTCGCACTGCTCGAACGTGCTGCCGACCAGCTTGCAGCCGGTGAAGTCGGCCTCGAAGAGGTTGCAGCGGGTGAACGTGCAGCGGGTGAAGGCCGAGTCGGTGTGCCGGGAGGCGTTGAACTGGACGTTGCCGAAGGTGCACTCGGTGAAGACCGCGCCCCGGCTGACCGCCTCGGTGAGGTCGACCCAGAAGAACTCGCAGCGGGCGAAGCGGCGGTCGGCCAGGTCCTCCGCGTACCAGTCCTCGTCGCGGAAGGTTCTGTCCTCGGTCAGCTCCGGCATCCGGTCAGGCTAGTGGTCACCACCGACGGCTCAGCCCTTCCGGTACGGCCGAACCGGCGAGTAGGTTCGGCGACGTGAGTGTGGCGCGGAGCATCGACCCGGACCAGATCGGCTTCGACCCGGCGCGGCTGGCGCGGATCGACGAGCACTTCGGCAGGTACGTCGACGACGGCCGGCTCGCCGGCTGGCAGGCGGTGGTCACCCGGCGCGGCGAGGTGGTCCACTCGACCACGTACGGGCTGCGCGACGCCGAGGCCGGAGCGCCGGTCGAGGCGGACACGCTGTGGCGGATCTACTCGATGACCAAGCCGGTCACCTCGGTCGCCGCCATGATCCTGTGGGAGGAGGGCCGGTTCGAGCTGACCGACGAGATCAGCCGCTGGCTCCCCGAGTTCGCCGACCTGCGGGTCTACTCGAAGGGGTCGACGCTCAAGCCGTACACGGTGCCGGCGGTCGAGCCGATCCGGGTGTGGCACCTGCTCACCCACACCGCCGGCCTGACGTACGGCTTCATGCAGACCTCGGTGGTCGACGGTCTCTAC
Organism: Micromonospora krabiensis; assembly: GCF_900091425.1. Classification (GTDB taxonomy): domain Bacteria; phylum Actinomycetota; class Actinomycetes; order Mycobacteriales; family Micromonosporaceae; genus Micromonospora; species Micromonospora krabiensis. The sequence continues at coordinate 3,520,683 of NZ_LT598496.1, forward strand.
CGGGCGGCCGGCTACGACCTCTATCCGCCGTCCGACGTCGACCTGGCCACCGCCTGCCGGGCGTTCGGACAGCTTCCGCTGCTCTTCCAGCCCGGCACGGCCTGGGGCTACTCCGTCGCGACCGACGTGCTGGGCCGGCTCGTCGAGGTGGTCTCCGGGCAGAGCCTCGACGCCTTCTTCGCCGACCGGATCTTCCGGCCGCTGGGGATGACCGACACCCGTTGGTACGTCGACGGCGACGAGGCCGCCCGGCTCGGCGCCCTCTACGCGCCCGACCCGCACACCGGCCACGCGGTCCGCTTCGACCGGCTGGGCGCCCTGGCGTACGACAAGCCGGCCCTGCTCTCCGGCGGCGGTGGCCTGATCTCCACCGCCGGCGACTACCACCGGTTCACCCAGATGCTGCTGCGCGGCGGCGAGCTGGACGGCGTCCGCGTCCTCGGCCCGCGCACCGTGCGGTTCATGACCCGCAACCACCTGCCCGGCGGCCAGGATCTCGGCACCCTGTCGACCGGCGGGTTCGCCGAGACCACCCTCGACGGCATCGGCTTCGGCCTGGGCTTCGCGGTGGTCGACGACCCGATCCCGAGCCGGGTGCCGAGCAGCGTCGGCGAGTACTACTGGGGTGGGGTGGCGAGCACCGCGTTCTGGGTCGACCCGGCCGAGGAGATCACCGCGCTCTTCTTCACCCAGCTGATGCCGTCCAGCACCCACCCGATCCGGCCGCAGCTGCGCCAACTGGTCTACAGCGCCCTGGTGGACTGACCGCGGGTTCTTCCGGTAACCGCACCCGCCGGCCACCCCGGTCAATAACCTGGGGAAGGATTCACGTCCGGCGGGAGGCGGCCATGAGCAGCATCGTCGTGTTCGGGGCGGGTGGCACCGCGGGGTCCCGGGTCACCGCCGAGGCGGTCAACCGGGGGCACCGGGTCACCGCCGCCGTACGCCGTCCGGAGGCCACCTCGTACCTGCCGACCGGCGTGCGGGTGGTCACCGGCGACGCGACCAGCGAACGGAGCGTACGCGAACTGGCGCCCGAGGCGGACGTCATGGTGGTCGCCATCGGGGGCGACGGTCACGACCTGTGGCAGGACGCGGCCCGGACGCTGGTCACCACGCTCCGCGACCTGCCGGAACCGCCGCGGATCATCCACGTCGGCGGCGGGTCGACCCTGCTCACCCCGAAGGGCACGCCCTTCCTGGACGAGCCGGACTTCCCGGCGGAGTACCGGGAATCGGCCCAGGGGCAGGCCGCCGCGCTGGCCTACTACCGCGCCAGCGGCGACGGGGTGACCTGGACGTACGTGTCACCGCCGCCGCTGGAGTTCCACCCGGGCGAGCGGACCGGGCACTACCGCACCGGCACCGACGAGCCGGTGACCGACGACCAGGGGCGCTCGGTGCTCACGTACGAGGACCTGGCGGTGGCGATCGTCGACGAGATCGAGAACCCGCGGCACGAGAACGCGCGTTTCACGGCGGCGTACTGAGTGCGGGCCGGCGACTCCGGGAAGGAGCCGACGGGAGCGTGATCAGTCGGCGAGGCGGGCGGGGAATCCGCCGGTGGCGATCGGCCCCCACCGCTCGATGGTGACCCGGATCAGGGCCTTGCCCTGCCGGACCATCGCGGCCCGGTACTCGTCCCAGTCCGGGTGCTCGCCGGAGATGCAGCGGAAGTACTCGACCAGCGGTTCGAGGGCGTCCGGCAGGTCGAGCACCTCGGCGGTGCCGTCGACCTGCACCCACGGGCCGTCCCACTCGTCGGAGAGCACACACGCCGACACGCGCGGGTCGCGGCGCACGTTGCTCGCCTTCACCCGCTCCGGATAGGTGGAGATGACCAGCCGGCCGGCCGGGTCGACCCCGGCGGTGACCGGCGAGGCCTGCGGGCGGCCGTCCGCGCGCGTGGTCATCAGGACCACCCGGTGTCGGGGGCGGAGGAACTCGACCAGGGCGTCCCGGTCGACGCGGGTGTTCGTCGCGATGCTGCGTGCCACATCTCGTTTCTACCAGGGCGGCCGACCGGCGGGTCCGACGGTCAGCGCGGACGGTGCGCGGCGTGGTCCGCGCCCGGTTGGGCGGGCACCCGGGGTCGGGCCGAGGGCCGCCAGGCGCGGCCGTTGGCATAGATCACCCGGAAGCCGAGGTACGACGCGAGCGGCGCCCAGTGCGCCGACCCCATCCGCAGTTCGGCCGCGTTGTGCCGCTGCCCGTTGGCCAGCACGTCGAGGAGCACCGTTTCGAACGCCGCCGATTCCACCCAGTCCACGTCGCGGGTAAAACCGCAGATCAGAGCCGCTCCGGTGATGTCGAGGAATTCCCGGAGCGCGGCGTCCGAGGCGCGCAGGACGGAACAGCTCCCGAAGTAGAGCCGACGCCCGTCGCACCGCCCGGCCATCAGTTCGGCGACGTCGGCGAGTTCGACCGAGTGCCAGTCGGTGAGGCGCAGCCGGCTCGGTTCACCGTGCATCGCGAAGAACCCGACGCGGTGGTCGGCGTACTGCTTGAGCAGCCAACGGTCCAGGAAGTAGAAGAGCTCGTCCCGGGTGGCCGCGTCCTTGTGGATGAACCGGATCTTGCCGAGTCGTTCGAGCAGTTCGAGCGTGGGCAGCACGGAACCGCGCTCGTTCAGGTCGCGGTGCCACTGTCCCTCGACGCAGAAGACGCCTCCCCGCGCCACGTCCACCTCCGCCAGTGCGCCAGCCCGGACGCTGACGTTACCGGCCCGGTCGGGGCCGGGAACATCACCCTCCGTGGGTCCGTACGCGACGTTCGGTGCGTTTCGCGTCGTCCTTCCGCCGCGAGTCCGGAATGGCTGTTTCGCAAATCGGCCGAATTCACAGGGACTGCTCAGGAACGGGAAATCATGAGGACAATTCTCGTTATTCAGCCCCTATGGCTGTCTCTGGTGCGAGGGTGGAAATCGCGGGACGTCCCGGGCGATGTCCTGAAAGCCACCCCATTCGCTCTCCTATCGGGAGGACTTCTGTGCGCGTAAACACCTTGAAGCGGGCTGCCGTCGCCTTCGCCCTGGCTCTGCCGGGCACCGCGATCGCCGCGGTGGTCGCCGCGCCAGCGGCCCACGCCGACGGCTGCTACACCTGGAACCGCAACCTGTACCAGGGTCGGTCCGGAGCCGATGTCCGCCAGCTCCAGATCAGGGTCGCCGGCTGGGCCGGCAACCGGGACATCGTCGAGAACGACGGGATCTACGGGCCGAAGACCGCCGCCGCGGTCAAGCGCTTCCAACAGGCGTACGGGCTGCGCGCCGACGGCGTCGCCGGCCCACAGACCTACGCCAAGCTGTACGAACTGCAGGACGACGACTGCACGCCACGCCACTTCAGCTACACCGAGATGGACGACGGCTGCGGCCGCAGCGGGTGGAGCGGGGGCCCGCTGTCCGCCGCCGAGACCCGGCAGAACGCGCTGCGCACGATGTGGAAGCTGGAGGCGCTGCGCCGCAGCCTCGGCGACAAGCCCCTCTACGTCAGCAGCGGCTTCCGCAGCCGGGCCTGCAACGACCAGGTCGACGGCGCCTCCGACAGCCAGCACCTCTACGGCAACGCGGCGGATGTCGTGTCCCGCACCTCGTCGCTCTGCACCGTGGCCCGCGCCGCCCGCAACAACGGCTTCAGCGGCCTCTACGGGCCGGGCTACCCCGACCACGACGACCACGTGCACGTCGACTCGCGGCGGGAGAACAACCAGGACAACAGCTCCAACACCTGGAGCTGGTCCGCGCCGGACTGCGGAATCGGTGCCGGCAACGACTGAGCCGGAGAGCCGGTTCGACGCCGGCCCGGTGCGGGTGGGGAACCCCCGCGCCGGGCCGGCGTCGTCCGCCCCGGCAACGCCGCCGACGGCCGTACCTCCGTCAGCTCGCGCGGGGCCAGCGCGGCGCGGTCGCGGGGGCCGGCCGGCCGGTGCCGGCGGCCCGCGCCACCGGGCGTACGCCCGCCGGCCGCGCCGGACCGGTGGCGGTGAAGGGGAAGGGCACGTGCACGAACGGGTTGCCGTGCCGGATGAGCGCGTCCACCTGACGGTCGTTGAGCCCGTGCGCGAGCAGCACCCGCCGCCCCCACCGGTGCAGCCGGCACGGGTACGTGGCGCCGTCGTTGCGGCACACCGGTCCCGACGGCCACTCCTCGGCTGTGTGCACGACCACCGCCCGGACCGCGAGCCGTACGTCCTCCGGGGTCAGCGGCGCCGGCACCGGCACCTCGCCCAGCACCCGATCGATGGGATCCGTCGACTGCTCACCAACTCGCACGGCAGACCTCCCACAGTTCGGCAGCGGTGCGGCGGGCCCGCCGCACCCGCATCCTCGGGCAGTGGTACGGCCGTCGGCGACGAGAAGTTCAATCGGGGTAAGCGGCCAGCAGATCCTCCGGCGCCAGCACGCGGACCCCGTGGGTGACCGCTCCGCTGCGGGAGACCGCGATCGGCACGGCTTCGTCGCCCGCTCCGGGCAAGCGGGACCGGTGGTGCAGCAGCCGCCCGAGGTCGTGCGCGTCGAAAGGCCGCCGCTCCAACCACTTGATGGAGCCGACGAACGTGATCCGCCCGGCAACGGGGCCACGGTCGGCGCCCACGAGGTCGATCTCCGGGTCGTTGGTCCGGGTCCCAGTACCCGCCCACCTCGGCGGTCCCGTCGGGCAGCCCTCCGGGGGGCAGTCGCCGCAGTGCTTCCCTGACCACCGGCTCGATCGCACGGCCCCGCCGGCTCGTCCAGCCCGCGACGATCCGCCCCAGGGTCAGATCGCCAGGTAGGGGTCGGCGACTGTGTATCTGGTCTCACGGGAGGGCCGAGTGGACAACGGCTGGCCGATCTCGATCATCCGCTTGTCCGCCAGCAGTCGCAGTGCTCTGCTGAGGGACGCCTGGGGAAGATCGCCGGCTTAGAATGCCGGACGACGTCAGACCAGGCCGGCGTCGTGCACCAGCAGGGCCACCTGCACCCGGTTGTTCAGGTCCAGCCGGGTGAGCAGCCGCGAGACGTACGCCTTGACCGTCGCCACACTCATGTACAGGTCCGTGGCGATCTCCGCGTTGGTCCGCCCCTGCCCGAGCGCCACCGCCACCTCCCGCTCGCGTTCGCTCAGCCCGGCGAGCAGGCGCAGCGCGCGTTCCCGACGCGGGTCGGGCCCGCCGGGCACCGCGCCGGTGACGTGCGCGATGAGCGTCCGGGTGACCGCCGGTGAGAGGGTCGCCTCGCCCGCCGCGACCCGGCGAACCGCCTGGACGATCTCCGCGGGCGGGGTGTCCTTGAGCAGGAAACCGGCCGCGCCGGCGCGCAACGCCCGGAGCACCTGCTCGTCGGCGTGAAAGGTGGTCAGCACCAGCACCTCGGGCGGGTGCGGCTGGGCGCGCAGCGCCTCGGTCGCGGCCAGCCCGTCCAGCCTCGGCATCCGGATGTCCATGAGCACCACGTCCGGTCGGGCGGCGGCGACCGCGGCCGGGACCTCGCCCCCGTCGGCGGCCTCCCCCACGACCCGCAGGTCCGGCACCCCGCCGAGGATCATCGACAGACCGGCCCGGACCAGGGCGTCGTCGTCGACGATCAGCACCCGCACCGGCTCGCCACCGCCCGGCGCGGTCATGCCGGCCACGGCAGCCACGCCGCCAGGCGGAAGTCGCCGGAGTCGTCACGCCCGTGTTCGAGTCGCCCGCCGGCCAGGGTGACCCGCTCGGCGATGCCGACCAGGCCGGTGCCGGAGCCCGGAAGTTCCGGGGCGTCCACCCCGCCGACCGGCCACCGGTTGCGGATCTCCACGGTGAGTCCGGCCCCCGGCCCGCCCGCGAGCCCGACGGTCACCACCGCTCCCGGCGCGTGCTTGCGGGCGTTCGTCAGCCCCTCCTGCACGATCCGGTACGCGCTGCGCCCCACCGCCGCCGGCACCGCCGCCGGGGCGGCCACCAGGTCACTCGCGTTGACCCGGACGCCGGCCGCGCGGGACTCCTCGATGAGGCCGGGCAGGTCGTCCAGGGTGGGTTGGGGGCGCTCGGGGTCCTCCTCGCCGCCGCCGTCGGCGCGCAGCACCCCGATCACCTCGCGCAGGTCCTGCAACGCCGCGTGCGCGCTGCCCCGGATCACCCCGGCCGCCTTCGCCACCTCCTCCGGCGGCGCGTCCGGGCGGAACTCCAGCGCGCCCGCGTGCAGGCTGAGCAGCGAGATCCGGTGCGCCAGCACGTCGTGCATCTCCCGGGCGATGCGGTTGCGCTCCACCTGTCGGGCCTGCGCCACGCGCAACTGCTGCTCCGCCTCGGCCCGCTCGGCGCGCTCGCGTAGCGACACCACCAGCTGGCGGCGGGCCCGGACGAACATCCCCCAGGCGAGCACGCTCGCGCTGATCACCACGCCCCAGACGGTGGCCGCCCAGTAGGGCATGGTCGGCTCGGGGCGGAGGTAGCCGAAGGCGAAGTTGGTGACCAGCCCGGCGGCGGTGACCGCCAGCGCGACCGCGGTACGCCGGTGCACCACCACGGTGAAGTAGAGGATCACCAGCGGGGCGGCCGCCGCCATGGAGAACGCGGTCAGCGGCAACGTCGCCACCGCCAGCCCGAGCGGCCAGCGCCGGCGCACCCAGAGCAGCCCGCAGCAGACCAGCCCGACCAGCGCGTCCGCGACGATCATCCAGCCGTACGGCAGCCGGGTGGCGAGCTGGGGGGCCGGGGTGAGGGCGTCCAGCGTGGCGAACAGCACCCACCAGAGGCAGAACACGAAGGCCACCACGTCGACGATCCAGTCCCGGGTGGTGCGGCGTGGATGGGTCCGCTCCCGGTCGACCGGCACGGCGATGGCCCCGGGCAGCAGCCAGGGGTGTTCCGGCACGGCGGCGCTGGTCACGCGCCCATGCTAGGCAGCCGGTGCCGGCACCAACCAGCTACCAAAGTCGAGACCCCGGCATATACCAAGGTCGGTGTCGACGCCGACCGCCGGCCGCAGCGGACGACCGGGTGGCGCCGGCAGGCTCGGCGGCATGATCAGCGTGGAGCACCTCAGCAAACGCTACGGCCGCCACACGGCCGTCGACGATGTCTCGTTCCGCTGCGAGCCCGGCACGGTCACTGGGTTCCTCGGGCCGAACGGCGCCGGGAAGTCCACCACCCTGCGGATGATCTGCGGTCTCACCCCGCCGACCGCCGGCCGGGCCACCGTCGGTGGGCGGCCCTACCGACAGCTGCCCAACCCGGGCCGGGAGATCGGTGTCCTGCTCGACGCCGCCGCCCAGCACGCCGGCCGCAGCGGCCGGGAGGCGCTGACCGTCGCCGCGTACACGATGGGGGTGGACCGGCGGGAGGTGGCCGCGAAGCTCGACCTGGTGGGGCTGAACGGGGCGGCCACCCGGCGGCGGGTCCGGGCGTACTCGTTGGGCATGCGGCAGCGGCTCGGCCTGGCGCTGGCGCTGCTGGGCGACCCCCGGGTGCTGATCCTCGACGAGCCCGCCAACGGGCTCGACCCGGAGGGCATCTTCTGGATGCGCGGCCTGCTGCGCGACTTCGCCGACCGGGGCGGCACCGTGCTGCTCTCCTCCCACCTGCTGCGTGAGGTGGAGGCGGTCGCGGACCGGCTGGTGGTTATCGGGGGCGGCCGGATCGTGGCCCAGGGCGACAAGACCGAACTGCTTGCCGGCGGCGGCACCCTCGTGCGGGCCCGGGACACCGCGGCCCTGCGCCGCGCCCTGGACGCCGCCGGCATCGCCGCGACCGACGGCACCGACGGCCTGCTGGTCCGCGCCGACGGCGAGGCCGTCGGGCAGGCCGCCGCGACCGCCGGGGTCGTGCTGACCGAGCTGCGCCCCGCCGGCGGCGGGCTGGAACAGCTCTTCCTCACCCTCACCACCACCGCCGCCGAGCCGACCGAGGAGGCCGGGAAGTGACCACGACCACCGCGACCAGCGCACCCACCGTCGCGCCCGAGCGCCACCGGGGCGTACGCCCACCCTCCCTGCTCCGGTTGACCGGGGTGGAGCTGCGCAAGCTCGCCGACACCCGGGCCGGGCTCTGGCTGCTCATCACGATCGGGCTGACCACCGCCGTGATCGTCGCCCTCCAGCTCATCTACGCCGACGAGGCGGACCAGACGTTCGCCACGTTCTTCGTACCGTCGCTGTTCCCGGTCGGCGTGCTGCTGCCGGTGCTGGGCATCCTCTCCATCACCGCCGAGTGGTCCCAGCGCACGGCGCTCGTCACGTACGCCCTGGTGCCCCGCCGGGAGCGGGTGGTCGCCGCGAAGCTGGCCGCCGTGGTGCTCGCCGCCCTCACCTCGGTGCTCGCGAGCCTGGCGGTGGCCGCGGCCGGGACGCTGGTCGCCGGCGCCACCGGCGACGGGGGTCAGTGGCGGTTCGACGAGACGCTGCTCCTGAACGCGGTCGTCTTCCAGGTCGCCAACGTGCTGATGGGTGCCGGCTTCGGCCTGCTGCTGCTCAACACCCCGCTGGCGATCGTGAGCTACCTGTTGCTGCCCACCGTCTGGTCGATCCTGGGCGAGGTGGTGCCCGCGCTGCGGGGCCCGGCCGGCTGGCTGGACACCGGCCGGACCATGGAGCCACTGTTCGGCGGTGACCTGACCGGTGACCAGTGGGGCCGACTGGCGGTGTCGCTGCTGGTGTGGTTGGTCGTACCCCTGGCCGCCGGACTGGTCCGTACGCTGCGCCGCGAGGTGGCCTGACCATGGACGGCGCGCCGGGCACACGTACCACGGTCAGCGGCGGGGTGACCGAACTGGTCGTCCTGTGGGGCGGGTTCCCGCTGCTCGGCGCGGGTGCCGGCGCCCTGCTCGGCGCATCGGCGGAGTGGGTCGCCGACCTGCCCTGGGCGCCGGTCCAGGGATTGTTCGAGGCGCTGTCCCGGCTGCCCCAGCCGGAGCTGACGATCGGTGCCGCGGCGCTGGGCGTGCTCGCCGGTGGGCTGCTCGCCTCCGCCGGCACCGCCGAACGGCTCGTCGTCCGCGTGGACCGCGAGCGCGTCGGCCTCCGCCGGGACGGCCGGCAGCGGGACGTCCCGCGCCGGGACGTCCGGGTGGTGCACGTCGACGGCCGCGACCTGGTGCTGCTGGACGAGGACGGTGGCGAACTGGTCCGGGAACGCTCCGACCTGTCCCCGGACCGGCTACGCGCCGCGTTCGGCAACCACGGGTGGCCGTGGGCGGACGAGGACCCGCACCGGGCGGCGTACCGGTTGTGGGTCCCCGGGCTGCCGGGACTGCCGGTCGGCGCCGACGCCCTGCTGCGCGCCCGCCAGGACGCGCTCACCCACAATCGCCGCGACGACGCGCGGGAACTGCGCCGCGAACTCGGCCGGATGGGCGTGGTCGTGCGCGACGAGGAGCGCCGTCAGTACTGGCGACTGACCGCCCGCGCCGTCCTCCCCGACGCCGACCATCCGACGCCGGCCGCCCCCAGCGACGCATTCCTCGGCAAGCGCGATGACGCAGAGGCGTAAATATGCCTCTGCGTCATCGGCCCTGTCGGGACACCCGCCTCGGCCGGGGCGGGGCGGGCCACCCCCGGTCGACCGGGTCCGACTCCGCCCCGCCCCTTACCCCTGCGGGCCGACCGGTCGGTTCGGCGTTGGCGCCGGTGCGGCGGGCCGACCGGCCAGGGCCGGTGGCCAGGCCAGCAGCAACGACATCCCGAGGCCGGCGAGCACCCCGGCGAGGGAGAGCAGGACGTCGGAGTCGGCGGAGTTGATGGGGCTGTTGCCGGCCAGCGCGGTGAACGGTGCGGCGACGGGCAGCAGCATCATCGCGACGGCCGCCGCGAGCAGCATCGCCGTCGGGCCGATCAGCGTGGCGAACGCGGCCAGCCCGTGGCGGCCCCAGTCGGGCCGGCCGTCCGGCCAGTCCCACGCCACGACGGTGACCCCGGTGAGCAGCACACCGCCGAGGAGGACCCCGGGCAGCAGCCGCCCGTCCTCGGGAGCGATCGTGCGTACCCACCCGACGACCAGGAGGGTAGCCGCGACCGTCGCGACCGCCGCCCAGCGCCGGGGCCAGGTCGGGGCCGGCGCCGCCGCCAACGCGCAGCCGAGGGCCACCACGATCAGCAGCGCGGCCGTGGCGAACGCCGACGTGTTCAGCTCCGGCTCACGGTCCGTCGGCGACTCGATTCCGGCGGCCACGATTGCGAGCACGCCGGCCACGCTGGCCGCGACCGCCGGCACCCGCCGGTCCGCCCCGCCGACCGCGCGCTCCACAGCGGACGGTGCTGCGGTGCGGCGTACCAGGAACACCACCAGCGCGGCGAGCACCGCGCAGCCGCCGACGGCGAGCAGCACGGTCGGCGCGGCGCCGGTCGGGTCGGCCCGGTCGACCGCCACGTCGGCCACGACCCAGACGCCGCCGAGCAGCACGGCGGGCCCGGCCCAGCGGCGGTCCCCCCGGCCGGCGAGCACCAGCGCCAGCACGACCGCGACGATCGTGGCGAACCGCAGGTCGCGAGCCCAGTAGGCGTTGTTGCCGGGAAGGTTCTCCGACCACGGGCCGATCGGCTCGGTCAGCGGCTGCAGCACGGTCATGTTGACCGCCCACAGCACGACGGCGGCGGCGGCGAGGATCAACCCGACCAGGCGCGCGGAACGCATCCTCGCACCGTAGCCGCCGCCCGCCGTGTCCGCTGACCCCGAGGACACGCGGCGCGGTCAGCCGACCGGCCGCACGACCGCCCTGCGACGCAGCAGCCGCCACGTCGGCACGGTGGCCGCCGCGAGCGCGAGCAGCAGGCACAGACCGACGACCCCGCCGACCACCGGCCACGGCACCACCAGGTCCACCGGCGCGCCCAACTGTTCGGCGAGGCCGGCGCGGATGCCCAGCAGACCGGCGAAAGCCACCGCCCCACCGAGCACGGCACCCACCAGCACCACCAGCGCAGACTCGGCGGCGACCAGTCGCACGACCTGCCGTCGGGTCGCCCCGGCCAGCCGGATGAGCCGCAGGTCGGCGGCCCGGCCGACGGCCGCCATCAGCAGCGTGTTGACCACGGCGATGCCGCCGTAGCCGGCCGTCACCGCGATGAGCATCACGGTGGCCAGCCAGACGAGCGTGTCCTCCGCCCGGTCCGCCTCGGCGGCCCACGTGGCGAGGTCCACCACTCGGGCGCCGGGTGGCGGGGTGATCGGTTCGGTCAGGTACACCGCCGAGGTGAGCGCCGACGGGTCGTGCGCGCGGACGACGGCCCGCGGCAGGAGAAGGTCGCCGGGGATGGAGTCGTCGGACACGACCGCCACCACCCGCAGCGGCACCCGCTCCCCGTCGGCGAAGACCACCGGGAACGGCTCGGCGGGCAGCGCCGGCACCGTGGAAGCGGGCAGCCCGCCCGCCGACACCGCCGAGGCGGGCAGCGCGACGGCGTCGTCACCGCGCAGGTCGTCCAGGGATCCGGCGAGCACGGTGAGCACCCGGTTCGCAGCGGTGAACGCCGCCGGGTCGACCCCGAGCGCGGTCAGCGGCCGGTACGGAGCGGGCGGGCCGTCGCCGGGAACGAACACCCGGCTGGGCAGCACGGACGCGCCCGGGGCCGCCGCCACGGCCGGATCGGACAACCCGGGCGCCCGGTCGGGCAGCAGCACCCAGCCGGCGTCGACGACGCTCGCGCGGTTCGCCGCGTACACGGCGGTGGTGGTCCGCACCATGCCGGACACGAGGACCGCGAAGGCGACGGTGAGCAGGACCGGCGCGGCCGTCGACGCGGTCCGCCGGGTGGCGGTCAGCGCACCGGCGCGCACCAGCAGGGCGATCGCGCCGCCACGACGCCGCAGCGGCGGGGCGAGCAGCCCCACGAGTGGGCCGACGAACGCGGGCGCGAGCACGGCGGCGCCGGTCACCAGGGCCATCACCATGAGCAGGGCGAAGTTCGCCCCCTCCTGGGCGTCCGGGGTCGTGGCCGTCGCGACGGCGAACGCGGCGCCCACCGCGACGAGGAGTCCACCGGCGACGGCCCGGATTCGCCCCATCCGCCGCTGCTCCACCGCCGCCTCCCGCAGCGCCTCCAGCGGACGCACCCGCGCGGCCCGCCGAGCCGCCCACCACACGGCCAGCAGCGCGACCGTCGGACCCGTCGCCAACGACACCGCCGCCGGCCAGAGGGTGTACCGGACGGCGAAGGTCGCCGGCTCGAAGCGGGCGTCGACGAGCAGCCGGCCCAGCACCGGGGCGAGTGCGGCGCCGGCCAGCAGTCCGGCGAGCGCTCCGGTGGCGCCGATCACGAGCGCCTGCCGGCGCAGCAGGCGGCGGACCTGCCGCGGCGTGGCACCGACGGCCCGCAGCAGGGCCAGTTCGCGGCGGCGCTGCGCCACCGCGTACGCGAAGGTCGCGGCGACCACGAACACCGTGACGAAGCCGGCGAGGGCGGCCGTGGCGGTGAGCAGCTGCATGCCGACCCACCGGGTCCGCGCGTCGTCCGGCGGTTCCAACGCGCCGCGCCCGTTCCCGGTGAGGACCCGGCCGTCGCCGCCGACGGCGGTGCGCGCGGCGGCGGCGACCCGCTCGGGGTCGGCGTCCGGGGCCAGGAGCAGGCCGATCGCGCGTACGCCGGGCGACAGGGCAGCGGCGACCTCGTCCGCGACGTGGAGGCCGGGCCCGTCGAGCAGCCCGGTGACCGTGTACGCCGCGGGGCCGCTCGCGGTCAACACCGTGACCGGGTCGGCGGGGCGTAGGCCGAGGGCGGCGTCGACGGCCACCTCCTGGGGGCCGCGGGGCGCGACCCCCGTGGTCAACCGCGTCCCGCTGAGGCGGATGCTCGACCAGCCGTGCCCCTCGTGGGCGTCCTGCCGCTGGCCGTCCGTGGCCGGTGGGCGTCCGTCGACGAGCGGCTGGGCGTAGAAGGTGCGGTCCGGCACGGCCGCCTCCACGCCGGGCAGGGCGGCCAGCCGCGCGGCGAGCGCGCCGGCGGCCGACGCGGACCAGGGTCGGGTGGGCGGGAACGGGTCGCCCGGGCTCGACGCCTCGGGGCTCTGCACGACCACCGCCGCGCGTGCCCACCGGTCCGGCACCTGCGGGCGTCCCGACGCCAGCAGCAGGGTCGACGACGCGATGAGCGCCACGCCGATCGCGACGGCCGCGAAGGCGCCCGCCGACCGCCGGCCGGTCAGCACGACGGCTCCGCTGCCAGGTCGGTGATGCGGGCGGCGATCTCCCCCGTGGTGAGCGGGCCGGTCAGCTCGTCGACGAGGCGGCCGTCGGCGAGCAGGAGGACCCGGTCGGCGTACGCGGCGGCGGCCGGGTCGTGGGTCACCATCACGACGGTCTGCCCGTGCCCGTCGACCAGCCCGCGCAGCAGCCGCAGCACCTGGTGGGAGGCGGTGCTGTCCAGCGCTCCCGTGGGTTCGTCGGCGAAGACCACCGCCGGTCGGGTCGCCAGCGCCCGGGCGATGGCGACGCGCTGCTGCTCGCCGCCGGACAGTTCACTCGGCCGGTGCCGGGCGCGGTCAGCCAGGCCCACGGCGGCAAGCGCGGCGGTCGCCTCGTCGTCGGACGGTCCCCGGCCGGCGAGGCGCAGCGGCAGCGCGACGTTCTGCGCCGCGGTCAGTGTCGAGATCAGGTTGAACGCCTGGAACACGAAGCCGATCCGGTCCCGGCGCAGCCGGGTCAGGTCGTCCTCGCCGAGCCGGTCCAGGCGTACGCCGTCGACGGTGACGACGCCCTCGGCCGGGCGGTCCAGCCCCGCGGCGCAGTGCAGCAGAGTGGACTTCCCGGACCCGGAGGGGCCCATCACCGCCGTGAACGTGCCGCTGTCGAAGCCGGTCGTCACGCCGTCGAGCGCCGTGACCCGGCGGTTGCCCGAGCCGTACACCGCCCGCAAACCGGTCAGCGTCACCGTCTGTGTCGTCATGCTCCTACGCTGCCGCGACGGGCGCGGGTCGCGCGTCGTGCCGGGGAGGACACCTCGCCGCCCTCCCCGAGGATGGTGAGGCCCCGGTCGGGTCCGGCGGTGTCAGCCCTGGGTATGACGGCCGTGCGACCGACGCGCCGGCGCACCGGGGCGGTTACCGTCGGTGGGGTGAGCGCCCACCTGCTGACCCGGCGGCTGCGTCCGGTGGATCTGTACCTGCTGGACGGTGTGCTGGCGGTGGTGGTCGGCGCGGCGCTCTGCGCGTACGCGGCCCTGGAGGCGCCCCTGCACGGGGGCGTACGCGAACCGGTCTGGGCGTCGGTGCTCACCGGCCTGGTGATCGGGCTGCCGGTCGCGGTCCGCCGCCGTTGGCCGGTCACGGTGGCGGTCGTGGTGAGCCTGGCGGCCGCCGTCGCGCTGGTGAGCGGCCTGATCCCGAACTTCGCGGCCGCCGCGCCGGCGCTCGCCATCGGTTTGGCGCTCTACACGCTGGCCGTCGCCACGCCGGTGCGGCGGTCGCTGGTGTGCGCCGTGGGTTGCCTCGTGGCGCTGAGTGTCGCCCTGGCGCTCACCGGCGGCGACCTGTGGTCGCGGACCGGTGCGGTCGTCTACGGCGCGGTGATGATCGGCCCGGCGTGGGTGCTGGGCTGGTCGGTGCGGGAACGGCGGGCCCACGCCGCGCGGCAGAGCGGGCACCTGGTGCGCCAGGCCGCCACCGAGGAGCGGCTGCGGGTGGCCCGGGAGCTGCACGACGTGGTGGCCCACACGATGAGCCTGATCGTGGTGAAGGCGGCGGTGGCCAACCACGTCGCCGACGAGCACCCGGGCGAGGCCCGCGAGGCGCTGCGCGTCATCGAGGCGACCGGTCGTACGGCGCTCACCGACATCCGCCGGGTGCTCGGCGCGCTGCGGGAGGGCACCGCGTACGGGCCGGCGCCCGGCCTGGACGAGCTGCCCGGTCTCGCCGACCAGGCCGCGATCGGCGGCGTGGACGTCCACGTCGACGTCCGGCGCGACGTGCCCGACGTGGGGGTCGTGCCCGAGTCGGTGGGGCTGGCGGCGTACCGGATCGTGCAGGAGGCGGTGACCAACGTGGTTAAGCACGCCGCGCCGGCCGCCTGCCGGGCCACGGTCACGGTGACGCCCGCCGAGGTGTGCGTCGAGGTGACCGACGACGGGCGGCGCCCGGTGCGTACGGGGGCGGAGGGCCACGGGCTCACCGGCATGCGGGAACGGGTGGCCCTGCACGGTGGCGAGTTCTCGGCCGGCCCCCGCGCCGACGGCGGCTTCACGGTGACGGCTCGCCTGCCCTACCAGGCCGTCGCATGATCCGGGTGCTCATCGCCGACGACCAGGCGTTGCTGCGTGGCAGCTTCCGGCTGCTCGTGGACCTGGCGCCGGACTGCACGACCGTCGCCGAGGCGGGCACCGGCGCGGAGGCGGTGGCGCTGACCGAGCGGCACCGGCCGGACGTGGTGCTGATGGACGTCCGCATGCCCACGATGGACGGAATCGAGGCGACCCGGCGGATCTGCGCGGACCCGGCGACGGCGGACAGTCGGGTCCTGATCCTGACCACGTTCGACCTCGACGAGTACGTCTACGGTGCGCTGCGGGCCGGGGCGAGCGGGTTCCTGCTCAAGGACACTCCGCCGGCCGACCTGCTGGCCGGCATCCGGGTCGTCGCGGCGGGCGACGGGTTGTTGGCACCCACCGTGACCCGGCGGCTGATCGACGAGTTCGTCCGGCGACCGGAGCCGGCCCGGCCACTGCCCCGCCGGCTCGACGGGATCACTGAGCGGGAGCGTGAGGTACTGGCGCTGATCGCCCGGGGACTGTCCAACACGGAGCTTGCCGCGCACCTGCACCTCAGCCTCGCCACCGTCAAGACCCACGTGGGGCGGCTGCTGACCAAGCTGGCCGTCCGGGACCGGGCGCAGCTGGTCATCGTCGCCTACGAGACGGGCCTGGTCGGTCCGGCGACGACCGGGTTGAACGACCGGGGCGGCGGCCCGGTCGTGCCGGGCCCCGGTGTCGGCCCCGGCGCCTAGGCTGGCGGCAGCTCGCACGTCGAGGAGGCGCCATGACCGTTTACGTCGCCCTGCTGCGCGGGGTCAACGTCGGCACCGTCCGGCTCGCCATGGCCGACCTGCGTCGGCTCGTCACCGACCTCGGGCACACCGATGTGCGGACATACCTGCAGAGCGGCAACGTGGTCTTCGCCAGCGGCGTGCGGGACGCCGGGCGACTCGCCGCCGGCATCGAGCGGGCGCTCGCCGACGAGCTGGGCCTGACCGTCCCGGTGCTGGTGCGCAGCGCTCGGGAGCTGGCCGCGCTCGCCGGCGGCAACCCCTACGCCGCGCGGGAGGACGACCCGACGAAGCTGCTGGTGGCGTTCCTCGCCGACGCGCCCGAGCCGGCCGCCGTGGCGGCGCTGACCGTGCCCGGCGGGGAGGAGGTGGACTTCACCGTCACCGGGCGGGAGGTCTACCTGCACTACCCGAAGACCGGCTACGGCCGGTCGAAGTTCACCAACGCCTACCTGGAGAAGAAGCTCGGGGTGGTGGCGACCACCCGCAACTGGCGCTCGGTGCGCGCGCTGGCCGACCTGGCCGCCGGGGACCAGTCCGCCCGGTAGGCGATGTTCGCCCGGCCGGCGAGGTGCGGCCAGCGCCGCACCTCGCCGAGCCCGATCAGAAGTGGTACGCGGTGTCGTACTCGGGCACGAGCACCCGGCTGCGCGGCGACGACGCGCGCACCGCCGAGATCAGCTGGTCGAGCCGCTCGTGGTCACTCGGGGCGATCGTGGGCGGGTTGCGCAGGTCGGTCTCGAAGTTGTCGAAGTGGACCGGCACCACCACCTTCGGGTGGTCCAGTGCGGCCATCAGCCGGGGCACGTAGTCGGCCGTGACCGTGGTGCTGTTCAACGCCACCATCGCCACGTCCGGGGCGAGCCCGGCCAGGTTCGGCGCGACGAAGTCGCTGGCGCCCATGAAGAACACCGACGGCCCGCCCACGACGCGGACCAGGTAGTTCAGCGTGTCGCCCTCGGGCAGGTCGGCGATCGTCGCCGGCATCACCGGCGGCGCCACACGTACGCCGGGGAAGGCGACCGAGTACGCGGCGTTGCGACTGTGCAGCGAACTCACCACCTCCACGGTGTAGTCGCCGAAGTCCATCACCTCCCCGCCCTTGACCGCGCTCAGCTGACCCGACGGCACCCCGTACGCGAGCCCCAGGTGGTAGGCGGTCAGCGTGCCGAACACCCGGGCGCCGGTGCGGCCGGCGATGTACGGCACGTCCATGAAGTGGTCCCAGTGGGTGTGCGTGACGAGCACCGTCTCGGCGCGGTCGACGCGCGCGTCGACCCGGTCGGTACGCACGTCCAGCCGGGTTCCGGTGTCGAACGCGCCGTCGAACAGGCCGGTGTTGATCCGGCTGAGGAACGGGTCGACCAGGACGGTGCGCCGGCCGATGTCGAGTCGCCAGCCGGCGGTGCCCCACCAGCGGAAGCTGGCCCGTCCGGCGCGGCCGGCGGCGGTCGGCGGGGCGGCCTGGGCCGGGGCGGGCGGGGCGGCCTGGGCCGGGCCGGCGAGCGCGGTCGAGGCGATCCCGCCGGCGGTGACCAGGGCGGTGGAGGCGGCTGCGTCGCGGAGGAACCGGCGTCGGTCGAGAGTGGGCATGCGGATCTGCTCCCCGTGTGTCGGTACGGACGGTCGGCGGTGAGCCAATCAGCGGCACCCCGCCCACGTCCAAGATCGACCGGCCGTACCGGCGATATCCCGACGGATATCGGACCTGTTCAGGCGGTGCGCCTCGACCGGGTGCGGCGCCGGAAATCAGGCTTCACGCAGTCCCTCGACCGCCGTCCGGGCGGCCTCCCCCATGGCCAGGTCCACGTCGATGCGCCGGGTGGCGAGCTCGTTGCTCCGGGCGAAGACAGCGATCGCGTACCGCCGACCGTCGGGATACTCGGCGACCCCGGCCTCCAGGTGCAGACCGGGCAGGGTGCCGGTCTTGCCGGAGACACGGACGCCGGGCGGGAAGCCGGCGGCGAGCCGGGTCCAGAACAGCTGCCGGGCCATCCAGGCGCGGACCATCGCGCAGGCCGGGGCGGGTCCGGCCGCGTCCCGCCAGATCAGGCCGAGCAACCGGGTGATCTCCCGCGCGGTGCTGGACGTGGTCTGCGCCGGGTCGAAGACCCGCATGGCGTGGACCCGCTCGGCGGGCAGGGTGGGGAAGATCCGGGCGAAGTCCGCCTCGGTCCGCGCGCCGACGTCGGCGAGCATCATCTCGACCAGCTCGCGGGGACCGCCGAGGACGCGGGTCCGGGCCAGCCCCAGCTCGGCGGCGAGCATCGGCAGCAGGTCCGCGCCGACCCGGCGCAGCAGCACGTCCGCCGCCGTGTTGTCGCTGACCGACATGGCGAAGTAGGCGAGATCCCGCAGGGACACCTCGGTGTCGTCGGCGCAGCCCGCCAACCCCCAGCCGCCGAGCCGGTCGGCGGCGGTGACCAGGACCCGCTCGCCCGGGTCCACCTGACCGGCGACGACCTGCCGGGCGAACTCCAGCACCAGCAGGATCTTGAAGATCGACGCGATCACGACCTGTTCGTCGGCCCGTATCGCGACCTCCGGGCCACCCCGCGCCCCGGGCGCGCCGCCCGGGTCGCCCGCGGCGAGCGGGCCTGCCGGGCCTCGCGCGTCGGCCGGATCGTCCGCGTCGATGTCGACCACGTGCAGGCACGCGGTCACGCCGGCCCGGTCGAAGATGTCCTCGATCAGCTCCCCCACTGCCACCCCGGCACGGTATCCACCGGATCGGTCGCCGCGCCGGCCACCCGCTGGTCGGGGCGCTGGCGTAGGGTCCGGCCAATGGACCTGCTCCGGCATCTGCGGCACTTCGTGGTGGTCGCGCGGGAGCTGCACTTCGGGCGGGCCGCCGAGCTGCTCGGCATGGCCCAGCCACCGCTGAGCCAGTCCGTCCAACGGCTGGAGCGAGAGCTGGCCGTGGAGCTCTTCGACCGGTCCCGCCGTCAGGTGCGCCTGACCACGGCCGGGGAGCTGCTACTCGGCGAGGCCGAGGAGCTGCTCGCCGCCGAGGGGCGGCTGCGCAACCTGATGCGGCAGGTGCGCGCCGGGGCGCTCGGCGTCCTGCGGGCCGGGATGCCGCCGGAGACCCCGGCGGTGACGCTGCGCGCGCTGCTGGACCGGCTCGCCGAGCGGGCACCCGGCCTGGACGTGGAGCTGCACGAGCTGACCAGCGGTGAGCAGGTGCGGATGCTGACCGAGCGGCATCTCGACGTGGGTCTGGTGCACCACCCGGTGGACGCGGACGGGCTGCGGTTCGGCGCTCCGGTCGACGTGCCGCTGGGGGTGCTGGTGCCGCGTACGTCGCCGCTGGCCCGGGCCCGCGAGGTGGAGCTGACGGCGCTGGCCGGCCTGGACCTGGTCACCGCGCCACGGGCAACCGCACCCGGCTGGCACGACCACCTGCTCGCCGTCTGCCGGGAGCACGGCTTCCGGCCGGGCCGGGTGCGCCCGGCACGCAATCCGGAGTTCCTGTTCGGCCTGGTGCTGGCCGGTGGTGTGGTAGCCGTGGAGCCTGCGGCGACGGCGCGCCGGGAGCCACGGATCGCCTGGCGGCCGATCGTCGGGGCGCCTCTGGTCAAGCGCACCTCGGCGGCCTGGCCGCAGCGTTCGGGGCACCCGGCCGCGCCGATGTTCGCCCAGCTCGCGGCCGAGGTGCTGGCCGACGCCGAGCCGACGCCGTCCGGTCCGGCGGTGACACCGGCGCGGCGGCCGTGGCCGGTGCTGTTCGACGCGGCCGGGTGACGCCCGCCCGGCGCCGTGATCCGGATCACCGGCCGCGCGTCCGTGAGTCGGCGCCCGGGCCGGGTATGGGGCGGGGATGGCAGGTTCGGCCCGGACGGCGCGGAAGCGCTCCCGGGCCGGGCGTCCGGACGACGCGCGAAGGAGCCCCAGTGCCGAACACGGTCCCCACCATCAGCCTGAACGACGGCAACAGCATCCCGCAGCTCGGCTTCGGGGTCTTCCAGATCGAGCCGAAGGACACCGCGGAGGCGGTCGCCACGGCGCTGCGGGCCGACTACCGGCACATCGACACCGCGCAGATGTACGGCAACGAGGCGGAGGTCGGCCAGGCGATCCGCACCTCCGGGCTGGATCGCCGCGAGGTCTTCGTGACCAGCAAGCTGAGCAACGCCTTCCACCGCCCGGACGACGCCCGCAAGGCGTTCGAGTCGACGCTGTCGGCGCTGAAGATGGACTACATCGACCTGTTCCTGATCCACTGGCCGCTGCCCACCCTGTACGACGGTGACTTCGTGTCGACGTGGAAGACGCTCCAGGAGTTCCAGCGCGACGGGCGGGCCCGGTCGGTCGGCGTGTCCAACTTCCAGGTGGCGCACCTGGAGCGGCTGGCCGACGAGGCCGAGGTGGTGCCGGCGGTGAACCAGATCGAGGTGCACCCGTACTTCGGCAACGAGCAGGTGCGCGACTACGGCCGGGAGCACAACATCGTCACCGAGGCGTGGTCGCCCATCGCCCAGGGCAAGGTGCTCACCGACCCGACGATCGTCGACATCGCCGAGCTGGTCGGCCGTACGCCGGCGCAGGTGGTGCTGCGCTGGCACGTGCAGCGCGGCGACGTCGTTTTCCCCAAGTCGACCACGCCGGCGCGGATCGAGGAGAACTTCCAGATCTTCGACTTCACGCTCGACGACGCGACGATAGAGCGGATCACGTCGCTCGACCGGGGCGCGGCCGGACGGCAGGGCGGCGACCCGGACACCTTCGACTACCTGCCGTCCTGACGGACCGGGACGCGCTCGGCGAGCCGGCGGAAGGCCGCCTGGGTCGGTGAGCCGGGCTCGGCGACGTAGACGATGAGCCGCTGGTCGGTCTCCGGGACGTGCAGCACCCGGCACTCGAACTCCAACGGGCCCAGCTCCGGGTGCGGCACCCGTTTGACGACCGGCCGGCGCTCCTCGACGTCGTGCTCGGCCCAGATCCGCGCGAACCGGGGTGACGTGCCGAGCAGTTCGGTGACCAGCCGTTGAATGCCCGGATCCGTCGGGTAGCGGCCGTAGGCGGCCCGCAGGTCGGCCACCGACGTACGGACGAACCGCATGACGTCCGGGTCGTCCCAGTGGCCGCCGTCGCCGGCGTTGCGGAACGTCCAGCGGAGCATGTTCCGGTCCTCGGCGGGCACCGCCGACAGGTCACCGATGAAGTGCCGGGCGAGCCGGTTCCAGGCCAGCACGCCGTACGCGGCGTCGACCAGGTACGCCGGTGTCTCGGTCATCGCGTCCATGAGGTGTCGCAGGCCGGGACCGACCTCCCGGCTCGGACCGGCGGACGGTGGCGGGCTCTCCCCCGCCACCCGGAACAGGTACGCGCGCTCGTCCCGGGTCAGCAGCAGCGCCCGGGCCAACGCGGCCAGCACCTGGCGCGACGGGTGCGGGCCGCGGCCCTGCTCCAACCGGATGTAGTAGTCGACCGACATGCCGGCGAGCTGGGCCACCTCCTGCCGGCGTAGGCCGGGGGTGCGGCGGCGTATCCCGTCGGGGAGGCCGACCTCGGCGGGGCGCAGCCGGGCGCGGCGGCTGCGCAGGAACGCCGCCAGTTCGTCGCGGCGCATTCCGGTGCCGGTCATATCCCCAGCTTGCCTCAGCCGGCGACGGCGAGGGTGGTACCGCGAATCCCAGCCTCGCCGCGGCTCTCCCACCCACCGCGCGGGTCGGGCAGCGTCGAGGGCATGACGACGAACACGATCGCCCTGATCACCGGGGGCAACAAGGGAATCGGCCTGGCCACCGCTCGGCAGCTCGGCGCACGCGGGATGACCGTGCTGGTCGGCGCGCGCGACGCCGAGCGGGGCCGGGCCGCCGAGCGGGAGCTGCGCGCCGGGGGCGCGGACGCCCGGTTCGTGCCGCTGGACGTCACCGACGCCGCCTCGGTGGCCGCCACGGCGAAGCTGGTCGAGGAGGAGTACGGCCGACTCGACGTGCTGGTCAACAACGCCGGCATCGCGCTCGGCGACGGCGCACGGGCGCTGCCCAGTGAGACCACCGTGGCGACGCTGCGCCGGGTGTACGAGACGAACGTCTTCGGGGTGGTGGCGGTGACCAACGCGCTGCTGCCGCTGCTGCGGCGGGCACCCGCCGCCCGGATCGTGAACGTCTCCAGCGAGGTCGGCTCGATCGCCATCATGACCGACCCGGGAAGCTTCCTCGCCCCGTTGGCCTCGGTGCCGTACCCGTCGTCGAAGGCGGCGCTGAACATGGTCACCGCCATGTACGCCAAGGAGCTGCGGGACACCGCGATCAAGGTGAACGCGGCCAACCCCGGCTACTGCGCCACCGACCTGAACGGCAACAGCGGCTTCCGGACCCCGGAGCAGGGCGCCGAGGTCAGCGTACGGCTGGCGACGCTGCCCGCGGACGGCCCGACCGGGCAGCTCTGGGGTCACCTCGCCGACGGCGACGGCGGGTACGGCGTGCTGCCCTGGTGACGGACGGGCAGGGAAGGCGTCCATGGCATCATAGTGAAGGGCGCTCACTATGAAGGCAGGTAACGGTGTCGGAGCGGGAGCGGTGGACCGGCGCGCTCGACCGGGTGCTCGAACTCGTCGTGGTGCTCGGCGACGACATGACGCGAGGGCTGGCCCGGGAGGGGCTGACCGAGTCCCGGGCCACCCTGCTCTGGACGCTACGCCGCGCCGGGCCGGTCACCCAGCGAGACCTGGCCGAGGCTCTCGGCGTCAGCGCCCGCACCATCACCGGCCTGGTCGACGGCCTGGCCGCCTCCGGTTTCGTCACTCGGGAGCCGCACCCTACCGACCGGCGGGCCTTCCTGGTGACGTTCACCCCGCACGGCGTCGCCACGGTCGAAGGGCTGGAGCAGGGGCAGCGGGAGTTCGCCGAGTTGCTGTTCGGCGCGATGCCCGCCGACCGGCTGGACGCCTTCGTCGCCGGCCTCGACGACATCCTGGGCCGGCTGCGTGAGCACGGCCTCTACCCCGAGATCCGCGAGGAGGACCGGTGAACGCGGTGTGGCGACTTCTACGACTGGCCGTCCGGTACGAGTTCCGCCTGTGGCGCAGCCTCTACCGGTGGATCTTCCGCCGGCCGGAGAAGCTGCACCCCGGCGACCGGACGTTCGGCTACTCGGGCGCGGTGATGACCCTGATGTGGGTCTTCATCATCGTCTCCGCGATCGAGATTCCGATCCTGGAGTTGATCCTGCCCTGGGATCTGGTGTCGAACATCGTGCTGGGCCTCGGCGTCTACGGCCTGATCTGGATGTTCGGCCTGCTCGCCAGTATCAAGGTGCTTCCGCACGTCGTCGGCGAGGCCGGCATCCGGATCCGTAACGGCATCAGCCTCGACCACACCGTCCCGTGGTCGGCCGTCGATACGCTCCGCGTCCACCGCCGCTCGATGCCACCCGAGGGACAGACCCAGGTCGAGCGCACCGCTACCGGCGCCACGCTCAGCCTCGGCCTGGCCAGCCAGACCAGCATCGACGTGCTGCTGCGCGAACCGATCGAGGTGCCGGTCCGCAAGGCGCGCGGGGTGGCGGTGACCGAGTTGCGCTTCCACGCCGACGACCCGGAGGCGCTGGTGGAGGCCGCCCAGCAGCGGCTGGCGGCGTACCGGGCGGCGGTCCACTGAGCCGGAGGGGTGGGGAAGACGATAGAAAGCGCCAGCGCGCGTGTTCAGGTCGTGAACAGGGGCAGACGAACCTTCACTGGAACCAACATGCGGCCATCGATGAACGCTATCGAAGCATGGAGCCGTGCTAACGAGCACGTGCCCTCGCCCCCGCGTCGGGCGCCAGTCGTCCCGCCCCCGCCGGCACGGTCAGGTCGAGGCGCCAGTCGTTCGAGACCATCAGCCGGCCCGGCGGGTATTCGAACTCGGTCTCGCCGAGCAGCGTGAACCCGGCCTTGCGGCAGACCGCGTTCGACGGCGGGTTGTCGACCGACGGGTAGGCGTGGGCCCACCGGCGCGTCCGCCGGGCGCGGGCCACGTCGGCCACCGCGCGCACCGCGGCCGTCGCCACCCCCCGCCCCTGGTACGCGGGCAGCACCGCCCAGCCCATCTCGTAGACGCGCTCGCCGCGCCACGCCCGCTCCCAGTAGCCGACGCTGCCCACCTTCACGCCGTCCGGCAGCACCACCGCGTACATGCAGCCGTCGCGGTCGAACCGCACGTAGCGCTCGTGCCGCGCCAGCACCTGCTCGTCGGTCTCCGACCCCCCGGTGTGCGCGCGGACCTCCGGTGCGTTGAGCTGTCGCAACAGGTCCAGGTCGTCCTCGCTCCACGGCGCGATGCGTACGCTCGCCATGCCAGCCACCCCCTCGGCCAGATCCCCCGCAGTCCGGTCAACAGGACTGCCCTGACACTTCAACGAGCGTTGGCCCCGCGCGGGCCCCCCCCCGACCGGCACACTCCGCCAGATCCGTTCTAGCGGACAGCGCGCCGGCGTCTCGCGCCTTCCGGGTGAGACCCGAGGCCGGGAGGGGGCACCATGACGCCGTTACGGCTCGCCGTGATCATCGGCAGCACCCGTGAGGGCCGGATGGGCGACCGGGTCGCCGGCTGGTTCGTCGACCAGGCACGCCTGCACGACGACCTGACGGTGACCGTGGTCGACCTCGCCGCGTACGACTTCCCCGGCGCCTATCCCGCCGAGCCGACCGGCGCCATCCGGTCGTTCGTCGACGAGGTACGCCGGGCGGACGCGTTCGTCGTCGTCACCCCGGAGTACAACCACAGCTTCCCGGCCTCGTTGAAACAGGCGATCGACTACGCATACGACGAGTGGCAGGCCAAACCGGTCGGCTTCGTCGCGTACGGCTGCCGCTCCACCGGCCTGCACGCGGTGGACCAGCTCCGCACGGTCTTCACCGCGCTGCACGCGACGACGGTGCGCGACGTCGTCGGCGTCGACCTGCTCTGCGGCGAACCGACGCCGCTGCACGTGGACCAGCTCCGCCAGGACGCCCGCGTCCTGCTCGACCAGCTTCGCTGGTGGGGCCTGGCGTTGCGCGAGGGTCGCGCGGCGCGCCCGTACGTCTCCTGACGAGAAGAAAGGAAAGACCATGAGTAAGCGCACGACCGGCCCGGCCATCGAGGCCGAGGGCCTCACCCGGTCGTTCGGGGAGACCCGGGCGCTGGCCGGGCTGGACCTCCAGGTGCCCGCCGGCACCGTCTACGGCCTGCTCGGCCCGAACGGCGCCGGCAAGACCACCGCGGTGCGGGTGCTGGCCACCCTGCTGCGGCCCGACGGCGGCCGGGCCCAGGTGTTCGGCCACGACGTGGTGGCCGAGGCCGACAAGGTCCGGGCCCGGGTCAGCCTCACCGGCCAGTACGCCTCCGTCGACGAGGACCTGACCGGCATCGAGAACCTGGTGCTGCTCGGCCGGCTGCTGGGGCTGCGCAAGCAGGCCGCCCGGGACCGGTCCGAGCAGCTGCTGGCCGCGTTCGGGCTGACCGAGGCGGGCGGCCGGCAGGTGAAGAAGTACTCGGGCGGCATGCGGCGGCGCATCGACATCGCCGCGAGCATTCTGAACACTCCCGACCTGCTGTTCCTCGACGAACCGACGACCGGTCTCGATCCGCGCAGCCGCAACCAGGTGTGGGAGATCGTGCGAGCGGTGGTGGCGCACGGCACCACCGTGCTGCTGACCACGCAGTACCTGGACGAGGCGGACCAGCTCGCCGGCCGGATCGCGGTGGTCGACCACGGCCGGGTGATCGCGGAGGGCACCCCCGGTGAGCTGAAGTCGTCGGTCGGCTCCGGCACCGTCCACCTGCGACTGCGGGACGCGGGGCAGCGGCCCGAGGCGGAGAAGGTGCTGCTGGCCGCGCTCGGCGTGCCGGTGCAGCTCGAACCCGACCCGGTGGCCCTGACCGCGCGGGTCGGCGGCGAGGGCAGCGACCTCGCCGCGAGCGAGCAGGCCGCGCGTGCCCTCGCCGACCTGGCCCACGCCGGCATCGTCGTCGACGACTTCTCCCTCGGCCAGCCCAGCCTGGACGAGGTCTTCCTGGCCCTGACCGACCACCCCGCCGTCCCGGCCGACGAGCGGGACGAGCAGCTGGAGGCAGCCCGATGAGCGACACCACGACCACGACGGAGCGCGCGCCGTCCGTCTACGTACCCTCCACCGAGGCGCTCGCGACGGTCCTCGCGCCCGGCGCGCGCCCGCCCCGGCCCAGTGCCCTGTCCGCGTCGCTCACCTTCGGCTGGCGGGCCCTGCTGAAGATCAAGCACGTGCCCGAGCAGCTCTTCGACGTCACGGCGTTCCCGATCATCATGGTGCTGATGTTCACCTACCTGTTCGGTGGCGCCCTCGCCGACAGCCCCCGCGACTACCTGCAGTTCTTCCTGCCCGGCATCATGGTCACCAGCGTCGTCATGATCACCATGTACACCGGGATCGGGCTCAACACCGACATCGAGAAGGGCATCTTCGACCGCTTCCGGACCCTGCCGGTCTGGCGACCGGCCGCCCTGGTCGGCATGATCTTCGGCGACGTGCTGCGCTACATCCTGGCGGCCGTGGTGATCCTCAGCGTCGGGCTGGTGCTGGGCTTCCGACCCGACGGCGGCGTGCTCGGCGTGGCCGCCGGCATCGGCCTGCTGGTGGTCTTCTCGTTCGCCTTCTCCTGGGTCTGGACGTTCTTCGGCCTGGTGCTGCGCAGCGAGAAGTCGGTGATGGGCGTGAGCATGATGGTTTTGTTCCCGCTGACCTTCCTCAGCAACGTGTTCGTCGAGCCGAGCACCATGCCCGGCTGGCTCCAGGCGTTCGTGAAGGTCAACCCGATCACCCACCTCGTCGCGTCGGTCCGCGCCGCGATGGCCGGCTCGTCCGACCCGTCCAACACGATGTGGCTGCTGCTCTGGAGCGCCGGCTTCGTCGTGGTCTTCGGCACCCTGACGATGTACCGCTACAACCGCCGCTGACCGGGCGTCCGGCGTCCGGCCGCCCCGGGGCCCGGCCACCATGGTCCACTCCATTTCCTGAAAGTTGCGGTGTCCGCGCGTTGGGGACACCGCAACTTCACGGATATGAAGTGATCAACCGGTTCGGCGGCCGGGCCGGAGCTCGTCCGACGGCCGGGGGCAGGCCGGACCGCCAGGCGCATTCCCGGACCGCCGAACCCGGGGCGGACCACCGGACCGACGCCGGACCGCCGGACCAACGCCGAACCGCCGGACGCCGGCCGGACCGCCGGACCAACGCCGGACCGCCAGGCGCATTTCCGGACCGCCGAACCCGGGGCGGACCACCGGACCGACGCCGGACCGCCGGACCAACGCCGAACCGCCGGACGCCGGCCGGGCCGCCGGACCAACGCCGGACCAACGCCGAACCGCCGGACCAACGCCGGACCACCGGACCAACGCCGGACCACCGGGCGCGGGCCGAACCACCGGGCGCGGGCCGGGTCAGAGGCGCCAGGGCAGGGATTCGGTTGGGAGGTAGCGGCAGCTGCTCCCGGTCGACACCGTCTCGCGCAGGTGCGCGGCGAGCGCCGGATGACGGTCGTCCAGCTTGCGCAGCGCGTCCCGGATGCGGGCGGTCACCGCCTTGCGGGCGCGCTCCGCCTCGTCGCCGAGCCGACGGCTGCGACCGGCCAGCCCCGCCGCCGCCCGCAGCTCGTCGAGCAACGCCGTGCGCTCCGCTTCCAGGGCGGCCACCTTTCGGGCGTCGTCACGCGCGGCGGCCCGGTCGATCTCGTCGTCCAGCCGGTCGAGGTGGCGCCGGTAGCGCGCCTTCGCCTCGTCGTCCAGCACCGGATCGGCGCCCAACTGACGCGCGGCGACCAACTCCGGGCCGGCGGCCGGATCGAGCAACTCGACCGCGGGAACGTCACTGCCCGGTCGGCTCAGCAGCAGGTGCAGGTCGTGCAGGCCCTTGGCGTCGGGCAGGTGGACGACCAGGCCCGCGTAGGCGAGCTCCCAGACCGGCCCGTCACGCCGGAACCCGTACGCCACGGTGGGCGGCGCGGCGACGTCCGGAGCGGGACCCGGGTCGCCCGTGACCCGGGTGCGGTTCGCACCGCCGCCCCCGCCGGTCGCCACGCCGCCGGTCCCGCTCCAGGCGGTCCCGGGAAGGCCGGCCGGCCGGGTCACGGCCCTCCCGTCGGCGGAGCGCTCAACGGTCGTCCCGACACCGCGCGCGACTGCCGGCACCGCAGCCGGTTCGCGAGTCGCGCCGGCGCCAGACGTGCCAGCGGCGGCATCGGTGCTCCCGCGTCCGGCAAACGTGTCACCAATGGCGTCGACGTCTCCGCGCCGGGTGGTCGTGGTCAGGGCGAGCCGGTCGAGCACCTGCCGCATGCCGAGTGCCTCGGCCTCCCGCGTGGTCTCGGCCCGCAGCGTCGCCCCGGCGACCGCGTCGGTCGGCCGATCGCGGCGGAGCAGCGCTTCGGTGAGGGCGGCCCGGGCGAGGACAGACCAGGGTCGGGCACCCAGCCGGTCGGCCTCGTCTCGGGCGGCCTGGAAGCCGGCGATGGCGTCGTCCCAGCGCTCCTGCGCGGCGTCCAGCAGCGCGACCCAGTGGTCGACCGGCCCGCCGATGTCACAGCCGTACAACGCGACCATCCACTGTCCACGGTGCGGGGCCAGGGCGGCCCGCGCCTCGGCGCACCGCTGATCGTCGCGTGCCGCCGCGGCGGCCTGCGCCCGCAGGCGCAGCCACAGCGGCGAGACCGCCCGGGCGTACGTGGTGCCGGCCGCCTCGATGCCCGCGGTGATCCGGACCGCCGTGTCACCGTCGCCGCGCTCGGCCGCCGTGATCGCGCGAACGAGGTCCAGGTGTGGGTAGTCGGCTGCGTCGATCCCGTCGAGCAAGTCGTCTATCTCCTCGAACCGGCCCTGCAGCAGCAGGCGGGCCCAGCGCAGGTGGTGGGTGAGGAAGGCGAAGTCGGTGGGCGGCACCTCCCCGAGGTCGTTCAGGACGGCGAAGTGCGCGTCGGACCGGGCGAAGTCGCCACGGAACGCGGCGATGATGCCCCCGTCGATGGCGCCCGCCATGCGCTGCCGCGCCAGGTCGCTGGCCTGGCCGTCGGCGACGAAGGACGTCCACTCCGTGAGGTATCGCGGGTCACCGAGCTCCAGCAGCGCCACCCAGCGCAGCGAGGTCGCCCACATCTCGGTCTCCCGGTCACCCGTACGCCGGGCCACCTCCCGGATCTCCGCGGTGATGGCCGCCCGGTCGGCGGCGGTGCCGAGCCCCCAGGTGGCGTCGTGGCGGGCCCAGAGGGTGAAGGTGAGCGCCTCGTCGTCCTGACCACGGCGGGCCAACGTCTCGGTGGCGGTGATCAGATCGGTGACGAGGGTGCGCACCGGCAGCGACTCGTCGGGGTCGCCGATCAGTCGCCGGTACGCCTCGCGCAGCAACTCCTCCGACCTCGTGGGATGCCCGGCGCCGGTCTGACCGTGCTGGTGGAGGGTGAGCGCGACCCGGGCCAGCATCACCGGCTCGTCGAGCGTGAGCGCGAGCGTCGCGGCGTCGCCGAGAAGTCGGCGGGCGTCGGCGGACGCACCGGACTGGAACAGCATCTGGGCATGCTCAAGAATGATCTTCACCCGGCGTGTCGGGTCCTGGACGACCTCCAGCGCCCGCCGGAAGTGGACCACCGACTCGTCCATGGCCAGCCGCCCGCCGGCGTCCCGCGCGGCGTCGACGAGCAGGTCGGTAGCCCGCGCCGGGTCGAGGGCAGCCCCGGCCAGGTAGGCGTGGCGGGCCAGGTCGGCAGGGATCAGCCGCTCGGTCAGCTCGGCCGCCCCGCCGACCGCCCGCACCACGGCGGCGTGCCGCGCACGCCGGTCGTCGTCGGCCAGGCCGTCGTAGAGCGTCTCCCGGACCAGGTCGTGGGCGAAGGCGAACCGACCCCCGCCGCGGGCCACCACCAGGCGGCCGGTGACCGCACGGTCGAGCAACCGGTCGACCTGGGCGGCGGGCGTCGCCGCGCACGCCGCGAGGACCTGCCGGTGGAACTCCCGGCCCAGCACGGCGGCCACGGTGAGCGCTTCGACCACCGCCCGGGGAAGCTGGGCGAGACGGCGACGGACCGCGTCGCGTACGCCGGGAGCGATCGTGCCGACCAGCCCCTCGGCCCGCCACAGTCGGGCGGTCTGCTCCACGAAGAACGGATTCCCGCCGGTACGTCGGTGCACCTCGTCGACGAGGTCCGCGGCCGGTTCCTGCCCGGCCGTACGTCGCATGAGCGTGCCCACCTCGTCGCGCGACAGGCCGGTGAGGGTGAGTGTCGTGGCCTTGGCGAGCAGCGGCATCAGCAGCGGGCGCAGCGGATGGTCACCGGCCTCGACCTCGGCGTCGCGGTAGGTGCCGATCAGCAGCAACCGCTCGAACCACGTGTGCTGGGCGGCGAACTCCAGCAGCCGCAGCGTCGCGGGATCGGCCCAGTGGAGGTCGTCGAGGACCACCACCACCGGCCGGCGCTGCGAGATCGCGACCAGCGCGGTGGTCACCGCGTCGTGGAGGGCGAACTCCTCCCGGTCGCCGGGCTCGGTCGTGGTGCTGTCGGCTCCGCCGGCGCGGGGACCCTCGCCGAGCAGGACGCCGAGGCCCGGCTCGGCGGCCTCCTGGGCGATCGCCCAGTCGTCGGCGGAGCCACGCAGGCGGCGTAGCACCTGCACCCACGGCCAGTAGCCGGGGGCGCTGTCCGAATCCCAGCAGGCGCCGCCGAGCACCAGCGCGCCCCGCTGGCGGGCCTCCCGCGCGGCGGCGGTGACGAGGGTGGTCTTGCCGATGCCCGGCTCGCCGGTGACGAGGACCAGACCGCCGTGACTGGCGACCGCGCGATCCAACTCGGCGCGCAGCACACCCGCGGGATGATCCCGCCCGATGATCGCCTCGCCGGCCCGCGCGCTCATGACGCTTCGACCGTAGCGGAACCCACCGACACCCTGGGTGACGGCTACGTGTCGCCTCCCCGCCGTCCGCCGCGTCAGCGGCTCGTCGGCCGTCCCAGGGCGTTCGCACGTCCCGACGACCGCGCCATCCATCGGCTCATCGCTTCGGTCAAAGACCGGTGCCGGTGAAGATCTGGTCGTACTCCTCCCGGTACCAGTCGGCCGCGTTGTGCTTGCGGAATCGGCCGTCGACGCGGGTCAGCATCAGCCAGTCGCCGTTGAGCAACAGCGCCGCGTCCTCGCGCGTCCACCTGCCCAGGATCGCGGCGACCGCGCGGAGCATGTTCGGCCTGCCCTGCTCTGCCACCGTGTCCTTACGTAGGTGGAAGGTGATGTCGACGTACTGGTCGGGCTCCCACTGCCACAGGGAGCCGCCGTCGTCCTCGGCCGCGTAGTAGCCGTCGCTACCGGAGGTGATGGTGACGGTGTAGCCGAATTCGTCGTTCAGGTCGGCGGTCAGCAAACGGCCACCGGCAGGCGACCGCAGTTCGGCGGTGTGCGGCGCGACCACCTCGGCCAGCCGCTCCAGCGCGATACCGCCCTCAAGCGTCAACGCGTAGTCGATCGACAACCTCGCCCCTTCCGCGCACGTTCATGTCGGCCGCACGATCTGGACGATTCTGCCGTTCCGGGTGACCGCGACCAACTCTTTGAGGCCTTCTACCGGCCAGTCGTCGAACTGCCGTTGCAGGTCCCGCAGATCCCCGCGCCAGTCCTCAAGGTTGAGCACAACCCGCTGGACCTGCAACTTGTCGATCTTCTTGGAGACTGCGCTCCAGACCGCCCGTGGAGGGACCGGCCGAGTGGGTGAGTAGCAGTCGAAGATGTGCCCCTCGATCAGGTAGTCCGGCGATTTCCTCGGGTCGCCGAGGTCGCCGGTGCTTCGCCGCGCTTCCGCTAGCTGCTGCTGCGTCGGATTCTGCTGTACGCGGTAGCCCTGGGCGGCAAGCCTCGCGGCGCACTGGTTCTCCAGCTCGAGCGAACGCCGTTCTCTGACGTCCTCGTTCGGGGAGATGCGGGTGGGAGTGCCCGTGGGCACCCCTCCAGGTGTTCCCGTGGGCCGCCTGGTCCACGAGCGACCCGCCGTTGAATCGGGGCCCTCCATGTCCGCCGTCGACGGCGAGGTGGGCGGAGCGGCAACGTGCTCGGAGGGTGGGCTGGTCGGCGGGGGGCCGCCAGCCCCGGTCAGTTTCCCGCCGACCCCAGCCGCCGGGCCGCGGCGATCGCCGCCTCGACGGTCTGCTCGGCGGTGCCCGCCCGCTGCGCCATCAGCGCCAGCACCTGCTTGATGCCGTCGAGCGTCTGGAGCATCGGCCCTGGCTGGCCGCCGTGCAGGACGGTGGTGACGAGCCGCTGCAGCGTACCGACGTGGGTGCTGGTCGCCGCCGACGCCTCGCGGGCGCCGACGATGCCCTGGTGCACGGGCGTCAGGGCGGCGATGGTGTCCTGCGGTGTCGCCTCGCGCGGCACGGCGGAGGTGGCTGTGCTCGCCTCGTCGATCGTGGTCAGGAGGCCGCCGAGGCGTCCGCGCAGCTCGCCGATCGCGGCGCGGACGCGGGCCATGCCCGCCGCGACGGCGGTGAAGCCGGCCGCGGCCGCCCGCAGCGCGATCTCCTGGGCCTGGTTGTCCGCCGCGGCGGCGAGCCCCTGCGCCCGCTCGGCGCCGGCGCGCAGGGCCTGGAGTTCCCCGGCGATCGTCTCGACCTGCGTCACGGGGTCGGCTACCTCCATCGACGGCGGTGGCAGTGCTGGGCCTCGAACCTACCGGCTGCGTTCCGAGCGGGCGACCCGGCCGTCAGCCACCCGGGCCGAGCGGCGTCAGCCGCCCGTGACGCGATGTGCCCGCAGGTGCGTCATCGTCGACTGGTTGGCCTCCCAGCCGTCGGGGAACTTCACCGGCACGTCGAGGTGCACCGGCTCGGTGGACGGGTGGGCGTCGAGCAGCTCGTCGATGCCGTCGCGCGCCACCACCACGCAGGCGTGGCGGTGGCGGGACGCCAGCACGCACAGCCGCCCCGACTCCAGGTGGAACGCCGTCGCGTCCCGCCGCCCGGAGAGCGGGTGCAGGACGATCGTCACGTCGTACTCGCGGCCCTGGAGCCGGTTGGCGGTGTCGACGGTGATACCGGCTCCGGCCGCGCCGAGCTGCGCGCGGATGGCCGCGACCTGGTCGCGGTGCGCGGCGCCGATCGCGATGCGGTCCGCGGTCACCGGCGCGCCGTTCGGCGCCTGCTCGGAGGCGGCGACCGCGCCGCGCTGCACCAGCCGAGTCGCGAGCGTCGCGCAGGCCGCGGCGGCCTCCACGTCGGTGCGCAGGGTCTGGCGCTCCGGCAGCGCGTAGAGGGCCCAACCGGTGCGCGCCGCCATCTCCAGCGCGTCGTCGGCCGCGTCGCCCCCGCCCGGAGTGGTCAGCGTCAGCGCCCGCTCGGTCGGCCCGGTGCCCGCCCGGAAGCCGGTGAACGGGTAGAAGGCCGCCGCGACCAGCGGCGCGGCCGACGCGGGCAGCCGCCACGACACCGGCAACCGGTGGACGGGAAGCTCGGGGTTGTGCCGCAGCAGCACCGCCACGGCCGACTGCATCGGATCCCACGCCAGGCCCGTCCAGCGTGCCGTGTCGACGGTGGAGAACGGGTCGAGCTGCCCCGGGTCGCCGACGAACAGGGCCCGTTCGAATCTGCCGGCCACGCGCAGCAGGGCGTCGGAGCGCATCTGGTACGCCTCGTCCACGATCGCCCACGGCCAGGAGCCCTCGGTCACCGTGGCCCACTTCGCGGCCGTGCCGACGAGGACAGCCGCGCCGCGAAGGTCGGCGACCTTCGCGGCGACCCGGACCGTGGCGTGGCCCCGGACCCGCTCGGACGGCTGGTAGTCGGCGGCGGAGAGCCGGCCGATGGCCAGCTCGGGTGCCTTGCGGGCGAGGCGGTCGATGAGGTCGTCGACCTGCTCGTTGGTCTGCGCGACGATGATGAGCGGCTCGTCGGCGGCGGCCAGTTCGACGGCGGCGCGGACGACCAGGGTCGACTTGCCGGCGCCGGGGGGCGAGTCGACGACGACACCGCGATGGTCGCCGGACCGCACGTCGGCGAGCACGGCGGCGATGACCCGTTCGGCCTCGACCGCGGGCGGCAACTCCAGCCCAGCCAGCACGCGCCCTCCACCTCCCACCGGTCCGCGAGCGCCGCGTCGAGGTGCCCTCGCTGCCGGCACCCTACCGGCACCCGCCGACACCGCCGCCGGGTCAGCGGCCGGTTGCCGTCAGGTAGGCGGCGAGGTGACCGCCGGCCGTGAGCATCGCGCGACCGCGGGCGGCGAGCCGCTGCCGCCACGCGTCGAGAGACTCGGCCAGTGGCCCGGGACCTTGCGCGGCGCGGACCTGCGCCATGACGGTCGCGATGTGGTCGAGCAGGTAGCCGCCCCGACGCAGCAGGTGGGCCAGTTCGGCGTCGCGTACGTCGTCCGGGCCGTAGAGGCGTTGCCGGCTCACCCGGTCGCGGGCGGGGGTGAGCACGCCGGCCCGTTCCCACTTGCGCAGCGTCGCGGGCGTCACGGCGAGCCGGTGGGCGAGGGCGCCGACGGTCAGCGGCCGGTCGGGTCGGTCTCGGGGCGGCGCCGTGGTGAGCACGCCGATCGTCGTCTCGACGGCGTCGAGGGTCTCCCGGTCGCTTAGCAGTTGCACGTGCCCGTGGTCGACGGCACGCAGCGCGGCGTCGACCTCGCCGCGGGTCGCCGCCCGCATGATCTCGGCGGCCACCCCGTAGCCGTACGCGGGGACGAGCGCCAGGTACGCGCGCAGCGCCGCGGCGTGCAGGTCCGTGTAGGTGCGGTAGCCGCTGGAGGTGCGGGCGGCGGCCGGCAGGACGCCGTCGCGCTCGTAGTTGCGGACGGCCTGGGTGGAGATGCCGTGCTCGCGGGCGAGGTCCACCGGGCGGTAGGCACGTCCTCCGGTTTGAGGGTTCAGCTGGACTCCTCCGGGCGGGCCTCGACAGAAGTATCAAACGCTCGTTCAACGATACGGTTGAGGCCATGGCTTTCGACACCGCACCCCCGCCACCGACCGCCGACGACTTCGCCGAGCGAATCCGCGCGCTGCCCGACGTCGCCGTGGTGGTGGCCGACGAGGCGTCCGGGGCCCCCGAGGTGGCGTGGGGCTGGCGGTTCTTCTACGTCGGTCCAGACCGCCGGCTGCCGTTCGCCACCCTCGGCGAGAGCGACATGACCGGCTACGACGAGGAGTCCCGGCTGCACCGGCCGGGCGTCTTCCGGCTGAACCTGGACCTCGGGCGGCGCGAGTTCGAGCGCGTCGTCGGCTACCCGCCGGCACGGTTCGCGGACCACCGCGCCTCGATCGACTTCGCGGTGCTCGACGAACTGCTGCCCAACCCGCTCTACGGCTCGGCGGGTTGGGCGTCGGTGCTCAACCCGGGTCCGCGCAGCCTCGCCGAGGTCGAGCGGCTCATCGCGTACGCGCACCGCAGGGCCCGCCACCGACGTGGGTCGGCCCGCGACCGGTCGGCCCCCTGAGCACGTCCGGAGTCCAGCGGGTTCTCTTCCCCGAGTTGGTCGCGTGCTCCCATCCCTGCGTGATACGAAACAGGTATCAACCGGATGAAACGGGAGGCACGTGGCGCGGGATCGGGCGGGGTGGGTGCTGCGGCCTCGCGAGGACCACCCGCGGATCTCCTTCCTGGAGCTCCTCTTCGACCTCGGGCTCATCGTCGCGCTGTCCCGGCTGTCCCTGCGCCTGCTCGACGACTTCAGCCTGGTGAACGCCCTGCAGACGCTGGTCCTGCTCGCCGCCGTCTGGTGGGTGTGGACCGTCACGGCGTACACGACGGACTGGTACGACCCGGAGCAGGGGTTGGTCCAGCTCATCGTCGTCGGCGTCCTGCTCAGCGGCTACCTCATGGCGATGGCGTCCGTGCGGGCGTTCGAGGGCCTGGACGGTCTCGCCTTCGCCGGGGCGTACGTCGGTCTGCACCTGTTCCGCGGCCTGCTCCTCGTGACCGCGTTACGCGGCCACGAGCTGCGCGTACGTCCGCTGCGGGTGCTCATCTGGTTCAGCGCGACCGGCCTGCTCTGGCTGGGCGGCGCGTTCCTGCCCGCCCCCGCCCGGCTGGCGGTCTGGGCGGTGGCGATCACGCTGGACTACCTGGCCGGGCTGTTCGGCTACTGGGTGCCGAAGCTCGGCCGCATCGCCGCCCGGGAGCTGCGGATCATCGGCGAGCACATCTCGGAGCGTTACCGGCAGATGTTCATCGTCGCGCTCGGTGAGATCCTGCTGGTCGGCGCGCTCAAGTTCACCGCGGGTGGCTTCGTCTCCACGGCGGGGGCCGGGCTGCTCCTGCTCTTCGCGAACGCGGTGGCCATGTGGCGCATCTACGTGGCGTACGGCGCCGAGGACCTCGCGGTCGGGCTGGAGCGGTCGACCAACCCCGGGCGCCAGGCCCTGGTCGTGGCGTACACACACCTGATCATGGTGGCGGGCGTCGTGCTGACCGCCGCGGGCGGCGAGACGATCGTCGTCGGGGCCACGAACGAGACGACGCGCGAGGAGCTGGCCCTCATGGTCGCGGGCCCGGTGGTCTTCCTGGCCGGACGAACCCTGTACGCCTTCGAGCTGTTCCGCACGACGCTGTGGCGGCTGCCGGCAGGCGCGTTGGTGCTGGTCGCCGCGGCACCGCTGCTGCAGCGGCTGCCGCCGATCGGCGTCGGTGCGGTCGCGAGCACGGTGCTCCTGGCCCTGGCCATCGTCCCCCGCCTGGGCCCCCGCCACTTCTGATGTGGCCGGCGCGGACGCGCGGCCGACGACCGGTCGGCACTGCTCGTTCAGCTTGATCATCTCGGTCGTTCACCCTCGCGTGATCGGCTGCCCGGGAACCTTTTCGCTGGTCCGGCCGCTCTCCCGGTCGGGCCGACCCCCGGGCACCGCTCGGGGTCGCACGGAGAAAGGAGCGGCGATGAGGTCATCCCACCTCGTGCGCCCGACTCTGGCGCTGCTGCTCGCCGCGGGGCTGAGCACCCTCGCGACGCCCACCGGCACCGCCCAGGCCGCCACCGGGACCGCGACGTCCGCGTCCACGACGGACTCCCCGATCACCGTCATCTCCACGGAGGAGCTGGCCCCAGGCGTCACGTACGGCTCGTTCCAGGTGACCACGCCGCGCGGCGTCACCGTCGGGTACCTGCTCACCGCCGACCTGCGGAAGAACAAGGTCTCCCTCGACCTGCTGCACCCCGACAGCATCGCCCAACGCGAGGTGGTCTCGGCCATGACGAACGCCCAGGGTGCGATCGCGGGCGTGAACGGCGACTTCTTCAACATCAGCGAGACCCACGCCGGGGTCGCCCCGACCGGCTCGGCGTCGGGCCCGGAGATCGCCGACGGCGAGGAGTTGAAGTTCGCCGTGCCGAACGCGCAGCGCTTCGGCCCAGGGCTGGCCCCCGGCACCTCGACCCGCGACGTGTTCGGTGTGGGCGTGAACGGCAAGGCACGCGTGGACACGCTGACCCTGGCCGGCGAGGTGCGCAGCGCCAAGGGCACGATCCCCCTCGGCGGCCTCAACCAGTACGCGCTGCCCGTCGGCGGCGTCGGTGTCTTCACCTCCGCGTGGGGCACCGCCTCCCGGGTCCGATCGACCTGCGGCAGCGACACGAGCCGCAACGACCCGTGCAGCACCCACACGTACGAGGTGACCGTCCGCGATGGCGTGGTGACCTCGGTCAGCCCGACGCCGGGCGCGGGCGCCATCCCCGACGACACCCAGGTGCTGGTGGGCCGCGAGGGCGGCGCCGACGCGCTCGACGACCTGGTCGTCGGCGACCGGGTCCGGGTGGACGAGAAGCTCGTCTCGGTCGGCAAGCCGAAGCTGACGTTCGCGGTCGGCGGCGCCCCGATCCTGCGGGACGGGCAGCCTCTCGCCGGCCTGGACACGAAGACCGCCGCCGTGCGCAGCGCGGCCGGTGTCAGCCCCGACGGGACGACCGTGTACCTCGTCGCGCTGGCCGGTCGCGCCCCCGCCAGCGCGGGCTTCACGATCGCCGAGCTGGCCGATCTGATGCGCGCGTTCGGTGCGGACGCGGCGGTGAACCTGGACGGCGGCGGCTCGACCACCGTCGCGGTGCGGGAGCCGGGCCAGGCGGCCGCCACCGCCCGCAACAACCCGTCCGACGGTGCGGAGCGCGCGGTCGCCAACGGCATCGGCATCTTCGTCGGCCGTCACTGACCGACCGGTCCAGCAACGCGAGGAGCCTCGCCCGACCACCGGGCGGGGCTCCTCGCGTTTCCGCGACCTGACCGGCGGCTCGACGACTAGGACCCTGCCGGACGGGTACGCCACGGCGTCCGTGCCGGCACGCCGGCTGCCGCACCATCCGGGGGGGGTGACGTCGAGGTGGCGATGTTCCTGCTCAAGTCGACCTACACGATCGATGGGGTCAAGGGGCTGGTCAAGGACGGCGGCACGAAACGGGTCGAGGCGGTCCGGAAGCTGGTGGAGGCCGCCGGCGGGCGGATGGAGTCGATGTACTTCGGGTTCGGCGACCACGACACGTACGTGCTGTGCGAGCTGGCGGACCATCGCACGGCGGCCGGGCTGGCCATCGCGATCCGGGCGTCCGGCGGTGTCGACACCCGGGTCGTGCCGGTGCTGACCGGTGCGGAGGTCGACGAGGCGGCCCGGCAGCAGGCCATTTACCAACCCCCGGGCCGATGAGCGCCTGACCACCCGCCGCGCTCTCACCGACCCGTGGAGAGAGAAACCCGTAAGGGAGTCGGGAAAAGTCGATCATGCCGCGCCACCCCCGCCCGGCACTGTTTGCGCAGGCCACCCACCTGACAGGGCAGGTTGAACAGGCTCGTTTGGGGGCCCGTCTCGCGAACACCCCCAAACGAGCCCCCAATGCCGTACCCCACCGAGCCCCCGCGCGCACCGGGGCTCGCGCCTGACAGGGAAGGGCCGGGCGCCCCAGTAACCACGTCATGTCTCAGGCCCGGCGTGGCGCGGCCGCGCGCCGGACGATCTGGTCGCCGCCGACCACTCGCCCGCCGGAGAGCCGCTCATCGCCGTTGGTGACGCTGGGCCAACGTGCGCCGCGCGGTGCCACGATCGCCGTTGGGCGAAACGTCGATGTGGCGGTGTCAGTCCCTGTCAGGTGCTGTCAGGTGCTGTCAGGTGCTGGTAGGGCCTGTCAGGCGCCGTCAGACGACGGTATGGCCGATGACCCGACGCGCCGACAGAGGTCTGTCAACCTCAGTTGACACGCTTGTCGCGTCAATGTAAGTTGACAACCACGGCAGAGCATCGACCGAAGGCGATTCGGCTGAGCCGACCCGTCGGGGCCGCGCCAGCCGAATCACCACGGGAAGGAGCCCGGCGATGACCACGACCAGCACTCTCCTGCCCGCCGCCACCCCACCCGCCCCGCGACCCGACCGGACGAGGGCACTTCTGCTCTGCGGCGTCGTCGCCGGCCCGCTCTTCGTCCTGACGTTCCTCGTCGACGGCACCACCCGCGACGACTACGACCCGCTGCGGCACCCGGTCAGCTCGCTCGCCCTCGGCGACCACGGCTGGACGCAGACGGTCAACTTCCTCGTGTGCGGCCTGCTCACCCTGCTCTTCGCCGTCGGGGCACGACGGGCGCTGCGGCCGGGCCGGGCGTCGACCTGGGGACCGCTGC
Organism: Micromonospora krabiensis; assembly: GCF_900091425.1. GTDB lineage: Bacteria > Actinomycetota > Actinomycetes > Mycobacteriales > Micromonosporaceae > Micromonospora > Micromonospora krabiensis. The sequence goes on from NZ_LT598496.1 coordinate 3,560,173, forward strand.
TCATCGGCGTCTGGGCGGTCGGCCTGCTCGTCGCCGGCGCCTTTACCACCGACCCGGTCAGCGGCTATCCACCCGGCACCCCGGACGCGCCCGCCGCGTACACCACCAGCGGCCTGCTGCACGACGGCGCCGCGCTGATCGCGTTCCCGGCGTTGACCGCCGCGTTCTTCGTCCTCACCCGCAGGTTCGCCGGGCAGCGACGGCGCGGTTGGGCGATCTACTCGGCCCTCACCGGACTCGTCTTCCTGGCCGGCTTCGTCCTCGCCGGGGTCGGCTTCGCGCAGAGCGCCGGCCTGGTCGACCTCGCCGGGCTCTACCAGCGGGTCGCCATCGTCGCCGGCCTGCTCTGGCTGACCCTGCTCGCCGTCCACCTGCGCCGCCAGGTGTCCGGAGCACCCCCGCGGCGCTGAGACCCGACCGGTCCGATGGTGGTACGGCCGGTCAGTCGACCGGCCGTACCACGTGTCCCGCGGAGGGTCAGTGGTCGTCGCGGTACCGGCCGGGCACGAAGACGAGCGCGTCGCCGACGGCACGCTCGGTGCCGCTCGGGTGGTTGACCAGGGCGCCGTCGACGGCCATGGCGGTGGAGCCGCCGCCGTCCAGGTTCACCGCGTCGCGCAGGCCCAGCGCCTGCGCGACGGCCGCCGTCTCGGCCAGGGTCGTGCCGACGCTGGTGGTCTGCCGGCCGTCGATGGTGGCGAGCACGATCTTCCCGTCCCGCGTCGTGCCGGCGACCGTACGCGGGTTGCGGGCGAAGAAGCTGTCACCGGGGGCACCCTCGGGCACGACGACCTGCCCGTTCGCGGTCAGCCGGTAGCGGCCGTTCACACCGAACAGACCGGGCCGCACCGGGAACCGCCTGCCCTCCGCGTCGACCAGGGTCGACCGGTTATCCACACAGCCACCACTCACCACGGCCAGCAGGGCGGTCGCGTCCCGGCCGGTCGCCTGGAGCGAGGTCTGGCCGGCGGCAAGCGCGGTGCCCCGGCTGGTCGACGTACGCACCACGCAGCCGAGCCGGTCGAGCACCACTTCGACACCGGCACCGGACGGGGTGGCAGCCGCGAACTCCGGCGTGAACCGCGTGACGTCGCCCGGCACGCCGCACTGGGTCTGGTCGGAGACGGCGGCGCACTCGGCGGGGACGACCGGCGGGTGGTTGACGAACTCCAGCGGCAGGGTGGCCCCGGTCTGCCGGTTCCGTACGCTGCCCGACCACGTCAACTTGCCCGCCGTCGCCCGGTTGGTGTTGGCGTCGACGAGGAAGTTCACCTCGGCCGCGTCGGTGGTGGGCTCGCTGAGCAGCTTCCCGCCGAACAGGCCCAGACCCACCGGGTCACCCGGGTACTGCTGGCTGGCGGTGAACGTGAAGAAGGAGGCGTTGACGCCGGCCAGGGCGCCGGAGGCGCGTACCAGCTCGGTGGTCTTCTCGACCTGGCTGAGGTTCGGGCCGTACGTCGCCTTCAGGTGGCCCTTCGCCTGGCGCGGGTCGATGGTCAGGACGTTGACCACCCACGGACCACGGGTGGTGGTGTTGATCTGGTCGGCCGGCGCCGGCTCGGTGCCGCGCACGATCCGGGTGAGGGTGACGCCGGTGGCCAGCGTGCTGCTGGTGCGCACCTCGGTCAGGTCGGTGTCGCCGAGCGGCAGGGCGGCGCCGGCGGCCTCGGCGGCGTGGGCCCCCGGTGCGACACCGAGGGTGACCGCGGCCAGGGCGGCAGCGGCGGCGAGCGCGCCGGCGCGGCGCAGCGCGGACCGGCCAGGAGTGGAAACAGTCATGCTCCGACCCTTGCGGCGCGAAGGAACCACATAACCGACTGCGCCTGACAGTTCGGCGAATGGCGCCCTAAGCCGGGGGAACCGGGCGCTCCTCGCAGGGGCGGAGCAGAAAGTTCGCCACCGGCGGCAACATTCCCTGGGGTCCGCCCCGTTCTACCGCCGTGAAAGCCGAGGACGAGGAAGCCTTCCGGGAGTTCGTCGCCGTCCAGATGCCGGTGCTGCGCAGACTCGCGTACGTCACCTGCGGCGACTGGCACGCGGCGGAGGACGCGACGGCGACGGCGCTCGCGAAGCTGTACCCGCGGTGGCGGCGACTGGAGCGACCCGACCTGTACGCGAGAACCATGGTGGTCCGCGCCGCCATCGACGAGAAGCGCCGCCCCTGGCGGCGCGAACACTCGGCCGGCGACGGCCTGCCCGACGTGACGCAGCGCGACCCGGCGACGGGGGTCGACGACCGGCTGCGGGTGTGGGCGGCCCTGCGGGCCATCTCGCCACGGCAGCGCGCCGCCGTGGTGTGCCGGCACTACCTGGGGATGAGCCTGGAGGAGACGGCCCGCGTCCTCGGCTGGCACATCGGCACCGCCAAGAGCCAGACCTCCCGCGGCCTCAGCCGGCTGCGCGAGGTGCTGACCGCAGACCAGCGTGACGACACCACCAAACCAGAACGGGAGAAGACCAGTGCACGTGCCTGACCTCGTGGAGACGGCGACGGCCGACGCGCCGCCGCCGCGATACACGGTCGACGAGATCGTGGCCGCCGGACAGAAGGTGCAGCGGCGCCGCCGGGCGGGGTGGGCGACGGCATCCGCCGCGTTCGCCGTCACGGGTGTCGTCGCCGCCGCCGGCATCGGGCTGCCCGGCGTGGCCGAGAATCCCGCCGTCATGGAGCGCCCCGCCGCGGCCACCTCGGCTCTCAACCCCGCCACCGGCTGGGAGTTCCCGGACGACCCGTTCAGCTTCGTATTCCAGCGGTTCGACGCCGGCAAGCTGCACGTGAAGGACCCGCTCGTCGTGTCGACCGCGTACCAGATCGCGCCGCTGCACGTCGACGGCCTGGTCACCAACGACCGCGCCGCAGACCCGGACACGACCGGCCAAGCGCCGCTCGACCCGATCGCGGCCAAGAAGGCGAGCAAGAAGAAGCGATCGCTGTACGCCTACCTGACCGTCTACCGCCCCGGCGCCTTCGACGCCCGCGCGTTCGCCGGTAACCGGCTCACCGTCGACGGACGCCAGGCGATCGAGCAGGACGGGCCGACCTACGGGGCGAACGTGCACCGGGCGTTCGCCTGGGAGTACACCGACAACGCCTGGGCGGTCGCGGACACCTTCGCCGAGCCGGCCGACCTCAACCCCGCCGACCTGCACGCCCTGGTGACCGCGCTGCGGCCCAGCGTCCCGGCACCGGCCCGGGTGCCGTTCAGCGTCGGCTACCTGCCCGCCGGCTACCAGGCGGCCGAAGTCGGCCAGCATGCCTACGCCAGCTTGAACGGCGTCGCGAGCGCCGGCGACGGCAACTACGGCGGCGCCATCTTCGCCGCCCCCGCCCTGCCCACCACGGGCCTGACCGCACCGTACGGCGGGCCCGAGGGCGAGGACCCGCCCGGCAGCTTCCAGATCTTCGTCAGCCCCAACGGCAACTCCAACCAGGCACTGAAGGACGGGGAGACGCCGCCGGGCGAGCCCCGCTGCGGCAACGGCTTCTGCAACGCCTGGAGCGCCGACGGCAGGACCACCATCCAGGTCGACAGCGACGGCCGGCTCTCCGACGCGGAGATGACCAAGATCCTGAAGGGGATCACCCTCGCCGACGTCACCAACGACAACACCTGGCCGCAGGCCGCGACCGCCCTGCGGGCCGGCTGACCCACCCGCGGACGGCCCGCCCCGATCCCTCTCCGGCGTCCCCGCCCGGGGTGGACCGCACGGCCTCGACCCTCGACAGCCCTCCTCGGGCGCTGTCGAGGGTCGACGGCGTTACCGCTCCCCGATCCTCGCCGGCCGACATCGGTGCGACCCGAAGACCGTGTGACGCGAAACGACGCCCGGACGCCGTACTAACGGATTGATCATCACGGGGACCGGAGGACGCCGATGGCGCGCACACCCACCCGCTCACGACTGTTCGGCACCGCCCTGGTGGCCGCGCTCGTCGCGGCGACCCAACTGACCGCGGCACCCGCCCAGGCGGGGCCGGCGATCTACCCGCCACCATCGACCAGCGCGACGGCGGTCTCAGCCACCCAGATCCGGGTGAGCTGGCAGGCGGCGCCGCAGGCGTCGTCGTACCGGATCTCGCGCTCCACCGGCTCCAGCGGCCCCTACACGCAGGTCGGCAGCAGCACGAGCCTGGAGTTCCTCGACTCCGGTCTCGCCCCGGCCACCACCTACTACTACGTGGTGCTGGCCGAGTACCGGAACAAGCTCTCCGGCCAGTCACCCCAAGCCAGCGCCACCACCCTGCCGGTGCTGCCCGCACCGAACGGCCTGCGGCTTACCGGCAGTCCGTCCACGATGGAGCTGACCTGGACGGCGGTGCCCGGCGCGGACCGCTACGAGGTCTACCGGCACCACCCGATCGACGGCGACAGCCTCATCACCTCGACCACCGAGCCGTCGTTCCGGGAGACCGGGCGCTCGGACGGCTACTACTACCAGTACAAGGTGCGCGCCCTCACCGCGAACGGCGCGGCCGGCCCGTTCGCGTCCGGCGCCGCGTACACCGGCCTGCCGACCACCACCACGATCGCCGTCAACCCGACCCGCTCCGAGCAGGGCCAGTGGGTGGCGCTGTCCGCGCGGGTCCGCACCGCCGACGGGTCCGAGCCGTGGGGCAAGGTCGTCTTCCTCTCCGGCAGCGAGGTCATCGGCCAGGCCACCCTCTGGCACGGGTACGCCGCGACGGTGACCACCCCGAAGGCCAGCTCGATGACCTACTACGCCCGCTTCGAGGGCTACGGCACCAATCCCAACAACGGCGGCAGCTCCTCGGCCGACCTGCCCTTGCAGGTCGACCCGGCGTACGGCGAGGTGTCCTTCGGCCCGTCCGAGGCGGCCCGGGTCGGCTCCACCGAGACGGCCATCGCGGCCGGCGACCTCACCGGCGACGGGCTCACCGACGTGGTGCTCACCACCGGCGTCGAGGCGGACGCCGGGGATCTCAACCACTCGGCCTACCTGTACGTCCAGCTGCCCGAGCACCGGCTCGCCGCGCCCGTCCGTTACGCCACGTCGACGCCGACCGGCGGCAGCATGGTCCCGGTCATCGCCGACCTCGACGGCGACGGCCGCAACGAACTGCTGGTCGCCTCCGGCGACGGGCTGGACCTGTACCGGCAGTCCACCGGCGGACTCGCCGCACCCGTGGCGCTGCCGTTCGGCGCGTCCCTCGGCGACGTCCACGTCGTCGACCTCGACCAGGACGGCACAGGGGACCTGGTCGCGACCGTCAACGAGTCCGTGCTGGTGCGCTACGGCACCGGCTCCGGCGAGTTCACCGCGCCGACCGCCGTGCCCACGCCGCTCTCCGGGCCGGTGCTGGGAATCGCCGACGTGACCGGCGGCCCCGGCCTCGACCTAGTCCGCCTCGACGGCCGCAACGTCATCGTCGCCGAGCAGACCTCGGCACGCACCTTCGCCCCCACCACCGGCATTCCCGTACCGGAGGGGCAGGAGATCGACGCCCGCTCGTTCGCGACCGGCGACGTCACCGGCGACGGCCGAGCCGACGTGGTCGTCACCGTCACCGGCAACATGCCCGACCCGCGGGTCTCCGTGCTGACCCACGACGCCTCCGGGACGCTCGGCCCGTGGCAGGTCTACGTCGCGTACGACATGCCCGAGCCCGTCGTCCTCGAGGACATGGACGGCGACTCGCGGCTCGACGTGGTCATCGCCCACGGCGGCTGGTACCGGGTGGGCGTCATGCTCCAGCGCCCCGACGGCCGCCTCGGCCGGGAGCAGCTCGGCTACAACAGCTACTACGCCTCCCACTACGAGCACCGGGGCCTCGCGGTCGGCGACATCAACAGCGACGGCCACAAGGACGTGCTGCTGGCCGACTACAACAACGGGATCGTGGTGATCCCCGGGGCGTAGCGGGGATCGCTCAGGCGACGGGTGGTGCCGTTCCGGCACCACCCGTCGCCGCTGTCGGAGACAGCTCCTCGTCCACAGAGGCGCACGGCCCGGCGTGCCCGTCGCGCCGCCGGCAACGGCCGGCAGCGTCGAGCCGGGCGTCGCACCACACTCGGGTACGCAGGAACTGACGGTCCTCCTCGCTGAGCGTGGTCTCGCCAAAGTCGATGGCGGTGACGTGGCCGAGCGAATCCCGCAGGGCCGCCGCGAGGATGTTGGCGTCGTTGAGGCTGGTCAGCGTGGTCGGCAGGTGGATGACCCAGCGCGGCGCGGTCATCGCGGCCACCTGCTGTTGCGCGCATGCTGGCAGCTCCCGTAGCGGGACTGCCACTGGCGCAGCGCCTGGCGGATGCGCTCGGCCTCGGTGTTCGCGGTGGTCACCTCGCGGTGCAGGCGTTCCAGTTCGTCGGCAGCCCGGTTGAGGTAGTCGTGTACCTGGTCGGGATCGAGGCCGCGCCACCTGGTGTCGAAGGCGGCGGACCGGAGGTCGTGCGGGTGCAGGCGCCCGCCGGTCAGGTAGATCATGGTCGCGGTGCCGTCTGCTCGGCGACCAGCAACTGCACCTGACGGTCGGTGAGCCCACGCTGGTCCAACACCCGACGACCCCAGCGGTGCAGGCGGCACGGATGGGCGGCGCGGTCGTTGCGACACCGCTGCCCGTCGGGCCACTGCTCGGCGGCGTGCACGGTGACCGCCCTGATGGCGAAGCCAACGTCCTCGGCAGTGACGTACGGCGGCAACGGCAGGTCACCGAGGATGGCGTCGATCGAATCCATGACCCTCCTTCATACGACTGCGCCTGTTCCTTCGGCGACGGCGCTCGTTCCTGCTGATCGCGTTGTTCTTGCGATCGCGTCGTTTGACGATCGCGGCACCGAGACGGGCGGGGACGGTTGTGCGACCGCGACCGCACCAACCGGAGCCCAGCGCCCGCCCCGGGCCTGTCTCGTAGGCCCCGACGCCCTCAGCCGGGTTGTTGACGGCCTCGCTCTCTGAGCGCTCGTGGTGATTGGTTGGGGCGTCGAAGCAGTGCGCCGCCCGGCCCGGGCTCGAACCGACCGGCTGGCGCAAGCGACGCTGCTCCGACGAGGGGCCCACCGCAGTGCCTAGCTGGGGTGTTTCCTCGTCATCACACCTTAACGGCATTACTGGTAAAGTCAACGTTGCCCTTGAAGTTCTCCCAGCGCCCGTGATCAGATGTGTGGGCCTAGGGCGTGTCCTGTCGATCATGGGAGCCAGATGACGGCAGCGATCAGGACGAGGCCGGCTCGGTAGAGGGATGCGCGTTTGGCGTATCGCGTTGCCAGGTCACGCCACTGCTTGAGCCGGTTGAAGCAGCGTTCCACGACGTTGCGCTTCTTGTAGATCACCTTGTCGAAGGCCGGTGGTCGCCCGCCGTGGCTGCCCTTGGCGGCCCTGCGAGCGACCTGGTCGCTGCGTTCCGGGATGACGTGCCGGATCCCGCGTTGTCGCAGGGCTCGCCGGGTCGAGTCATGTGCATAGCCCTTGTCCGCGATCAGCACCTCCGGTCGCTTGCGGGGCCGACCCGGCCCGGGCTCGTTGACGCGGATCGCGTCCAGCAGCGCCAGGAGCTGCGGGTTGTCGCCGGCTTGGCCGGGGGTGAGCAGGATCGACAGCGGCCGTCCGCGTCCGTCGACCGCGAGGTGGATCTTCGTGCTCAACCCGCCGCGGGACCGGCCGATGGCCTCGCCATCTTGCGCACCAGGCGTCGCCGCACTTGTCGGGGAGCCCCCTTTTTGCGGGCGCCAGCGGCATGCTGGTGCGTCCGCACGATCGACGAGTCGATGCTGATCGTCCACTGCACCGGTGTGCCGTCGTCATGCACCTGCGCGGCGGCCAGGATCCGATCCCACGTCCCGTCAGCGGTCCAGCGGCGCAGCCGTTCGTGGCAGGTCTTCCACGGCCCGAAGCGTTCCGGCAGGTCACGCCACGGCGCACCCGTGCGTAGCTTCCACAGGATCCCGTTGATGACCTGGCGGTGATCCCGCCACCGCCCCCGAGCTCCGCCAGGTTCCGGTAGCAGCGGCGCGATCACCACCCACGCCTCATCGGTCAGCTCACCACGACGCACCACCGGCACATCGTTAACGATCAACCATTACATGATCGGCAGGACACGCCCTAGCTGGGAGTCCTTCGCATGCCCGCACGACAATTCGAGCCGCACTACCGGCGGATCATCGCCGACATCAGAGAGCGCATCGCCTCAGGCGAGTGGCCGCCCGGCCACAAGCTGCCCTCCACCAAGGCGCTCGCGGAGATGTACGAGGTCGGCAGCCCGACCACCGTGCGCCAAGCCATCACGATCCTCATCGAGACAGGCGAGCTGTACGGCCACCAAGGACTCGGCGTCTTCGTGGCAGAACGGGCGTGAACCCTTCTGCCGAGTACGTCCTCCATAGGCGGTCACTGCTCAGCCTCGTGTTCGAGGAGGGCCTCGCCCCGGCATCGGAGCCGAGGCTGGAGGCCGTGCACCCGGGGCCGGTCGCATGACCGAGGGGAAGATCCTCTACCTCGTCGTGTGCGCCGCGCCGCCAGCCCTCCAGATCGGCGAGCTCGTCCAATTGTTGATGGCAGACGGCTGGACCGTCTGCCATCATCGCCACGCCGACAGCGGCGACCTGGATCGATCGGGATGCCCTGGCCAAGCAAACCGGCTATCCGGTCCGGTACGAGTGGCGGCGGCCAGGCGATCCGGACCCCCTACCCAGCGCGGATGCCGTCGTGGTCGCGCCAGCGACCTTCAACACGATAAACAAGTGGGCGCTCGGCATCAGCGACAACGTCGCCCTCGGCATCCTCAATGAGGCGCTGGGTTTAGGTCTCCCGATAGTCCTCCTACCGTTTGTCAAGCGAGCCCTGACCTCTCACCCTGCATACAAGCGCAGCATCGATGCACTTCGCACGAGTCGCGTGGCCTTTGCCGCCCGGACTAGAGAGCTCCAGGAATCCGGCCGGGAAGAGGCACCCTGGCCCAGCGTCCTCACTGCCATAAACGACCTCTAGCCCGATCACATACCAAGCCACTCCCGCGCGGCGCACTTGGCTCGGACCAGCTAGCCATACGTACACAACATCCCCGACCGGCCTGAGATCGACACCCCCGACCGCTCACAGGATCACGTGAGTGGGTCACACACCGAACACCAACAGGAAAGCTGTCCGGCATGCGACAGTTGGCCTCTCCCGGACGCCGCGTGCCTGACTCGCTGACTATCGTTCGGCTCCGCATCCATCCGCCTCTTAGGACAGACGTTATCGATGGTGACCGACGCCGGTCGACCGGAGCCGACCCTGATCATGCACTTCACGCACATCGACAACCTGCCGGGCGTCCTGAAAGCCGGCAAGTTGTTCTCGGACAGCGGCGTGGGCTCGCAGTTGGCAACGAACGTGGGTGCCGCAGAGATCAAGGCGCGCCGGCGGCAACGGATCGTTCCCTGTACGCCGGGCGGCGTCGTCGCCGACTACGTGCCGTTTTACCTCGCGCCACGGTCCCCGATGATGTATCGCATCGCGTGCGACTACCGTGACGGAAGGCCGGGTTGCTACCCAGGAGGGGACGATCCGCTCGTCTACCTCGTGAGCTCGGTAGAGCGGGTTGACGCCGCCGGGCTCGACTGGGTGGCGAGCGACGGCAACTGTTCGGTAGGACTCACAAGCTTCTCGGCTCGCCTCGATGATCTTGCCACGCTCATCGACTGGCCGTTGCTGCGAGCGAGAGTCTGGAAGGACATCCCCGAGGACATGGATCGGATGCGCCGGCGGGCTGCCGAGTTCCTGGTGCATCGTGAGTTTCCCCTCAACCTGGTCATCGGTTACGCCGTACGGACGGACGAACGGCAAGAACAGGTGAAGCAGCTCCTGCGTGACGCTGGCATGATCGAGCCGTACGTTCGTGTCAGACCGGACTGGTACTACGGTTACGAGCGGCGGGAGGTGCGCCAATGATCATCTTGAGTCACGGGAACCTGCTGACCGCCGACGCCGACGCGCTGGTCAACACCGTCAACACGGTCGGAGTGATGGGCAAGGGCATCGCCCTGCAGTTCAAGCGCGCCTACCCGGCCAACTACGCCGCCTATCGAGCCGCGTGCGCCAGCAACGAGGTCCGGCTAGGCCGAGTGTTCGTATTCGACTCGGCCCGCCTCGGCCCTCGCAGATACGTAATCAACTTCCCCACCAAGGGCCATTGGCGAGCCGGTTCGAGACTGTCGGACATTGAGGCCGGCCTTACCGATCTCGTACATGTCGTACGCGAACGGCAGATCACGTCGGTGGCTGTGCCCGCACTGGGCTGCGGTAACGGAGGGCTCGACTGGAACGAGGTGCGGCCGGCTATCGAGCGGGCCTTCGCCGAGCTTCCCGATGTGCGAGTGCTGCTCTTTCCACCGGAGGGGGCACCGGCCCCGGCCGACATGCCGGTAGCGACCGAGAAGCCTCCGCTGACCTCCGGACGGGCCACCCTACTGCAGGCCATCGATCGTTACCTGGAACGGGCACGCGCACTCGAACCGCGCGACGGCGTCACACTTCTAGAGATTCAGAAGATCGCCTACTTCCTGCAGGTCCTTGGGCAGCCGCTACGCCTGCAGTTCAATCGCGGCCGCTACGGCCCGTATGCCGAGAACCTCAACCACGTCCTGGACAGGCTGGAGGGGCATTACCTCACCGGCTTCGGCGACCGGTCGGCGCGGGTCGAGGAGCTTCAGCCGATCCGACTCACCGTCGGCGCTGCCGAGGCGGTCAGACTCTGGCACGCCGCCCATGACTCGACGCCGTTCGAGGTGTTGGACCAGTTGGCGCGCCTGGTCGACGGTTTCGAGGCCCCTTACAGCCTTGAGCTACTGGCAACCGTCCATTACGCGGCCGCGCTGCATCCGCCCACCAGCGATCTCGACGAATTGACCGAGCGAGTTCGTAATTGGAGTGGCCGGAAAGCACGCCTTTTCACTGCTCCGCATATCCGGCTGGCCTACGACCGCCTACAGTCAGCGGGTCTAATACCCGCGTTGAATGCTGCGTGAAGTTTTGCCACCGGGCCTCAAGCCCATCAGGTATGGGGGTACGCGAGAGGTGACGCGGATGGGTGAGGTTGCTCGGTGACGGATCTCGAACGGGGCATCTACGAGCACCTCATTACGAGCGATCTCGCCAACCGGCTCAACACCGTGGATGCGGCGCGTATCCAGCGCGGCAACCTCGACCCCGCCGACGCGCCCGACGCCCTCGCCCGTCACGTCGCAGCCCTTGCCCAGCGCGCCTTGCACGCCGTCGGCGGTGGTGACGACCGGCTTCGACGCCAGGTCGACCTGGCAAACCGGATAGCCGAGGCCATCGGAGCGCTCAGCCCGCAGGCTGCCACCCAGCAGGACCAGATCACCGACGCCAAGCACCTCCTGCACGCGATCGCCGCCCCGCCCATCCCGCCCGCGCAGCCCGTCTTTCCGGCACGGCCCACGACCCCGCTCTCCACCGGGGCGCTCCTGGTGAATGGCAAGCATCAGCCGCGCATCGGGCACGAGGTCACGCACGAGATGGCCTCCGCGGACCAGGTGGACCTGCTCTGCGCGTTCATCAAGTGGTACGGACTGCGCGTGGTCGAGCCGGCGATCCGGGACCTGATCGCCCGGGGCGGCAGGCTCCGCGTCATCACCACGACCTACCTCGGGGCGACCGATCAGCGGGCCCTCGATCGGCTCGCCGAGCTGGGTGCCGACATCAAGGTGTCGTACGAGACCCGGACCACCCGGCTGCACGCGAAGGCGTGGCTGTTCCGCCGCAGCAACGGCACCAGCACCGCGTACGTCGGCTCGTCCAACCTGTCGAGGACCGCTCTGATCGACGGGGTGGAGTGGAACGTCCGCATCTCCAACCTGGAGCAGCCGTACGTCATCGACACGTTCACCGCGACCTTCGAGGACTACTGGAACGATCCGGCGTTCGAGGCGTACGAGCCGACCCGGGATGCCGACCGGTTGCGGCACGCGCTGTGCGGGGAGCGCCCCGGCGAGACGCCCACCGAGATCGCCAGCCTGGACGTGCGGCCGTACGGCTATCAGGCGGAGATTCTGGCCGACCTGGACGCCGAGCGGCAGGTCCACGGCCGGCACCGGAACCTCGTCGTCATGGCCACCGGCACCGGCAAGACCGTGGTCGCGGCGCTGGACTACCGGCGACTGCACCGTGCGGGCACGGTCGACTCGCTGCTCTTCGTCGCCCACCAGGAGCAGATCCTGCGGCAGAGCCTGTCGACGTTCCGGCAGGTGATGGGCGACGGCAGCTTCGGCGAAACGCTGGTTAGTGGCCGCGAGCCGCAGCACTGGCGGCACGTCTTCGCCTCCATCCAATCGCTGCACCGGCGGGAGATCGACCCCGAGGCGTACGACATGGTGATCGTGGACGAGTTCCACCACGCGGAGGCACCCACGTACGCCCGACTCCTCAACCGGCTGCGGCCGCGCGTCCTGCTGGGACTGACGGCGACCCCCGACCGGGCCGACGGCGGCGACGTACGCCGCTGGTTCGACGGCCGCGCGGCCGTGGAGCTGCACCTGTGGGAGGCGTTGGAGCGGCAGTTACTGGCGCCATTCCAGTACTTCGGGCTGCACGACGACGTGGACCTGTCGCAGCTGCGGTGGAAGCGCGGGCAGGGGTACGACCCGACGGAGCTGGACAACCTCTACACCGGCAACGACGCGCGGGCGCGGGCGGTGCTGCGGGCCGCTCGGGAGCTGATCGACGTGTCGCGGATGCGTGCGTTGGGCTTCTGCGTGAGCATCGGGCACGCCGAGTTCATGGCGGACTGGTTCACCAAGCACGGCGTACCGTCGGCGGCGGTGACCTCGCAGGTCCACCCCGCCGGCCGGCAAGCCCTGCTCCGGGACTTCAAGGCCGGCAAGCTGCGCGTCCTCTTCACGGTCGACCTGTTCAACGAGGGCGTCGACCTGCCGATGGTCGACACGATCCTGATGCTGCGGCCCACGGAGAGCGCGACCATCTTCCTTCAACAGCTCGGTCGCGGGCTGCGCCTGGACGACGACAAGCCCTGCCTGACCGTGCTCGACTTCATCGGCGGGCAGCACGCGAACTTCCGCTTCGACCTGCGCTGGCGGGCCCTGACTGGGGTGAGCCGGCGGGCGGTGAGGGAGGCGGTCGAGGACGACTTCCCGTCGCTGCCGAGCGGCTGCCACGTCCAGCTGGATCGGGTCGCCAAGGAGATCGTGCTCACCAACCTGAAGTCGGCGCTGCCGACGTCGAAGCCGGGTCTGGTAGCGGATCTGCGGCAGCTCGGCGACGTGGACTTGGCCGCGTACCTGAGGGAGAGCGGCCTGGAGATCGAGGAGGTCTATCGGTCGGCGGGTGTCGGCGGGTGGACTGGGCTGCGCCGGCTCGCCGGCCTGGACACCTCGACGCCGGGGCCGGATGACCGTGAGTTGAGCCGGGCCTTCGGGCGGATGCTGCACCTCGACGACCCCGACCGGCTGGACCTGCTGGGCCGGGTTGCGGGCGGCGAGCGGCCCGAGGCGGGACGGCTGTGGGACCTGCTGCACTTCGACCTGTGGGGGCCGAATGCGCCGCTGACTTCGCGGGACGAGCGGCTTGCGCGGCTCTGGGCCGACCCGGCGCGGTGTGCCGAGCTGCGACAGGTGGCGCAGGTGCTGCGGGACCGCATCCACCGGGTCACCGAGCCGGTCGGCCTCAAGGAGGTGCCGCTGCGGGTGCATGCCCGGTACAGCCGCAACGAGGCGTGCGCCGCGTTCGGGATGCCGAACCCGGGGTCGCTGCGCGAGGGCGTGAAGTGGCTGCCGGACGCCCAGGCCGACCTGTTCTTCGTCACCCTGGTCAAGTCGGAGGCGCACTACTCCCCCACGACCATGTACGCCGACCGGGCCATCACCGACACGCTCTTCCAGTGGGAGTCGCAGAGCACCACGTCGGCCGCCTCGGCGACCGGGCAGCGCTACATCCATCACGACGAGCGCGGGTCGACGGTGCACCTGTTCGTTCGGGAGACCAAGGTCGCCGACGGTGATCTGGGTGTACCGGCCTACCTCTATGCCGGCCCCATGACGTACGAGTCGCACACCGGCGACCGGCCGATGCGGATTCTGTGGCGGATGCGGCACGCGCTGCCCGCCGACATGTACGCCGCCGCCCGAGCGATCGCCGCCTAACTGTGCGGCTCCATCGTCAGGGCGAACGCTGGACGGTCGACGGCTGCGCTGTCAGCCGAGGTTCCACATCCTCCGGCAGCTCAGCCCCGCAGAGCGCGCAAACATAGTCGTCGTCGCGGACGACGTTGCGTTCACCGCAGTCGAGGCAGCGTCGGAAAACGACCGCCGCGGTGAACCCGTCCGGACGGTCGACGCCAGCGCGGTCGAGGGCGTCGGCCACCGCCGTCCAGGAGGCGGGGTCGGGGCAGTAGCCGGTGGACTGGTTGCTGACCTCGGTCACCACCCAGCCGTCCGGTTCGGCGGCGAAGGCGATCTCCCCCGCGCCGAGGACCTCGCCGCCGCCGGCGCAGGTGACGTGTTCGCTGCGTCTCGGGGCGAGCCGCAGCGTGCCGGCGGGGTCAATGACATAGGTCAACGGTTCGTCGCGGTCGCGTGGGTCGGTGGCCGCCAGATAGGCATCGAGGTCGGCCGGTGATCGGATGGGCGTGCCCTCGGGGGAGTCGCCGACCGAGGCCCGCACGTCGGCCGGGCCGACGTACCGGTATCGACGCCCCGCTACCGTCACGGCACCGAGCGTACGCCCGTGTGGCCGCCACCGCGGACGACCACGCTGCTCCGGGCGGCCTCGACCCCCGCTATCCCGGCAGGTCGGCGGTTCGGGCGTGCCGCCCGGTGGTGGGCCGCGCGTCGCCGTGGCCCGGCCACCATGCCTTGTGTCCGATGAGCGCGGTGAGGGCGGGGACGAAGAACATCGACATGACGAACGCCGACAGGACGATGCCGATGGCCACGGCGAAGCCCATCTGCTGGAGGAACGAGATGGGTGCGAGGATCAGCACCGCGAACGTTCCGGCCAGGATCAGTCCGGCTGCCGCGACGGTCGGGCCGGCGTGTTCGACGCCGATGGCGGCGGCCTGGTGTGGCTCGTTGCCGGCCCGTGCTTCCTCGCGTAGTCGGGCGATCATCAGGATGTTGTAGTCGGTGCCGATCGCCACCACGAAGAGGTAGAGGATGATCGGCAACTGGAAGGTGACGCCGGGTTCGCCCCGGATGCCCTGGAAGAGGTAGACGGTGGCGCCGAGCGTGGCGGCGAAGTTGAGCAGCACCGCGATCACGAGATAGATGGGCGCTACGAGGCTGCGCAGCAGCAGCGCGAGGATGAGCGCGATCAGGGCGGCCGCGACGGGCAGGATCACCGACAGGTCGCGGTTGTTGGCCGAGTTGATGTCCGCGAAGATCGCGGTGGTTCCGCCGACCAGCGCGCGGGTGCCGGGTGGGGCCGCCGCGTGTACGGCGCCGCGCAGGTCCTCGCGCACGAGGGTGATCGCCTCGTTGGAGACGGGGTTCTCGTCGAGCAGCAGGTTGACTCTGGCCACGCTCGGGTCGGTGCTGCGTTCCGGGGGCTGCGCCTGGCCCACTCCGGGGGCTTTCGCCACGGCCGCCGCGAAGTCGGTGACCTGCTGCTCGGTCAGCGGCGACCCGTTGGTGGTGGTCAGGTAGGTCTCGGTGGGGGCGAGCGCGCCGGCGGCGAACCCGCGTTGCAGGTCCTTCGCGGCCTTCGCCGACTCGGTGTCCTGGGGGAAGCCGGCGCTGAAGTCGTAGTCGGCCTTGTAGCCGAACACGCCGACGGCGAGCGCGACCAGCAGGGCGCCGGAGGCCGCCGCGACGAGGGCGGGCCGGCGGCCGACGGCGGTGCCGAGCCGATGGGAGAGGGTCGCCTTGGGCGTACGCTGCCACGCCTTCGACGGCCAGAAGACGTACCGGCCGAGCAGGGAGACGACCGCCGGGATGAGGGTGAGCGAGGTGACCAGCATGACGGCGACGGCGATCGCGAGCGCCGGGCCGAGCGAGCCGAAGAAGCCCAGGGAGGCGAGGAGCAGCACGAGGAACGCGACGATGACCGCCCCGGCGGCGGACGTGATGACCTCGCCGACCCGCTGAACGGAGACGATCATCGCGGTGCGCTTGTCGTCGCCGGCGCGCAGCCGTTCCCGATAGCGGAAGAGCAGGAACAGGATGTAGTCGGTGCCGATGCCGAAGAGCACGATCAGCAGGATCGTCTGCACGTCCTGGCTGACGCTGAGGTCGAAGGCCTTGCCGGCGGCGGCGACGAGACCCGTCGTGATGCTCAGGACGACGCCGACGACCACCACGGGCAGCACCGCGGCGATGGGGCTGCGGAAGATGATCAGGATCAGTCCGATGATCAGGATGATGGTGGCGATGCCGACGACGGCGAAGGCCTGGTTGAAGGTGTCCTCGTTGTCGACGAAGCTCGCCACGTCGCCGGCCACGCCCGCAGTGAGCCCACTGTTCGCCAACTCCGGGCCGAGGTCTGACCGCAGGTCGCGTACGGCGTCGAGCAGCGCCGGGTCGTCCGGGGTGGGGGCGTCGAGCCCGACGCTGATGATCTGCACCGACTTGTCAGGCGCCACGGCCTGCGGGCCGGTCAGGTAGCCGGAGGTGTGCGGGATGTTCCTGGCCTTGAGCGACTGGGCGAGCTGACCCACCCTGGCCTCGTCCGCCGGCGTGAGCTTCTGCCCGTCGGCGCGCTTGACCACGATGGTCGCCGTCGCGGTGGCCTGCTGCGGGAACGCCCTCTGCCCGAGCTCGGTGGCCTGCACCGACTCGTACGAGCGGGGCAGGAAGCTCTCCTGGTCGGCGGAGGTGATGTCGCTCAACGACGGTGTGGTGGCGATGATCGCGGCTGCCGCGATCACCCACCCGGCGATCACCCACCACGCCTTGCCGACGACGAATCTGCCCAGCCGCTCGAACATGCTTCCCCCGTGCCCGGCACCGTCGACGTCTGGGCCCGGACCGCCCAGAGGCACCCGCCCGTCACTCTGTCGGGCGATCTTCGCTACCCGCTGTGCAGACTACCGTCGCATGTCGCCTCTTTTCGGACACTTGGCCGCCGGCCGCCGCGAGTGTCCGCGGGAACGGGGGCCGGTCCGGTCGGACCGGCCCCGCTCACGTGCCGTACGTCAGGCCGGCTCCGAAAACTCGTTGACCTTGCGGACGTCGACCTCGACGTCAACGCCGGCCGCGATGAAGAGGTCGACGAACCGCTTCGCCCACTCCATCGCCTCGTCCTTCGACCGGACCTCCATCAGCGCGAACCCGGCGATGAGCTCCTTGGTCTCGGTGAACGGACCGTCGGTGATGGTGGTCTTGCCCTTCTCGGCGGTGATCCGGCCCGACTCCTTGCTGCTCTTCTCCAGGCCCTCACCGGCGAGGAGGACGCCGGCCTTGGCGGCCTCGCCGACGAAGGCACCCATCCGCTCGATGAACTCGGGGCTCGGGTCGAAGGCGCCGGGCTGGTCCTCGTCGAGCTTGTGCATGAGCATGTAGCGCATTTCGGTGTTCCTCTCCAGGATCTCGGTGACTCTCACTGACGCGTCGATCGGATCGGCCGGGATCCGACATCCAGTTTCAAGATTTTTCTGACCGCTGGTGGCGGCCGCTCCGGTCGCTGGCGGCGGCCCGGTCGAGCAGCAGCGCCCGCTCCCGCGCGTTGCCGGCCAGTGACGCCGCGCGTTCGAACTCGCGCCGCGCCTCGTCGTGCCGGCCGAGCTTGGCGAGCAGGTCGCCGAGCACGCTGGGCAGCAGGTGGTACTGGGCCAGCGCCGGCTCGTCGGCGAGCTTCCGGGCCAGCTCCAGACCGGCGGCGGGGCCGTCGGCCTGAGCGACGGCGACCGCGCGGTTCAACTCCACCACGGGCGAGGGCACCAGCCGGGCCAGCTCCACGTAGAGGGTCGCGATCCGCGCCCAGTCGGTCTCCTCCGGCGTACGCGCCCGTGCGTGGCAGGCGGCGATCTCGGCCTGGACGGCGTACGGGCCGGGGTGGTCGGTGCGGGCCCGGTCGAGGGCGGCGAGGCCGCGGCGGATGAGCAGCCGGTCCCAGCGACTGCGGTCCTGGTCGTTGAGGAGGATCGGCTCCCCGTCGGGGCCGGTGCGGGCGCGGGTCCGCGACGCCTGGATCTCCAGCAGCGCGGCGAGGCCGTGCACCTCGGGTTCGCCCGGCATGAGGGCCTGCAACTGTCGGGCCAGCCGCAGCGCCTCCTGGGCGAGGGCGGGGCGCATCCAGTCGTCGCCGGCGGTGGCCGCGTACCCCTCGTTGAAGATCAGGTAGACGACCTCCAGCACCGACCCGAGGCGTTCGGCGCGCTCGGCCGGCTCGGGGACCTCGAACGGCACCTTCGCGGCGGCGAGGGTCTGCTTGGCCCGGGTGATCCGTTGCCCGATGGTGGACTCGGTGGTGAGGAAGGCGCGGGCGATCTCGCCGGTGGTCAGGCCGCCGAGCAGCCGCAGGGTGAGCGCGGCCCGCGCGATCGGGGAGAGCACCGGGTGGCAGGAGACGAAGATCAGCCGCAGCAGGTCGTCCTCGATGCGGTCCTCGACGGCGGCGTCGAAGTCGGGGGTGTGGTGCTCGTCGAGGTCACGGCCGAGGGCGTCCACCACCCGGTCGCGGGTCTGCTGGCGGCGGACCAGGTCGACGGCCCGCCGCTTGCCCACGGTCGTCAACCACGCGCCCGGGTTGGCGGGTACGCCGTCGCGCGGCCACTGTTCGAGGGCGGCGACCATGGCGTCCTGCGCCAACTCCTCGGCCAGCCCGACGTCCCGGACGATCCCCGCGATGCCGGCGACGACGCGTCCGGCCTCCATCCGCCACACCGTCTCGACGGTGCGCCGCACCTCCGACTCCCCCACGGGCACATCACAGCAGGTCAGGGTGGGCGTACGCCAGCACACTCCCCACCGGCGCCCAGGCGGCTCGGTCAGACGGCGCCGGACTTCGGCGCGAACCTGACATCCAGCCGCACGTCGAGGGCCCGCGCCAGCCGTTCCAGCACCGGCAGGGTCGCACCGTCCCGCCCGCTTCGCAGCGGGCCACGGCCGACTGCGTCATGCCGGCGACGCGGGCGAGTTGGCTTTGACTCCACCCGTGCTGCTCCCGCAGGTGCCGCACCTCCTGGCCCAGCTCGAAGGCGATCCGGGTGGCCTCGTACGCCTCAGCCGCCCCCGGTTCGGCCATCCGCCGCTCGCGCAGGTCGTTCCAGTCGACGCAATCGTTCACCGTCAACCTCCCTCGTGCGCCGTGTGCCGCTCCTCGACGCATCGTTCCCACGCCCGGCGGGCCCGCTCGACCTCCCGCCCCGCCCGCATCCGCGTCTTGTTGAAGACGGTCAGCAGGATGATCCGGCGGTCGGGGGCGATCCAGTACGTCAGGCGTACGGCGTCGCGTTCCAGGGCCCTTCCAGCCATCCTCGGACCTCTGGTTCCAGCTCCACGCCACCCCAGCCCATAGCATCGATGCTGAGTAGGCGGCGTCGTAGCACTGCGTGTCGGGCAAGCCGGCTCGTCGTTCCCGACGCCTGTCACATCCGCCGCCTAGGGTGGGGAACGACGTGCCCGAGAAGGAGCGGCGATGATCGATCACCTGGCCGTCCCGGTCCGTGACCTCGACGGCAACAGCGTCGAGGTCGTCTGCCACAGGCCGGGTGTGACCGGCTGATGGAGCAGCGGATCAGCCTCGTCACCCTCGGCGTCGCCGACCTGGCCCGGGCGCGCACGTTCTACGAGCGGCTGGGCTGGCGCGGCCAGGAGGTCGAGGAGACGGTCTTCTTCCAGGCCGGCGGGTTGGCGTTGGTGCTGTGGGCACGGGACAAGCTGGCCGCCGACGCGGGGGTCGACGATCCGGGTGGCGGCGGCTTCGGCGGGCTCACGCTGGCACAGAATGTCCGCTCCCGGGCCGAGGTCGACGCGCTGCTGGCGACGGCCGCCGCGGCCGGCGCGCAGGTGACCCGGCCGGCCCGGGACACGTTCTACGGCGGCTACGCCGGCTGCTTCGCCGATCCGGACGGCCACATCTGGGAGATCGCCTGGAACCCGGGCTTTCCGCTCGCCGAGGACGGCACGCTGACCGTCCCGGACTTCGGCGCCACCGGGTGAGCCACCGCCACCGGCCGGATCGAGCAGTGATCGACTCCGTTTCCCTGATATCGCGGTGTCCGGGGCGATCGGATACCGCGATATCGCTGATCCCGAGTGGATCACGCCCCCGACGGCCCGACCGGCACCGGCGCCGGCGCCGGACGGAGGTACGTCAGTCGCGGGGGCAGAGCAGCGGGTCGAGCAGCGGCAGCTGGATCGGGTCGAGGCAGACCGTGAGCAGCCGTGGATCCGAGGACGACGGTGGGTTCGTCGGGGCGGGCGCGGCGGTCGGCGGTGGGCTGCTCGGCGCTGGGGCGGGGGCGGTCGTCGTGGTGGGGGTCGGCGCGGGCGCGGGCGGCGTGGTGCCCTCCACCGGCGGCGGTGCCGGCGCGGTCGTGGGGACCGGCGCAGTCGTCGGGGCCGGTGCGGGAGCCGTGCCCGGGTCGGATCCGCCGCCCCCATTCGGCGTTTCCACCCGCTCGGTCGGCGTGGTGCCCCCCGGCGTTCCGGGAGACGTCGGCCCGGCGGGCGCGTCGCCACGGGAGACGGCCGGGACCGGGCCGATGGCGGGCGTGCTCAGGTCGACGCCCGGCGTGACCGGCTCGGCCGGCAGGGTCGGCACGACCGCGCCGATCGCCCACGGGCCCCGCGTGTCGAGGACCTCCGCCCCGATCTCGTAGCGCCCCGGGTCCTGTTCGGCGCCGCCGGCGTTGGCGCTGAAGCTGGCGAACGCCAGCATGACGACGGTGGCGGCCACCGCGCGGCGCTCCGGGCGTACGGCGGTCAGCGGCGCCTCGTGCGGCTGCGCCGGCGGCGGCGGGGTGGGCCGGCGGCGCTGGTGCGCCTCGGCGAGCGCGTCGAGTTCGGCAACGACGGTGGCGCGTTCACCGCGGGCGGCGGCGACGGCGAGGGTCAGGTAGAAGCGGGTGTTCGCGACGGTGGTGGCGGGTACGAGCAGCCCGGCGAGTCGCGCCGCCGCAGCGGTGTGCAGCAGGGTGAGCGGCGCGTCGGGGTGGTGGGCGGGGCCGAGCAGGTCGGCGTGGCGCCACTCGCGCCGCTGCTCGCGGCCCCCGAAGGCGACGCGGTGGTTGGTGACCACGGCGAGGCCGGAATCCACGACCCGCAGGCCCCGGGGCAGGGCGCGTCCGGTGACGCCGGGCGGGCCGACGGCGAGCGCGGGCGCGGGCAGCCCCGGCACGTGCCGGGCGACGGCCTCCACCAGCTCGGCGGCGGGCAGCACGCGGTAGACGAGTTCGTCGCTGTCGAGCTCCACCGGCAGGCCGGTGCGGGGCTGGGCGGCGCCGAGGAAGCCCGCCGCCTCGATGCGTTGCCGGGTCAGTTCGTCGGCGCGGCGGGTCCACGCGTCGACCTCGGTCTGGTGGGCGCGGCGCCGCCGCTCGTTCTCGCGGTCCGCCCAGGTGACCCGCCAGCCGTGTCGGGTGGTCGCCGAGGCAGCGGTGCCGAGTGAGGTGATGGTCACACGCGGTACAACAGCTCGCGTTCGTGACAGGACACGCGCCGGGGATAGACGCTTCCCTTTTTTCCCGATAAGAGAGAATTGGCCCGCGCCGATGGGGCGGTGCGCTGCGAGCACCCGACAGGTCAGGAGACGACCCGCTGCGGGTATGCCTCGACCTCCCGAGCCCAGTGCTCGGCGGCGACCGCCAGGTGGTCGGCCGAGACGGTCAGCGGCAGGCGGTAGACGGCGGTCAGCGGACGCCGCATCCACGGAGGCAGCGACTCGGAGGAGAACTCGACGGTCAGCTCGACCCGGCGACGGCGGATGACGCGGGAGTGGAACGCCAGGTTCGGCTCGGCGAAGCGCAGCACGGCCGACGGAGCGACAAGGCCCGCCGCGGCCTCGGCGTGCCAGCGCAGCCAGTCGGTGAGCATCCCGGCCTCGGCCACGGTGAGGCTGGGCTGGCAGTGGGACCAGGCCTGACCGTCGGCGGTCCGGGCGTCCGCCTCGATGAGCAGCCAGTCGTCCCACCCCGTCGCCTCGTCGGGATCGACGGGCGGCTCGACGCCCGGCTGGTAGCCGACCGGCCGGATCCTCAGCCGCGCACCGTCGTCGGAGCGGATCTCCATGCCGATCATCATCTAGGACAAAGACCATCATTCGTGCAGGAATCGGATGGAGATGAAGCGGATCACGGGGAAGCGACGGGCCGATTCGACCGCACGGTTCCCGGTCAGGTCCAGACGGTTCGGCGCACCCCGCGGTGCCCGGCGCACGCCTCTCGGGAACCCCCGGTCAGGCTGACCACCCCGTCGCGGCACTGCACCAGGTAGCCCCGCCCGGCCCAGAACTCCTGTGCGCAGTCGAAGTGGTCGCAGGTCTCGGCGGCGGGCTTGCGGATCCGGTAGCCGCCGCAGAAGTCGTACCCCATCGGGTTGACCGGGGCGCCGCACCGCCGTTCGGCGCTCGACGACGGCGACGCCGTGGGCTTCGGCTTCCTGGGCGTGGGCGACGCGGACGGCGCGGGTGCCGACGGCGCGGTGGCCGGTCGGATCAGTGCCGGAACGGCGCTGGGGCTGACCCCGGGGGTGGCCGCCACGGCGCGCACGCCGGCGGGATCGGACGGGCCCGACTCGATGAGCACGGCGGGCACCAGCAGGGCGAGCGCCGCGGCGATCGCCACCGTGCGCCGGCCACCGGGCACCAGCGCGGAGAGCCGCGCCTGTCCGGGCGTCGCGACCGCCGGCCGGAACGGCTTCAGCTCGGCGTGCTCGGCGATCAGCTCGTCGAGCTGGTCGAGCACCGTGGCACGCTGCTCGATGGCGTCGGCGAACGCCAGGGTCAGCCGGAACCGGAAATCAGCCGCCGCGTCGGCGGGCAGCATCAGCCCGGAGGTGCGGCGACGGTCCAGCACCTGGATCAGGGTGACCGGCGCCGCCGGGTCGTGGGCCAGGCCGGTCATCTTCCCGTACGCCCAGTCGCGCCGGCCGCGACCGCCGAGCAGCACGAGACGGCGGCTGGTGATCACGGCGGTCCCGGCGTCGGCGACGCGGATGCCGTCGGGTCGCCGCGTTCGCGGTGGCCCGATCTCCGGATGGACGGTGAGGTCCGGCGCCGGCAGTACGGCGGTGTGCCGCACCTCGACCAGCTGCGCTGCGGGCCAGACCCAGAGCACCACCTCGTCGGGTGCCAGCTCCAGCGGAAGTCCGGCGCCGGCCGCCGCGGAGCCCTGGAGGTCGGCGGCGAGGCCGCGCAGCCGGCGCAGTTCGTCGTCGCGCCGCCGCCAGGCGGCCTCGGCGCTGCGGTACGTCCGGTGTCGACGCTCGTTCTGCCGGTGCGCCCACCGGTACCGCCATGTGGAACCCGTCGAATCAGTCTTTGCCACGCCGACTCCTTCGCCGCGCAGGCCACCAACCGGGGTGTCACACGTGTTAACTCCGGCGGCGGCCGGCGCGGACACGCCAGCGCGGACGAAATAGCCAATCGGCGGACCAAGTTGGACGATAGGGCGGTATTGCCACACCGAATCATGCTCGTCGGGCGTGTCGCATCGGTTCGACGCCCTCCCACCCGTCGGGCGCGCAGGTCAACAGGGAGGCGCGGATCCGCGGGCCCGGGCAGCCGACATCTGCCGCGCCTGGGCGGCGGTGACCAGGCAACCGGCCAGCAGGGCGCGGCCCTGCGCCCGGACCGCGGGGGCGTCGGGGTGGCCGGGTAGCCACTGCTCCGCCTCGCCGATCGTCAGCTCCGCCCGACCGTGGGGCAGTGGCATCGCCCCGGGCGGGAGGCCGCCGAGCCGTGCGAGGTGCCCGGCGGACAGGATCTGGCACCACATCGCGTCGGGGACGAGGACGTCGGCGAGCAGCTCCACCCCCGGCCGGCGGTCGACCGGCCGCCCGTCGACCGCGGGCCGCTGCGACCACTGGGGAGCGAGCACGCGCTCACCGTCCGGCTCGGCGTCCACCCCGGCCCAGAGCAACGTGGAGGCGTGCCCGCGAAGCAGGTCGCGCAGCGCGCGCATCCGCCCGGGCAGGTCGGCGAGGGCCGGGTCGCTCGACGCGACGGTGAGCGTGGCCGCCGGTAGCGCGCGGTCGACGCCCAGCGTGGCGGCGACCAGGCGGTCGGTGAGGTCGCCGGCGAGCACGGTCAGCGCGGTCGCCGTGGGCAGGGTGGCGAGCACGGCGGCGGCGACCGGGCGGGCCGTCTCGGCGGTCAGCGGCACCTGGAGGCCGAGCACGAGGGCGCTCAACTGGTCGGTCGGCCCGCGCGTGCCGTGCAGCCAGTCGAGCGCGACGTCGAGCAGGGGCCACGGCGACGCCGCCGACCCGTCGCCGAACGGCGGGCCGAGCGACGCCCGCAGGTAGCACCGAGCCGACGGACCGACGTCCCCGATGGGGCCGACGCGGCCGGACCGGGTCACCGCGACCGAGGCGTCCCGCACCCCGGCACCGTGCAGGTGCCGGACCAGCAGCTCCGGGACGCCGAGCACCTGCTCGGCCGGGAGCCGGCCGAGGTCCACGACGAGGAGTTGCGCGCCGGGCACGGGGATCGGCGACGAGACGAACGCCGGGCCCGACGAGATCCCGTCGAGGGTCGTGGCCTCGAGCCCGAGCAACGCCCGTCGCACCGCGGCCATCGCGGCGGGCAGGTGGCCGTCCGCGGACCGCACCTCGACCATGAGGCTCTGCTGCTCGCGCACAATTCCATCGATGTCGAGAACTACGACGACGGTCACGTGACCCCCCGACGCTGGGCGCAATTCTGCGGCGGCTCGGCGCCGTCCTTTCCCTGACCGTCTTCCCGGTTGAAGAACATGGCGGGACAGAATCGGCGCCCGTCTATTGACAGGGGAAGGGAGCCATCGGGGAGCATATGGCGGCGAGCCTTCGCCGCAGGTCCCCGCCGCGTCCGCTGCATTCCCGACTGGCCAATCCGTCGCATTGGCTGGAATGTGCACGGCGTGAAAAAAGGGCCCGGAAGTTGGCCGATGTAACGCATTCGCATTAATCGGCGCTGTTTGCCATTTAGCGTTTCGTCCCCGTCGGCGCGGCCGGTCACGCGCCGAGCGATCGGCGGACGGGGCGCCCGCCACCTCGGTAACGTCAGCCGCAGACGCGTGACGCGCCCCTGCGGGGCCGGGCCGAGGGGGTGAGCGTGGTGGCCGACCCGGCCGGCGACCCCGTGGTGGTCGCCGTCGACATCGGCACCACCAGCGTCAAGGTGGTCGCGTACGACACGCGCGGTCGACAGCTCGCCGGTCACTCCACCGGCTACCGGCTCGACGAACCGCAACCCGGGTACGCCGAGCAGGACCCGCAGAACATCCTCGACGCGGTCATCGGGTCGATCCGCGCCACCGTGGCCGCACTGGACCGACCCGTCGCCGGGCTGTCGTTCGGCTCGGCGATGCACAGCCTGATCGGCCTCGACGGCCGTGGCGACCCGCTCACCCCGTCGATCACCTGGGCCGACTCCCGCGCCAGCCGCCAGGCGGAACGGCTGCGCGCGGTCCCCTCCGGGCTGGCCCTGCACCGCCGCACCGGCACCCCGGTGCACCCGATGGCTCCACTGCCGAAGCTGCTCTGGTTCGCCGAGCAGGAGCCGAGGCTCTTCGAGACCGTCGCGCGCTGGGTCGGCATCAAGGACTGGGTGCTGCTCCGGCTCTGCGGAACGCTGGTGACCGACTACTCGCTGGCCTCGGCCAGCGGCCTGCTCGACATCCACCAACTCACCTGGGACAACGAGGCCCTGGCGATCGCCGGGATCAGCGAGAGTCAGCTCCCCCGGCTCGTCGACACCACCGCCGTGCTGCCCCGCGTCACGCCGCAGACCGCCGCCGCCACCGGCCTGCCGGCCCGCACCCCGGTGGTCGTCGGCGCCGGTGACGGTCCGCTGGCCAACCTGGGGCTCGGTGCGGTGCGTCCCGGGGTGATGGCCTGCTCGATCGGCACCAGCGGAGCCATGCGGGTCATGGTGGAGCGCCCCGGCGTCGACCCGCTCGGCGGGGTCTTCTGCTACGCGCTGACCGAGCGCCGCTGGGTCGTCGGCGGCGCCATCAACAACGGCGGCATCGTGCTCCGCTGGGCCGGCGACGCCCTCGCCCCGGACCTCGGCGCGCACGCGGAGCGGGAGCTGACCGCCCTGGCCGCCCGGGCGCCCGTCGGCTCCGGCGGACTCATCATGCTGCCGTACCTGCTGAACGAGCGCGCACCCCACTGGAGCGCACTACCCCGCGGGGCGTACGTCGGGCTGACCCGTGGGCACCGCCGCGAGCACCTGGTCCGCGCCGCCCTGGAGGGGGTCTGCCAGCAGTTGGCGCTGGTGCTGGCCTCGGTCCGCGCCGCCGGCAACGAGGTCCGGGAGATCCGGGCCAGCGGCGGGTTCGCCCGCAGCGGCCTGTGGCGGCAGATGCTCGCCGACGTGCTGGGCATGCCGGTGAGCTTCCCGACCGGACCGGAGGGCTCCGGCTTCGGGGCCGCGCTGCTCGGCATGCAGGCGCTGGGCCTGATCCCCTCGATCGACGTGGCCGCCGACCTGGTGCGGATCGAGGAGACCGTCCGACCGGACGCGGCCGCCGCGGCCACGTACGCCGCGCTGCTGCCGCTCTTCGCCGAGTTGTACGACGCGCTGGTGCCCACCTTCACCTCGCTGCGCCGCCTGGCGCCGGGCCTACCGCCGGAGCCGGTGCCCGCCCCGCCGCCCACCTGACCGACGGCGGGCGCGATCCGGCGGCGGCCCGCCCCGGAGAGCCCGCCCAGGTCGGGGACGCAGAGTGATCGCGGCGTCGCCGTCAGGGCGCCTCGACGGCGGAGATGCGGTAGCGGTGCACCTCGGCGCCGCGGATCGCCACAGTCTGCTCCTCGCTCGGCCCCGAGCCCCGGAAGGCGAGCAGTCGCTCGTCGGACTCCCAGCGCTCGTAGACGTTGACGCGCCCCGGCTCGATCGGGTCGGGGCTGATCGCGAAGTCGACGCAGCCGGGCGCCGACCGCGCCTGCCGCACGGTGTCGAGGCAGCTGGCCAGGTAGGCGTCCCGCCCGTCCGGGTCGACGTAGAGGCTGCCGGCAACGATGATCAAGGTGGACCTCCGGTGGTCGTTCGGTGACTCGGTGATACTCCCCCGGTCTGACGGTTTCCGGCGGCCGCCAACCCGCCACGATTTCCGGCAGCCGCCAACCCGGCACGGTTTCCGGCGGCCGCGCCCCCCGCACGGGTGACACTGTCGCCAGCCGCGCCAGCCGCCCCGTCCGCTCCATATCGTGCAAACGTGAAGAAAACCGACAAGAAGCACTCATCTTCCCGGTGGACGGCGCTCCGCGTACGGCCGATGCGGGTGATCGCCGCGGGCCTCGCGCTGGCGCTGCTGGCCCCCGTGCCGGCGGTGGCCGACGGGGGCGACGGCGGGCCCGACTCCGGGTCGGACCGACCGCCGGCCAGCACCCTGGCCTGGATGGCCTTCCCCGGCGGGGTCTTCTCCGTCGACAGCGTGGCGCGGACCGTGCGCTACCGGGCCTGCGACGGCGACACCGGGCGGGTCGACGACCCCGGGATGCGGGTGCGCGGCCGGGTGGCCAGCGGCGAGGTCACCGTGGACGGCACCACCTACGCCTACGGCATCCCGCTGGTCGGCCGGACCCGCGGCCTGCTGGAGGTCACCCGCCCCGGCGAGGAGCCCGAGGGACTGGTCGGCGAGGTCGTCACCGAGCCGCAGCCGCCCACCGACCCGGCCGCCGGCCGGCGACTGCTGCCGCTGACCGGAGAGTTGAGCCAGGTCGTGGACGCCTCCACCGCCAACCCCGCGGGCGTGGCCGTGCGGGACCTCTCCGGCCGGTACGGCGACCAGCAGATCTCGGTCAACAGCACGTTCCGCCCGAAGGCGGCCAGCGTGATCAAGCTGTGGATCCTGGTCGAGCTGCTGCGCCGGGTGGACTGCGGCCAGGTGTCGCTGGACGACGGCGTGCTGGTCACCCCGGCCCAGGTCGTCGACGGCACCGGCGAACTCCAGCACGAGACGTTCCCGCAGGTCGTTACCCTGTACCGACTCGCCCGATACATGATCAAGTACAGCGACAACACGGCCGCGAACGTGCTCATCGACTACTTCGGCGGCTTCGCGCCGGTCAACGACCTGATCGACTCGATGAACCAGCGCGAGACCATCCTCGCCCGCAAGATGCTCGACACCGAGGCCGCCATGCGCGGCGAGGAGAACTACACCAGCCCGGACGACGTGGTCGCCCTGCTCGGCGCGGTGTGGGACGCTCAGATCCTCACCCCCGCCACCCGGGACCTGATGATCGGCTTCATGGCCGAGCAGACCCTGAACACCAAGATCCCGGCCGCGCTGCCGCCCGGCGTGCCGGTCGCCCACAAGACCGGCGACCTGCCCGACGCCTCGCACGACGTCGGCTACTACCTCATCCCCGGCGCACAGGTCGCGGTGGCCTTCCTGACCTCCGGCCCGATCGCCACCGGCGACGAGACCGTACGCCGACTGGCCCGCACCGTCTACGACTACCTCGTCGACGTCGGTCCCGTCGAGGAGTGACCCCCCGTGGCGGGCCGCGCCTCGGCGCGGCCCGCCGGCCGGGCGACCCGGGTCACGCCCGGGTGATCGCGTTGGCGTGGATCGCCTCGCTCAGGTATCCGGCCAGGCCGGGCGCCATCGCCTCGTAGTGCGCGGTGAACCGCTCGTCGGCCAGGTACATGTCGGCGAGGCCGGTGTGGATCTCGTACGAGCACTCGTAGAACCAGCGGCTGATGATCTGCCGGTGCTCCTCGGCCAACTCCATCGCCTCCGGGCCGTCCGCCGGCGCGCCGGACGCCTGGACCGCGACGATCCGCCGGCCCCAGTCCTCGTTCTCCTCCTTGATCCGCAGCCAGTCGTCCTTGCCGTAGCGGGACGCCCGCCGGGTCGACTCCCGGTACGCGTCGGTCCCGCCCCACCGCTGCTCCGCCTCCTCGGCGTGCGCGTCCGGGTCGAAGTCCCCGAACACCTCGAACCGCTCCTCCGGGGTCAGCCGGATGTTCATCTTCCTCGCCTCCATCGCGAACTCGATCGCCGCGACCATCTCCTGCAACCGCTTGACCCGTACGGTCAGCAGCTCGTGCTGGCGACGCAGGTGCGCCGCCGGGTCGGCCGCCGGATCGTCGAGGATCGCGGCGATCTCCTCCAACGGGAACCCCAGCTCCCGGTAGTAGCGGATGAGCTGCAACCGCTCCAGGTCCGCGTCGTCGTAGCGGCGGTAGCCGGCCGCGGTGCGCCCGCTCGGCGAGAGCAGACCGATCTCGTCGTAGTGGTGCAGCGTCCGGACCGTCACGCCGGCGACCTTCGCCACCTGGCCCACCGTGTACGCCATGGGGTTCCCCCTTCCGGAAACCAGGCTCCGGCCTGCCGTTGCGTGAGGGTCAAGGCCAATACTGCGACCGGCCGCCCCGATCCGGCGGCCGCTTCGCCACAAGGGGCGGCGACGGTCAGTCGCCGACGCCGAGCGGCGTCAGCCGGGCCAGCAGCGCCTCGCGACCGACCGGTCGGCCGTACCGCCAGCCCTGGCCGTGGGCGCAGCCGATCGCGGCCACCGCCTCGTGCTGCGCGTCGGTCTCCACCCCCTCGGCCACCACCGTCAGGTCGAACGCTCCGGCGAGCCGCGCCACCATCTCCACCGTCGCGTGCGCCCGGTCGTCCGCCGAGTCGAGCCGCGCCACGAACGAGCGGTCGATCTTCAGCTCGGTCGCCGGGATGCGATGCAGGTAGCTCAGCGAGGAGTAGCCGGTGCCGAAGTCGTCGATGGCGATCCCGATGCCGAGCTCGCGCAGCTGCCCCAGCCGCTCCAGAACCGCCTCGCTGCCCTCGATCAGCGCCGACTCGGTCAGCTCCAGGGTGAGCGCCCGGGGCGCCAGCCCGGCGGCGGCCGTCGCGGCGGTGACCGTGGCGATCAGGTCCGGTCGGCGTACGTGCCCGGCGGAGATGTTCACCGCGACCGTCACCTGCGGCGCGACCACCCGCCAGGCGGCGGCGGCCCGACAGGCCTCGTGGATCACCCACCGGTCGATCGGCAGGATCAACCCGGCCTCCTCGGCCAGCGGCAGGAAACGCGCCGGGGTCAGCACCCCGAGCCGGGGGTGGTGCCAGCGCACCAGCGCCTCGGCGCTGCGCACCACGCCCGTGGTGACGTCCACGATCGGCTGGTACTCCAGGCGCAGCTGCCGCTCGTCGACCGCCCGGCGCAGGTCGGCGATCAGCTCGGCGCGGGACACCGCCGACTCGCGCAGCAGCGGAGTGCACGTCCGGTACGCGGACTTGCCGGCGGCCTTGGCCGCGTACATGGCGATGTCGGCGTCGCGGAGCAGGTCGGTGTGGGTGGCGTGCTGCGGGCCGTACACGGCGATGCCGATGCTGGCCGACGGATGCACCCCGGCGTCCTCCTCGCCGTCGGAGGGTTGCAGCGCGGCGAGCAGGCGTTCGGCGAGCCGCTCCGGCGACACCGTCCGTCCACTGTCGACCAGCACGGCGAACTCGTCCCCACCCAGCCGCGCGATCATGCCGTCGTCGTCGACGGCGCTCTGCATGCGGGCGGCCAGCCCGGTCAGCAGGGTGTCGCCGGTGGCGTGCCCGAACCGGTCGTTGACCTGCTTGAACCCGTCCAGGTCGAGCAGGAGCACGGCCACCCGACGACCGTCGCGAAGGGCCCGGCGGAGTCGGCGGGTGAACATCAGCCGGTTGGGCAGGCCGGTGAGCTGGTCTGTGTACGCGAGCCGTCGCAGCCGCACCACCAGCCACAGGTTCTCGTTGGCGGCCAGCCCCTGCCGTACCGCGAGCGCGGCGAGCAGCGTCATCATCCCGCCGAAGATCAGTTGCGGGGTCTGCCCGGACGGCTGGCGGGCCAGCAGCACGGCCACGATCGCCCCGCCGACCGGCAGGTACGGCAGCGCCACCCGCCACCACGGTGGCAGCGGCACGTCCGCGGTCTCGTCCTCCTCGGGGCAGCGCCGCGGCGACGGATACCGGGTGGCCACGGCGATCAGCAGGTAACTGAGCGGCCAGGCGACGTCGACGGGGTGCCCGGAGAAGTAGTCGCCGCGCACGGCCAGCGACACGTACGCCGTGTCGGCCAGCGCCCGGGTGCCCAGGCTCGCCGCGATGAGGGTCATCGGCCGCCACATCGGACGGACCGGCCCGGCCACCGCCACCAGGATGGTGAGCTGCATCAGGTCGAGCATCGGGTAGAGCAGACCGAGGGTCCGGACCGGATCGGCCAGGTCGGCGGCGGCGACGTTGCGGAAGACCACCACCCAGCCGATCGGCACCAGAGCCAGCCCGACGATCACCCCGTCCAGGAGGGTGCGGGCCCGCCCGACCGTGGTGCGCGGCGCGGTGATCGAGCAGAGCAGCGCGGCGGTGCCGGTGAGGATGCCGGCGGTGAAGACCGCCCCGATCAGCGGGGTGTGTGGCAGCTCGCCCCCGTTGAGCCGCTGCACCGCCCACAGTGCACGCCCGGCCGCGGCCAGCGCCATGGTCGCCGCGAGCAGCAGCCAGAACCGGCGCAGCGCCGCCGGATGCCGGCGGGCCACGGCCACGCAGGCGGCCGCCGCGCCGGCGGCGACGAGCATCGCGCCCACGTCGCTGGCCAGGGCCGCGCCGGGCAGCGACGCGACCAGCCAGAACGCCTCCAGCAGCACGACGACTCCGGCGGCGACCAGGCCGAGCCGGACCAGCCGGCCGGGCGCCGCGGCGGACGAGTCGTGGTCGGTGGGCGGTTCCACCGCCGTGGAAACGGTCAGCGGCGACGGGACCGCCCACGCGAGGAGACCCGGCGGGAGGACGGCCGGCACCGGGGCCCGCGCTGCGGTGCCCTGCTCAACGTCCTGCGGCGACACGGTCGCTCCGGCTCTCTCTCGTGCGGGCACCTCGACGGCACGGACCGGTCCCTCGAAACCCCGAAAGCCTAGCCAGGCTCCGGACCCTCCCGCCAGGGCCGAGCGGGCGCATCCGTGCCCCACCGGTCGTCGCGTCCCCGACAACCCGGCCGCCGCTCCGCTCAGGACGACGGCGCGGCGGCCGGGTCGGGCGGCGGCCCCGCGCCCTGCCGGTAGAGGCTCACCAGCATCCCGTGGCGCGGCTCGTCGGCGCCCGCGTCCTCGGCGTTCTCCACGAGGTCGAGCAGGGCGGCGCGCAGTCGCTCGGCCTGCGTGGCGGTCAGCCGCAGGTGGCGCAGCAGAAGCAGCGGCTCGTCGGCGGCGGCGGCGATCTCCTCGGCGATCGCCCCGAACATGGCGCCGGTCGCGCCAGGGTGGCCCGGGGACACGATGAGCCGCCGGGCGGCGCGCTGGTAGTACTGCTCGGTGCCACCGCGCACGGGACGGGTGTGGACCACTCGCACCATGCCGGCATCCCGCAGCACCCCGAGGTGGTGCGCCACCGTGCCCTTTGCGGCACCCAGCGACGCCGCGAGCTGGCTGATCGTGGCCGGCCGTTGACCGAGCGCGAACAGCAGTCGGTGGCGGAACGCGTGCCCCAACGCCTTGAACTGTTCGGCGCTGGTGACCTCCAGCTGTTCGTCGCGCGGCTGGTCGGGGAGCAAGTCGGTAGGCACGGCTAAAGCGTCTAGTTCTCTTGACGCTTTGTCAATCGGCCTGCTCTACTGCTCCCACCGACAGCCGGACCGACAGGCAGGAGACACCATGCGCCAGGCGGAGATCACCGCGGTCGTCGAACGGACCGCGAACCTCGTCGAGGAGCACTACGTGTTTCCGGAAGTCGCCAGTCAGCTGTCGGTCCTGCTCGCCGACCAACTCGCCGCCGGCCGGTACGCCGACACACCGGACCCGCGGACCCTCGGCGACACGGTCACCGCCGACCTCCAGTCGCTCAACGGCGATCGCCACCTGCGGCTCAAGCACCACGACGAGCCACTGGCCGACCGCGACCAGGATCCGGACGACGAGCGCATCATTCGACTCGCCACCACCACCATGGGCGGGATCGCCCAGGTGCGGCGCCTCGACGGCAACGTGGGCCTGCTGGAGATCCAACCGCACCTGTTCCCGCCGCAGCTCGCCGGTGACCAACTCACGGCGGCGCTCCGGCTGCTCGCCGACACCGACGCGCTCCTGCTCGACCTACGCGAGAACGTCGGAGGCAGCCCCGACATGGTCGCGCTGATCTGCGGCTGGCTGTTCGAGGAGCCAACCCTGCTGCACACCATGTACAACCGCGCCGGCGAGCCGTTCCGCCAGTCGTGGAGCGCCGCGTACCTGCCCGTCCCCCGGTACGCCCCGGACAAGCCCGTCCACGTGCTCACCAGCCGCCGCACCTTCTCCGGCGGTGAGGAGCTGGCCTACGACCTCCAGCAGTCGGGCCGTGCCACCGTGGTGGGCGAGCGGACCGGCGGCGGCGCGCACCCGAGAATCGGCTTCCGCGCACACGCCCACCTGGAGGTCACCGTCCCGATAGCCCGGCCGGTCCACCCGATCAGCGGCACCAACTGGGAGGGCACCGGAGTGCGGCCGGACATCGAGACGCCCGCCGAGGACGCCCTCGCCGTGGCGCACCGCGCCGTCCTGTCCCATCGGCCCGAGTCGGCGACGGCCCCGCGACCGAGGTGACCATCGGCCCGGCGCCGCGGATCGCTCAGCTGTCCCGGACCGGAGCAGGCGATTCGTCGGCGGGTGGGCCGCCGTGCGTCCACGGGGTCTCCTCCGGGGTCGGGAAGGCGCCCGCCGGCAGGAACGCGTCCGACAGCGTCGTGTAGCAGAGCCGCTCCCCCACCTCGGGCACGCTGCCCGGCGGGGCGGTCAGGGCCCGGCCCATCCCGCCGGACAGCTCCAGCACCACCTCGGTCTTGCCGTCCGCCCCCGGAGTCACGAAGACCACCCGGGCCTTCTGCCCCGGCCGGGCCGGCGAGTGCAGTGTCGCGCCGACCGGCACCAGCACCGGCTCGGTGGTGACCAGCTGGACCCGGGGACGCAGCACCGGCCGCTTGCCGCTGTCGTCCACCCGCTTCGGGTCGGCCAGCGTCACCTCGCCGACGAACGCCTCACCGGTCAGCCGGTGCTCCGCCATCACCAGCGGATCGTCGTAGGCGCGCTGCACCGCGTACGAGGTCAGCGCCCGCTCCAGCCGGTGCAGCCGCACCGCCGCGGCCACCGCACCGTCCCGGCGTGGCTGCGGTCCACCACCGGCGTCGACGTGCTCCGCGTGCGCGGTGAACGCGTCCCGGTCGCCGGCCCACCGGCCCTCGACCCGGGCGCCGGGCGGCAGGCCGCGCAGCAACCCCACCCCGCGCCACATCAGCTCCCAGGTGGGCGTGAGCTGGTCGCGCAGCAGGCGTTCCAGCTCCGCGTACGCCTCGACGCGCGCCACAGGGTCGTCGTCGGCCTCGGCGTACGCGGCCATGGCCGGCGCGAGCCGGTGGTTGTCGAAGTCGGGGTCGGTGGCCGGTCCCGCCGGTGGCATCGTCGCGGGATCCTCGGCCCGGGCCACCGCCTCGGCGCCGGTGAGC
Source organism: Micromonospora krabiensis (assembly GCF_900091425.1). Lineage (GTDB taxonomy): Bacteria > Actinomycetota > Actinomycetes > Mycobacteriales > Micromonosporaceae > Micromonospora > Micromonospora krabiensis. The sequence continues at coordinate 3,594,684 of NZ_LT598496.1, forward strand.
CCGGCCGGCGGGTCGAGCCAGCCGAGCACCGCCGGCAGGTGCAGATCCTCCACGGCGCTCTGCCCGGTCGCCCAGTGCAGGGTCAGCGCGTCGGTCATCGCCAGCAGCGCCGACGACCCGGGGTGTTCGGCGCGCTCGGCGAAGAAGGTCAGCCACCGCCCGAGCAGCGGCACCGACGGGTGCACCGGGTGCTCACCGTCGGCCCGGCGGAACCGGGTGGAGCGGCCGAGCAGCCGCAGGAAGGTGATCCCCGCCGGGTTGGGCACCAGCAGCTGCGGCGCGTCGACGTACCGGTGGCGGACGTCGCGGCCCCGGTCCACCGGCACCGCCTCGCTCGCCTGCCGGTGAGCGTCCAGGTGGGGCAGCACGATCGCGGCCAGCTCGGCGGTGAACCCGTGCCGCTGGTCGCGGTTGCGCGGCTGCGGCACGACCAGCAACCGGGCGTCGTGCGGCGTCGACCCGACCAGCGCGGCGAGGGGCGCGTTCGCCTCGCCCGCGAGCGCCAGCGGCACCAGCACCAGCGGCCGCTCGTGCAGGTGCAGGTGCCGGACCGTGGCCACCGGCTGGGCCACCCCGGCGGCGACCGCACGGGCCTTGGCGAGCGCGCGCAGCGTACTCATGCGGGAACGCCGAGGGCGTCGGCGCGCAACCGGGCGGCGGCGCGCAGCAGCGCGGCCGCCTCCGTCTGCTCCGGCTCGGGGGCCCGCTCGCCGTCGGCCAGCGCGAGCACCTCCGCCACGGTGGCGACCCCGCCGAGCGCCTCCCGCACCGGCCGGCCCAACGCCCCGGTGTGGCCGCGCGCCTCGTGCCGGCAGAAGTACGCCAGCTCGCACGCGGCCAGGCACTCCGGCGCGTAGCGGGCCGCCACCCGGGACAGCGCGTCGACCAGCGTCGCCGGGTCGGCGGTCAGGTCGGCGGTGAAGTCCTCCGGCACGGCGGCCAGCAGGTCGTCCAGCCGGGCCGTGCGGGCGAGCTGGCGGCGCAGCACGAGCAGCTGTTTGCGCACGTCGACCAGGCTGGCCACCGGCTGGTTGGTGAAGTCCCGGGGACAGACGAGGACCACCTCGTGCGACACCAGATCCGGGTCGTGGCCGGCGTCGGCGAGCAGGTCGCGCATCGCCAGCACGTAGACGGCGGACTGGATCGCGGCGGCGGACACCTTCGCCGGGTCGGCCTGCCCGTCGATCACCGGGAACGACTTGACCTCCACGACGTGGAAGCGGCCGGCGAGCCGGGCGGCGACCAGGTCCGGTTCGAGGTTCACCCGGGTGCCGGCGATGTCCAGCCCCAGCAGCGGGTGGTCGAAGAGCGCCGCCGGCTGGTCCGACCCGGTCGGCACGGCGCCGGTCAGCAGTTCCCGCGAGCGGGCGTGCCGGTCGGGCAGGTCGGCGCCGCCGTCCAGGTCGGTCCACTCGGCCCGGTCACCGGGCTCGACGCCCAGCCGCTCGGCGACCAGCCGCAGCAACTCGGCCCCACCATCGGCCTTGACCTGCGCCTCGAACGCGTTGCCGCGGGTGATGGCGAACCGCGACTGCCCGAACCGGGCGGGGAACCCGATCCGCTCGGCCAACCGCGGCTTGTCCACCCCGGCCCCGTCGAGCACGGCCCGGCGGGTGCAGCCCGGATTGCCGGTCAGCGCGGCGATCGTCCGGGCGTTGTGCCGGCGGGGTGCCACGCCGCCCCGGATCGCGGCCAGTCGCTGCTCGCTGCTCGTCATGATCCGTCAGGATATGCCGGCACCGCACGCACCGCCGCGCCCCGCGCCGGCCCGCTCAGACGCGACCGGCGTCGACCAGGGGTGCCGGCGCCTTCCGACGTACCAGGACCGTGACGACCAGCGCCGCGAGGAGGGCAACCCCGGCCATCGTCCAGAGCACCGCGTGGAGTCCGCCGGTGAAGCCGGGATCGTCGAGCCGGCCGGCGGTGGTGCTGGCCAGGACCGCGCCGACCACCGCGATGGCGATGGTCTCGCTGGCCAGCCGAGCCGTATTGATCATGCCGGCCCCGGTGGCCGCCCGGCTCGGTGCCACGCTGCCGATCGCCAACTGGTCGAGCAGGCCGATGGAGAGCCCGACCCCGACACCGATGGTGAGCAGCGGACCGGCCAGCGCGCCGGTATCGCTGTGCGGGCCGAGCACCGTGGCCCAGCCCGCGCCGACCGCCACCACGGCCACCGACACCACGATCACCAGCGGGGGCGGGACCAGCCGGGTCAGCACCCCGGTCAGCAGCGGCAGGACCAGGGTCGGGGCGGTGAGCAGGATCAGCGTGACGCCGGCCGCGCCGGGCGTCAGTCCGACCACCGTCGTCAGGTACGACGGCAGGTAGACCAGCAGCGGCACCAGCACGGCGACGATGGTGGCGGCGGCCAGGCAGATACCCAGGAAACGCGGGCTGGCCAGCAGGGCGAGGTCGAACATCGGCTCCGCACGGCGGCGCTCGACCCGGACGAACAGGGCCAGCAGCCCGACGGCTCCGACGAACGCGGCCACGATCCGCAGGTCGTACCAGCCGAACTCGGGCCCCTGCACGAAGCCGAAGATCAGCAGCAGCAGCGCGGCGGTGAACGTCACGGTGCCCGGCCAGTCGATCCGCCCGGCCTCGGGCGCCCGGGACTCGGTCAGCAGCGGGACCAGGGCGAGCACCACGAGCACGGCCAGGGCCGGCACGGCGAACACCGCCCGCCACCCGAGGGTGTCGACGAGCAGCCCGGCGATCGAGGGGCCGAACGCCAGGCCGACGCCGATGGCCGTGCCGAAGAGGCTGAACGCACGGGCCCGGGCTCGGCCGTGGAAGGCCCCGGCCAGCAGCGCGGAGGCGCTGGTCGCGGCGGCGGCCGCACCCACGCCGGCCAGCGCCCGGGCCGCGTTGAGCAGCACGATGTCGTTGGCCGCCGCGCCGAGCAGCCCGGAGCCGGCGAAGATCGCCACTCCGACCGTGAACACCCGGCGCCGGCCGAGCAGGTCGGCGAGCGCCCCGCTCGCGAGCATGAAGCTGGCGAAGGTCGCGTTGTACCCGTTCACCACCCACTGCACGGGAGCCAGTCCGGCGTCGAGGTCACGGCCGATGTCCGGCAGCGCGACCGACGCGCCGGTCAGCGAGATCGGCAGCGAGACGGTGGACAGCAGGACGGCGACCAGCACGACGGCCGGGTGGTTACGCAACGCTTCTCCCCCTCCGCAAGGCAGCCTTCGAGCCTAGGTGCCGCGGGCGGGTACGCGGGCGGCGCAGGGTGGAGATCACAGGCTCCGAGGTGAGGGCTGGCCGGTCGGGCGTATCCGGGCCGTGCGTCCGCGACTACCGGCCGGTGGAGCGGTTGTGGGGGAAGCGGGCCACCGTGGACTCAGCCGACGGCGACGCGACGGGCGTCGGCCGCCGGGACGGCGTACTCCGCGCCGCAGTAGGTGCACTGCTGCACGTACCGCGTGCGGACGGGAATCAGCGGTACGAAGAACAGGGTGAACGACGTCCGTCGACGGGTCACCACCTGCGCGGCCGAGTTGCCGCAGTTGCGGCAGACCTGCTGCGCCACACCGGACCGGTCGACCTTCGTGCGGAACCCGAAGATGAAGAACATCCGAGGCCAGTACCCCGCCGGGCCCGGTTCGTCACCTTCCGGTCCGGCACGGCCGAACGCCCGACCCGTCGGGACGGGTCGGGCGTCGGGTCGGTCGGATGCCGAGGAGGATCAGGCCTCGTCGTCGGCCCAGCCACCGTCGTGGTCGTCGCCCTTCTCCGAACCCTTGTCGCCCTTGTCAGAGCCCTTGTCGGAGCCCTTCTCGTCGCCCTTGTCCGAGCCCCAGTCGGAGCCCTCGTCGCCCTTGTCGGAACCCCAGTCGGAGCCCTTCTCGTCGCCCTTGTCCGAGCCCCAGTCGGAGCCCTCGTCACCCTTGTCGGAACCCCAGTCCGAGCCCTCGTCACCCTTGCCCGAACCCCAGTCCGAGCCCTCGTCACCCTTGCCCGAGCCCCAGTGCGAGTCCTCGTCACCCTTGTCGGAGCCCCAGTCGGAGTCCTCGTGCCGGCCCTCGTCGTCCGACTCCCAGGCCCGGCTGTCGCTGGCGTCCCAGTTCCGGTCCTCGTGCTTGCCGTCCCGCTCGTCCTCGTGCTTGCCGTCCCGCTCGTCCTCGACCTTGATCTGGCCGCGGATCTCGCCGTTCGGGTACTTCTTGGTGTGCACGTTGACGTAGGTGACACCGGCCTCGATCGCGTCGACGAGCTCGTCGAACTCCTTCGGCTCGATGCCCTGGTCGGCCGGGCCGACGACGTCCTCGGGCTTGATGGTGCCCTTGATCGTGGCCGGGGCCTGCGGGCAGGACTGGACGTCCTTCGACGGGCCGCCCTTCCCGTCCTTGATGTTCGAGCAGAGGAAGACCGCCACCCCGCCGCTCTGGTGCCGCCCACCGAAGTGGATGTGCGCCTGCTGGACGTCCTTCAGGTCTTCGTAGCTCAGCCGGTAGGTGATCTCCTGGCGCTTCTCGTCGACCCGCGCCTCGAACCGGCCGCTGCCCGGGGTGGAGATCGTGAGCGGGTCCTCCTCGTAGCCGCTCAGGTGCGCCCGCAGGTTCAGCTTTCGGTCCTTGTCGTGCCGCGAGTCGCCGGAGTCGCCCCAGTCGCCGTCGCGCTGGTCGTGCGACTCGCGCTGGTCGCCTGAGTCGTGCTTGCCGTCACCCATCGCGGCGGTCCCGATGGCGCCGACCGCCACCGCCGCGCCGGCGGCGACGGTCACGGCCCAGATCCGCGTACGTCCCATCATCACTGCTGCTCCCTTCTCAGATGTCATTCCGAGCCCGGAACCGGCGGCGGGACTCGGCCAGCCGCGGCGGATGCGGGCGCGCGAGGGCGCTGCGCGCCGAAGGGACTCCCGACGGAGTTCTCCGGTACGCAGATCGATTCGCGCCCTATGGTGAAATTGTCCCATGTTCAGGAGATATGGGTGCCGTCTTGCCTGATCCGGCCGTCAGTGGGCCGGTGGCCCGGTCGGACGCGCCGGATGGCGAGATGTCCGACTCGCCGCACGGCCTCCCGACACGCCGAAGCGCCTGACCGCACGGTGGCGTCAGGCGCTTCGGTCTGAAGATGATCGGGCCCGGGTTCCGGCCGGCGGCCCCGGTCGTGGCAGGTGGCCCCGGTGAGCCCCGGCTCGGCGGCCGGCCGGGCTCAGCCGGCAGTGCTCGCCGGAGCGGGCTCCAGGCCCGGCACCTCCTCGGCGATCCAGATCGGCCGCCAGTCCGCCATCTCGTGGTAGCGGCGCAGCTCGCCCAGGCCCGCGACCGAGCCGGCCCAGGCCGCGTACGGCGGGTTGGTCTCGTCGAAGCCGCTCTGCACGAAAGTGAGCTTGGTCTTCCCGCCGGACTCCGCCAGCTCCCAGGTCGTCACCCCGGTCGGGCCCCAGTCGACCGACAGCTTCCGGCCCGGGTCGAGGTCGACGACCTTGGCCGCGTAGCCGGCCTCGAAGCCACCCATCGCATAGCGGCCGCCGACCCAGGGCTCGATGCCGATCGGGTAGCCGAACCAGGCGGTGGCCTGCTCCGAGTTGGTCAGCGACTCGTACACCTTGGCCGTCGGCGCGTCGATCAGCAGCTCGCCGCGCATCTCCGCGCTGGTGAAGTCGACCTTCGGCAGCTGCGCCCGACCCTCCAGGTGGGCAGCGAGGTTGGCGATCGACAGGCTCCAGAAGGTCTGGAGCACGCCCCGGATGCTGCCGGTGCCGCTGATCGCCTCGGCGAAGTCGAAGTGGCTCTGGCTCACCGTGATGACCGTCGCCTCGGGGCCCTCGGCGCTCAGCTGGAACTCCGTGGTGGTCTCCACCCCGCCGAGCAGCCAGGCGAAGCGCACCGTGTCGTCGTCGGCGTGCAGCAGCCGCTGGTGGGGCGCGTCGCCGTCGGGCGTGTAACGGCCCCAGAACTCGTACCGCCGCGGCAGCTCGACCTCGGCGTGTTCGGCCAGCCACACGCGCAGCTCGGCGGGGTCGGTGACCGCCCTGCGGACGGCCTCGATCGGGGCCGCCAGACGGGCGCTCAGCTTCATCGGTTCAGTCACGGTCGTTCCCCTTCGGGTAGCAGGCCACGGCGAGCTTGAAGGCGTCTCCCTCGGCGCCGCCGTAGCGGGTGAACAGGTCCTGCAGAGCGGTCTGCAGGTCGTGCAGGAACTGCTGGCGTTGCTCCGCCGGCACCCGGATCTCGCCGGACACGCCCACCGAGGGAAGCTCGGGCGCGGCGCGGTCGAGCGCGGCGATGTCGGCCTGGACGTCCTCCATCAGGTCGAGCAGGTAGCCGAGGCTCAGCTCGTCGCGTGCCCGACGCAGCCCGATGCGCCCCACCAGCCGGGGCGAGAGCCAGTAGGACCGGGCGGCGGCCTGGTAGATGCCCTCGGTGATGCCCCGGACCTTGCGCTCGGCGACGAGGTCGACGAGACCGGCCGCGACCAGCTGTTTGACGTGGTAGTAGACGCGCTGGGGGGTCTGCTCCAGCCGGGCCGCGACCTCGGTGCAGGTGCGGGGCTCGGCCAACTGCCGCAGGATCTCGACACGCTGCGGCTTGAGCAGGGTCTCGGCCTGCTCGATCTGCTCCAGGTACAGGACGTCTCTCATGGCAAAATCAGTTTGTACGTACAAAACTTGTTTGTCAATCGGTTCGAGGAAAGGCCGCGCGTCACGCGCGGCCTTTCTCGCGACGGGTACGGATCAGGGCAGCCAGTCGGGGCGCAACGGGTAGCCGTTGACCCCGTCCGGCTCGTTGCGCGTCGCCAGCACCTGGTGCAGCTGGATCTCGTTGCGCTCGAACGCCAGCCGGGAACCCGCCATGTACAGGCCCCACACACGGGCGGTGCCCGTGCCGACCTCCGAGACACAGAAGTCCCAGTTGTCGACGAGGTTGCGGCACCAGCCGGCCAGCGTCAGCGCGTAGTGCTGGCGGAGGTTCTCCTCGTGGTGCACCTCCAACCCCGCGTCGTGCACCTCGCTGATCAACCGGCCCGGGCCGGCCAGCTCGCCGTCCGGGAAGACGTACCGGTCGATGAACGCGCCGGAGCGGTGCGGCGCCCGGTTGTTCGCGCGGGTGATGCAGTGGTTGAGCAGCCGGCCGCCCGGCCGCAGCCGGTCCCGGAGGAAGCCGAAGTAGGCCGGGTAGTTGCGCACCCCGATGTGCTCGGTCAGGCCGATCGAGGAGACGGCGTCGAACTGCTCGCGCGGCGCGTCCCGGTAGTCCAGGTGTCGCACCTCCGCCAGCTCGGTCAGCCCCTCCCGTTCGATCGCCGCCTGCGCCCACTCGGCCTGCGCCTTCGACAGGGTCACGCCGAGCGCCTTCACGCCGTACTCGCGGGCCGCGTGCCGGACCATGCCGCCCCAGCCGCAGCCCACGTCGAGCAGCCGCATCCCGGGCTTGAGCGCCAGCTTGCCGGCGACCAGGTCGTACTTCGACGCCTGGGCCTGCTCCAGCGTGTCCTCCGGCGATCGGAAGACCGCGCAGGTGTACGTCATCGACGGGCCCAGCACCTTCTCGTAGAAGGCGTTCGACACGTCGTAGTGGTGCGAGATCGCGGAGCTGTCCCGGGTGCGGGAGTGCCGCATCCCGTTCACGACCCGCTTCCACCGCGGCTGCGCCTCCTGCGGCGGGGCCGGCGGCGGACGCAGCCGCTCCCAGCCCAGCCCGCGCACCAGGCTCAGCGCGTCCGCCAGCGGCGGCAGGCGCAGCGTCATCTCGTCCTTGAGCACCCGCAGCGCCTCGTACGGGTCGCCCGGGTGCACGCCCTCCAGGGCCAGGTCGCCGCTCACGTAGGCGCGGGCCATGCCCAGGTCACCGGGCGCGGTGAGCAGGTAGGACAGTCCCCGCTCGGTCCGGATGGACAGGGTGATCCCGGCGTCGGCCGGGCCGACGGCGCTGCCGTCGTAGCCGGTGATCCGCACCGGCAGGTCGCCGCTCGTCACCGTGCGGACCACGTCCGCCACGGTCGGAACGGGACGCCGGCCCCCCGCCGGCGGTGTGCCGGGGACGCTCGCCGCCCCCTGGTCTCGGTCGGTCAGGCTCATGCTCGTGCTACCGCCTTCTCGTACAGTCCCGTGAACCGGTGCTCCGGGTCGTACCGGTCCCGCACGGCGCGCCACGTGGCCCCGCCGTAGAGCCGGTCGAAGGAGTCCCGGTCGTAGTAGGCGTCGGAGTAGAGCGACTTGTGCCCACCCAGCTCCGACACCGTGCGTTCGATCGACCGGTTGACGTCGCCGTCGGCGGCGCCCTCGGCCATCGGCACGGTCCCCCAGAAACCGATGTTGACGTAGTCCTGCCCCGGCCGCAGCGGATACAGCGGCCAGGACCGGGCCGAGCCGGGGCCCGCCGGCTCACGCAGTCGCAGTGGACAGAGCCAGACCGGGGCCATCCCGACGTTGCCCGCGAACCAACGCAGGAAGTCGGCCGTCCGCTCCAGTGGGATCTCCACGTCCTGCACGACCCGCTCGCGGGCGGGCTGGCCGCGCAGGCGGTCGACCCGGGCGGCGACACCGTAGCGGTGCTCCAGCCGGACCAACCGGTGGTAGACGTCGCTGCGCCGCCACCGCGCCGGCCAGAGCCGGCGGACCACCGGGTGCTGCACACCGAACGCGGCGGAACACCAGAACCAGTCGGTGTCCCACCGCCAGAGATAGTCGTACGTGGTCAGGGTGTCGCGGGTGCGCCGGCGCAGGGACCGGTAGTAGATGTCCTGCCCGGTGTAGTCGCTGGGCCGCTCGACCTCGTCGGTGAAGGTGGCCAGAACCAGGTATGCCTCGCCGGGGCTGAACATCACCCCGTCCATCGCGTCCACCGGCATCCCCGCCCAGGCCCGCGTCGCGGTCACCTCGGCGATCGCGTCGACCAGCTCCTCCAGCCGGGTGAACCGGATGTTGCGCAGCGCCACGTAGCGGCGGACCGGTTGCAGCTCGATGCGCAGCCGGGTGGCGTAGCCGAGGCTGCCCAGCGAGTTGGGGAAGGCCGCGTAGAGATCGGCGTGGTCGCCGTCGGGCCGGGCGGTGACGATCTCGCCGGATCCGGTGAGCACGTCCAGCTCGGTGACCGACTCGTGCGGCAACCCGTTGCGGAACGAGGTCGACTCGATGCCCAGACCGGTGACCGCCCCACCCAGCGTGATCGTGCGCAACTGCGGCACGACCAGCGGCATCAGGCCGTGCGGCAGGGTCGCGTCGACGAGGTCCTCGTACGTGCACATGCCCTGCACGTCGGCCGTGCGGGCGGTCGGGTCCACCCGGAGCACGCCGGTCAGGCCGCTGACGTCCAGGCCGGGGACCTGTGGTGCGGCGCGGGGCCGGAACAGGTTGGAGGTGCGCTTGGCGAGCCGCACCTTCTCCCCGGGTGGCACCGCCGCGTACGACCGTCGCAGCAGGTCCACCGCACTGTCGTGGTCCACCGGTACATGATCCACACGGACGGCGCACATGTGATCACTGTACGCTCCTCGTTGCCCGAAGCACCCGTTGTCCACGTTGGCCTTTTCACACTTCCGGCCAGCTCCGGAAGGGTTACCGTGCCCGCATGCCGTCTGCCGCGATCACCGCTCTCGACGCCGCCGGGCTCCCCTACCGGGTGATCCGGCACGGCCCGGTGACGAGCCTCTCCGAGGCGGCGGCGGTGCGCGGCGTCGAGATCCCCGACGTGGTGAAGACGATCGTCGTGCGGCGTGGCCCGGACGACCACCTCTTCGTCCTGACCCCCGGCGGGCGGGTCATCTCCTGGCCCAAGCTGCGCGCGCTGCTCGGCGTGAACCGCCTCTCGATGCCCGACGCGGCGACCGCGAAGGACGTCACCGGCTACGAGCGCGGCACCATCACCCCGTTCGGCGCCACCACGGCCTGGCCCGTCGTGGCCGACGAGCGGGTCCGCGGCCGCACCATCACCCTCGGCGCCGGCGAGCACGGCGTGGCCGTCGCGGTCGACGCGGACGCGGCGTTGGCGGTGCTCGGCGCGACCGTCGCCGACGTCACCGACCCCGAGCCGGGCCGCTGAAACGAGGTGCCGGTGGTCGTGTGCCGCCCGTCGGCATAGCGTGGGTGGCATGCCGAGAGCCGTCTGGAACGACCTGGTCGTCGCCGAGAGCGACGACACCGTGCTGGTGGAGGGCAACCACTACTTTCCCCGCGCCGCCCTCCGCGACGACCTGATCCGCGAGTCGGACACCCACACCGTGTGCCCCTGGAAGGGCACCGCGTCGTACTACACGCTCGAACACGACGGGCGGACGAGCGCCGACGCGGTCTGGTACTACCCGGACCCCAAGCCGGAGGCGGAGATGGTCCGTGACCGGGTGGCGTTCTGGAAGGACGTACGGGTCGTCGACTGAGCGGTGTCCGCCGGGCCGGCGGGCGGTGGCGACTGGCCCCGGGTGACCGGCATGGGTCAGGATGGCCGCATGTCCGACCCGGCCGACCGGCCCGACCCACCCGGCACCGTCTACGGGAGCCCACGTCCGGCGCGCCCCGGCCCGCCCCGGGACCCACTGATGCGGGTGGCGCTCGCGGTCGGGCTCGTCGGCGTGCTCCTGGGGGTGCTCTTCGCCACCGGCGTGTTCCGCGACGACGACGGCCCGACGAAGCCGGCGGCCGTGGACACCCCCGCGACCGGCCCGGTGACGTCGCCGGCGGCGGGCGGGCCGACACCGACCGCCACGACGGGCTCGCCGAGCCCGTCGGCGAGCGCCCCGTCGCCGACGCCCACCGCCCCCGCGCAGCCCGGCGGCCCCACCGTGCTCCGGGCGGTCACCTCCGGGCTCTGCCTCGCTCTGGACGGCGACGGCGAGAAGGCCGAGGCAGAACTCGCCGCGTGCTCGGGCGGCCCGGAGCAGCAGTGGGTGGTCAGCCCCGTCACGGCGGACGTGGTGACGCTGACCAACGCGGCCTACGGGCAGTGCCTCGACGTCGAGGGCGGCAGCCCGGACGACGGCGCGCGGCTCCAGCAGTTCCCCTGCCACGGCCAGCCCAACCAGCAGTGGCGGCTGGCACCGACCGGGACGGGCCCGCTGCTGCTGGTCGCCGTCCACAGCGGCAAGTGCGGTCAGGCCGACGACGACGGCGCGGAGGCCGGCGACTCGGTGCGGCAGCAACTGTGCGACGGCGCCGTCCGGCAGCAGCAGTGGACCCTCGGCTGAGGCGTCTCAGCCGCGGTAGCTCCACGCCTTCCGCGCCACCGGCCCGGCGCTGACCAGCACCGACACCGGCTCCACCCCGCCGGCGCGGCGACGGCGCAGTAACAGCGACAGCCCGGCCGCCGCGATCGACAGCGCGCCGGCCACGTACCAGGCCAGCGCGTAGTCGCCGAGGCGGTCCCGGACCAGGCCCGCGCCGGTGGCGGCGAGCGCCGCGCCGAGCTGGTGCGAGGCGAAGACCCAGCCGAAGACGACCGCTCCGGCGTCGCCGAAGTACTCCCGGCACAGCGCCACGGTCGGCGGCACGGTGGCCACCCAGTCCAGGCCGTAGAAGATGATGAACACCAGCATGCTCGGCCGCGCGGAGTCCGCGAAGAGACCGGGCAGCACCAGCAGCGACGCGCCGCGCAGCGCGTAGTAGGCGCCCAGGAGCAGGCGGCTGTCCACCCGGTCGGTGAGCCAGCCGGAGGCGATGGTGCCGACGATGTCGAAGAGGCCGACGAGCGCCAGCAGGCCGGCCGCCGTGGTCTCCGGCATGCCGTGGTCGTGCGCGGCGGGCACGAAATGGGTGCCGACCAGGCCGTTGGTGGTGGCACCGCAGATCGCGAAGCCGCCGGCGAGCAGCCAGAACGGGCGGGTCCGGGCCGCCTGGGCCAGCGCGCCGAGCGCTCGGGAGGCCGCCCCGCCGGCCGGCGCCGGCGCGGGAAGGACCTCGGTGGCGCCGTACGCCGGCAGCCCCAGATCCGCCGGGTGCTCGCGCAGCAGCCAGGCCACCAGCGGTACGACCAGCAGCGCGGCCCCGGCCACGACGAGCGCTGCGGTCCGCCAGCCGTGGTCGCGCACCAGCAGGGCGAGCAGCGGCAGGAACACCAGCTGACCGGCCGCGCCGCCGGCGGTGAGCACACCGGTTACCAGGCCCCGGCGCCGGACGAACCAGCGGCCGGTGACGGTCGCCACGAAGGCCAGCGCCATCGAGCCGGTGCCCAGCCCGACGAGCACACCCCAGCAGAGGATGAGCTGCCAGCTCGCGTTCATGAACACGGTCAGTCCGCTGCCGGCGGCCACCAGCAGCAGCGCGGTCGCGACGACACGCCGGATGCCGAACCGGTCCATCAGCGCGGCGGCGAACGGTGCGGTCAGGCCGTACAGCAGCAGGTTGACCGACACGGCGGCGGAGATGGTGGCCAGCGGCCAGCGGAACTCGGCGTGCAGCGGGTGCAGCAGCACCGACGGGGTGGCGCGGAAGCCGGCGGCGCCGACCAGCGCGACGAAGGCCACGGCGGCGACGAGCCAGGCGGGATGGAGACGGCGTACACGGGTCACGGTACGAGTCTCGGAAACCGGGGCCCCCGCGACGAGTGGCCGGGAAGCCAACATGCGCAACAATTGGGCCATGACCTTCTCGCCGCACCGGATCGCGGTCCTCGCCCTCGACGACGTCGTCGGCCTCGACCTCGGCACCCCCGCCCAGGTCTTCAGCACCGCCCGGGACGCCCACGGCCGGTCGCTCTACACGGTCGACGTCTGCACCCCGGGCGGCCGGCCGGTCCGCAGCACGGCCGGTTACCAGGTCCTCCCCGACCACGGGCTGGAGTTGATCGAGACGGCGGACACCGTGATCGTCCCCGGCATCCACGAGGGGGCCCCGCTGACCGACGGGACGCTGGACGGGGAGGTGGCCGCCGCCCTGCGCGCCGCGTACGACCGGGGCGCGCGGATCATGTCGATCTGCACCAGCGCCTTCGTGCTCGCCGCCGCCGGCCTGCTCGACGGGCGCCGGGCCACCACCCACTGGGCGTACGCCGACCGGTTCCGCCGCCTGCACCCCCACGTCGACCTCGACCCGGACGTGCTCTTCATCGACGACGACCGGGTGCTCACCTCGGCCGGGGTGGCCGCCGGCATCGACCTCTGCCTGCACGTGATCCGCACCGACCACGGCACCGAGGTCGCCAACCGGGCGGCCCGGCGCTGCGTGGTGCCCCCGTGGCGGGAGGGCGGGCAGGCCCAGTACATCGAGCGACCGGTGCCGAAGGTCGCCGACACCAGCACCGCCACCGCCCGCGAGTGGGCCCGGCAGCGGCTGCACGAGCAGGTCAGCCTGCGTGACCTGGCCGAACAGTCGCGGATGAGCGTCCGCACCTTCACCCGGCGGTTCCGCTCCGAGACCGGGCTCAGCCCGGCGCAGTGGCTGCTCCAGCAGCGCACCGAGCACGCCCGACTGCTGCTGGAGAGCACCGACCTGAGCATCGACCAGGTGGCCCGCCGTTCCGGCTTCGGCACCGCGTCGGCCCTGCGCCAGCAACTCCACGTACGCCTCGGCGTCGCCCCGTCCACCTACCGCCGAACCTTCCGCCACCCCCTCCCCTAACCCACCCCGCCCGCCCCGCCCGCCCCGCCAGGTGCCCTCGCGATCTTGCACTTCCCGCCCCGACAAAGCTCGCAGATCGGGCGTCCGGGGGGCCGAAACTGCAAGATCGCGGGACGAGAGGGCGGGAGGGCCGGGGGCAGGGGGTGGGGGGTGGGGGCGAGGGGGGGTGGGGGTGGGGGTTAGGGGGGTGGGGGTGGGGGTTAGGGGCGGAGGAGGCGGAGTTGGGCCAGGTGTTTGGGGAGGTGGACGGTGGTGTGCAGGTCGAGGGTGCGGCCCCAGGGCAGCGAGTCGTCGACGTTCAGGTCGTAGCCCTCCCGCAGGTGTGTCTCGACCGGGGTCTCCGCGGCCAGGCCGAGCCGGTCGGTCAGCGCGCAGAGCTTCTGGCTGGTTGCCCGGAACAGGGCGGCCACCCCGTCCAGCCCGCCGCACTCGACGACCAGCGCGTCGACCTGCGGGCGGTGGATCGTCTCCAGGTCGTAGTAGGCGAACGGCGACCCGGCCAGCACCGCCTCGCTCGCCTCGCACATCAGCTCGTCGTTGGCGGCGAGGTGAGCGACGATCTGCTCGGCGCTCAACTGGCCCTCGGGTGGCGGTCCGAACCCACCCGCGTCGATCTCCGCGAGCAACTCGTCGTACGTCTGGCGCAACCTCCCGCTGTCCACCCAGTCAGTCAACCCCGCCCCACCCCGTCGATCATGCAGGTGTGGTGCCCGGTTCACCCGGACGTGCACCCTCTGTCCGGCACCACACCTGCATGATCGACGCGGACCGGGCGCGGCCCGGGCGCGGCCCGGGCGGGGTGAGCGCGCGGTGGGGCTTCAGCGGCGGGACTGGCGGGAGCGCAGGTAGTCGGAGACGACGTACTCGCCGAGGTCGTCCGGGTCCGGCGTGAACATCCGGCCCTTGCTGCGGCGGGCCACCGCGTCCACGAAGCGGCGCAGCCCCGGGTCGTCGCCGAGCATGAAGAGGTTCAGCGTCGCCCCGTAGCGGGCCAGCCGGTCGACCTCCCGGATCGTCGCCTCGATCGTCTCCGGCAGCGGCGGCCAGTGGAACAGCGGCTCACCGTCGTCCGGGTCCAGGTGGGCGGTCGGCTCACCGTCGGTGACCACCAGGACCACCGGCTCGGCGTCCGGGTGGCGGCGCAGGTGCCGGGCCGCCAGCCGCAGGGCGTGCTGCAGGTTGGTGCCCTGCTCGAAGTCCGGGTCGATGCCGGCCAACTCCTGCTGGCTCAGCGGCAGGGCCTGCCGGCCGAACCCGATGATCTGCAACGCGTCCTGCGGGAACCGGGTCGCCATCAGGTGCGACAGGGCGAGCGCCGTCTGCTTCATCGGCCCCCACCGCCCCTGGGAGATCATCGAGTACGACAGGTCGACGCAGAGCGCCACCGCCGCCGACGACCGCCGTTCGGTCTCCACCACCTCGAAGTCCTCGACCGCCAACTGCACCGGCACCTGCGGCCCGGCGCGGCGCACCGCCCGGGTCAGGGTGCGGACGACGTCCAGCGGCTGCTCGTCTCCGTACTCCCAGGGTCGGGACCCGCCGCTCACCTCGCCGGCGGCGCCCGCCGAGCGCAGGTCGTGCTGGCCGCGCGGCCCGGCGGTGAGGTCCGCGAAGACCCGCCGCAGCGCGGTGCCGCCGAGGCGGCGCAGCGCCTTCGGGCTCAGGGTCAGGCCGTCCGCGTCGCGGCTCACCCAGCCCTGCCGGCGCAGCTCCCGTTCCAGCTCCCGCAGCCGGCGTACGTCGTCGGCAGCGTCGCGGCCCAGCGTCCGGGCCACCGCGTCCACGTCGACGTCGTCCAGGGTCGCGCCCGGGTGCTCCTGGTCGAGCTGGTCGAGCAGGTCGTCCAGCTCGGCGATCTCGTCCAGCGCGCCCGCGGCCTCGCCGTAACCGAGCGGCTGCTCGCCCCGCACCCGCTCGCCCCGGTTCCAGCGCAGGTCGGGCCGCAGCGCGCGCAGGTGACCGTCGAGCGTGGCCAGCTCGCCGGCCAGCCGGTCACCCAGCGACTGCCGCATCAGCCCGGCCAGCTCCTCGCGCTGCCGGTCGGACAGCGACCGCATCAGCCGCTCACCGGCCGCCGACCGCCGCGCCAGCACGTCGACCAACTCGTCGACGTTCGCCGGCTGCTCCGGGAAGAACTCGCCGTGCCGCCGCATGAACTCGGCGAACGCGTCCGTCGTGTCCTCCGAGCGGGCGTGCCGCGCCAGCAGGTCGTTCAGGTCCCGCATCATCTCGGCCAGCCGCTGCTGGGCCGCCGGGTCGGCGGAGGCGCGGACGGCGTCCCGCAGCCCGGCGAACCGCTGGCCCAGCACGTCGTCGCGCAGCCCGTCGAGAATCTGCTGGTACGAGCGGCGCGCCTCGTCGCTGGCCCACTCGTAGCCGGCCAGCTCCTGCACGGCCCGGGCGGTGGAGCGCGGCAGGTTGTCCAGCACCGCCTCGGCGAACCGCGCCGCGTCGTCGTCCCGGCCGCGCAGCTCGTCGCGTTCGGCGGCGAGCGCCTGGTCGAGCAGGGCACGGGACCGGGTCACCGCGCCGTCCAGGTCGCCCCGGCGCAGCGCCTCCCGGCGCAGCCGCCGGGCGCGGGCGGCCAGCTCGTCGAGGCCGCCGCGCCCCTGCGGACCCCGGCGCAGCAGGTCCCGCAGCGCCTCCCGCAGGCTGCCGCCGGCCAGCACCTCGGAGCCGACCGCGTCGACCGCCGCACGCACGTCGTACGGGGGTGCCAGCGGGTCCGGCCCGCCGCGCCACTGCCCGTACCGGAACCGGTTGCCGGCCATGCTCAGCCCCGACCGCCGTAGACGGTGCGCCCGGTGTCGGTGACGTCCTTGCCGAGCCGGCGCGTCAGGTGCAGCCCTTCCAGCACGAACTCGACTCCGGCGGCGGCCTCCTCGGGGGTGGGCGCGTCGCCCATGCCGAGCCGGTCCAGCACCTTCGCCAGGCCGGGCACGGTGCCGACCTGGCGCAGCAGGTCCGCGGAGCCGACCAGCTCGCCCGTCTCGATCACCGCCCCCTCGGCGACGAGCTCGGTGAAGCCGGACAGGTCCAGCCCGGCCAGCCGGGCCCGGAACGTCTCGGCGGTGGCCGTCCGCAGCAGGTGGGCCAGGACCTCGATCTCCCGCCCCTCCTCGCCGCTCTCGAACTCGACCTTGCCGCGCAGCGTCGAGGTCACCGACACCGCGTCACCGACCCGGGCCACCGGGGCCTCGGGGCGTACCGCCGGGTCGCCGGCATCGGACGCGGAGCCGGCGGCCAGCAGACCGGAGCGGCGCAGCGCGGCGGCGGCCACGGTCTCGGCGGCGGCGATGGCGAACCGGGCGGAGACGCCGGAGCGTGGGTCCACCGACGGTGACTCCCGCACCGCCCGGGCGAACCGGGCCAGCACCTCCAGAACGTGCTCCGGCACCTCGGCGACCAGGTCCGCCTCCTGACGGATCAGGGCCAGCTCCAGGTCCAGGTCGACCGGGTAGTGGGTGCGGATCTCCGCGCCGAACCGGTCCTTGAGCGGGGTGATGATCCGGCCCCGGTTGGTGTAGTCCTCCGGGTTGGCGCTGGCCACCAGCAGCAGGTCCAGCGGCAGCCGCAGCTGGTAGCCACGGACCTGGATGTCGCGCTCCTCCAGCACGTTGAGCAGGGCCACCTGGATCCGCTCGGCGAGGTCGGGCAGCTCGTTGACGGCGAAGATGCCCCGGTTGGTGCGCGGCACCAGGCCGAAGTGGATCGTCTCCGGGTCGCCGAGGGTGCGCCCCTGGGCGATCCGGATCGGGTCGACGTCACCGATCAGGTCACCGACGCTGGTGTCGGGGGTGGCGAGCTTCTCGCCGTAGCGCATCGACCGGTGCAGCCAGCCGACCGGCAGGTCGTCGCCGGCCTCGGCGACCTGGGCGACGGAGGCCGGGGTGAGCGGGTGCAGCGGGTGCTCGTTGAGCGCCGAGCCGGGGATGACCGGGGTCCACTCGTCCAGCAGCGTGGCGAGCGAGCGGATCAGTCGGGTCTTGCCCTGGCCGCGTTCGCCGAGCAGCACCACGTCGTGTCCGGCGAGCAGCGCCCGCTCGACCTCGGGCAGCACGGTGTCGTCGTAGCCGACGATGCCGGGGAAACGGTCGGCGCCGGCGCGCATCCGGGCCAGTAGGTTGTCGCGGAGTTCCTGCTTGACGGTGCGGTAACGGTGGCCGGCCGCCTTCAGCTCGCCGAGCGTGCCGGGCAGGTCGGCCGGTGGGACCGGGATAACCGGGTTGGGCGCAGTCACCCGCCCACGCTAGCTCGCGAGGAGCGGGGGTGCCCGTACGTTGCCGGGTACCCCCGCTCCCACCCTCAGTCCTGCCCGCAGCGCGGGCAGGCGCCCCGGCGGCGCAGGTGGTACGCGTACGTGGCGAGGCCCAGCGCCGGCCCCCAGGCCGGCCAGAGCAGCACCGGCGCGGTGGCCAGGCTGAACCCGTCGCCCCCGGCCGACTCCCAGAAGGCCGGGTTGGTCATGATCCCGAAGACGGCCGCGGTGACCGCGACGGCGACCACGGTGGCCGGCACCACCGCGAGCCGCACCGGCACCGGCCGCCCCGCCAGCCCGAGCATCCAGCCGGGAAAGCGCTCGCCCCAGCGTTGGACGAGGCCGAGGGTGAGGACCGCGCCGACGGTGGCGAAGGCGCCGAGCCCCAGACCCGCCCAGACCAGGCCGCTCTGCTGCATCTCGGTCAGGAACGAGCGGGAGATGCCGAGCGGGATTCCGACCGCCCAGGCGAACCGGGTCAGCGCGTACCCGACGGGGATGATCGCGGCGATGCCGGCGGCCCACCGACCCCAGCGGGCGGCGGCGGCCGGGGTCCGCCAGCCCCGCCGGGCGTCGACCCGACCGCACGCCACGCAGGCGTTCGCGGTGCGACGCAGCCAGATCAGCACCGCGCCGGCCAGCAGCAGCCCGCCCACGGCGGCCGCGAACCGGGCGAAGAGTGCCCAGGTGAAGACCTCGGCGTAGTCGACCGGCGGCCAACCGAAGGGCGCACCGATGATCAGCATCGGGGCGTAGCCGAGGATGATCAGAACCTGGAGGTCCGGGACGACCACGGCGAGGACGAAGGCGACGGCCCAGCCGTAGCCGGCGAGCAGTGCCCGCAGCGGGCGGGACGTACGGACCGCCGGTCGGCTCATGGCCAGCGCGGCCACCGCCCCGGTCAGCAGCAGCGCGGCGAACACCGGCGCGCCGAGCCGGACCGGGATCAGTCGGAGGAGGTTGTCGCCGCCGTCCGGGTCGTTCGCGCCGAACGGGTAGCCGTCGCCGGTGAGCGTGGCGACCAGTGCGAGGACGCCCCAGAGGCCGAGCCAGCCGGCCGCCAGCGGGGCGAGTCGGTCCGGCCAGCGGACCGCCGGCCGAGGTGATGCATCGAGGACTGTCATGTTCCTCAGCCTCGGCCGGTGCGGCCGCCAAACCCTCCCGTACGCCGGGGAACCCGCTCCCCGGGCCGGGGGAGCCCAGCCGAGCGCCGGACGGCGGCCTCAGCCGGACGGCATGACGAAGCCGGACTCGTACGCGGCGATCACCGCCTGCGTGCGGTCGCGCACCCCCAGCTTGGCCAGCACGTTCCCGACGTGCGTCTTCACCGTCTCCCCACCGAGGACCAGGTGCGCGGCGATCTCCGAGTTGGACAGTCCGGCGGCCATCAGCCGCAGCACCTCGGCCTCTCGCTCGGTCAGCCGGGCCGCGCGCAGCCGGTCGGCGCCGCGCCCGCCGTACGCCCCGACCAGCTGCCGGATCGTGGCCGGGAAGAGCAGGGACTCGCCGGCGGCGACCACGCGCACCGCCTCCACCACCTCCGCCGGCCGGGCCCGCTTCAAGAGGAAGCCGCTGGCGCCGGCGCGCAGCGCGTCGTAGACGTACTCGTCGTTGGCGAAGGTGGTCACCACCAGCACCCGCGGCGGGTCGGCGGACGCGGCGAGCAGCCGCCGGGTGGCCTGGATGCCGTCGATCCCGGGCATCCGCACGTCCATGAGCACCACCGCGGGCCGGTGGCGGGCGACCAGCGGCAGCACCTCGGCGCCATCCGCGGCCTCGGCGAGCACCCGCAGGTCCGGCTGGGCGTCGATGATCGCCCGCAGGCCCACCCGGATCAGCTCGTCGTCGTCGACGATCAGCACCCCGACGGTCACCGCGCCCCCTGGTACGGCAGCCGGGCCCGGACGTGCCACCGGTCCCCCCGCGGGCCGGCGGTCAGCACGCCGCCGAGCAGCAGCACCCGCTCCCGCATTCCGTCCAGGCCCCGACCGCCCCGCGCCAGGACCGCCCCGCGCGGAGCCGGCACCAACTCGTTGACCAGCTCCAGCTCCAGCGTGTCCGGCCCGACGTCGAGCCGCAGCCGCACCGGCCCCCGGCCGTGCCGGGCCGCGTTCGTCAGCCCCTCCTGGACGATCCGGTAGCCCTCTCGGGAGACCGCAGCCGGGAGCGCGGCCGGGTCGCCGGCGCGCCGCGCGTCCACCGCGAGGCCGGCCGCGCGGGTGTCGGCGACGAGCCGGTCCAGGTCGGCGAGGGTACGCGTCGGCGTCACCGCGGGCCGGCCGGCGTCCGGCTCCCGGAGCAGCCCGAGCACGTGGTCCAGCTCGTCCATGGCGGTGCGGCCGGCCTCCTCGATCGCGGTCAGCGCCCGACGGACGAACTCCGGGTCGGTGTCCAGCAGCTCCCGGGCCGCCCCGGCCTGGAGGGTGGCCACGGTGAGCGCGTGGCCGACCGAGTCGTGCAGTTCCCGGGCCAGGCGGTTGCGTTCGGCGAGCCGGGTGGCGCGGGCCTCCAGCGCGGCGATCCGCTCGGCGGGCGCCGGCCCGAGCAGCACCGGCGCCATCGACGCGGCCAGCGCGCCGAGGCCGGCGACGGCGTAGCCCACACCGACCAGCAGCAGCACCCCGGTCAGCGTGAGCCAGCCGGAGTCCCGACCGTCCAGCGGGCCGAACCGCTCCTCGCTGATCAGCTCGGCGCCGATGCCGAACTGCTGGGCGATGAAGGCCAGCGCCATCGGCACGGCGCTGAGCAGCGCGAACATCACCAGCCCGCCGACGAGCAGGTGGGTGGCGATCCAGAGCGCGGCGCGCAGCCGGGTCTCCCGGTCGGCGCGGTGCCCGGGCGTCGGGTCGGGCAGGTCCACGCCGAGCAGCGCCCGGGCGGCGGCGATCTCCAGCGCCCGGCTGCCGTCGAGCAGCAGCGGCACCACGCCGATCACCGCGGCCACCACGAGCAGGGCGACCGCCAGCGACCGGGGCACCGAGGGACCCGTGAAGAGCTGCGAGAACGCCACCACGAGCAGCAGGTACGGCAGCACCAGCACCCCGCCGAGCAGCAGGAAGACGCCGCGTCGCCAGGTGCTGGGGGCGACCAGCGGGGCCAGGGCCGCTCGGGGGCTCACCGGCTCATTCTCCCGTCGGAGGCCGGCGCTCGGATCCCCCGCGACGGGGAGATGTCAGCGGTGCTCGCGGACGTACCGCTCCGGGTCCTTGTCGCCGAACGCGAGGTCCCGGCCGTTCTTGTGCTCGCCGTAGAAGGTCAGCCACCGCCGGCCCAACTCGGCCCGCAGCTCGGTGTCGGCGTGCCGACGGAAGTCGGGCAGCGCCTCGTCCTCCTCCTCGGCGAGGTGCTCGCTGTTCTCCCGGCGGGCCCGCCAGACCGCCGCCCACCACTGGTCGGAGCCGACCGGGTGCAGCTTCGACTCGGCGATCGCGTCGCGGATCTTGTTGTGGTCGCCTACCGCGTCGGCGGTCTCGGCCTCGCCGTCGTCGCCGTGGCGCACCAGGTGCGGGTAGAGGATCGTCTCCTCGGCCTCCGCGTGGATGTCCAGGTGCAGGGCGAGCGCGTCCCAGATCGCCAGCAGCTCCTGCTCGCTGCGGGCGTCGTCCAGCCGGGCGAAGCCCCGCCGAAACGCGGCGTGGTCGTCCATGATCATGGCGGTGATGTCGTCCATCGTGTCCCCCGCTCGGATGTACCGGCGTGAGGGTCAACTCCGCGGTGGCGCACTTGGTCACGCTCCCGGGCAGCCTGTCGGTAACGGCGACTAGGCTCATGATCGTGACGTATCTCGCCGCGGACGACCGCTACGACACCATGACCTACCGGCGCAGCGGGCGCAGCGGCCTGCGGCTGCCCGCCATCTCCCTCGGCCTGTGGCACAACTTCGGCCCCGACCGCCCGTTCGACCGACAGCGGGACATCGTCCGCCGCGCGTTCGACCTCGGCGTCACCCACTTCGACCTGGCCAACAACTACGGGCCGCCGCCCGGCGCCGCGGAGGAGAACTTCGGCCGGCTGCTCGCCACCGACCTGCGGCCCTACCGGGACGAGCTGGTCATCTCCAGCAAGGCCGGCTACCTGATGTGGCCCGGCCCCTACGGCGAGTGGGGATCCCGCAAATACCTGATCTCCTCGCTCGACCAGTCGCTGCGCCGGATGGGCCTGGACTACGTCGACGTCTTCTACTCCCACCGGTTCGACCCGGAGACGCCGCTGGAGGAGACGATGGGGGCGCTCGACGCCGTCGTCCGCTCCGGCAAGGCGCTTTACGTGGGCATCTCCAACTACAACTCGGAGCAGACCGCCCGCGCCGCCGCGATCCTGCGGGACCTGGGCACCCCGCTGCTGATCAACCAGCCGTCCTACTCGATGCTCAACCGCTGGACCGAGGCGGACGGCCTGTTGGACACGCTGGCCGAGGTCGGCGCGGGCTGCATCGCCTACAGCCCGCTGGCGCAGGGCCTGCTGACCGACCGCTACCTGGGCGGCATCCCGGCCGACTCGCGCATCCGTACGAGCGTCTTCCTCAACGAGAGCGACCTCGACGAGAAGCGGATGGCGACCATCCGCGCGCTGGGCGCGATCGCCGAGCGACGCGGCCAGACCCTCGCCCAGCTCGCGCTCGCCTGGGCGCTGCGCGACCCGCGCATGACCAGCCTCATCATCGGGGCGAGCAGCGTCCCGCAGCTGGAGGCGAACATCGCCGCGCTGGCCAACCTCGATTTCACCGACGAGGAGCTGACCGAGATCGACAAGCACCTCGGCTGACCGCGTCCGGGCCGACGCGCACCCGGGAATCCCCGGGTGCGCGTCGGCGTTTTCCCCTGCGTACGGCACGAGGCAGGACCCGAGCCGGAGGAGATTAGGACATGAAGGTACGTAGTTCGCTGCGGTCGCTGAAGCAGAAGCCGGGCTCCGTGGTGGTCCGCCGCCGCGGCCGGGTGGTCGTGGTCAACCGCGCCAACCCCCAGTGGAAGAGCCGCCAGGGCTGACATCTCGTTCACCGTTCGGCGCCGTCGCACCCGCGACGGCGCCGTTCGTCCGTTTCGGCCAACCCGGCCCCGGGCGAGACCCGGCTACTTCTGACTCGGCATCGGCACACACGTCATTGCAGCACCCCGAGCGACGAGCGCGGCATCCATCTTGTGCCCCTTGGCCGCGGGATTCGGACGGAAGATACTGAAGATCAGCTCGCTGCCGGCCGGCATCGCCTTCGGGGTGATAACGAATGCGAACTCGTATCCAGGCGCGGCAACCTCGGCACGATAGACCTTCTCAGCCCCGGGCAGTTCCGCACCGACCGGCGTGCAACGCTTGCCGATCTCCACCTGCGCCGGCACATCTGCGGACGCGAGCGCCGCACGCAGCGCCTGCGGATCAGTCACCTCATCATGCAGGATCAGCTCGACAGTCTGATCCGCCTGACGCTTCACCTCGAACGCCACAGGCGTCAGGGACGCCCCGCCAGACGGCCCACCAGCCGTCGACACCTCCGGAGCAGGGGTCGCTGCCGGCAGGGCCAACGCCAGCCCGGCGATGACCGCGACCGCACCCCCACCTCCGACGGCACCCAGCAGCCCTCGATGACGACGCCGCTGACGACCCCGCTGCTCGATCCGGTCGAGCGGCCGCGTCATACGCACATCCGCGACCGACCGCCGCAGTTCCTCGACAACCCGCTCGTCGTTCATCTAGCTCACTTCCTCCAGATCTGAATTCATAAGATGAGTCCGCAAAGCTGCGGTCGCCCGAGACAGATGAGCACCAACGGTCCCCACCGATATCCCCAGCACCTCGGCGGTCGTTCGTGCGTCCAGATCGAGCCAAACCCGAAGCAGGACCACCTCGCGTTGTCGCCGCGGCAGGCCGCGAACGAGGGTAAGCAAATCCTCATGCGAGCCGGTCGCTTCGTAGGAACCGATGACATCGCTGTTTGCCAGTGGTGACTCCCGTCGACGCCTGCGCCACCACGAGACGCGGAGGTTGAGGGCCGTCCTGACCACCCAAGCTGCCGGCGCCGGATGTCGCTGCACCTTCGGCCAGGACGCCCAGGCGCGGGAAAAGGCCTCCGCAACGAGATCCTCCGCAAGGGCGGGCTCTCGTGAGACGGCGACCACAGCCCGCAAACAGTCGTCCCGGCAACCCGAGTAAAAGGCCGCGAATTCCTTCCGTTCTCGCTCCACGCCTCCCCCACGCCTGAGCCGGACGACAGACTTACCAACCCAGCGCATTGTGACCGGCGTCACCTTCGGCAATCTGCATGGGTGCTGCCGCGAACGGCACCGTTCGTCCGTTATGGGGTTGGAGGCGTCATCCCCCAAGGTTCGTCATCCACGGGTGAACAGCCGGCCGGATCGCCGACACTGAGAACGGCCCGTGCGCTTCCCGGCAGCCTGGAGGACCGATGACACCCGACACGATCGTTCTGATCCACGGGTTCTGGGTGACACCGCGCAGCTGGGAGCATTGGAAGACGCACTACGAGCAGCAGGGCTACCGGGTGCTCGCGCCCGCGTACCCGGGGTTCGAGGTCGAGGTCGAGGCGCTGAGGGCCGACCCGAGCCCGATCGCGCGGGTCACCGTGCCGGAGATCGTCAGCCACCTGGAGTCGGTGGTCCGCGCCCTGCCCACGCCGCCCGTCCTGATCGGGCACTCGGCTGGCGGCGTGTTCACTCAGATCCTGCTCGACCACGGCCTCGGCGCGACCGGCGTGGTGCTCAACTCGGCGCCCACCGAGGGCGTCAGGGTGGCACCCCTGTCCCAGCTGAGGTCGACCTTCCCGGTGCTGCGCAACCCCGCAAACCGGCACAAGGCGATCGGCTTCACGCACCAGCAGTGGCACTACGCGTTCACCAACACGTTCAGCGAGCCGGAGTCCCGCGCGCTCTACGAGCGCTACCACATCCCGGCCTCCGCCTCGATCCTCTGGGGCAGCCTGCTGGCGAACGTCCGGCCCGGCCACCAGGACACCTGGGTCGACTACACCAACGACGCCCGCGCCCCGCTGCTGTTCGTCTCCGGCGGTGAGGACCACCTGATGCCGCCGAGCGTCCAGCGCGCCAACGCCCAGCACTACACGTCGGACGCGGTGACCCAGCACAAGGAGTACCCGGGCTACGCGCACCTGCTGCCGGCGCAGCAGGGCTGGCAGCAGATCGCCGACGAGGTCCTCACCTGGGCCCTCGCGCACGCCCGGTAGGCCGATGACCGACGTCCGGATCACCCACGTCGGCGGGCCGACCACGCTCATCGAACTCGACGGGCTGCGGCTGCTGACCGACCCCACCTTCGATCCGCCCGGCCGGCGGTACACGTTCGGGTGGGGGTCGGCCTCCCGCAAGACCATCGGCCCCGCGCTGGCCGCCGGCGACCTGCCGCCGATCGACGCCGTGCTGCTCACTCACGACCAGCACGGCGACAACCTGGACACGGCGGGGCGCGCGCTGCTCCCGGCCGCCCGCGTCGTGCTCACGACCAGGGCCGCGGCCCGCCGGCTGGGCGGCAACGCCGTCGGGCTCGCGCCCTGGCAGACCACCACCATCGGGTACGACAGCGGTCGACTGCTGGTCACCGCGACGCCGGCCCGGCACGGGCCCCCGCTCAGCCGCGCCATCACCGGACCGGTGACCGGCTTCGCCCTGCGTCGGCCCGACCGCCCCGACGCGTTCTGGATCACCGGCGACACCGTTCTGCACGGCGGCCTGCGCCGGGTGGCCGGTCGGCTGACCGTCCGGACGGCGCTGCTCCACCTCGGAGCGGTCCGGTTCGGCGTCACCGGGCCGGTCCGCTACAGCATGGACGCCCGGGAGGCCGTCGAGCTGTGCCGGCTGCTGCGCCCCCGGACGGTGCTGCCCGTGCACTACGAGGGCTGGGGCCACTTCCACGAGGGCCGGGAGCCGGTCGAGCGGGCCTTCGCCACCGCACCCGACGAGGTGCGGTCGGCGCTGCGCTGGCTCCCGATCGGCGCCCCGGTGACCCTCCCCGACGCCCTCTGAGCCGCCGGGGCAGCCGGGCGACGCGAGCTACTTCCCGTGCGGATCGCTGTCGTTCAGGGCCGCGACGACCTGCTCGTAGTCGCCGCGCGCCTCGCCGTAGCGGAGGAACTTCACCCGCTCGACCTGGATCTCCTTCGCGTCCGGCTGCGTCTCGATCAGCTCGACCGTCTCCGCCACGAACTCGTCGAGCGGCATCGCGACCTCATTGGTCTCCTGGCCGGGCATCAGCGCCGTCCGCACCGACGGGGGCACCAGCTCCAGCACCTTCACGTTCGTGTCGGCGAGCTGGAGCCGCAGCGACTCGCTGAGCATGTGGATCGCGGCCTTGGAGGCGTTGTAGCTCGGGGTGACCTTGAGCGGGGTGAACGCGAGGCCCGAGGAGACGGTGACGATCGTGGCGTCCGGCCGGGTCTGCAGGTGCTCGACGAACGCGGCGATCAGGCGGATCGGCCCGAGCACGTTCGTGGTCACCACGGCCTCGGCGGAGGCGAGGAAGCTCTCCGGCCGGTGCCAGTCCTCGGCCCGCATGATCCCAGCCATCGTGACCAGGACGTTCAGGTCGGGGTGCCGCGCCAGCACCTCCTTCGCCGCGGCGTCGATGCTCGCCGCGTCCGCCGTGTCGATCTGCACGGTGTCGATGCCCGGGTACTCCGCCGCGATCTGCCGCAGCAGGTCCGCCCGCCGGCCGCCGATGATGATCCGGTTGCCGCGCTCCCGCAGCTTCAGGGCAAGGGCGAGACCGATCCCGCTCGTCGAGCCGGGGATGAAGATGGTGTTTCCCGAGATGTTCATGTCTCCACGGTGCGCGGGGGTGCGGAGCGGCGGAAGAGAGCGCTCATCGGGGGATCCGCGATCCCTGGTTGACGCCACGACCGGACGGATACTGGGGTCATGGACCGCGCCGCTCTCGCCGATTTCCTGCGTCGCCGCCGCGAGGCGCTGCAGCCCGAGGATGTCGGGCTGGCGCCCGGTCCGCGGCGCCGTGCCCCGGGGTTGAAGCGGGAGGAGGTCGCGTCGCTCGCCGCGATGTCGACCGACTACTACACCCGCCTGGAGCAGCAGCGCGGCCCGCAGCCGAGCGAGCAGATGCTCGCCTCCCTCGCGCGGGCGCTGCGGCTGACCGGCGGGGAACGGGACTACCTGTTCCAGGTGGCCGGGCGCAACGCGCCCACCGCCGTGCCGGCCGGCACCCACGTCGCCCCGGCGCTGCTGCGGGTGCTGGACCGCCTCGACGACACCCCGGCGCTGATCCTGTCCAACCTCGGCGAGACGCTCGTCCAGAACCGGATGGCCGCCGCCCTGTTCGGCGACCGGTCCGGCCACACCGGCCTGGCCCGCAGCGAGATCTACCGCTGGTTCACCGACCCCACCGAACGGCTGCGCTACCCGGAGGACGACCGCGACCGGCAGAGCCGCGCCCTGGTGGCGACGTTGCGCGCCGCGTACGGGTCGATGGGCCCGCAGTCGCGGGCCGGCGAGTTCGTGCGGGCGCTGCGGAAGGCGAGCCCGGAGTTCGTCGAGCTGTGGGAGCGGCACGAGGTCGGCCGGCGGTTCGCCGACCACAAGACGCTCGTCCATCCCGAGCTGGGGCCGATCGAGCTGGACTGCCAGGCGCTGTTCACCGAGGACCAGTCCCAGGCGCTGCTGGTGCTCACCGCGCCGCCGCGCAGTGAGGGCTACGAGAAGCTCCAACTGCTGCGGGTGCTGGGGCACGAGCGCTTCCCCAGCGACCTGCTCCCCGGCTGACCGGTTGCCACGGGGCGGGGGACGCCCTCGCCCACCGCTACGACCGGTGGGACCGCTCGGACATCAACTGGTCGAGATGGAGGGCGGCGGCGATGAGGGACAGGTGGCTGAACGCCTGCGGGAAGTTGCCGATCTGCTCGCCGCTGGGCGCGATCTCCTCGGAGTAGAGGCCGAGCCGGCTGCTGTAGGTGAGCATCTTCTCGAAGGTGAGCCGGGCCTCGTCCAGGCGCCCGGCCTCGGCGAGTGACCGCACGTACCAGAAGCTGCACATGCTGAAGGTGCCCTCGTTCCCGGCCAGGCCGTCGGGCGACGCGGCCGGGTTGTAGCGGTAGACGAGGCTGTCGGACACGAGTTCGTTCTCCATGGCCCGCAGCGTCGACAGCCACATCGGGTCGGTCGGCGACACGATGCCGAGCGACGGCATGGCGAGCAACGACGCGTCCAGCACGTCGGTCCGGTAGTGCTGCACGAACGCGCCACGCCCGCGGTGGAACCCCTGGGACATGATCTGCTCGTAGATCGCGTCGCGGTTGCGCGCCCACGTCGCCGTCTCCGCCGGACGGCCGTTGCGCCGGGCCAGGCGGATCCCCTGATCGAGCGCCACCCAGGACATCAGCCGTCCGTAGGTGAAGTCCTGACGGCCGCCCCGGGTCTCCCAGATGCCGTCCTCGGGCTGGTCCCAGTTGTCGCAGAGCCAGTCGACGATCCGTACCATGCTCCGCCATCCCTCGTGGGAGCCGTGCATGCCCTCACTGGACGCTCGATGGATGGCGTGGACGACCTCGCCGTAGATGTCGAGCTGGAGTTGACCCGCCGCGTCGTTGCCGATCCGCACCGGCGCCGACCCCCGGTAGCCCTCCAGATGGTCGAGGACCTCCTCGGTGAGGTCACGCTGCCCGTCGACGCGGTACATGATCTGCAGCGGTACGCCCTCGTTCGCGCTCGCCACGACGCGGTCCTCGACCCAGCCCAGATACCGGTGGGCCTCCTCGGTGAAGCCCACGCTCAACAGCGCGAACACGGAGGTGGAGGCGTCGCGGATCCAGGCGTAGCGGTAGTCCCAGTTGCGTTCCCCGCCGACCTGCTCGGGCAGACCGGCCGTGGGTGCGGCCACCAGCGCGCCGGTGGGGGCGTACGTCATCAGCTTCAGCGTGATCGCCGATCGTTCGACGATTTCCCGCCACCGCCCCTGGTAGCGGTAGTCGGCCAGCCACCGCCGCCAGTAGTCCCGGGTCCGGTCCATCAGTTCCCAGGCCTCGTCGGGCGTGACGACGCGCGGCGAGTCCCCGGCCGTCTCCAGGATCACGCCGCCGACCTGACCCTGGCGCAGCGTGCCGACCAGGTGGACGCCCTCGTCGCCGCGCCGGACCTCGCCGTCCTCGAACAGCTGGCCGCCGCCCCGGATGGGGCTGAGGTGCACAGTGAGGGTCGAACCGCGGAAGACCACCCCGTCCGGACGGATGTCCACCTCGTGCCGCCCCCGGGCATAGTCGAACCGGGGTTGACAGTCGATCCGGAACCGCATGGTGCCGCGGACCACCTGCACGATGCGGACCAGCCGGTGCCGGTCAGTGGCCTGCTCACCCGTCACCGGCATGAAGTCGATCACCTCGCCCACACCGTCCGGTGTGAGGAATCGGGTGATCAGGATCGGTGTGCTGGGCAGGTACAGCTGTTTGCTGGTGTAGTCGGTGCCGTCCGGGGAGATCTGGAAGTGGCCGCCCCGTCGGTTGTCCAGCAGCCCGGCGAAGATGCTCGGGGAGTCGAACCGGGGGGCGCAGAACCAGTTCACGGTCCCGTCGTCGGTCACCAGCGCGGCCGTCTGAAGGTCTCCGATCAGTCCGTGTGCCTCCACGGCAGGGTACGAGTCCACCGGCCCTCCATCGCATCGTTCAGGCGGTATGCCCAGCTTATGACGATTCGATGAGGTGATTCCGGATCAAACTCGGATAAGCACTCGGAGTGCACACCCAGGCGACCGCTCAGCAGGGGAACCCGTGCCATCGACGAACGACCGCCCGCAGACGCACTCGCCGCTGCGGACCCGGGACGCGCCGAAACAACCCGCGTTCCTCGAACTCTTCTTCGACCTGGTCTACGTCTTCGCCCTGACCCAGCTCACCCACCTGCTGATCGACGACCTCACCCTGACCGGCGGGTTCGAAGCGCTGGTGCTGTTCCTGGCACTGTGGTGGCTCTGGCTCCTGACCGCCTGGCTCACCGACCAGTTCGACCCGCAGAGCGCGTCCGTGCAGTGGTACGTGCTCCTGGCGATGTTCGGCATCCTGCTGATGGCCATCCAGGTGCCGAAGGGATTCGACGGCAACGGCCTCCTGTTCGGCGTGATCTTCACGGCCGTCAACCTGGGACGGTTCCTCTTCGTCCTACGCGTCGCGCGCGGCACCACCGTGCTGCGGCACGCGACGCGCGCCTGGTTCTGGGCCGCCATCTCGACGGCGCTCTGGATCCCCGGTGCGTTCCTCGACGGGTGGGCGCGCGGCGTCGTGTGGCTGGCGGCCCTGGCCGTCAACTACGTCTCCGCCGCGCTGCGCTGGCCGGTCCCGTGGCGCAAACGTCAGGAAACGGCACCCGTATTGCGACTCACCTCGCGGAGCGTTACCGGCAGGTCTTCATCATCGCGCTCGGCGAGATCGTCCTGATCATGGGCCTGACCTTCAGCACCAGCGGCTACGAGAGCTTCACCTTCGACCGGACGCTGGTGCTCACCCTGTCGTACGCCAGCGCCGCCCTCATGTGGCGGCTCTACATCTACCAGGCCGGTTCCCAGCTCGCCCCGGCCATCGCGGCCTCTCGGAACCCGCACCGCCTCAGCCAGTGGTCCGCGTACGCGCACATCGCCATGATCGCCGGCAGCATCCTGACCGCGGTCGGCTTCACCCTGGCCCTCGACCATCCCACCGAGTCGACACCGGCGGCGTGGATCGCGGGCATCACCGGCGGCCCCGCCCTGTTCCTGGCCGGGCGGGCCGGCTTCGAATACGTGATCTTCGGCCGGGTCACGCCGCCCCGGCCGGTCGGGATCGTCGTCCTCGCCGCCCTCTCCCCCGCGGCGGTCCACCTGCCGCCCGAGGTCACGCTGGCCGCGGCGACCCTCGTCCTCGCCGGCGTCGCCGTCTGGGACACCGCGAGCGGCTACCGTCGACCACCGAAGCAGGTCGCACCACCGGCCTGAGGCCGCGAGCCGCGCTCGTCCCGGACGCCGCCGGATCACCGAGCTGGCCTGCGGGACCAGCCGACCCGGCAGGCTGACCTCGGTCGGTCACGTGATAGCAATGGCCGCGTGAGCGAGATCCAGATCCGTCGTGCCACCGAAACAGACCTCCCGGCCGCCGCAGAACTTCGCTGGCAATGGCTGCTGGAGCTGGATCAGCGACCCCAGGGCAGCCGGGAGGATTACGTCGCCTACCTCACGACGTGGGCTCGCAGCGCTCCCGGGCACGAATGTTTCCTCGCGGCCCGAGGCGACGCCGTCATCGGGATGGCCTGGCTGGCGATCACCGATCGCGTGCCGTCCGCAGCCGCCTTCGACCGGCGCTCCGGCGATTTGCAGAGCGTCTACGTACTCGCTGCGGAGCGGCACCACGGCGTCGGCGGGCAGCTCGTACACGCCGTCGTCACCCGGGCGGCTGAACTCGGACTGGAGCACCTCACCGTGCACGCCCGCGCCCTGGCGATCGACCTCTACCAGCGGCACGGTTTCGCGATGCAGCCCCGGCTGATGCTGCTGAAGCCAGGCGGTTAGTCAGGGCACGCCGCTGGGCAGAACCGAGGTTGCCCAGTTGCTAGCCTTCACCAGCTCCGGGGCGGGCCGCGAGGCCAACGGCATCGATGGCGGCAAGCACACAGATTTCGTCGTTGTCGCCGGCGTCGCCGGACGCGCCGACCGCGCCGATCACCGCCGCGTTCGCGTCGAGGATCAACACCCCGCCCGGTGAAGGGATCATCCGTCCGCCGGTAGCAGCCGATGCGGCCATGACGAAGGCCGGGAAACTCTCAGCGCGCTCCATCAACTCCCGCGTGCCGAAGCCCATGCCCAACGCTCCCCACGCCTTCGCATGAGCCAGGTGGAATCGCGCGAAACCCGCCCCGTCCTCGCGCTGAAAGGCGAGGAGGTGGCCACCGGCATCCAGCACGGCGACGGCCAGCGGATCGAGATTCATCGCCCGCCCGCGGGCGATCGCAGCGGCGATGATCGTGTTGGCTTGCTCCAGCTTGAGCACTGTCATGGCCTCAATCGATAGTCCGCCAATATCGGCGAGACGATACCGCAGGACCGCATGCCGCCCAGGAAGGCGTTCATGCACCATCAGGCGCCGACGTACGCAACGGCGAGCGCCGAAGCGGGTCGCGCCACCAGCCTGAGGCACCAGCCGTGATCGTCCCGGAAGCCGCCGGCTCACCGAGGGGAGGCGGCCGCGTCCGGGCGAGGCGGCGAGAGCGCCATCTTCTGCCAGTTGCGGAAGACGACGCGGTGCACCGACTTCAACCCGACCCACAGCGCGGGATAAAGCACGCACGGCGCAACCCGCGGACGCTCACGTTGGTGGTCCGCGTGATCCGTGTGCCGCGACCGGCGGGGGACAGCTGCCAGGTGCGCCTCGTCGAGCCGGTGAAGAGCCGTCATCTTGTCCGGAATGACGGAGGGCGTCCGCCGTGTCCGGCGAACGCCCTGATCGCGAAGGGTGGAGCCGAGGGGACTCGAACCCCTGACCCCCACACTGCCAGTGTGGTGCGCTACCAGCTGCGCCACGGCCCCTTGCGGTTGTCCCGGTCGCCCGGGCACTGGCGAAACTATACACATGCCGGCGGGCGTGGTCATCTCGCGGGGTACCCGCCCCCGTCACGGCCCCCTCCGACCCCGGCCGTCAGTTCAGCGCCACGTCCGGCGGGAAGTGGGCCACGGCGGCCATCATCCCGCCCTGGCGACGCAGCACCATCGGCCACAGGTCGTCGGGCCGGTCGACGAAGGCGTCCCCGGGCAGCGCGTCGAGCACGAACCAGGAGCCCTCCTCGATCTCGTTCTCCAGCTGCCCCGAACCCCAGCCCGAGTAGCCGGCGAAGACCCGGATGCCGCCGACGCTCTCCCGCAGCCGCTCCGGGTCGACCGAGAGGTCGATGGTGCCGACCGCGCCGGAGACCTGGTGGAAGCCTTTGAGCCGGGTCACCGGCTGCCGCATCCGGGCGAGGCAGATGGCCGAGTCGGGCTGGACGGGCCCGCCCTCGAAGAGCACCGCCGGGTGCCGGGCCAGGTCGCCCCAGTCGCCGAGGACGTCGGAGACCGGCACCTCGGTGGCACGGTTGAGCACCACGCCGAGCGCCCCGCCCGGCTCGTGGGCGACGAGCAGCACCACCGTACGGTCGAAGTTGGGGTCCTTCAGAGCCGGAGTCGCGACCAGCAGCCGCCCGGTCATCGACTCCATGGCCCGCCCGCCGATCGCCTGGCCCTCTCCCTGCATGTCACGCACCTGTCACCCGTGCTCCGCACGGGAGCCGTTGTCCTGTCGGGCAATCGGGATCCGCGCTGTCAACGCCATGCCTGGCACCATAGCCTGCGCCGGGGTCGGTGGCTAAGGTCTGCGCGGCGGGTGATCGGCCGAAATGAAGGACCGTCGATGGTTCCGACGGCCGATCCGCGAGCGCCGACCGCTCGGGCCCGCGCGCGGCGGGCCGCGCACGACCGGGGGACGGCGGAGAAAAGCCCGAACTGCCCGGCCTGTCCCGATAGATTCGCAGGGGTCGGGGCGCGCCGTCTCCGGCGAGCCGAGCACGCCCGCGACACGGAGGCAGGTGGCGATGGCAACTGTCCGGGAGACGACGTACGACCTGCTCCGCAGCCTCGGCCTGACCACCGTCTTCGGCAATCCCGGCTCCACCGAGGAGCCCTTCCTCCAGGAGTTCCCGCCCGACTTCCACTACGTGCTCGCGTTGCACGAGGCGTCCGCGGTCGGGATCGCCGACGGGTACGCCCAGGCCACCGGCCGCCCCGCGCACGTCAACCTGCACACCGCCCCAGGCACCGGCAACGGCATGGGCAACCTCGTGACCGCCTGGCACAACAAGACCCCCCTCATCGTCACCGCCGGCCAGCAGACCCGCGAGATGCTGCTGCTCGAACCCCGGCTGACCAGCCGCCGGGCGACGGAGTTCGCCCAGCCGTACGTGAAGTGGGCCTACGAGCCCGTCCGGGCGCAGGACATCCCCGGCGCGCTGCTGCGGGCGTACGCGACCGCGGTGCAGCCACCGGCCGGCCCGGTCTTCCTCTCGTTGCCGCTGGACGACTGGGCCCAGCCCGCCGACCCGCCCCCGCCGCCACGCTCGGTGGCCACCCGCTACGCCCCGGACCCGGAGCAGCTCGCACGCTTCGCCGACCTCCTCGCGGGCAGCCGCAACCCGGCCCTGGTGTTCGGCGCCGCGGTCGACCGCGCGGACGGCTGGCCGCTCGCGGCGGCGCTGGCCGAGCGGCTGGCCGCGCCGGTCTGGTCCGCCCCCGCGCCCGAGCGGGCCGGTTTCCCGGAGGACCACCCGCACTACCGGGGCGTGCTGCCGTTCGCGATCGGCCCCCTCGCCGACACGCTGCGCGGCCACGACACGATCCTCGTGGTGGGCGCGCCCGTCTTCCGCTACTACCCCCACGTGCCGGGCGAGTACCTGCCGGACGGGGCCCGGCTGCTGCACGTCACCGACGACCCGGACGAGGTGGCCCGGGCACCGGTCGGTGACAGCGTGCTCGCCGACCCGGGGCTCGCCCTGGCCGCGCTGGTCGACCTCGTGCCGCGCGCCGACCGGCCGGCGCCGGAGCCGAGCCCCGCGCCGCCACCGCCGGAGGTCACGACACCGCTGAGCGCCGACGCGCTGTTCGCCGCGCTGGCCGGGCACTGGCCGGCGGACGGCGTGCTGGTGCAGGAGAGCCCGTCCAACCTGTCCGCCCTGCGCCGGCGGCTGCGCATCACCCGCCCGTCGTCGTACTTCACGATGGCCAGCGGTGGCCTGGGCTACGGCCTGCCGGCGGCGGTCGGCGTGGCGCTGGCCGAGCGGGACACCGGTCGGGGCCGCCCGGTGGTCGCGGTGATCGGCGACGGCTCGTTCCACTACTCGGTGCAGGCGCTGTGGACGGCCGCGCGGCTGCGGCTGCCGCTGGTCGTGGTGGTGCCGGTCAACCAGCAGTACGCGATCCTGAAGGCGTTCGCCGAGCTCAAGGACACGCCCGGCGTGCCCGGGCTGGACCTGCCCGGCCTGGACCTCACGGCCGTGGCGCGGGGGTACGGCTGCCACGCCCGCGTGGTGCAGACGCCGGACGAGCTCGGGGAGGCGCTCGCCGACGGGTTGGCGGCGGACGGCCCGACCGTGCTGCCGGTGCCGATCAGCACGGATCCGCCCCGGCTCCTCTGAGCGGCACGCGCGGCCCGGCCCCCGCCGACGAGCGGTCACCCGACGCATCCGCCGTCAACGCGGCGCGAGTCGCAGCGGCGCGCCGGTGAGCACGTCCAGCACGGGTCGGGCGCCCAGCGGCGCCTTCAGCGTGACGGTGACCGGCGCCAGCTTCAGCTGGTCGGTGCAGATTCCGCTGGCCCGGGTCACCCCGCCGCCGACCACCACGACGTCGTCACGCTCCTGCACGAGGGGGGTGATGCCGGTGTCGCAGGCGCCCACGCCCAGCCGGTAGGTGACGCGGTCGCCGTCCACCTCCTGGAGGTCCTGTGCGCCGACGACGCCGTCGGGGGCGCCGCGCTGCGGGGTGCTGCCCTCCGGGGCGGCCCCGGTCGCCTGGGGCGCCACCGCGAGCCGGGCCACCGGGACCGCCAACTCCTGCACCGTGAACAGCCACGCCGGCACCCGCGCCTCGCCCCGGCTGGTCCGCACGGGCGCGGTGTCGAGCCGCACGGCGGTGATGGTCAGCGGAGTGCAGGCGGACTGCGGCGGGCCGGTCACCCAGCCGTCCGGTCCGGGCTCGATCGTCGGACCACCCTTGGTCCGGGGCGGCGGCGACTGTGGACGCTCCTCGCACGGCGGCGGGTCCCCCTGGTCGAGCTCCCGGTACGCGTCGGCGGCGCTCACCAGCGGCACGGTCAGCGTGCCGTCCGGGAAGCGGATCGTGCCGTCGGCCGGCCGCCCACCGGGCAGCGGAACCTGCGCGCGGTACCAGCCCGCCTGGTACGCCAGCTCGGTGTCGGGCGTGAACCGCGGGTCGCCGGTCAGCACGGTCGGGCCCTCCAGCGGCACGTACCCGCGGGTCCACGTCGGATCGGGTCGCCACGCCTCGGCGGCCTCCGTGGCCCGCTGCGAGAAGCCCTCCCAACGGTGGTCCGGACTGGTGGCCCCACCCGCAGCGGTGGGGGTGGAGCCGGTCTGGGCGCACGCGGCGGCCAGCATCAGCAGCGGCAGGCTCAGCAGGACGAGTGGTCGACGCATGGCGGTAGGACGTGTCGCGTCGGCCACCGGTTCCCGCCGCGCGCTCAGCCCGGCCACCGGCCGGCGCCCGCGGATCGGGTGACGCCGACGCTCAGGTCTCGCCGCCGAGGTCGGTCTCGTACGCCTGCCAGAGCAGGTCGGCGCCGCGCTGCCGGTGTCGGGCCAGCGCGCCGAGCAGGTGGGCGGTGAGACCGCGCAGCTCGTCCGCCGGCGTGTCGGGCAGCTCGACGGCGCGCTGGAGGGTCGCGACCATCGCGGCGATCACGGCGTGTTCCCGGGTCAGCCGACGCACCCCGCGGTCGAGCCGGGGCGCCTGCGCCAGCAGCTCGGCGTAGAGGCCGCCCGGGCCCTCGGTGGCCCGTACGTGGGCCGCGAAGCCCCGCCGAACCGGCGCCAGCCGGATCATCGCCCGCTGCCGCCAGCAGGGCTCCCCCGCCGGATCAGCGAGCGCCCGGTCGAGCACCCGCAGGTCACCGAGGAGGGAGACCGGGTGCGGGCGGACGGCGGGCGGCCGGAGCGCCCCGGGAACGGCGGACGGTTGCCGGATCGGTTGGGTGACCATGGGACACCTCCCGCGCTGCGTCAGACCGCGTACGCCGATGGTGAACCCACCGCTGCCGACTGTCCAGGTGCCGGGGGCGCCTCATCCGTCCCATCAGCCCCGGCTGACCCGCCGGCCACTGCTGTCCCAGGAAACGACTGTG
Organism: Micromonospora krabiensis; assembly: GCF_900091425.1. Taxonomy (GTDB): domain Bacteria; phylum Actinomycetota; class Actinomycetes; order Mycobacteriales; family Micromonosporaceae; genus Micromonospora; species Micromonospora krabiensis. Next base: position 3,631,308 of record NZ_LT598496.1, read on the forward strand.
CGCCCCGGTCCGGTGGACCGGGGCGCACAGGTCAGGTGGTGGAGGTGCCGGGAATCGAACCCGGGTCCTTCGCCGGTTTGTCAGGGCTTCTCCGAGCGCAGCTCGCTATGCCTCTACTCGGCCCCACCGCTCACGCGAGCAAGTTGGTGTGACGGGCCCAGTCGCTGATTGATCTCGCCGCACGGACCCCGCGACCGGGTCCGATTGGCCAGCCTTCTAGCTGATGCCGGCTAACTGGGACGAAGGCGTTCCCAGGCCGACAGACTCGCTACTCGCCTCAGGCGGCGAGAGCGAAGTCAGCGCGATTGTTCTTGGCGCTTATTGGTTTCCGACGACCGATTCTCGAGACGACGTCGGCTTCCTCGGCTCGCTTCCCCTGTCGCTGCGTACGAAGTCGAAACCAGTCACCCCCTCGACAGGCCACCGATGTGGCGGCACTGACAAGCCTAACGCTTGGCACAACCTGTTTCATCCCGAGCCCCGGGCCGGCGCGCCGACCCAGGCGAACAGGACAAATCAGTCATCCATTCCCTTGCCACGCCGGCCGCTGACCCGGGCGATCTCCCGCTCCGCGTCCCGCTTGGCGAGGTCCTGCCGCTTGTCGTACGACTTCTTGCCCTTGGCGAGAGCGATCTCCACCTTGGCCCAGCCGTCCGAGAAGTAGACCTGCAACGGCACCAGCGTGTGCCCGCCCTCGCGGGTCTTGCCGATCAGCCGGTCGATCTCCAGCCGCTTCAGCAGCAGCTTCCGGGTACGCCGGGGCTCGTGGTTGGTCCAGGTGCCCTGCGTGTACTCCGGGATGTGCATGCCGTGCAGGTAGAGCTCGCCGTCGCGCTCCTGCGCGAAGGCGTCCACCAGCGAGGCACGCCCCGCGCGCAGCGACTTGACCTCGGTGCCGGTCAACGCCATGCCCGCCTCGTACGTGTCGAGGATGGCGTAGTCGTGCCGCGCCTTGCGGTTGGAGGCGACGACCTTGCGTCCCTTTTCCCGTGGCATCGGCGCCACCTCCCTTCCTGGTCACGCCGGCGGACGGGAGGACCCGGTCGCGCGGCGGAGATCATGCTACCCGAATGACAAGGGCCCTCCCGCGCCGTTTATTCCTGGCGCGGGAGGGCCCCGACGACGAGACCGGGACGACCCGTACGGCGACTAGACCCGCAGGTAGAACCGGAGCGTGACCCACGCGGTGACCGCGCTGACCAGGCCACCGATCAGGGCCATGAACGGGAAGACGAACAGGATGTCGCCCCAGCTGACCGGGGACAACAGGCCCTGGAGCGCCTGTAGTGAGCCGTCGAAGAGCAGGTACTTCGCGAGGATCAACGCCACCAGACCGAGCAGTGCGCCGATCAGGCCGGCGACGACCGCCTCCAGCACGAACGGCGCCTGGATGAACCAGTTGGACGCGCCGACGAGCTTCATGACGGCAACCTCGCGCCGCTTGCTGTACGCGGCCACCTGGATGGTGTTCGCGACCAGCAGCAGTGCCGCGATGGCCATCACGATCGCGGCCGCCAGCGCGATGTTCTGGATGGCGGTGAGGATGTTGAAGATCTTGTCCAGCAACCGGCTCTGGTCGACGATCTCGTCGACCCCCTCGGTGTCCTTGTACTGGTCGTAGATGTCCTTGTACTGCTCAGGGTTGACCAGCTTCAACCGGAACGACTCGGGCAGTTGGTCCGGCTTCACGGCGTTCACCAGGTCGGGCGCGTCCTGGTACATCTCCTTGAAGCGCTTGTACGCCTCGTCCTTGTTGACGTACAGGACCTCCTTGATCAGGGGGTCGCTCTTCAGCTTGCCGTCCAGGTCGGTGCGCTGCTGCTCGGTCACCTCCTGGGTCAGGAAGATCGAGACCTCGATGTTCTTGTAGTAGAGGTCCTTCATGTCGTCGACCTGGCGGTACATGAGACCGCTGGCGCCGAGCATGGTCAGCGAGACCGCCATCGTGATGATCATCGCGATGGTCATGGTCACGTTGCGCCACAGTCCGACCAGTACCTCGGACAGGACGTATTTCACGCGCATCGGGATTTCCTCCGGGTCTCCGGCATGAGGTGTTCGTCGTCAGTCAGGCGGCGGGGTGGAGTTCAGGTCACCCGTAGACGCCGCGGGCCTGGTCGCGCACGATGCGGCCGCTCTCGATCTCGATGACGCGGCGGCGCATCTGGTTCACGATGTTGGAGTCGTGCGTGACCATCACGACGGTCGTGCCGGTGCGGTTGATCCGGTCCAGCAGGCGCATGATCTCGATCGACGTGTCCGGGTCCAGGTTTCCGGTCGGCTCGTCGGCCAGCAGGATCAGCGGGCGGTTCACGAAGGCCCGAGCGACGGCGACCCGCTGCTGCTCACCACCGGAGAGCTCGTGCGGGTAGCGGTGCTCCTTGCCACCGAGCCCCACCAGCTCCAGCACCTCGGGGACGACCCGGCGGGCGACCGCCTTCGTCTTGCCGATCACCTCGAGGGCGAACGCGACGTTCTCGTACGCGGTGCGGTTCGGCAGCAGCCGGAAGTCCTGGAAGACGCAGCCGATCGAACGCCGGAAGTGCGGTCGCTTCCACGAACGCATCGACGTGACGTCCTTGCCGTTCACGACGACGCGACCCTTGTTGGGGCTGACCTCGTGCAGCAGCATCTTGATGATCGTGGACTTGCCGGAGCCGGATGGCCCGATGAAGAAGACGAACTCGCCCTTGTCGATGGAGACGGACACGTTGTCGAGCGAAGGCCGGGACGCCTTCGGGTACGTCTTCGTCACTTGCTCAAGCTGAATCACGGGTGATGAGTCTACGCGGTGTAACCGAGGAGCCAAGTCCCACGCCCCGCCGAAGCGGATCGCGTCATCGATTTAGTGGGTTGTGCCGAGATCGATGACGCGCTCCGCCCGCGGACCGTCACGCACTGTCGCCGGCAAGCTCTCGCTGTTTGCGCCAACGGATCCCGGCTTCGATGAAGCTGTCCAACTCGCCGTCGAAGACCGCGCTCGGATTGCCGGTCTCCTGCTCGGTTCGGAGATCCTTCACCATCTGATACGGGTGCAGGACGTACGACCGCATCTGGTCGCCCCACGAGCCGGCGGCGTCGGTCTTCAGGCCCGCCATCTTGGCCTGCTCCTCCTGGCGCTTGCGCTCCAGCAGCCGGGCCTGGAGCACCCGCAGCGCGGACGCCTTGTTCTGCAGCTGGGACTTCTCGTTCTGGCAGGTCACCACGATGCCGGTCGGGATGTGCGTGATCCGCACGGCCGAGTCGGTGGTGTTGACGCTCTGCCCACCCGGGCCCGAGGAGCGGTAGACGTCGATCCGCATCTCGTTCTCGGGGATGTCGATGTGGTCGGTCTGCTCCACCACGGGCAGCACCTCGACGCCGGCGAAGCTGGTCTGCCGGCGGCCCTGGTTGTCGAACGGGCTGATCCGGACCAGCCGGTGGGTGCCCGACTCGACGCTGAGGGTGCCGTAGGCGTAGGGGACCTTGACCGTGAAGGTGGCGGACTTGAGGCCGGCCTCCTCCGCGTACGAGGTCTCGTAGACCTCGGTCGGGTAGCCGTGCCGCTCGGCCCAGCGCAGGTACATCCGCAGCAGCATCTCGGCGAAGTCCGCCGCGTCGACACCGCCGGCGCCGGCGCGGATGGCCACCAGGGCCTCCCGGGAGTCGTACTCACCGGAGAGCAGCGTGCGGACCTCCATCTCCTGGATGGCCTTGGCCAGCCCGGTGATCTCGCTCTCCACCTCGCCGAGCACACCCGGGTCGGACTCCGCCTCGGCCAGTTCCAGCAGCACCTGGGCGTCGTCCAGCCGGGAGCGGAGGCTGCCGAGCTTGTCGATCTCGCCGTTGACGTACGACAACTGGGACGTCACCTGCTGCGCCTTGGCCTGGTCGTCCCAGAGGTCGGGGGCGGAGGCGGCCTCCTCGAGGCGGGCCTTGTCCTCACGCAGCCGGTCAAGGTCGAGCACGGCCTCGATGTTGCGCAGGGTGGCGTCGAGTTCCTTGAGCTGTTCGGCGTAGTCGGCAGCGGTCACGACAGACAAGACTACTGCGCGGGCCGGCGGTGGGCGTGCGAGGCCCGCGGTCGCCGACGGAAAACCGCCCAGGTGACGCCGGCCCGGTGGCGGGCGACCCCGGGGACGGACCGGTGGAAGATCACCCGACCGGGGCGGTTTTCAGCCAGGTCAGCGCGGCCTTGTGGTAGGCGACGGCGAACTCCAGGGCGCTGGCGTCGTACGTCTCGCCCTCCTTCTTGGCGTTCTTGACCTGCTCCCGGACCTGCGCGAGGGCCTCGGTGTGGTACTCGTTGGCCGACGCGTACAGGTTCTTCAGCTGGCTGGGCGAGTGCAGCTGACCGAAGGCCATGCGCAGGGCGATCGGGTTCCGGATGGTGTCCCGGCCGGGGTTCTCGGCCAGCCACTTCGAGAACGTCCGTTTTCCGGACGCGGTGATCGCGTACGGCTGGCTCAGCCGCGGCCCGGGCTTCCCCATCCGGACCAGGCCCCGCTCGGCCAGCACCGGCAACTCCCGGTAGACCTGGCTGCGGGTCATCGACCAGTACGGCGCCAATCTGCGCTCAGCGGCGGCCATCAGCTGGCCGCCTGTCATCGGCCCCTCGTGGAGCAGCCCGAGGAGGGCCGCCGCCGTGGGGTTGACTCCGGAATCCGCCATGGGCATTACGCTGCCACTTTGCCGTCGCGCCGTCCAGGATTTCACGGTTTGCCACCCGACAGGACTTCCAATGTGCACTGTCGGCCGACGACAGTCCGTTGAGGACCATCGATGGCTGGGTGGGCGCGGCCGACCCGTCGGGCCCCGGACACGACCCGGGGCCCCCGTCCCTCCCCGCTGAGGGAGAGACGAGGGCCCCGGCCGGCGCGGGTCAGCCCATGTGGGGGTACGCGTGGTCGGTCGGCGGGACGAACGTCTCCTTGATCGTCCGCGGCGACATCCACCGCACCAGGTTGTGCCACGAGCCGGCCTTGTCGTTGGTGCCGCTGGCCCGGGCGCCGCCGAACGGTTGCTGCCCGACCACCGCGCCGGTCGGCTTGTCGTTGATGTAGAAGTTGCCGGCCGCGTACCGCATCTTCTCCGCGACCGCGTCGACCACCCGACGGTCCGTCGCGAAGATCGACCCGGTCAGCGCGTACGGGGCGATGGACTCCGCCTGGGCCACCACCTCGTCGAAGCGGGAGTCCTCGAACACGTGCACGCCGAGGATCGGGCCGAAGTACTCGGTGGTGAAGGTCTCGTGCCCGGCGTCGGAGCACTCGAACAGCGTCGGCCGCACGAAGTACCCCACCGAGTCGTCGGCGGTGCCGCCGGCCAGCACCCGGCAGGTGTCGTCACCGGAGATCAGCTCCAGCGCGGCGGTGTGCCGGGCGAACGCCTTGTCGTCGATCACCGCGCCGCCGAAGTTGCGGAAGTCGGTGACGTCGCCGTACGCCAGCGAGTCCGCCGTGGCGGCCAGCCGGTCGCGCAGGCCACCCTCCCAGATCGACCGCGGGACGTACGCGCGGGAGGCCGCCGAGCACTTCTGGCCCTGGTACTCGTAGGCGCCCCGGATCAGCGCGGTGTGCAGCGCGTCCACGTCGGCGCTGGTGTGCGCGACCACGAAGTCCTTGCCACCGGTCTCGCCGACCAGGCGGGGGTAGCCCCGGTAGCGGGCGATGTTCTCACCGACCGTCCGCCACAGGTGCTGGAAGACCTTGGTCGACCCGGTGAAGTGGATGCCGGCCAGGTCCGGGTCGGCGAGGACCACGTCGGAGACCTCCTCACCGCGCCCGGTGACCATGTTGATCACACCGGGCGGGAGGCCGGCCGCCTCGAACAGCCGCATCGTGAAGTGCGCGGCGAACTGCTGCGTCGGGCCCGGCTTCCACACCACCGTGTTGCCGAGCAGCGCCGGCGCCGACGGCAGGTTGCCGGCGATCGCGGTGAAGTTGAACGGGGTCACCGCGTAGACGAAGCCCTCCAGCGGCCGGTGGTCGAACCGGTTCCAGACGCCGGCCGACGACAGCGGCTGCTCGGCGAGCAGCTTGCGGGCGAAGTGCACGTTGAAGCGCAGGAAGTCGATGAACTCGCACGCCGAGTCGATCTCCGCCTGCACGGCCGTCTTCGACTGGCCGAGCATGGTGGCGGCGTTCAGGGTGTCGCGCCACGGGCCGGAGAGCAGCTCGGCCGCGCGCAGGAAGATCGCCGCGCGCTCCTCGAACGGCAGGGCCCGCCACATCGGGGCCGCGTCCTTCGCCGCCCGCACCGCCGCGCGGGCGTCGTCGTGGGTGGCGTGGCCCGTGACGCCCAGGACGTGGGCGTGCTTGTGCGGCTGCACCACGTTGATCGACTCGCCGCCGGCCATCCGCTGCTCGCCGCCGATGGTCATCGGCAGGTCGATCCGCTCCGCGGCCAGCTCGGTCAACCGCCGTTGGAGCCGCTCCCGGTCGGCGCTGCCCGGCTCGTAGGTGCGTACCGGCTCGTTGCGCGGCTCGGGTACAGAGAACACGGCGTCCATGAAGGCTCCTGGCGATCTCGACTGCGGTGGCGGAACCGGACCCGCGGGCACCGACCGGACGGCCGGACGCCGCACACCACCCCGGGATGACCGGCCACGGCGGCGGGACCTGCCGAGATTGTTCCACGCGCCGGTGACCACCCCACCGCCCCCGTACGCGCGTACGCCCTCGTCCGGAGCGCCGGCACCGGCACGGATCGACGGAGGTCGGCCGGTCCCGGCCGGGACGGTGCGTGCGGAGGACGGGAAGCGCGGGCGGCTAGGCTGGATGGCCGGTGACGTGCCGACCCGCGAAGGGAAGACGATGACCAAGCAGCCCGGCGGTTCGACCGCCGCGGAGCCGGACCGGCCCGTGGTCGGCGACACCGACGCCACCACGCCGGCCGAGACCGTCGCGACGGCCGGCGCCCCCCCGGCGACCGCCGACGAGGCTGCCCACGACGCGGCCGACACCGACGATCTCGGTGACGCCACCGAGCGCCGGCCGTCCGCGCCGGCCGTCGCGGTGCTCGCCCTGCTCGCGCTGGCCTGGCTGGCCGCGATGCTCTGGTCCACCCGCGAGGTGATCCACTCCGCGTCCGCCGGGGTCACCGCGATCAGCCTCTCCGCCTTCGCGTTGCCGGGTGTGATCTCGGCCGCCTTGGTCGCCGGCGCGGCCGTGGCCGTCCTCGGCGTCGACCTGCTCGGTCACCGCGTCGGCGAACGGGCCACCCTCCGGTTCCTCGCCGCGACCGGCACCGGCGTGCTCATCGGGCTCGCCGCCGCGGTCGTCGTCAACCTCACCTACGCCGACAACTCGATCACCAACGTCATCGCGGGCACGACGGCCGCCGCCGCGATCATCGGCGGCGCGGTGGCCGGTGCCCGGAGCACGCCCGTGGTCGGTGCCGTGGTCGCCGCCGCGCTGGGCACGCTCGTGTTCGTGGTCGCGTTCAGCCGCGCCCGCGACCCGCTCTTCGACCTGTTCGGCGCCGGGGACACCCAGCAGTCGATGGTGGACGCGGCCAAGTGGGTCTCCCGCACCGAATCCCTGCTGGCCGGTCTCGTCGCCGGGCTCCTGGCCTTCGGCTACCTGACCTGGGCGCGCCGCCGCGCCGCCGCCCGTGGCGCCACGAACCCGCCACGCTGGCCCGCGTACCTGCTGGCCGGCGCCGGGCCGGGCCTGCTCCTGCTGCTGGCCGAGGTCATCATCCGGGTCGGCGGGCGTTCGCTGCTCGACCTGGCCAGTGCCCTGAGCGAGGCCGACGCGGTGGCCCAGACCAGCCTCGGCACCTCGCGGGTCGACAACGGCATCTGGGTGCTCTTCGTCGGGGCGCTCACCGCGCTGATCGCGTTCGGCCGGACGCTCGGACCGACCCGCCAGGACGAGGAACCCGCCGAGAACGAGGCGGGCTGAGCCTTCCGAACCGCTGCCCGGGCGCCGGGCTGCCCGGGTGCTGGCTCAGGAGACGGAGCGGAGCAGCAGCTCCAGCTCGGTCGGGTCGTACCACTCCAGCTCGTGGTCCTCGGCGCCGTCGACGGTGAACTGCGCGTCCGGGTCACCGGCGAGCGCCTCGACCACCACCTCGGCGGCCGCGGCCACGTCCTCGACCGCCTCGGCGCCGTCCACGTGGATCGCCGCGACGGCACGCAGCGGCACCGCGCCGGCCAGAGCCACCGTGCTCGACCCCAACTCCTGGTCCGGCCGTCCGACCGCCGAGGGCGCCAGGTCGACGGAGACGACGACCCGCCGCCGGGGCGCCGCGGGGTCGGCCCGGAGCAGCTGCAACGCGTCCTGGGCGGCGCGGGTGAACGCGACGTACTCCAACTCCTCCTCGTCGCCCTCGGCGTACCACTCGCGCAGCGACGGGGTCACCGCGTGCCCCTCGGCGGCGGTGAGGCCCTCGTCGCGCAGCCGGGCCAGCATGGGTACGGTCGCCGGCACGTACACCCGGACAAGCTCGTCGGTCACCGGTCGTCTCCCCGCTCAGGTCCTCCACCGGCGTCCGCCGGCCCGGGCGCAGATCATGCCGTACGCCGTGACCGTCATACACCTCGCGTCCCGGCGGCGGAAGTTCCGGGCCGGTGTGTCCGGCAGGGTCGCTCCGGGCGCCACCGGTCGCCCGCTGGGTTGTGCCGACGGACGATGGCAAACTGAGGCAACCGATGCCAATCGAGGGAGTTTCCGTGGAGCCGAGGTTCCTGCTGCTGTCCGACGTGGCCGCCGAGCTGAACGTGTCGGATTCGCAGGTCTACCACATGGTGCGCAGCGGTGAACTGCCCGCGATCAAGATCGGCGGGCGCGGCCAGTGGCGCGTCGAGCGCGCTCGCCTGGAGGAGTACATCCAGCGCAAGTACGACGAGACGGCCGAGTGGGTACGCGGCAACCCCCTCACCGAGCGCGACGTCGAGTAGGCCCAGGGCGCCGTCACGCCATTGACCGATGGCACTGCGTAGCCGAGAATGGGGGCTGTCGAAGGCAAACGAAGGCAAACGCAAGATCGGGGAGCAGTCGATGACCGACATCCGTCGCCCCGGGCCGACCCGGCCCCCCATCCGACTGCGCCCGGCACCGCCGCTCGACCCGCCCTTCCACGACGACGACGGCGCCTGGCCGGCACCGACGCACGGGCAACTCGCGCTTGACCTCTTCGCGACCGGGCGACCCGACTCCGGCCGCCCACCGGACCGCCGCGCGGGGCTGCGGCCGATCCCCGCCGGCCCGGGGCGACAGCCGACCGCCCCGCTGCCGCGCGCCGCCCTGGTGACCGCCACCCCGGAGGCGACCCGGGCCGCCCACCGGTTCGTCGGCACCTGCCTGGAGGTGCTCAACGGCTACCGACCACCGGCCCAGCTCCGACCCCTGCTCGACCCCACCCGGGCACACGACCTGCTGATGGAGCTGGCCGGCGCCGCCACCCGCGTCGCCCCGACCCGCCGCCGGTCCACCCGGCCCGGCGTCCGGCTGCGCCGCCTGCGCGCCGGCGAGCCCCGGGACGGCGCGGTGGAGGTCGCCGCGGTCCTGGCCGGGACGGGCCGGCACTGGGCGATGGCCCTGCGCCTGGAACACCGCCGGGGCCGCTGGCTCTGCACGGCCCTGCGGGTGCTGTGACCCGGCCCGACCGGCGGGCACGTCGGGTCGACCCTGACCAGCGGCGTGCGCGGGCCGGAACGCGACGTGCCCCGGTCCGCGGACCGGGGCACGTCGAACGAGAAACGCCCGGGGCGTCCACCTGGATCGGTCGGTGGACGCCCCGGGTCTCCAACCCGTTCCGGATGACGCCGTCGTACTCGTCAGGGCCGCGTGGCGGCGGGACGGGCCCGCCGCCGGCGGCGGGTGATCAGTTGCCGCCGTTCGGGGCGCCGTGGCAGCGCTTGTACTTGCGGCCGGAGCCGCAGGGGCACGGCGCGTTGCGAGACGGTCCGTTCCCGGCCTCCACCTGACCGGTGGCGGCGGTGCGGCGGGCGGAGTTGCCGGCGACCGCCGGCCCGCTCAGCCCGCTCGCGGGGCGCTGCGGGGCGGTCGGGGCGGTGCGCCCGGGGCCGGCCGGAGCGGCCGGCTGCGGACGCCCGACACCGAGCGCCGGAGCCTGCTGGTCGGTCTGCGCCAGGGTGGGGGCACCCCGGCCCGCCTCGCCGTCGACGGCCGGGGCGGAGTATTGCAGCGGCTGCTGCTGCGGCGCCCGGTTGAGGCCCTTGGCCCGCAGCTCCACCGGCTTGTCCAGCAGCTGGACCTCTTCGGCCTCCGGCTCCGGCTCCGCGACCTGGACCTCCAGGTTGTAGAGGAAGCCGACCGTCTCCTCCTTGATGCCGTCCATCATGGTGGCGAACATGTCGAAGCCCTCGCGCTGGTATTCCACCACCGGGTCGCGCTGGGCATAGGCGCGGAGGCTGATGCCCTCCTGGAGGTAGTCCATCTCGTAGAGGTGCTCGCGCCACTTCCGGTCGATGACCTGGAGCAGGACCATCCGCTCCAGCTGCCGGACGGCCTCCTCGCCGAGCTGCTCCTCACGCCGGTCGTACGCGGCGTGCGCGTCCTCCTTGAGGCGGGCGATCAGGAAGTCGGCGTCCATCCCGGCACGCGAACCCCCGGCCTCCTCCTCCAGCTCGTCGATCGTGATGCCGACCGGGTAGAGCTGCTTCAGGTTGGACCAGAGCTGGTCGAGATCCCAGTCCTCGCCGTAGCCCTCCGAGGTGGCGCCCTGCACGTACGCACCGACGACGTCGTCGATCATGTTGCGGACCTGGTCGGACAGGTCCTCGCCGTTGAGCACGCGCAGCCGCTCGGCGTAGATCACCTGGCGCTGCTTGTTGAGCACCTCGTCGTACTTCAGGACGTTCTTGCGGATCTCGGCGTTCTGGCCCTCGATCTGGGCCTGGGCGCTCTTGATCTGGCGGGTGACCATCTTCGACTCGATGGGCACGTCCTCCGGGATGTTGAAGCGCTCCATCACCGCCTCGACCGCGCCGGCGCGGAAGCGCCGCATCAGCTCGTCCTGGAGCGAGAGGTAGAAGCGGGACTCGCCCGGGTCACCCTGCCGGCCGGAGCGGCCGCGCAGCTGGTTGTCGATCCGACGCGACTCGTGCCGCTCGGTGCCGAGCACGTAGAGACCGCCGGCGGCGGCCACCTCCTCCGCCTCGGCGTCGCAGGCCTGCTTCCACTTGGGCAGGACCTCCTCCATCGCCTTGGCGTACTCCTCCTCGTTCTCCGCCGGGTCGAGGCCGCGCTGGCGCAGCTCGTTGGCGGCGAGGAACTCGGCGTTGCCGCCGAGGAGGATGTCGGTGCCACGGCCGGCCATGTTGGTGGCCACGGTGACGGCGCCCTTGCGCCCGGCCTGGGCGACGATCTCCGCCTCGCGGGCGTGGAACTTCGCGTTGAGCACCGAGTGCGGGATGCCGCGGCGGCGCAGCAGCTGGGAGAGGATCTCGGAGTTTTCCACCGAGACGGTGCCGACCAGCACCGGCTGCCCCTGCTCGTGCCGCTCGGCGATGTCCTCCACCACGGCGTTGAACTTGGCCTTCTCGGTCTTGTAGATCACGTCCGGGCGATCCTGCCGGACCATCGGTCGGTGGGTCGGGATGGTCACGACGCCGACCTTGTAGACCTTGTTGAACTCGCCGGCCTCGGTCTGGGCCGTACCGGTCATGCCGGACAGCTTCTCGTAGAGGCGGAAGTAGTTCTGGAGGGTGATCGTGGCCAGGGTCTGGTTCTCCTGCTTGATCTCCACCCCCTCCTTGGCCTCGATCGCCTGGTGCATGCCCTCGTTGTAGCGGCGCCCGTGCAGGATGCGGCCGGTGAACTCGTCGACGATCAGGACCTCGCCGTCGCTGACGATGTAGTCCTTGTCGCGCTTGTAGAGCTCCTTGGCCTTGATCGCGTTGTTCAGGTAGCCGACCAGCGGCGTGTTCACCGACTCGTAGAGGTTGTCGATGCCCAGGCGGTCCTCGACCTTCGCCACGCCGCGCTCGGTGACCGCCACGGTCCGCTTGGACAGGTCGACCTCGTAGTCGCCCTCGCCGTCCTTGCCGGGCTGGAGCCGGGCCACGACACTCGCGAACTCCGAGTACCACCGGGCGGAATGCTCGGCCGGACCGGAGATGATCAGCGGCGTGCGGGCCTCGTCGATCAGGATCGAGTCGACCTCGTCGACCACCGCGAAGTTGTGGCCCCGCTGCACCAACTCGTCCTTCGACCACGCCATGTTGTCGCGCAGGTAGTCGAAGCCGAACTCGTTGTTGGTGCCGTAGGTGACGTCGCAGTCGTAGGCGGCCCGGTGCTCGGCGGCCGGCCGGTTGGGCAGCACCACGCCGACGGTGAGGCCGAGGAACTCGTGCACCCGGCCCATCCAGGCGGCGTCACGCTGGGCCAGGTAGTCGTTGACCGTGATGACGTGCACGCCCTTGCCGGAGAGCGCGTTCAGGTAGACCGGCATGACCGAGGTCAGCGTCTTACCCTCACCGGTCTTCATCTCGGCGATGTTGCCGAAGTGCAGCGCCGCGCCGCCCATCACCTGGACGTCGTACGGGCGCTGCCCCAGCACCCGGGCGGCCGCCTCCCGGCACACCGCGAAGGCCTCCGGCAGCAGGTCGTCGAGGGTCTCCCCGTCGGCCAGCCGTTCCTTGAACTGCTCGGTCATGGCGCTCAGCTCGTCGTCGCTGAGGTTGACGTAGTCGTCCTCGATCGAGTTGACGGCGGCGGCGATGGCCTTGAGCCGACGCAGCATACGGCCCTCGCCCGCGCGGAGGACCTTTTCCAGAATCGACACGGATCAACGCTCCCCTAGACGGTCTCGAACCATCGTAGGCGCTCGCGCGGGGGGATGGTCACTGGTGGCGGCGGACCGGGGCGAGGAATCCGACATAAGGCACGGGCGACACGCGGACGGGCGGTTATCCGGTTACGCCGTGGGCGAACGGTCGGGCACCATGCTGCGAATGGAGCCTATCGAGATCAGCGAGGACGGCCTGTCGCTGCGCCCCTGGCGGGCCACCGACGCCGAGGCCGTGCACCGCGCCTGCCAGGATCCGGACATCCAGCGCTGGACCACCGTGCCCCGGCCCTACCTTCCGGAACACGCCACCGGGTTCGTCACGGACATCTCCGGACGGGCCTGGGCGGAGGGGACGGGAGCGCCGTTCGCGGTCTGCGACGCCGCGACCGGGGAGCTGCTCGGCTCCTGCGGGCTGATCTCGATCGACGGCGCGGCGGGCTCCGGGGAGATCGGCTACTGGACGGCTCCCTGGGCGCGCGGCCGGGGCGTCACCGCCCGCGCCGCCCGGGCGGTCGCCCGCTGGGCCTTCGACTCGCTCAAGCTGCGCCGCCTGATCTGGCAGGCGGAGGTGGGCAACCACGCGTCCCGGTTGGTCGCGCTGCGCGCCGGGTTCCGCGTCGAGGGGCGGCTGCGGCTCGCCGACCCGGCCCCGGACGGCCGCCCCGACGGCTGGATCGGCTCGCTGCTCCCCGGCGAGGTGCCCGCCCCGGGCGAGCCCGGCCCCGCCGGCCCCGGCACCGTCGAGGCCCTGCGGGCGGCCGTCTTCGGCCGGCCCCAGCCCGTCCTCTTCGCCACGGCACGCGCCACCGCGGACCCGGCCAGCGCCGGCGCCGCGCGGGCCACCACCACCTCGGGCTTCACCGACCTGCGGCTGCGGCCCATGGAGGAGCGCGACCTCGACGCGATCGTGTCGACCTGCCGGGACCCGGACACGATTCGCTGGACCACCGTGCCCGACCCGTACGCGCGGGCCGACGCCGAGGACTTCCTCGACTTCGTCCGGGGCGCGTGGGCGGCCGGCACCAGCGCCGACTACGTCTTCACCGACTCGGACGACCGGTACGCCGGCTCGATCAGCCTGCGGCTCTCCCCCGCCGACCCGCTGCTGGCCGACGTCGGCTTCATGACCGCCCCCGCCTTCCGGGGCCGGGGCTACCTGCCGGCCGCGCTGACCGCGCTCTGCGCGTGGGGGTTCACCACGCTCGGTCTGGCCCGGATCGAGTGGCGCGCCAACGTCGGTAACGCCGCCTCCCGGCGCGCCGCGGAGAAGGCCGGTTTCCGGTACGAGGGCACGGCCCGGGGCGGGCTGTCCCACCGCGGCGAGCGGATCGACGCCTGGGTGGGTGCCCTGCTCGCCGAGGACCTGGCGTGACGCCCGAGGTCATCGAGTCCCACGGGGTGCGGCTGCGCCCGTTCCGTCCCGAGGACGCCGCGGACGTGACCGTCGGCTGCGCCGACCCGCTGACCCAGCGCTTCCTCCCCGGGCTGCCCACGCCGTACACCGAGGCGGACGCGCGACGGTGGATCACCGAGGGCGCCCCGGCGGCGTGGGCGGCCGGCGGAGCCGCGTACGCGATCGCCGACCCGGCGACGGACCGGCTGCTCGGCACGGTGGGGCTGAGTCACGCCGACGCCTACCGGGGGCAGGCCGAGATCGGCTACTGGGTGATGCCGGCGGCACGCGGGCGTGGTGTCGCCGTCGCCGCGACCCGGGCCCTGAGCGGGTACGCCCTCACCACCGGGACGGTCCGGCTGGAGCTGCTCACCCGCGAGGAGAACACGGCCAGTCAGCGGGTCGCACTGGCGGCCGGGTTCCGCTTCGAGGGCGTACGCCGGTCGGCCGGCCCGTCGCGCGACGGTGGCCGGCATGACCTGCTGGCCTGGGTACGCGTCGCCGACGACCCGGCCGGGCCCACCGCGCGGCGGCTGCCGGACCTGCCCGACGGGCGGCTGACCGACGGGGTGGTGACCCTGCGCCGGCTGGCCCCGGAGGACGCGGACGTGATGTACGAGCTGCACAGCCGGCCGGAGGTGGTGGCGAACCAGGCGCCGCCGGTGCCGCCGGAGCGGGCCGCCGTCGAGCGACGCTGCCGGGTGTCGGAGAGCGGCTGGCTGCTCGGCGAGATCGCCCGGATGCTCATCCTGGACGCGGCGACCGGCGCGCCGGCGGGCAGTTGCGGCCTCTCGGTCAGCGACCCACGCGCCGGTGAGGGCACGATCGGCTACGCCCTGCTGCCGGACTGGCGCGGGCGCGGGTACGCCAGCCGGGCGGTGCGGCTCATCGCCGGCTGGGCGTTCGGGCCGGCCGGGTTCGCCCGGCTCGCCGCCGGCACCGTGCCGGAGAACGTCGCATCGCACCGGGTGCTGGAACGGGTCGGCTTCCGCCGCGAGGGGCTGCTCCGCGGGCGGCTGCCCGGCCCGGCCGGCACCAGGGCCGACGACCTGGTCTTCGGCCTGCTCCCGGAGGAGTTCGCTGACGAGGGACGCCGGGACGGGCTCGGGGAGCCACGGTGACCACCGTGGCTCCCCGAGCGGCGTCGCGGGTCAGGTGGCCAGCGAGATGATGCCGTAGTCGTAGGCGTGGCGCCGGTAGACGACGCTGGGGCGGCCGGACTCCTTGTCCTGGAACAGGTAGAAGTCGTGGCCCACCAGTTCCATCTGGAACAGGGCGTCGTCGACGGTCATCGGCTCGGCGGGGTGCACCTTCTCCCGCGCGATGTGCCAGGGCTGGTCGTCGTGCTCGTCCTCCTCGACCCGCTCCGCGACCGCGGTGGCCGTGGCCGCCCCGTCGCTGAGCACGCCCAGCGGGTCGGCGCCCAGGTCCGCGACCGGCAGGCTCGCCGTGGCCGCGGCGACCGAGAGCGGCGCGTGCCGTCCCCGGTGTACGCGTCGGCGGTCGGCCGCCCGGCGGAGCCGGGTGTCGAGCTTGGCGATGGCGGCGTCGAGCGCGCTGTAGAAATCGTTCGTGCAGGCCTCGGCCCGGATCACCGGGCCCCGGGAAACGCAGGTGATCTCCACCCGCTGGCAGTGGTCGGCCTGGCGCGGATTGCGCTCGTGAAACAGCTCGACATCGACTCGAATGAGTTTGTGGTCGTAGCGTTCGATCTTGGCAAGTTTCTCGGCTACGTGCACCCGGTAATGGTCCGGCACTTCGACATTTCGGCCCTTGACCACGATGTCCACGTGACCTCCCTCGTTCGGACGGTCCTCGATCCGGCAACCCGGTCGCTCGCCCCAGGGGGAGGGCCCCGCTCGGCGTCGACCGGTCAGTGCGGCTACGCCTCCTTTCACCGCCGGGGGCGGGTGGAAAGACCTCCTACCCCCGACAGCAAAACGCTAACTCCTGTTCTCCGGGCCGTCACCCCTGGTTGTAAGAAGAGACCAGGATTTTTCACAGCTCATACACCAACGGGTGAATCAGAAACACGAACGGTTACGCCGGTACTCGCTTCTGCGTCGCCGCGAGCACCGCCGTGACGGTGGGTGTGCGGCCGCTCGCGAGGAGCGCACGGCTGGCGGCGGCCAGCGTGACCCCGGTCGTGACGATGTCGTCGAGCACGACGAGCACGGCGTCGGCGGCGTCCGGACCGAGCCGGGCCGACCGGGGCCGGAAGGCCGCCGCCGCGGCGGCGGCGCGGCCGGCGCTGTCCAGCGTCACCGAGTCCGGCCGGGGCAGGGCCCGCAACGGGCGGAGAACCCGTACCGGCCAACCCGCCACGCGCAGCCGCTCCGCGCAGTGCCGGGCCAGCCGGCCGAGGTGGTCGCCATAGCGGGCGCGGGCCGCCGCCGCGGTGTCCGGCACCGGCACCAAGGCCAGCGGCCGGGCCGAACCGACCGCGGTGGCGACGACCTCGGCGAGGAGCGCGCCGAGCGGCCGGGCCAGCCCGTGCCGGCCGTGGTCCTTGTACGCGAGCAACGTCTCCCGCAGGGGACCGGCGTACGGGCCGAGGGCGAAGCAGGGCGGCAGGCCCGGCGGGGCGGGTGTGGGCCGGACCGGCCGGGGTACCAGCGCGTCGAGCGCGGCGACGCACTCCGGGCACACGCCGTGTCGCAGACCGGCCCGGCGCTCACGGCAACCGGCGCAGTCGGCGGGCAGCACGAGGTCGTTGAGGTCCGCCCAGAGCCCGCCGAGGACACCCACCGGCGTCAGAAGAGGAAGAAGGGCGCGGACACGTCTGCGGACTGCCCCTCGGACGACGGCGTCGGGACGTCCCTGACCTGCTCCCGCGCGATCCGCCCGATGGGGCTGCTGCGGTAGGCGACCCCGTTCGCCTCGTACATGAAGGCGCCGGCGGGGACCTTGATGGTCCGGTTGGTGGGGTACGCCGACAGGTGGGTCACCTTCGCGCCCACGTCGTCCTTCAGCGGGGTCTGGAGCGCGCCGTCCACGCTGATCTCGTAGATCGCCGGGCGCCCGGCCGTGCCGGCAACGACGAGCCGGTCCTCGCCGGCCCAGTCCACGGCGGAGAGCCCGGTCAACGAGGTGGCCACCCGGCGGGGCGGCCCGACCGCGACCTGGCCGTCCACGTTGACCGCCGCCACGTAGAGCGAACCGCCGACGATCAGGGCGATCCGCTGGCCGTCGAGGGACGCGGCGACCGCGGTCACCTCGCCCGGCGGCAGGTCGAGCACGACCTGGCTCATCTTCGCGTTCTGGTCGAACCGGTAGAGCTTGCCGTCGGCCACCACCAGCCCCTGCGGCTGGTGCGGATCGGTGGCGCGAAGCCAGACCGGACGACCGATACTGCGGTGCTCCGGGCCCTTCGTAAAGATCGTCACCGGGCTGGCCCCGGTGCCGACGTTCAGGCGCTGCCGACCGTCGGACGCGCTCACCACCAGCGCGGCGAGAATCTGTTCGCTGGTGCGGGTCATCCCGGCCGACACCACGTCCCGGTTGCTCTCCGGGCGCACCGGCACCGGCCCGCTGGGCTCGCCCCCGAGGTCGAGCGGACGGATGACGCCCTCGTAGACGCAGAACCGCTGCGGGCCGTCGACCAACTCGTAGAGCTTGTGCGACGCCCTGCGCTGCGCGAGGTCCTGCGCCGGCAGGGCGTTGTTGCGGATCTTCAACTCCAGCTCGCCGTCCAGCTCCGGCAGCGACCACGCGAGCTGCGTGACGAACTGGTCGATCCGCCCCTTGTCGTCACCGGACATGTCCAGGTTGACCTCCCACCGACGGTTTCCGCCGGTGGCGTTGTTGATCAGCTCGGTCCGGTCGGGGAGACCCACCACCCCCGGCCGCAGCCAGTCGGACGGGCCACCGACCAGCCACTTCACCACCTCGTTGAGCCGGCGCTCGTCGGGCACGGCCAGTGGCAGGTAGCGCTGGTCCGGCACGAGCCGGGTCCGGTCCGAGTTCCAGAAGTAGATCGACTGGCTCCGGTAGTAGTCCTGCAACGCGATGTCGCTGAGCAGCAGGACGTTCGGCGGGTCGAGGACGAACAGGCCACCGGCGTCGTCCCCCGGGCTGTCCGGGGAGGCGCTGCGCAGCCGGAACTCGTACCGCTCCTGGGTGGATACGGGCGGGACCAGGGTGCCGTTCGACCGGAGCAGGCCGACCTGCTGCACGGCGATGCTCACCGTCGTGGTGCCGTCGCTGTTGCCGGTGAAGGCCGGACGGTCCGACGGCCGCACGACGGTCAGCGCGACCTCACTGCCCTGCTTCTCCTGGAGCTTGCCCCGGTGCTCGGGGGCGACGAACTGCTTCACCCGGTAGTACGCCCGGTCCGGCTCGCCCGCCGCCGCGGAGAGGAAGTTGCGGACGAACGCCTCCGCGTCCGCGCCGCTGGCCGTACGCACCGGCGGCTCGTTGCGCCAGCCGGCGACCGAGCCCGACTCGGTGGCCGGCCCCCGCCGACCGTCGACCTGCACGTCCGTGCGCTGCGGGATGCCGCAGCCGGTGAACGCGGCGACGGTCAGCGCGCCGCAGAGGGCGCCGGCAACCAGGCGTCGCCTCACGACCGCACCTCCGTCCGACTGGTCGGGACGTCCGCCGCCGGACCCGACATGATCGCCAGCGTGCCGCCGACGCCGGGGCCGATGGCCAGCGGCCCGCCGTCGCGGGGACCGCCGAAGGGCAGCCGGGCGTCGTCGGGCACCAGGCGCAGCGGCGAGGTGGTCAGCCGGTCGCCGGCCCGGACGGGCAGCGTCAGCCGGAACTGTGCGCCCTGCCCCGGCGCGCCCCAGGCCTCCAGCCAGCCGCCGTGCAGCCGGGCGTCCTCGACGCTGATCGACAGGCCGAGCCCGGTGCCGCCGGTCTGGCGGGCCCGGGACGGGTCCGCGCGCCAGAACCGGTTGAACACCAGCTTCTCCTCGCCCGGCTTCAGACCCACACCGTGGTCGCGCACGGTGATCGCCACCGCCGTCTCGTCCATCCCCAGCGTGATCAGCACCGGCCGGCCCTCGCCGTGCTCCACGGCGTTGCCGACCAGGTTGCGCAGCACCCGCTCCACCCGGCGCGGGTCGACCTCGGCGATCACCTCGGTGTCGGGCAGGTCCAGCTCGATCGGGACGCCGACCCGCTCGGCCAGCCCGGCCAGCCGCTCCACCACCCGGTGCACCACCGGCACCAGGTCGGTCGGCTCGGCGTCCAGCATGGCGAAGCCCGCGTCGAAGCGGCTGATCTCCAGCAGGTCGGTGAGCAGCTCCTCGAAGCGGTCCAGCTCGGCCTGGAGCAGCTCGGCGCTGCGCGCCACCGCCGGGTCGAACTCCTCGCGCTCGGCGAAGATCAGGTCGGCGGCCATCCGCACGGTCGTCAGGGGCGTACGCAGCTCGTGCGACACGTCCGAGGTGAACCGCCGCTGCAGGCGGGACATCTCCTCCAGCCGCATGATCTGCCGTTGGAGGTTGGTGGCCATCTGGTTGAACGAGGCGGCCAGCAGCGCCAGGTCGTCCTCGCCGTTGACCACCATCCGCTGGTCGAGCAGGCCGGCGGAGAGCCGCTGAGCCGTCCGGGCGGCCACCCGCACCGGGTTCACCACGAGACGGGTGACCAGGGCCGCGAGCAGGCCCAGCAGCACCACCAGGGCGGCACCGGTGGCCACCACGGTGGCGCGGGCGTCCGCGGCCGTGGCGTCCTGCCGGGCCAGGGGCACGAGGTAGTAGAGCTCGATCTGGCCGAACCGGGTCGGCACCGGTGAGCCGTACACCAGATATTTGGTCCGGTCGCCGGTGAGCCGGCCGGTGCCGATCTGGCTGGCCACGTTGCCGTCGGCGACCGCCGCCCTCAGCTCCGGACTGATCAGGGGCTGGACGTCGACGTCCGGCGCCGTCCGGGTCTGGATCTCCCCGTGGTGCGCGGCGGTGATCGCCACCACGACGCCGCTGGTCTGCTGGGGGTCGCCGCCGGCCAGATAGTTGACCGTGCCCTCGATGGTCTCCTGGAGCTGGGCCTCCTGCGGCTGGCCGTAGAGGTAGACCTGCTTCGCGGCGTAGTCGGCGCCGCTGTTGAGCCGCAGCCGGACGTCGGTCTTGGCGTTCTCCAGCAGGATGTTGGTGATCTTGTCGGCGATCAGGTAGGCGAATCCGCCCACCAACAGGCTGGAGGCGACCAGCGTGATGGTGACGACCCGGACCTGGAGCGAGCGCCGCCACGTCTGGTGCACGCCGGCGATCAGCCGGGCGGCTCGCCCGAGCAGCCCACGCCACAGCTCCCCCACGGCGCCGGGCCGGCGGGGGGATGTCTCGGGGCGCGGGAGCGGGGAGGAGGCCACAGTGCGACCAAGGCTAGCCCGTGCCCGCCTTGTAGCCCACGCCCCGCACCGTCAGGATGATTTCCGGCCGCTCCGGATCCGGTTCGATCTTGGCCCGGAGCCGCTGCACGTGCACGTTGACCAGCCGCGTGTCGGCCGCGTGCCGGTAGCCCCAGACCTGCTCCAGCAGGACCTCCCGGGTGAAGACCTGACGCGGCTTGCGGGCGAGCGCGACCAGCAGGTCGAACTCCAGCGGCGTCAGCTTCACCTCCTCGCCGTCGCGGCTGACGGTGTGCGCCGGGACGTCGATGCTGATCTGGTTGCCGGGCGGCCCGATGGTCAGCATCTCCGGCGCCACGTCCTCGCCACGCCGCAGCCGCGCCCGCATGCGGGCGACCAGCTCCTTCGGCTTGAACGGCTTGACCACGTAGTCGTCGGCCCCGGACTCCAGACCGAGCACCACGTCCACCGTGTCGCTTTTCGCGGTCAGCATGACGATCGGCACGCCGGACTCGGCGCGGATGGCCCGGGCCACGTCGATACCGCTCATTCCGGGCAGCATCAGGTCGAGTAGGACGATGTCGGGGCGATTGTCACGGAAGGCGGCCAGTGCCCGTTCCCCGTCGGCGACGAAGGACGGCAGGAAGCCTTCGCTGCGCAGCACGATGCCGAGCATCTCGGCGAGCGCGGGGTCGTCGTCGACCACCAGTACCCGGGCTCTCATGGGATTAATTTTCCATCCCCATTCACAATTGTGGGACCGGCCTCAGCCGGCACGGTACCGCCGCCGGCAAGCTTGCCACAGCCTCCGGCCTCGTCGGGCTAACGCGCGCCGTCACCACCTGGGGGTCCACCCACGCGCGTCGGGCGTGACACCATGATCCCCGCGGGCGCCGTCGGGCGCCACCGTCGCTCGTCCCCCAGGAGTACGCGTGCCAGACGCCGGCCCGGTCGCCGTGCTTCCGCGCCGCCCGCTCACCGTGGGCGAGCTGCTGGACTCGGCCGTCCTGCTGCTGCGCCAGCACGCCCTGGTGCTGGTGCCGACCGCCGCCGCGCTGGCCGCCGCCGAGCAGCTCCTCCTGCTGCCCCTGCGCGTGGCCGCCGACACCACGCCCCCGATCTGGTGGCTGGCCGACGGGCGGCTCGCCGCGTACTGGCTGCTGCTGGCCGTCGGCGCGGCCACCGAAGCCGTGATCATCGCGCTGCTCGGCAACCCGGCCGCCCGGGCCGCGGGCGGCGCGC
Source organism: Micromonospora krabiensis (assembly GCF_900091425.1). Taxonomy (GTDB): domain Bacteria; phylum Actinomycetota; class Actinomycetes; order Mycobacteriales; family Micromonosporaceae; genus Micromonospora; species Micromonospora krabiensis. The sequence goes on from NZ_LT598496.1 coordinate 3,652,982, forward strand.
TGCTCGGGCGTACGCCCCGGGCCCGCGACCTGCTGCGGCCCCGCGCCGCGCGGTGGGGCGCCACGCTGGCGCTGGCGCTGGTCGCCGGTGCCGTGATGTTCACGGCCGCGCTGTTCGGGCCGGCCTGGTTCGTGGGCTTCGCCCTGCTCGGCGCGACCGTGCCGGTGCTGGTCGTCGATCGCGCGCCGGCATCCCGTGCCCTGCCGCGCGCCGCCGGCCTGGCCGTCCGCGGCGGCGCCCGAGCCGGTCTCGTCCGGCTGCTCGGCTACCTCAGCTGGTGGATCCTCCGGGTCGGGCTGGCGTGCGGGGCTATCTTCGGGCTGGCCGCCCTCGACCTCCTCGGCCCCGCCTGGGACGTGCCGGTCGCGCTGGTGGTCTGGGCCGCGGTGAACACCGTCGCCTACCCCGCGCTCGCGTGCCTCGACGCGGTGCTGCACCTCGAGACCCGCATGCGCACCGAGGGCCTGGACATCCTGCTCTCCCGCATGCCGGCCGGCACGGACCCGGCGCTGTTGGTGGCGGACCGATGAGCTTCAGCCGGTGGTGGACCGAGACCGTCGCCGCGGTCGGCGACCACGTCCCGCTGCCGCTGCTCGCCCTGCTGCTGGTGCTGGCCGCGGCGCTGACCGGGCTGGCGTGGCACACGTTTCCGGCCTGGGTGCCGCGGCGCCTGCCCCGGTTCCGGCTGCGCCGCCCACGGTTCCCCCGGCTGCGCCGCCGCCGGCGGCCCGCGCCCGACCCCACCCCGACGGCGGACCCGACACCGGAGGCGCCCACCCCGATCGCGCCGGCCGCCGCCTACCTCTCCCTCGCCGACCGTCTCGCCGCCGAGGGCCGCTACGCCGAAGCCGTCCGGGAGCGGCTGCGCGCCATGATCGCCGAACTGGTCGCCCATCAGGTGGTTCCCCGGCAGCCCGGGCTCACCGTGCGCGAGGTCGCCACGACCGCGGCCCGCAACCGGCCGGCCACCGGCCCGACCGTCGCCGCAGCCGGCGAGATCTTCGCGGAACTCTGGTACGCCCAGCGGCCCGCCTCCGCCGACCACGACCGGCGAATGCGGGACCTCGCCGCCGAACTGCACGGCGTGCTCGGCAACCCACCGGCCGCGGCGGCGCAGGACGACGCGCCGCCCACTCCGGCGGCCGTCGTCCCACAGCAGGCCGCGGCCCGGGAGGACCGACCGTGACCGCCGCACCCCCGACCGCCCGTGCGGCTGCCACGCCCGGACCGGCCCGCCCCGCCGTCGCCCGCCCGACCCGGCGACGGCGCTGGCACCGGCTGGCCATCCCGTTCGGGCTGGTCGCCACGCTGATCGTCACCAGCCTGGTCACCCAGGCAGTGGACCGGGCCGACCCGGACAGCCCCGGCTACCTCTCCCCCGTCGAGACCGGGAAGCACGGCGGCAGCCGGCTGGCCGAGGCCCTGCGCGAGCGGGGCGTGACCGTCCAGCGGGAGACCGACTACACGAAGGCCCTGCTGGCCACCCGTGCGGGACCGGCCACCCTGTTCGTGCCCGCCCCCGGCCAGCTGCACCCGGATGTCGTCGCCGCGCTCAACGGGCTGCCCGCGAACACCCGCCTGGTGCTGGTGGACCCGTCCCGGCCGGTGCTGAGCCACGTCGGGCTGCCGCTGACCCGGGCGGACCGGCGTTGGGCGGCCCGCGCGGTCGGCCCGGGGACCGACGGGCGACCCTGTCCGCTGCCCGAACTGGACACGGTCCGCCGCGCGGCGGTGGAGCGCCAGCGGTACGCGTCCGACGCCCCGACCGTCGACCTCTGCTTCTCCGCCGGGGTGGCCCGGGTGGCCGGCTCGGCCGAGACCGTCGTCGTCGGGGCGGACGACCCGTTCCGCAACGACCGGATCGACGAACACGACAACCGCCCGCTGGCCGTGGGCCTGCTCGGCGTACGCGGACGGGTCGTCTGGCTCGACCTTCGCCGCCCGGTCCCGGCACCCGGCGGCGACGTGCCCGGTGAGCAGCCGGGCTCCGACGACGCGGGCGACGACGACGGCGACGGCGACGGCGGCCGGTCGGACGGCGGCGACGGAGCGCCCGGCACGCCGACGAGCCCCGACGGGGCGTCCGGCCGAGGGGACGGGAACCAGGGCTCGGCCGACCGGCCCGACCGGGACGCGTCGAACCCGCTCTGGGACGCCTTCCCACTATGGTTCTGGGCCCTGCTGACCCAGCTCGTGCTGGTCCTGCTGGTGGCCGCGCTGTGGCGGGCCCGCCGGCTCGGACCGCCCACACCGGAGCCGCTGCCGGTGACCGTACGATCCGCCGAGACCGTACTCGGTCGGGCCCAGCTCTACCGGCGTGCGGGCGCTCGCGGCCCGGCCGCCCGGACGCTGCGCGCCGCCACCCTCACCCGCGTGCTGCCGCGGCTGAACCTGCCGGCCGACGCCCCGCCCGACCGGGTGGCCGCCGCCGTGGCGGCCCGCACCGGCGAGGGCCCGGAGCCGACCGAGGAGCTGCTGTACGGCGGCGACCCGGCCACCGACCAGGAACTCCTGGACCTGGCCCAGGCGCTGGACCGGATCACCCGTACCGTCGCGGAGGCACCGCCCGGCACCGACCCGACCGAAGGAGGACCCCGGTGAGCCGACCCACCGGAACCACCGAGCTGCCGACCACCGGCCCCGATGACGCCCGCGCCGCCCTGCACCGGCTGCGGACAGAGGTCGGCAAGGCCGTCGTCGGCCAGGACTCCGTGGTCACCGGGCTGGTGATCGCCCTGCTCTGCCGGGGGCACGTGCTGCTGGAGGGCGTGCCGGGGGTGGCGAAGACCCTGCTGATCCGCACCGTGGCCACCGCACTGGACCTGGACTCCAAGCGGGTGCAGTTCACCCCCGACCTGATGCCCGGCGACGTCACCGGCTCGCTGATCTTCGACCCGCGCACCGCCGCGTTCACCTTCCGCGAGGGCCCGGTCTTCACCAACCTGCTGCTCGCCGACGAGATCAACCGGACCCCGCCGAAGACCCAGTCGGCGCTGCTGGAGGTGATGGAGGAACGGCAGGTGTCGGTGGAGGGCGCCCGGCGTCCGCTGCCCGACCCGTTCATCGTCGCCGCCACCCAGAACCCCGTCGAGTACGAGGGCACCTACCCGCTTCCCGAGGCGCAGCTGGACCGGTTCCTGCTCAAGCTCACCGTGCCGCTGCCCAACCGGGACGAGGAGCTAGGCGTGCTCCGCGCCCACCACGCCGGGTTCGACCCGCGGGACCTCACGGCGGCCGGCGTTCGGCCGGTGGCGAGCGCGGCCGACCTCGCCGCCGCCCGGGCCGCGGTCGGCCGGGTGCACGTGGCCGAGCCGCTCCTCGGCTACATCGTGGACCTGTGCCGGGCCACCCGCGGCACCCCCGCCCTGGAGCTCGGCGCCTCGCCGCGCGGCGCCACCGCCCTGCTCGGCACCGCGAAGGCGTGGGCCTGGCTGGCCGGCCGCGACCACGTGATCCCGGACGACGTGAAGGCGGTGGCCCGCCCGACCCTGCGGCACCGGCTGCGGCTGCGCCCCGAGGTCGAACTGGAGGGCGTGGGGGTCGACGCGGTGCTGGACACCGTGCTCGCCACCGTGCCGACGCCGCGATGACCTGGCGGGCGGCGCTGCTGCTGGCGGTCGGGGCGCTGACCCTGCCGCTGTGGCCGTCGCCGTTCGCCGGTGTGCTGGTGATGACCGGCGCGGTGCTGGCCCTGGTGCTGGTGGACCGCCTGCTGGCGGTCTCGCCCCGGGAGGTCGTCGCGGACCGTGAGGGCGACCGCGCGGTCCGGCTCGGCGGCAGCGCCACCGTCGCGCTCCGGCTCACCAACACCTCCGGGCGTACGCTGCGCGCCCAGGTGCGGGACGCGTGGGTGCCGTCGGCCGGCGCCCTCCCGGACACGCCGCCCCGGCAGCTGCTCACCGTCGAGCCGGGCGACTCGGTGCTGCTGCCCAGCCGGCTGACCCCCACCCGCCGGGGTGACCGGCCCGCCGTCGCGCTGACCGTACGCTCCTACGGGCCGCTGCGGCTCGCATTCCGTCAGCGCGCCGGGCGGCCGGCCATGCCACCGTGGACGCTGCGGGTGCTGCCCCGCTTCGACTCCCGCCGGCACCTGCCGGAGAAGCTGGCCCGGCTGCGGGTGATCGACGGCATCCAGGTCACCCGGGGGCGCGGGCAGGGCACCGAGTTCGACACGCTGCGCGAGTACGTGGTCGGCGACGACGTCCGGTCGATCGACTGGCGGGCCAGCGCCCGGCAGTCGGACGTGCTGGTGCGTACGTGGCGGCCGGAGCGGGACCGGCGGCTCGTGTGCGTACTCGACACCGGGCGCACCTCCGCCGTGCGCGTCGGCGACGAGCCCCGGCTGGATACCGCGATCGACGCGGCGCTGTTGCTCACCGCGTTGGCGTCCCGCGCGGGTGACCGGGTCGACCTGCTCGCCGCGGACACGGCGGTGCGGGCCACGGTCACCGGCACCGGTCGGCCGGCGCTGCTGCCCCGGCTGGTGCACGCGCTCGCCCCGCTCCAGCCGGCGATGGTGGAGACGGACTTCGAGCTGATCGCCGGTGAGGTGCTGCGCCGGCAGCGGCAGCGCAGCCTGGTGGTGCTCTTCACCGCCCTGGAGGCGGGTGCGCTCGGCGAGGGGTTGCTGCCGGTGCTGCCCCGGCTGGCGGCGCGTCACCGGGTGCTGATCGCGGCGACCCACGACCCGGTGCTGTCGGCGCTGACGACCCGCGCCCCGGCCCGGGTGGAGGACGCGTATGCGGCGGCGGCCGGATGGCGTGCGCTGGCCGAGCGGGACCGGGTCCGCGCCGCGCTGAGCCGGCACGGCGTCACCGTGGTCGACGCCCCGGCTGGCGCGCTGGCGACGACCCTCGCCGACGCCTACCTACGCCTGAAGTCCCGAGCCCAACTCTGACCCACCCTCGTTTCTCCTGGGCCGGTCGGGCCCCGGGTCGGGCTCGGGGGCGGCCGGGTGGGTGGCCTGGTGGCCCAGGACCAGGACGTACGCCAGGAAGGCCAGCCAGACCCCGGCGCCGATGCCGATGCGCAGCGCGACCGGCACCGGGGCCGGCGTCACGAACGCCTCGACCAGCGCGGAGACCGCGAAGAGCCCGACCAGGCCCAGGGCGACCAGGATCGCGGAGCGCCCCGCCCTCGCGACCGCCTGCCCGCGGGTCAGGTCGGCCGGCGGCGCGATCCACGCCCACGCCGTACGTAGCCCCATCCCGGCGGCCACGAAGACGCCGGTCAGCTCCAGCAGGCCGTGCGGGGTGATCAGTCCGAAGAAGACGTCCGCCCGGTCGTAGGAGACCATCACCCCGCCGACCACACCGATGTTGAGCGCGTTCTGCCACAGCAGGTAGAGCACCGGCACGATCAGCACGCCGGAGGCCAGGCACTGGGCGGCGACCCAGGCGTTGTGCGTCCAGAGGTGGAACGCGAACGTGGGCGCGGACGACTCGGTGTAGTAACCGGCGAAGCCCGACTCCGCCAGGTCGGCCGCGGCGTCCTCGCCGATGAACGCGGCGGCGGTGTCGGGGTTGCCGGCGACGAACCAGATCAGGAAGAAGCTGAGCAGAGTGAACCCGCTCGCCACCCCGCACCACCACGGCCACGCCCGGTAGACGGCGCCGGGGAAATCGACCAGGAGGAAGCGGGTGATCGTCGCCACGGACGGGCGGGGCCGACCGGTGAGCCGGGCCCGGGCGCGCAGCACCAGGTGGGAGAGCTGGCTGACCAGCGCGGGATCCGGTGACCGGCTGCGCAGCGTGGAGAGCTGGGTGGCCGTCCGCTGGTAGAGCGCCACCAACTCGTCGATCTCGGCCGCGTCGAGGTGGCGGCGCCGGCACAGCTCGTCGAGCCGTCGCCACTGACCGCCGTGCTCCGCGACGTACGCGTCGAGATCCACGCCCCACCCCCGTCCCGGCGATCATAGTGTTCACTGTCGGGGTGACCGCGCAACCACCGTCGCCGGCGGCGACCCGGCCGACCGCCCGGACGCTCCCGTGGAGCGACGCCGGGCTGGTCAGCGGCGAGGCCGTGGAGTTGGACGTCCGGGTCGCCCGCCTCGGCTCCCGGGTGCTCGCCCTGCTGGTGGACGTGCTGTGCCAGCTCATGGTCGCTCTGGTGCTGGCGATGCTGGTCGGGCTGGTTCTCTCCGCCCTGCCGATCGGCGTGGTCGACGCGGCGCTCAACGGCGCGACGGCCACCATCTCGATGGTCCTGGTGCTGGTCGGCTACCCGGTCCTGTGGGAACGGTTCAACGGTGGCCGCACCCCGGGAAAGCTGGCGGTGGGCCTGCGCGTGGTCAGCCTCGACGGCGGGCCGGTCGGGCTGCGCCAGTCGCTGACCCGCGCCCTGGTCGGCGTCGCCGTGGAGTGGCCCGGCCTGGTCCTGCCCCTGTTGAGCTGGGCCGCCGGGGTGACCGTGATGCTGACCGACCGGCGCGGCCGGCGGCTCGGTGACCTGGTCGCCGGCACGCTGGTCATCCACACTCGCGCGGCGGCGGTGTGGCGACCGGTCGCGACCGCGGTGCCGCCGCTGGTGGGTTGGGCGTACACGCTGGACCTGAGCCGACTCGACGACGACCTGGCCCTCGCGGCGCGGCAGTACCTGGCGCGCGTCCACCAGCTCGCCGAGCCCGCCCGGGCGCGGCTCGGCCGCGGCCTGTGGGCCGAGGTCTCGGCGGTGATCACGCCGCCTCCGCCGCTGGCAGCCCCGGACACGGTCTATCTTGCCGCGGTCCTCGGTGAGCGGCACCGCCGGGCGCTGCACCGCATCCAGCGGGGCCGCGCGGCCACGGCCGCGCTGTGGCCGGAGCTGTCGCCCGCCCCGCCGGTCGAGGCGATCCGGCCGGCCGCGCCGGAGGTCACGGCCGTGCCCGGGCCGCCGGCCCCGGGGGCCCCGGCGGGCGCACCGGTGCTGCGCCCGGCGGCCGCCCCGAGTCAGGCCGACCCTCCGGTGGTACGCCCACGCGTCTGACCGCGGCGCCGGTTCACCCGAAGAGCGAGCGCCCCCAGTGGTCGCCGCCGTCCCGGACGCCCGGCGGGCAGGCGAAGAGGCCGCTGGAGACGTGCCGCAGGTATTCGTTCATGACGTCGTGCCGGGCCAGCTGGGTCTGGATCGGCACGAATTGTTTGCGCGGGTCGCGCTGGTAGGCGATGAAGAACAGACCGGCGTCCAGTCGGCCCAGGCCGTCCGAGCCGTCCACGAAGTTGTAGCCGCGACGCAGCAGGCGGGCGCCGCCGTTGCGGCTGGGGTGGGCGAGGGTGACGTGCGCGTGCTCCGGGATGCGGAGCTCGCCGTCGTCGCCCCGCGCCGCGAAGTCCGGCTCGTCGAACTCGTCGCCCTGCCCGAGCGGGGCGCCGCTGCCCTTGGTCCGCCCCACGATCTCCTCCTGCTCCCCGAGCGGAGTCCGGTCCCACGTCTCGATCAGCATTCGGATCTTGCGGGTGACCAGGTACGACCCGCCGGTCATCCAGTCCGCCCCGTCACCGGGCTGCACCCAGAGCTGGTCGCGCAGCAGGTCGGCGTCCTCGGCCTTGAGGTTGGCGGTGCCGTCCTTGAACCCGAACAGGTTGCGCGGGGTGGCCTGCTCCCGTGACGTGGACGAGGTGCGGCCGAAGCCCAGCTGGGACCAGCGGACGCTCACCACGCCCATGCCGAGGCGGGCCAGGTTGCGGATGGCGTGCACCGCCACCTGCGGGTCGTTGGCGCACGCCTGGACGCACAGGTCCCCGCCGGAGATCTGCGGCTGCAGCGCGTCGCCGGGGAAGCGCGGCAGGTCGGCCAGGGCGGCGGGCCGCCGGTCGGCGATGCCGAACCGGTCCCGGCCGTCGGCGTCGCGGAACAGGGTCGGTCCGAAGCCGATGGTCAGGGTGAGCTGCGACGGGGGCAGACCCAGCGCCTCGCCGGTGTCGTCCGGCGGGGCCTCCGGCATGCCGCCGACCGCGCCGAGGACTCCGGCGTCCCGGCCGGCGGTCATCCGCGCCGCGGCAGCCGTCCACTCCTGGAGCAGCTCGACCAGCCGGGCCCGGTCCTTGGTGATCACGTCGAACGCGACGAAGTGCAGCCGGTCCTGGGCGGGGGTGACGATCCCGGCCTGGTGTTCGCCGTGGAACGGCACCGCCCCGGCGGCGTGGTCGCCCGCCGCGGCGTGGTCGCCGGAGCCGCGCAGCAGCGCCCCCGCACCGGCAGCCACCCCGGCGACACCGGCCACCCCGGCGCCGGCGAGCGTGATCGCCCGGCGCCGGGAAACCCCGTTTCCGCTCATCGGCTCCCCCTGGCCCCGGTCATCGGGCGACGACCGCGGCGACCTTGCTGATCGGCTCGGCGAGCGCGTTGATGCCGTCGGAGAGCTCCTTGAGCTCCGCCTTGTCCAGCGCGGTGTGCAGCTTCCAGCCGTCACCGTCACGGTGCTTGCCGAGCAGCGCCTCGACGTTGGCGAACTCGGTGTCGAGCTGCTTCACCAGGTCGGGCGAGCGCTGCTCCAGCGCGGGGCGGAGCGCGGCGACGGCGGCCTTCGAGCCCTCCAGGTTGGCGCTGAAGTCCCAGAGGTCGGTGTGGGAGTAGCGGTCCTCCTCACCGGTGATCTTGCCGCTGGCGACCTCGTCGAGCAGCTCCTTGGCGCCGTTGGCGAGCTGGAGCGGGGAGAGCTTCTCGGCGTTGGCCTTGGCCACGATCTCCTTGACGTCGGTCAGCAGCCGGTCGGCGATCGGACCGTCCTTGCTGAGGTCCCCGGTCGTCCACAGGTCCTTCTCGATGCGGTGGAAGCCGGTGAACTCCATCCCCTCCTCGATGACCTCCTCGCGGCCGTCGATCTTGGGGTCGAGGTCGCCGAAGATCTCCGCGACCGGCTCGATCCGCTCCCAGTAGGTGCGGGCGACCGGGTAGAGGGCCTTGGCCTTCGCCACGTCCCCGCCCTTGACGGCGGTGACGAACTCCTCGGTCTTCTCCAGCAGCGCCGCCGTCTGGCTCTTCACGTAGCGCTGGTAGTTCTCGGTGGCGCCCGCGAGCGCGGCGTCGTCGGTCAGCGGCGCGGCCGACCCGCTGACCTTCAGCGCCCCCCGGATGCCCTTACCGCTCATCCCCGGCTTACAGGCCGTCTCGTACGTGCCCGCGGGCAGCTCGACGCGCAGCTCACGACTCAGCCCGGGGGCGATGTTCTCGACCTCGCCCATCACCCGGTCACCGCTGGCGTAGACGTAGAACTCGGTCACCTTCGCACCGGAGTTGGTGATCTTGAAGGTGGCCGTACCCGCGCTCAGGTCGGTGTCGCCGACCTCGCAGGCGGTGTCGTTGGCCTTGACCACGATCGGTCCGCCGGCCGTCGCCGCGTCCTTCGCCTCGGGGTCGGAGCACCCCGCCACGCCGGCCGCGGCCAGCAGGCCGGCGGCGGCCAGCGCCAGGTAACCGGTGGTACGCATCTGAGCAGTTCTCCTCGTCGGTTCAGGCAGGTTGCGGCGCGGTCGCCGGGTCGGTGTCGGCCTCGGTCCGGCCCGCCTCGGGCGCGGCCGTGTCGACGGTGCTCGGCGCCGCGGTGCGGCGTGCGGGGAGCAGGAAGAGCACCAGGACGGGCACGGCGTACGCGACACAGGCGACCATCTCCAGCACCGTCGGCGCGGGGGTGATGTTGAACATCCCCGCGAGCAGGGCGGCGTACCAGGTGCTGGGGTCGAGCACCCCGCTGATGTCGAAGGCCAGGTTGTTCAGGCCGGGCAGGACGCCCGCCTCCTGGAAGTCGTGCACGCCGTACTTGAGGATGCCGGCGGCGACCAGGATCAGTAGGGCGCCGGTCCAGGCGAAGAAGCGGGTCAGGTTGATCTTCAGTGCGCTGGCGTAGAGCAGCACGCCGATGACCACGGAGGTGACGACACCACCGATGAGCGCCAGCAGCGGACCGGTGTCGCCCGAGGCGCCCTGGGCCGCCGAGTAGAAGATGAGGGCGGTCTCCAGCCCCTCGCGGATCACCGCGAGGAAGGCCATCCCGGCCACCGCGAGGGAACCGACGGCCAGCGCCTCGGTCAGCCGGCCCCGCAACTCCTTGGCGATGGTCCGCGCCGCCCGGCGCATCCAGAAGATCATCCAGGTCACGAAGACGACGGCCGCGACGGACGTCACCGCCTCGAACAACTCACGGTCCTCGGAGCGGGCCAGCAGGGTGGTGGAGGTGTACTCGATCAACCAGCCGAAGAGCACCGACAGCGCCACCGCGAGCCCGACACCCGCCCACACCTGGGGCAGCCGGTCCCGGCGCTGCGACTTCACGAGGAACGCGACCAGGATGCTGACCACGAGGGTCGCTTCCAGGCCCTCGCGCAGGCCGATCAGATAGGTGGCGAACATCCGGGCTCCGGGTGGTTAGGCACGCCTCAGCTTACTTAGGGCAGGCATACCTTGCTCCTGTTCCGCGGGCCCGTCAAGTTGTTCAGGGCAACACCACACCGACGCGTCCCGGCCGACCCACGGCGGCTGTGGCAGGATCCGCCACATCCCCACGGCAGACAGGACGACCGTGCTCGATCACCTGTGCACCCCCGCCCCCGCCCACCGCGCGCCCGGACGGCGGCCGTGAGGGGCTTCGGGCCATGGCTGGCGGTGCTGGCCCTGGTGCTCCTGCTGAGCGCGCTGCGGCTGCGCCCCCTGGCGACGGCGGTGTCGCTCGCCTGGCTGGCCTGGTGCGTCTGGACGTGGGTACGACCCAAGCGTCCACGCCGCGACTGAAGCGCCGGCCGAGCTACGACGCCGGGTCGTGCCGAGAGAGCCGGACGGGTCGTGCCGAGAAGGCCGGGCCAGCCGTGACGGGAACGGGCCGGCCGCGATGCGCGGCCGGCCCGTTTCCGTGCTCAGGATCAGTAGCGGTAGTGCTCGGGCTTGAACGGCCCCTCCACCGGCACGCCCAGGTAGGAGGCCTGCTCCTTGGTGAGCGTCGACAGCTTGGCGCCGAGGGCGCCCAGGTGCAGCCGGGCGACCTTCTCGTCCAGGTGCTTCGGCAGCACGTAGACGCCGATCGGGTACTCCTCGGTCTTGGTGAAGAGCTCGATCTGGGCGATGGTCTGGTTGGAGAACGAGTTCGACATCACGAAGCTCGGGTGCCCGGTGGCGTTGCCCAGGTTCAGCAGACGGCCCTCGGACAGCACGATGATCGCGTGGCCGTCGTCGAAGCGCCACAGGTCGACCTGCGGCTTGATGTTCTCCCGGGTGACGTCGGAACGCTTCGCCAGGCCGGCCATGTCGATCTCGTTGTCGAAGTGGCCGATGTTGCCGACGATGGCCTGGTGCTTCATCCGGGCCATGTGCTCGTGGGTGATGACGTTGAAGCAGCCCGTCGCGGTCACGAAGATGTCCGCCTGCTCGACCACGTCGTCCAGGGTGGCCACCTGGTAGCCGTCCATCGCCGCCTGGAGGGCGCAGATCGGGTCCACCTCGGTCACCACGACCCGGGCGCCCTGCCCGCGCAGCGACTCGGCGCAACCCTTGCCCACGTCGCCGTAGCCCATGACCACGGCCATCTTGCCGCCGATCAGGACGTCGGTGGCGCGGTTGATGCCGTCGATGAGCGAGTGGCGGCACCCGTACTTGTTGTCGAACTTGCTCTTCGTCACCGAGTCGTTGACGTTGATGGCCGGGAAGAGCAGGGTGCCCTCCCGCTGCATCTCGTAGAGCCGGTGCACGCCGGTGGTGGTCTCCTCGGTCACGCCCTTGATGTCGGCGGCGATCCGGGTCCAGCGCTGCGCGTCCTCGGCGAGTGAGCGGTGCAGCAGGCCGAGGATGACCGCGTACTCCTCGGAGTCGGCGGACTCGACGGGCGGCACGACACCGGCCTTCTCGAACTCGGCACCCTTGTGCACGAGCAGCGTGGCGTCGCCGCCGTCGTCGAGGATCATGTTCGGGCCGTGCCCGTCGGGCCAGGTGAGCACCTGCTCGGTGCACCACCAGTACTCCTCCAGGCTCTCGCCCTTCCAGGCGTAGACCGGCACGCCGGCCGGAGCCTCGGGGGTCCCCTCCGGGCCGACGACGATCGCCGCGGCCGCGTGGTCCTGGGTGGAGAAGATGTTGCAGGACGCCCAGCGGACCTGCGCGCCGAGCGCGACCAGGGTCTCGATCAGGACGGCCGTCTGGATGGTCATGTGCAGCGAGCCGGTGATCCGGGCCCCCGCCAGCGGCTGCGCCTCGGCGAACTCGCGGCGGATCGCCATCAGGCCGGGCATCTCGTGCTCGGCGAGCGTGATCTCCTTGCGCCCGAACTCGGCGAGCGACAGATCCGCCACCTTGAAGTCGCCCTCGGCGACGGTGCTCGGCCGGACCTCGGACGGCGTACCGCTGGACGCCGGGAGGGTGCTGGTCATGAAAGCTCCTGTCGGACGATTGTGCTGCGCGACCCTCCACCTTACGCGCGCTCGGCGGCGGCGACCGGCCGGCCGTCGATGCGGGAACCGGAGGCGGACAGCGCACGGGGCGGTCGGTCGTGAACGGACTTTCCGCTCACCACTCGGCCGCCCCGTGCATCCCCCCGGTTTGGTTCCCCGCGCGTTCTCGGACCGTCGTCGCGATAACGCTGCGTACTCATAGAGTCACACTCCGCGAGTACTGCGTCAAGCTATTTCGGGAAAGTCGGACTTGCGCCTGCGGAGGACGGGCGGCGGACCAGGTCCCGCCTTCGCCGCCCGCTCCGCCGCGCGGCAGGATCAGGCGACGGTGCAGGAGGCGACGTACACCGTGCCCGACCCGCCGATCCGCAGCGGCCCGGCGTCGGCCCGGCCGATCGCGGCCTCACCGGCGCTCAGCGACAGCGGGCCGGTCCCATCGTCCACCCTGACCGAACCGGTCACGCAGAGCACCACACGCGGACCGTCGACCGGCAGCTCCGCCGCGGGCAGCTCGGCGCCCACCGTGACCCGGTGCAGCACGAAATCGTCGACCGGCACCTGCCAGCGGTCCACCCCCGGGCCGAGGCGCTGCGCCGACCAGACCGGCTCGTCGAGCACCTCGAAGCGCAGCACCCGCAGCAACTCGTCGACGTCCACCCGCTTCGGAGTCAGACCGCCGCGCAACACGTTGTCACTCGCCGCCATGATCTCCACACCGGTGCCCCGCAGGTAGGCGTGGAGATTGCCGGCCGGCATCCAGATCGCCTCACCGGGCGCCAGCCGCACGTGGTGCAGCAGCAGCGCGACCAGCACCCCCGGGTCGGCCGGGTAGGTGCCGGCCAGGTCGCGGGCGAGGGCCGCGTCCGGCCCGTCGGCGGGAGCCTTCACCACGGCCGTCACCAGCTCGGCCCGCTCGTCCTGCGGCCAGGTCAACAGCGTCCGCACCGCCGTACGCAGCCCAGACACCCCGCTCGCCAAGGCGCCGACCACCGGCTCCAGCTCGGGCAGGCCGAACGCGGCGAGGGCCTCGGCCGACTCCGCCGGGTCCCGGAACCCGCACAGCGCCTCGAACGGTGAGAGCGCGACCAGCAGCTCGGGCTTGTGGTATGGGTCGACGTAGTTGCGCTGCCCCTCCGGACGCGCGGCGTCGCTCGCGTACCCGGCCCGGGCCTGCTTCGCGTCGGGGTGGGCCTGCAGGCTCAACGGCGCGTCGGCGGCCAGCACCTTGAGCAGAAACGGCAGCCGCGAGCCGAACCGGTTGACGACCGGCCGGCCGAGCCACGGCTCCGGCTCGGCGGCCAGCACGTCGGTGAGGCTCACCCGGGTGCCCGCCCGCTCGACCGTCGCCGGCGCGCCCGGGTGCGCCCCGAGCCACAACTCGGCCTCCGCGCCGGGGCTCGGTACCGGTCGCCCCTGCAACTCGGCGATGGCGGAGCGGGAGCCCCAGGCGTAGTCCCGGATCGGCCCGTACAGCGGTTCCATGCGTCAGCTCCCGGGCCGCTCGGCAGCCTCGTCGTCGGCCTGCGGCACGGCGGTGGGGGCGGCCGCGCCGGTGCCCGCCTGCGCGGCGGCGACGCTGTAGATGTCGGGCTCGAGGTAGATGACCCGGGCGATCGGCACCGCCGCGCGGATGCGCGCCTCGACCGCGTTGATGCCGCGGGCCAACTCCTCGGCGCTCTCGCAGGACGGCACACCGACCTTCGCGGCCACCATCAGCTCCTCCGGGCCGAGGTAGAGCGTCTTCATGTGGATGATCCGCTCGACCTCCGGGCCGTCGGTCACGGCCCGCTCGATGGCGGCCACGTCCGACGCCTCGGCACCCTCGCCGAGCAGCAGGCTCTTGGTCTCGATGGCCAGCACGACGGCGATGGTCACCAGCAGGATGCCGATCATCGCGGTGCCGAGGGCGTCCCACTCACCGTTGCCGGTCGCCAGCGTCATGCCGACGCCGAAGAGCGCGAAGACCAGACCGAGCAGAGCGCCGAAGTCCTCCAGCAGCACCACCGGCAGCTCGGGCGCCTTGGCCCGGCGGATGAACCGCACCCAGGACTGCTTGCCGCGGATCTGGTTGGACTCCTTGATCGCCGTCCGGAACGAGAACGACTCCAGGATGATCGCGATCACCAGCACGGTCACCGGCACCCACTGGTGGTCGTTGATGCCCTCCGGGTCGTGCCACTTGTGGTACGCCTCGTAGAGCGCGAACAGGCCGCCCAGGGAGAAGAGGACGATGGCCACGATGAACGCGTAGATGTAGCGCTCCCGGCCGTAGCCGAAGGGGTGCTCGGGCGTCGCCGCCCGCTTGGCCCGCCTGCCGCCCAGCAGGAGCAGGCCCTGGTTGCCGGAGTCGGCGACCGAGTGGATCGACTCGGCCAGCATCGACGACGAGCCCGTCAGCAGGAACGCGATGAACTTGGTGATGGCGATGCCGACGTTGGCCAGCAGCGCGGCGATGATCGCCCGGGTACCACCGTTGGCGCTCACGCCCGCGCTCCGCTCCGCCGCACGCCACGGCCCCGTCCGGGCAGGGCGCCCCGCCGGCTACGTCCGTTCACTGGTTCGACAGCTCCTTCATCTCGGTGATGGCGGGCACCGCCATCGGGTCCAAACCGTGGGCCAGGGCGAGGTAGATCGAGGCGAAGTCGGGGACCGCGACCAGCGAGGCGAGCCGCTCCAACGCGGAGCCACCCTCGGCGGTCACCACGTCGCAGCGCACACCCCGACGCTCGGCCAGCGTCTGCACGGCGTCCGCGCGGCGCTCCTCGACGGCGAGCGGCTCGTCAGCGTCGTCCTCCGGGTTCAGGCCGCCGTCGCGCAGCAGCACCAGCCGCAGCCGGGTCGAGTCGCCGTCCGCCTCGTCCGGGTCGGCGAAGATGTCCCGCTCCCCCTCGGCCAGGCCACCGAAGACGCCGTCGAGCAGACCCACCCGACCCCGGCCCGCCTCACCCAACGCACCCGTCACCACGGGATAGCGGGCGTTGGCCGACAGGGTGTCGCCGAAGCGGCGCGCGGCGACGGTCGCCAACGGCGACGAACCCCAGACGATCGGGATCGAGCCGGCCAGGCCGAGCGCCAGCGACTTCGCCGGGTTGACGAAGGACTCGGCGGTGGGCCGGCTGCGGTCGGCGTCCGCGTCGAGCCGGGCCGCGGTCTCGGCCAGGTCCGCCTCGTTGACCTTCACCAGCCCGAGCGTACGGGCGGCGAGCAGCACCGGCACGGTGAGCGCCCAGAGACTGGCGCGGGCCGGGGCGCGCCGCGGCACCGGGATGAACGGCGCCCGGGCCCGCTCGGCGACCGACTGGAGCTGCGAGTCGGGCGCACCGACCGCCACCAGCCGGGCACCACGGCGGTGCGCGGCCTCGGCGGCGCCCAGCGCCTCCGGGCTGCGGCCGGACGCGCTCACCGCGATGACCACGTCGGCGGCCCCCACCCAGCCCGGCACACCCGCGCTGCGGTGCGGGATGACCGGCACCGGGCAGCGCGGACCGGCGACCGTGGCGAGCACGTCGCCCGTACGGCCGGCGGTGCCGATGCCGGCGATCACGACGGCCCGTGGCCGCCCGTCGTCGGCGAGCACGGACAGGTTCGCCTCGGCGGCGAGCGCGGCCGACTCGCGGACCTGCGCACCGGCGGAGGCCGTGTGCCGCAGCATGCCCCCCGGGTCGCGCTCGGCGAGCGCGTCGGGGTTGTCGAGCAGCGCCTCGTCGGCGTCGCGGTGACCGCTGACGCCGGCCGTTCCGTCGATCACGACTGGCGCTCCGGGCCGCCGCGCGCCTCGTCCAGCAGCAGCACCGGCACGTCGTCGCGGACCTCGAAGATCCGGCCGCACTCCGTGCAGGTCAGCGTCTGCGCCTGCGCGTCGTAGTCGAGCGGTGCGTGGTGTGTGTCCGGGCAGGCCAGGATCTCGAGCAACTGCGGGTCCAGGGCCACGGCGCGGCTCCTTCCACGTGTGCGGCTTCACCGGGTCGGCGGTGCCGACCGGCGCAGGCGATCTTATCGGCGAACGCGGTCGAGCACCTCGTCGCGCAGCGAGATCATTCGCGCGCGGGTGGGTGCTTCGACGTTGAGCCGCAGCAGCGGCTCGGTGTTCGACGCGCGCAGGTTGAACCAGGCGCCGTCGGGGAAGCTCAGGGTGAGCCCGTCCAGCTCGTCGGCCACGGCGTCCGGATAGGCCGCCCGCACGTCGAGCATGGCGCCCCGCTGGTCGGCCACCGTCGAGTTGATCTCGCCGGATGCGACGTACCGCTCGTACTCGGCGGCCAGCACCGACAGCGGCTGGGACTGCTCGCCGAGCGCGGCCAGGGTGTGCATCGCGGCGAGCATCCCGGTGTCGGCGAACCAGAAGTCGCGGAAGTAGTAGTGCGCGGAGTGCTCACCGCCGAAGATGGCGTTGGTGCGGGCCATCTCCGCCTTGATGAACGAGTGCCCCACGCGGGCGACCACCGGCTCGCCGCCGTGCTCACGGATGATCTCCGGAACCGCGTGCGAGGTGATGATGCCGTGGATGACCGTGGAGCCGGGGTGCTTGGCCAGCTCCCGGGCGGCGACCAGCGCGGTGATCGCCGAGGGCGAGACGGGCTCGCCCCGCTCGTCCACCACGAAGCAGCGGTCGGCGTCGCCGTCGAAGGCCAGCCCGATCTCGGCGCCGTGCTCGACCACCGCCCGCTGGAGGTCGACCAGGTTGGCCGGGGCCAGCGGGTTGGCCTCGTGGTTGGGGAAGGTGCCGTCCAGTTCGAAGTAGAGCGGCACGATCTCCAGCGGCAGCGGCGACAGCGCGGCGTCACCGAGCACGGTCGGCACCGTGTGACCGGCCATTCCGTTGCCGGCGTCCACCACCACCCGCAACGGGCGGATGTCCGAGAGGTCGACCAGCTTCCGCAGGTACGACGCGTAGTCGGCCAGCATGTCCCGCTGCTCGGCCGGCTCGGTGCGCCGCCCCGCGGGTCGGGACTCGCCCTTGTCCAGCAGCGCCTGCGCCCGGTCGCGGATCTCGACGAGCCCGCTGTCCTGCCCGATCGGGCGGGCACCGGCCCGGCACATCTTGATCCCGTTGTACTGCGCCGGGTTGTGGCTGGCGGTGAACATCGCCCCGGGCAGGTCGAGCGAACCGGAGGCGAAGTAGAGCATGTCGGTGGAGGCGAGCCCGATCTCGATGACCGAGCGGCCCTCGGCGCGGACCCCGGCCGCGAAGGCGGCGGCCAGGGCGGGCGAGGTGGGCCGCATGTCGTACGCGACGACGACCGCGTCACCCGGCTCGTCGGTGGCGTTCAGCAACTGGGTGAGGGCGGCGCCGAGCGCCTCGGCGACCCGCTCGTCCCACTGGTCCGGCACCGTCCCTCGGACGTCGTAGGCCTTCACGATCTGGGACAGATCAGACACCGAATCCACTCCTTGGCAGCAGGTCGTCACGCACCCTGAGCGTATCGGAGGGTCCCCGGCGCTCCTCGCTCACTCGGTGAGCCGCGGCATGAACACCGTGTGCTCCCCCGGCGGGACGTCCGGCTGTCCGGGCGCGGTCGAACCGGGCGCGGTCGGGCCGGGAGTACCCGGACCGTGCGCCGCCGGACCGGGCGCCGTTGGACCAGGCGCGGTCGGGGCGGGCGGGGCCGGGGCGGGCGGGGCCGGGGCGGCCCACTGTGCGGACGGGGGCAGGGGACGAGTCTCGTCCGGGGCGGGCGCCGCGGGGCGGGTCCCGTAGACACCGCCGGCCGGCCGCTGCTGCGGCGCGCCGTACGGGCCACCGGCCGGCTGCTGGCCGTACACCTGGCCGGGAGTCCCGGGCAGGCCGCCGGCGGAGCGGTAGGTGGTGCCACCGGGGTTGCCCGGCAGCGGCCCGACAGGCTCGTCCCCGGTGGCCTTGTCCGCGCGGGACCGGCGGATGAGCAGCCCGATCAGCAACGCCCCGAGCGCCACCAGGCCGAGGCCGACGAACATGATGGGCGACAGCCCGGACGACTCCGTGGCGGCGGCGGCCACGTCGCTCGGCGCGACCGGGGGCGCCGACGACTGGTCGGTGTCGGCGGCGGCGACCTCGGTCTCCACGGGGCTGGGCGTGGGCGAGGGCGTCTTCGAGGGCGTCGGGGAGGCGGAGGACTGCCCACCGACCACCCGGGACGAGTCGCTCCCCTGGCCGAGCGGATGGTCGAGCGCGTTCGTGGCCACCCCGACGACGGTCAGCCGGCCGTTCGGCGCTTCGGACGTGAAGGCCACCCGGTAGCGCACGGTGATGCCCTTGCCCTTGCAGAGGTTCGGCTTCGCCGGCGACGTCGGAGACGTGACCACGGCGCCGTCCCCACCGCCCAGCGGGACGGGGAACCACTGCTTGCCGTAGCTGACCTGCACGCTCACCTGATCAGTGCGCAGGCCCGAGAGGCGCAGGCCCAGCGTCGTACGCAGCTGCACGCAGCCGTCGCTGCGCTTGCGTACCTCGACGTTGACGCCCTGCGGCGACCCGCCTGCCCGGAAGGTGCTGGCCGCACCCACCCGCACCGAGTCGTCATCGGCCTGCGCGGGCGACGCGCCGAGCGCGACCAGGGGGCCCAGCAGCGCGCAGACGGTCGCGAGCCGTGCCGCTTGCCGACGTACCTTCATGATCACCTCGCCGCATCTCCCCGGGTTCGGGGTCGGCGGTCAGGCTACTACCGCCCCACTGGCCCCGCCGGTCATAGAGCGCCCCGGATGTGTGGTGCATTACGCCTCGACGCGGCGTCGGCCTCGGTGTCCCGGCGGTCCTCAGCGCCGTCCGCCGACCCCGCCCTGCCCCCGGTCCTCGCCCAGGTCGTCGCGGGCCGAACTGGCGCGCGCCAACGCGTCCCGGGAGCGCCGGTCGGCGGCGCGGGTGGTCTCCGGCAGCCGGTGACGCGGCGTCAGCGCGAGCACCTGGGCGGTGGCGTTGTCCAGACTCATCCGGTGGCCGACGCTGACGAAGACCGGCTTCACCCCGTCACGGGTACGCACCACCCGACCCACGACCTCGTCACCGTCGCGCAGCTCCGACCAGGCGCCCCGAAGCTCACCGGGCGGCGTCCACTCCCCGATCAGCGGGGTCTTCCCCACCCCGATCGCGGGCAGGCCGGTCACCACCCCGAGGTGACAGGCGAGCCCGAACCGACGCGGGTGCGCCAGCCCGTGCCCGTCGCAGACCAACAGGTCCGGCCGGGTGCTCAGCCGGTCGAGCGCGGCGAGCAGAGCGGGCAGCTCACGGAACGCGAAGAGCCCCGGCACATACCCGAAGGCCGGCCGTCCGACGCCGACCGCCTCGTCCACCACCGCCAGGGTCCGGGCGTCGAGCACCGTGACGGCCGCCGCGAGAAGATCACCACTTTCGGCGTACGCCACATCCAGGCCGGCCACCGTCGCGGGCTCGGCCGGGCCGGGCCCGACCAGGTCGACCCGCGACCGCAACTCCTCCTGTACGGCCATCGCCTCCGCGACGCTGCGCGGCGTGCCGCTGTCTCGATCCACCCGACCCCGCTCTTGATCCACTCGGTTTCCGTGAGGTCGCGCCGACCTCGCACCCGAGACACCCCGACATCCAGGATCGCGAGTGGATCACGCCACCGTTCCAGTGGGGGTCGCCCCGGTCATCTCCGGTACGGGGCGCCGACCGTCGCGCCCGCGCTACTGACCGACGCGGCCGTCGATGAGTTCGCGGAGCAGATCGGCGTGGCCGTTGTGGCGGGCGTACTCCTCGATCATGTGCACCAGCAGCTCGCGCAGTGAGATCGTCTCGCCGTCGCCCATGGTCCCCGTGGTGCCGAGATCGGGTGTGGCGTCGACCAGCCGCTCCGCGAACTCCACCTCCGCCCGCCAGGTCCGCCACGCCTCGGCGATCACGTCCGGATCGGCCACCGCCCCGTTGAAGTCCTCGTCCGGGTCGGCCTCCGTCCGGTAGATCCTCGGTGCGTCCTCCCCGGCCATCGTCCGCCGGAACCAACCCCGCTCCACCTCGGCCATGTGCCGCACCAGACCGATCAACGACATCGTCGACGGCGGTACGGCCCGACGAGCCAACTGCTCAGCGTCCAGGTCGGCGCATTTCAGCTGCAGGGTGAGGCGCTGGTCGCGCAGGTACTCGACGAGCACCGTCCGCTCGTCGTCGAAGCCGCCCTCGGAACGCGGGTCGTCGTCAGGATGGACGAACATGTTCGACCAGGCGAATCCGCCGGTGGGCTTGTCGTCGGCGGAGCGGTCAGCGGCAGAATCGGCCATACGGCGACCCTGCCACGTCCGGAGGGCGTCGCAAGCGCTTTAGTGGTTCCAATCCGGCTCCCCCGTCTGAGCCGGATCGGCACCGAGGTCACCATGTCGAAACAACGAACGGATGGTCGTCTCGTCAGGCAGTGACTCGCCCCCGGTGATCCTCGCCGACAGTGCCTCGGCGTCAGATCTCGCCACCGTCTCGTAACGGTCGAGGTTGCGGTGGTCGTCGAGAAATCGCACGACGAGGCCCGGCTCATAGGTCGAGGTCGCCCTTCGGTGGTCCCACAGGATCGCGTCGCCTGTCTCGGCATCCACGACAAAGATGCCGCCGGGCTCGACCCGCTCGTCATTCCGATACACGACGTAGTAGGTCAACATCGCCCTCAGAGCACCCCCGGGTCAGCGCCCGGGTCACCCTTCTCCCGAAGTTGCTCCTCGAACATTGCGAACGTCCTGCGCCGGAGGCCGGCTATCAGCGCGCGCTCCTCTATCGTCAGCGGTCGCCGCTCCTCAGCGGCCGTCGATTCGACCGCCGAAATCGTCTCGTACAGCGCGAATATCGCCCCCTCACCCTGGAGATACCGAGCACGGTCATGCTCGGTCAACTGGACGAACCGGTCGGCGGTCAACCGAGTGACCTCGCCACCCACGGCGAAGGCGATGTCGTCAATGAGGTGGTCGACCGACTCCCAGCCACCGGTCTTTCGGGACAGACGCCAGGCATGGACGCCCCCATCCGGCGCACTTACCAACTTCACGGGTGACTTGAGATAACTGAAGTAGGCCGGGATCTGCAGCCCGGGCGTCTCACTCATGCTTCGGGACTCCTGTCATTGCCGATTGCAACGCTCGCCAGAAGTAGGCCTGTTCCTGCATGAGCACACCGGTGAAGATCGCCTGCTCCGTCTCGGACATGCTACGACCCTCGGCCCTGGCCACCGCCCTGAGGTCGCGTCGCACCTCGTACAGCGCGTGCTCCCATTCGGCCACCTGGTCCATCGCCGCGAGGTGGAGCCGAAACTCTGCGATGTGACCATTCGCTGCACGAATCAACATCTGGATATCGCGATAGCCACTGGCCTGAGGATTGGCGAAACGGTCATCAAGTTCGACCACCTCAACCGAAGGGTCGCCCAGGATGGCGGCCAGAGCCGTATAGAGATCCGAAAGCGCGTTGAAGGTCACCTTGACTGCGGCAAGGTCGGTCAACAATGACACATCGCCGTCGTACCCTCGGATCTTGTCTTCTGCGCGCTGCCGATCCTTTTGGCCAGGTCGCCCACAGGCCTCTGCGCCGGACGCCGCGCCGGACGCGAGCCCTTCACCCAACGCGAGCATCTCGGCCTGGGCAACCCCCGAGTCGACGTACAACTGATCGAGATAGCCCTGTCGATACTCCGGATCATCCATGCGACTGAGATCGAAGCCGGGCTGGAGCGCTCGGACACCATCCTCGGTGAATGCCGCCACCTGGCGCTCCAGGCTAGGAGAAATCGGAGGAGGATCACGTCGCACCTCGGTGGTCTCGGCGATCACCGCGCCGGCTCCCCTCTCGGCGATCCGGTCGAGGACGTCCCCGAGCACGTCAATCGCCTGCTGTCGGTCGGCGAGGTGATGCAGCGTCAGGGGACGTGACGTCAGGGAGGTGAACAGTTCCGGCGTCGCTAGGACCCTGCGGACCAGGTCGGGTCGCTCGATCAGCTGCCGGATCAACTTGCCGGCGAGCAGCGGCTCGCCGGGAGGCGGGTTCCGCCATGTCCGGTCCACCATGGCGTGCACACGAGCGTCGGCGAAGAAGGCAGCCAGGTCTTGGGCAGAGGCGTGGTCGAGTTGCGGCGCCAGCCGCCGCAACTCCGGCAGGCCCAACGCGGTGACCATCGCTGCTGAGGGCACATCCCTGAGTGCCTGATCGAGGTCTGTGACCCCCGCCAGAATGGCCTTGGCCGGTACGGCGTCCGGGGCGGAGGTCGATCCTGGGCCGTCGATGAGGTGGAAGCGGTTGATGTACGGGTCGCCGTACCCCTCGTGGTGACGGGCCGGCGGGTACTCGGGCAGGTCCGGAAGTGCGCTGAACTGGCCTCGCCGCAGACCGGCCATGGGCATCGGCCGGCCGTCCGGGGCGAGCACGAGGATGTCGAGGTCGACCACGTTGTACGGGTGGGGCGCTCCACGGTGCCGGTAGAGCGGCTGCGGCGCGATCCGACCGGTCTGCGGGTCGAGGTAGAGCACGGTCCCGTTCTGGTTCAGCGCCACCGAGACGTGTGAGCCTCCGCTCTCCCAGGTGTTGATGACGAACGCGAAGGTGCCGTGCCCGCCGAGCAACACCTGGTCGTGCAGGTTGCGGTATCCCCGGTCGACCGCGCTGCGGTGCTCCGGAGGCGTACTGCGGGCGGTTGGTTGGCAGAGGCGCTGGAAGCGTCCGCCGGTGAACTCCTCGATGCGACGCGGGCCGTCCCGCTCGCCGCCCAGCGGACGGTTGATGTCACCGGCGGCATAGGCGTCGAACGTGCGCGGCGCCGCGACCCGGGGACGGCCGTGCATCCAGGTGTCGAGGAGCGACAGTGTGCAGTCGAGGCAGTTGATGCCCCGGGTCGGATCCGCCGCGGGGCCGCCGTCGTTCATCAGCCGGAACCAGTCACCTCGGCGCGGGTCCGGTGTGCGGGCGACCCGGCCGTCCGGCTCGCGGGGAACTCGCCGCTCGACATCCGTCTGGTGCAGGGCCAGCGGTGGGCGCAGGCCGCCCGGCCGCCCGTACCTGCGGGAGCGGTCCGTCGGCGGTGGATGGTCGTCGCCGGTCAGCGCCGAACGGTCGTCCGTCTCCACGGCACCCCGGGCGAGATCACCGACGTCGTCGTTGACGTGGGAGAAGTCGAAGTCGCTGACGGTCATCGCCGAGGTCGCCGCCCCGGCCAGGATCGCCTGGGCCTGGTCCCGCTGCTCGTGGTGTCGGCGATCCCGCCGGAGGCTCTCCTGGAACAGCCGGTCCGCCTCGGCGTGACGGCCGGCGGAGGCGAGGGCTCGGCCCCGCGAGTGCAGCCACCGTGCCTCGTCCTTGCTGCGGTCGGCGAACATCCGCAGGTCCGATGCCTCCTCGCGGCGGCGGTTCTCGTCGTGCCTTCTGCGCTGGTGTTCGAAGTGGCCGCGGTAGCGGCGTCGCTCGAACGCGTCGCGGTCGGCGGCCCAGACCGCCGCGTACCACTCCGGCGTCCGAGGTCGCGGCCCGGCGGTCGAGTACGGGGCTCCGTTCGCGGATGCCGTCGGACGCCCCGCCTCCTGCTCGGGCGTCACCGGCGCGACCCGCCGCTCCGGCCCGACCGGCAGGTCCGTTCGCTCGGGTGCGTCGGTGGACGGCGGCGCGACGGGCGCCCTCGCGGCCGACGCGCGAGAAGGTGGCGGCGCGAGGGGCGCCGTCGCGACCGAGGCGTGCGGAGGCGACGACACGACCGGGGCCGGCGGGTGCAGCGGCCCGACGGACGGTGCCGGCGCGTGGGCAGACCGCGAGTCGGCCGACGGTACGACGGGAGGAGCGGACGCGACGGGCCCGGTTCCGCTGGTGGGGCCGAGCACCTGTGCGGTTCCGGCGACCGACGCCGTGCTCATGCCACCGCCCGAGGGTCCGAGCGGGGCGGCGGGCGAGCGGACGTCCGGCGCGGCCGGCGCGTCGGCCACCGGCGTGGGTGGGGCCACCCCGGAGAGCGGTGCCGGCGGGAGGCCGACCGCTTCGGGGCCGGGCGGTGCGACGACACCGGCGGCGACCGGTCCCGGCGGGGCAGACACACCGTCCGGGACCGGGCGGGTCAGCGCATCGGCAGCGGATCCAGCCACCGAGGCAACGGCCGGCTGGGTGGACACCGCCGACGTGGCCGGACCGGCGGATGAGGCATCCCCAGCAAGCGAAACCGCCGCACCCGAACCGGCGAGCGGGGCCGACGCGGTACCAGCGGAGGTAGCTCCGGATGCGGACGCCGTGGCGTCGACCGGCACTGACGGTTCCCGTGGCGACGTCTCCGGCACGGGGGGAGGTCCGCCCGCGAGACGTGGCTCCGGCGGCGGCGCGAGGGGCGGACCCACCAGCCCGGATGCGTCCAGGCTGGACAGTTGGCCGCCCAGTCGGGCCCGGAGGGCGGCGTCCGCCTGCGTGGTCGCGGATCCGGCCGCACCGGAGACGGCCGCCCGGGCGGCGTCCTCCAGTGAGGTGAGGCCCCGGCCGGTGGCGAGACCGGCGGCGTTCTCCGCGATCGTCTCGCCGGCCATCTCCCGGCCGAGGTGCTCGCCGACGCGGGCGGCGCGGCCGGTGGCGTGCCGTCCCAGCCCGGCCAACGGGGCGACCGCCCCGCCCGCCAGGCCGCCGACCGCCGAGGTCCCCAGGTCGGTCAGGTCTAGACCCTGCCGGCGACCGGTCGTGTTCTGGTACGCCTGCGTGGCGAGGCTGACCCCCGCCTCCTCCCCCGCCTCGGCCAGCCCGCCGAGGGCGGACCGACGGGCCAGCCCGCGTACGCCGCCCTCGACGACCTGCTTGGCAGCCCGTTCACCGGCCTCCCGCAGCCCGTGCCGGAGGGACTTGCGGGCAAGCTGTGCGGTGAGCCGCTTGAAGATCTGCTGCACGATCAGGCGGCTCGCGGCCATCGCCGCACCGGCCGCGGGCGAGGCGGCGCCGGCGGTGAGGGCGGTGGCGACGGCGAGAGACAGCAGCTCGACGACGAGGATCCCCAGCTCGATCCAGACCTCGA
Organism: Micromonospora krabiensis; assembly: GCF_900091425.1. Taxonomy (GTDB): domain Bacteria; phylum Actinomycetota; class Actinomycetes; order Mycobacteriales; family Micromonosporaceae; genus Micromonospora; species Micromonospora krabiensis. The sequence continues at coordinate 3,678,264 of NZ_LT598496.1, forward strand.
TCTTCGCCGCTTCGAGGTCGCAGCCGCACTCCTCGACCAGACGCCCCAGGTCAGTGCTCACCGTCAGCAGGACGGGCAGCGGCGCCTCGTCGCCCTCGGCGAGCGCCCGCCAGGCCGCGTCGAACGCCGCGGCGACCGCGCCGACCCCGCCGTACGCCGCACGGGTCTCGTCGGCGGCGTCGTGCGCGTCGGTCCGCGGGCCGACCAGGGCGGTGGACACGGCGTACCACTGGTCGGCGAGGTCCCAGACGGCGCGCTCGTCGCCGTCCGGCCACTCGACGCCGATCACCCAGTCGAGTGCCTCGTACACCCAGCCAGGGAGCTGCCACGGTGAGTAGTCGAGCGGGTGCGGGACCGGGCTCGGCAACAGGCTCATCGGAAGAACTCCCGGTCAGCGCGGACCGAGACCGGAACCGGCGGGCCCTTCGAACCGCGACCCGGTGAGCCCGGCGAGACCGTCGGGCCCGGCGACGCGCGCACCGTCCAGCCGGGCACCGGCGGCGGCGTCCGCCTGCACGGTGGCGTCGACCGAGCGCACCACGTCGGCGCCGAGCCCGGTGAGGCACCGGCCGACGCCCTCCCACGCCCGCAGCACGGTCTCCTCGGCGTCGCGGTAGGCCCGCTCGAACGCCGCCCCGATGTCGTCGCGGCCCCACGGCCGCTGGGCGCTGGCGGCGGCGATGTCCCCACCGATCCGGGCGCGCCGGGCGGTCACCGCCTCGCCCGCGAGCGCGAGGTCGGCCCCCGCGCGGCGGGCCCGGCCGGGGTCGAGCCACAGGTGCCCGCCGCCCACGCCACCCACGCCGGTCACCGGCCCAGGGCCGTGTCGGCCCGGGTCAACAGGGCGCCGAAGTCCCCGGTACGCAGGAACTCCAGCGAGCCGGAGCCGGCGGGCAGGTAGCCGGCCGCGAGGTCCTGAGTGGACGCCACGGCCTTGGCGCTGGCCCGCTGGACGGTCTCGGTCACCGTACGCCCCAGCTTCGACGCGTCCCGGTCCCGGTAGACGGCCGGGTCCAGCTCCACCGAGACGAGTTCTCCGCGCGCGCCGACGGTCACGGTGACCAGCCCGTCGGCTGAGCGTTCGGTCACCCGCAGCTGCTCCAGTTTCGTGCGCAGTTCGCGCAGACCGGACCGGATCTGCTGGTACTGCCCGTACACCTCGTCGAAGCGCGCCCGGAGCGCGTGATTGACGTCGCGGTCCACGTTTTCGCCCACCGCCGAGCCTCCCCGTCACCGTCGGTAGGCCGAACCATACCGGGCGCGACAACTCCGTGGGGGTCGGGTAACTTCGATGCGTGATCGACCGACGACAGGCTGAACAACTCGCCGCCGTCTGGGCGCGTCGCGACTCGCAACGCCTCGGCTACGAGTGCACGCCGACCGTCGACGAGTTCGAGCTCGGTTACGTGATCTCATCCACTGTGTCCACCCAGGCCCGGACGCTCCCCGGCGACCTGCCGACCACGGTGATCGACAAGGTGACCGGCGAGGTGACCACGTGGCCGAGGGTGCCGCCGACCGTGGTAGAGGAGCTCTACCGGCGCAACCGTCCGGGCGGGCCGTCCGCGCCGCGCACGGTCGACCCGGCGAGCCAGGTGCTGCGGGAGATCCGTCGGCTTCCCGCCCCGTCCGCCACCGCCCACCTGACCGTCGACGGCCGGGTGTTCCGCGCCGCGGGCGCGAAGGGCGACGTCGCGCTGCGGCACCACCCGTTGGTCCGGCGCTACCTGGACGAGCTGCCGCCCGGGCACCTGACCCGGGGCGGCGACCGGCACGCCGAGCTGATCGTCGTCTCCGACGTCCTGCACGAGTACGACCACCGGCGGGCCGCCGAGGGCATCGCGCCGATGAGCCTGGGTGACGCCGAGTCGCTGCTCGCCACCGTCCGCTTCGAGGTGTTCCGGGTGCGGGAGCAGGGCGACCCGGCCGGGGGCCCGGCCGAACGGCCCTGCGACTCCTGCCTCAACTTCCTCGTGCACGTCAACGTGCTCCCCTGGTCGGAGCTGGCCTTCACCACCGAGTGGCATCCCGACTCCCGCACGTCGCACCAGCCGGGCCGCTTCCCGCCGGAGGTCGCCGACGCGCTGGTCGACGGCGGTTGGGAGGACACGGCCTTCAACGCGACGCTCGCCGGGGGCGTGATCGAGGAGACCGCGGCCGTGGCCGGCCGGCAACATCGGCATCACCCGTTTCCGGCGGCGATCCGGGCGATCAACACCTTCCCGGCGATCCTCACCCGGCGGCGGGGCCCGGGCGAGGAGGTCTGGATCAGTCGGTTCACCACCAATCCGCTTCGGGGCGCGCACAGCGCCGACATCCTGGCCGACTTCGGCGCGGTGCTGGGCGTACGCCTCTTTCCGCTCGGCGCCGACCACGGCGACAGCCTCTTCGCCATCGACGAGCAGGGGCGGGTGTTCGCGCTGGATCAGGCCGGCGAGTGGTTCCTCGGCGCGGACGTCGACGCGGCGCTGACCACCCTGCTGCTCGGCCGCGCGCCGGCCCGGGTGCGCGACGACGGCACCTGGTGACCGGGCGCCGCCCCGGCTGGGCCGGCGACGAAGGGGAGGCCTCAGAGGCGCAGTCCGGTGAGCACCATGACGCGCGGTTCGGTGTAGTCGTCCATGGCGCTGCGCAGCCCCTCGCGTCCGACGCCGCTGCCCTTGACCCCGCCGTAGGGCATCTGGTCGGCGCGGTACGACGGCACGTCACCGACGATCACCCCGCCCACGTCGAGCACCCGGGCGGCGCGGAACGCCGTCTGGAGGTCGTGGGTGAAGACGCCGGCCTGGAGCCCGTACGCCGAATCGTTGACCGCGGCGAACGCGGCCTCGTCGTCGGTGACCGGGGCGACCACCAGCACCGGCCCGAAGACCTCCTCGGCGACGACCTTGGCGTCGGCGGGCACTCCGCTGAGCACCGTCGGCGGGTACGTCGCACCCTCGCGCCGGCCGCCGACCTGGATGGTGCCGCCCGCCCGCACCGCCTCGTCGACCCACTCCTCGACGCGGCGCGCGGCGTCCTCGGACACCAGCGGCCCGACGTCGGTCCGCTCGTCGGCCGGGTCACCGGTGCGCAGCTCCTGCACGGCGGCGACCAGCCTGGGCAGGAAGCCGTCGTAGAGCCACTCGTGGACGTAGACCCGCTGCACGGCGATGCAGGACTGCCCGGCCTGGTAGTTGGCGAAGGTGGCGATCCGGTGGGCGGCGAAGGTCAGGTCCTCGTCGGAGGCCCAGTCCGCGCAGATCACCGCCGCCGCGTTGCCGCCGAGCTCCAGGGTGACGTGCTTGTCGGGCACCGAGCGGCGGATGGCCGCGCCGACCGGTCCGGAGCCGGTGAACGACACCACCGGCAGGCGCGGGTCGGTGACCAGGTCGGCGGCACGGTCGTTGGGCAGCGGCAGCACCGAGAACAGGCCCGCCGGCAGGTCGGTCTCGGCGAGCAGCTCACCGAGGAGCAGCGCGGAGAGCGGGGTGGCGGGCGCCGGCTTGAGCACGATGGGCGCGCCGACCGCGATGGCCGGGGCCACCTTGTGCGCGACCAGGTTGAGCGGAAAGTTGAACGGGGAGATGCCCAGCACGGGGCCGCGCGGCACCCGACGCACCAGGGCGATCCGTCCGGTGGCGGCCGGATCGGTGTCCAGGCGTTGCAGCTCGCCGGAGAAGCGGCGGGCCTCCTCGGCGGCCCACCGGAAGGTGGAGACGGCGCGAGCCGCCTCGGCACGGGCCCATTTCAGCGGCTTGCCGTTCTCGGCGGTGATCAGGTGGGCCACCTCGTCGGCCCGTTCGGCGAGCCGCCGGGAGACGTGGTCGAGCGCGGCGGCGCGCGCGTGCGCGGGCAGGGCCGCGGCCTCCGTGGCCACCGCGGCGGCGGCCGCGACGGCGGCTTCGACCTGGTCCGGCCTGGCGAGGGTGGTACGCCCCACCGCCCGGCCGTCGTACGGGTGGTGGACGGTCAGCTCGCCGTCGCCGTGCGTGGGACGACCGGCGACGTAGAAGGCTCTCGGCTCCACGACCGCAGCGTAGACGACACCCCCGGCTCACGGAAACAGTCGCCACAGCCCTTGTCTGCCGCGAATTCGGTAGCCAAGATGGCAGTCAGATTGCGATAACCTCCGCTGACCCCGCCCCCGGCCATCCCTCGGAGACTCCTCATGAGTGACCAGCAGCAGCTGCGCAACTTCGTCAACGGCCAGTACGTCGACCCGGTGGACGGCGGGTACGCGGACCTGGTCGACCCGTGCACCGGTGAGGTGTTCGCCCAGGCGCCCGTGTCGGGCCCGGCGGACGTGGACGCGGCGATGAAGGCCGCCGCCGACGCGTTCGAGGGCTGGCGGGACGCCACCCCCGCCGAGCGGCAGAAGGCGCTGCTGAAGCTCGCCGACGCGGTGGAGTCCCGGGCGGCCGAGCTGGTCGACGCGGAGGTACGCAACACCGGCAAGCCCCGCCAGCTCACCGCCGACGAGGAGTTGCCGCCGGCCGTCGACGAGTTCCGCTTCTTCGCCGGCGCGGCCCGCCTCCTGGAGGGCCGCTCGGCCGGGGAGTACCTGGCCGGGCACACGTCGTACGTGCGGCGCGAGCCGATCGGCGTCTGCGCCCAGGTCACGCCCTGGAACTACCCGCTCATGATGGCGGTCTGGAAGATCGCCCCGGCGCTGGCGGCCGGCAACACGGTGGTGCTCAAGCCGTCGGACACCACGCCGGTGTCGACGCTGCTGCTGGCCGAGATCGCGGCCGAGTTCTTCCCGCCGGGTGTGTTCAACGTGGTCTGCGGCGACCGGGACACCGGGCGGTCGCTGGTCTCCCACCCCACCCCGCAGCTGGTGTCGATCACCGGTTCCACCCGCGCCGGGATGGAGGTCGCCGCCGCGGCGGCCCCCGACCTGAAGCGCACCCACCTGGAGCTGGGCGGCAAGGCGCCGGTGGTCATCTTCGACGACGCGGACGTCGCGGCGGCGGCGGAGGCGATCGCGGTCGGCGGCTACTTCAACGCCGGGCAGGACTGCACGGCGGCGACCCGGGTGCTGGCCGGGCCCGGCGTCCACGACGACTTCGTGGCGGCGCTGACCGAGCAGGCCCGCAACACGAAGACCGGCGCCCCGGACGACGAGGACGTGCTCTACGGCCCGCTCAACAACGCCAACCAGCTCACCCGCGTCACCGGCTTTGTCGACCGCCTGCCCGACCACGCCGCGATCCAGACCGGCGGCTCCCGGGTCGGCGAGCGTGGCTTCTTCTACGCCCCGACCGTCGTCTCCGGTCTGCGCCAGCAGGACGAGATCATCCAGGACGAGGTCTTCGGGCCGGTCATCACCGTGCAGCGTTTCACCGACGAGGACGAGGCGGTGCGCTGGGCGAACGGCGTCGAGTACGGCCTGTCCGCGTCGGTCTGGACGAGGGACCACGGCCGGGCGATGCGGATGACCAGGCGACTGGACTTCGGCTGCGTCTGGGTCAACACCCACATCCCGTTCGTCTCCGAGATGCCGCACGGCGGCTTCAAGCACTCCGGCCACGGCAAGGACCTCTCGGTCTACAGCCTGGAGGACTACACCCGGATCAAGCACGTCATGCACCACATCGAGGGCTGACCCGTGGCTTCCTCGGAGGAACTGCACAAGCGCCGCCAGGCGGCGGTCGCCCGCGGGGTCGGCAGCGTCGTTCCGTCCTACGTGGACCATGCGTCGGGTGGGACGATCACCGACGTCGACGGGCGGGAGTGGATCGACTTCGCCGCCGGCATCGCGGTCACCAACGTGGGCAACTCGGCGCCGCGGGTGGTCGAGGCGGTACGCGCGCAGGTCGAGCGCTTCACCCACACCTGCTTCATGGTCGCGCCCTACGAGTCGTACGTGGCGGTCTGCGAGCAGCTCAACCTGCTCACGCCCGGCGGGTTCGAGAAGCGGTCGGCGCTGTTCAACTCCGGCGCCGAGGCGGTGGAGAACGCGGTGAAGATCGCCCGGCACGCCACCGGACGGCCGGCGGTGGTGGTCTTCGACCACGCGTACCACGGCCGGACCAACCTGACCATGGCGTTGACCGCGAAGAACATGCCGTACAAGCACCGGTTCGGGCCGTTCGCCGGCGAGGTCTACCGGGTGCCCATGTCGTACCCGCTGCGCGACGGCGGGCTCGACGGCGCCACCGCCGCCGCCCGGGCCATCGAGACGGTCGAGAAGCAGGTCGGCGCGGAGAACGTGGCCGCGCTGCTCATCGAGCCGATCCAGGGTGAGGGTGGTTTCGTCGTACCGGCGGAGGGTTTCCTGCCGGCGCTGCGCGAGTGGGCGACGGCGGCCGGGGCGCTCTTCGTCGCCGACGAGATCCAGACCGGCTTCTGCCGGACCGGTGACTGGTTCGCCTGCGAACACGAGGGCGTCGAACCGGACCTGGTCACCCTGGCCAAGGGCATCGCCGGCGGGCTGCCGCTGGCCGCGGTGACCGGCCGGGCCGACCTGATGGACGCGGTGCACGTCGGCGGCCTCGGCGGCACGTACGGCGGCAACCCTCTCGCCTGCGCCGCCGCGCTCGCCAGCATCGAGACGATGCACGAGCGGGACCTGGCGGGGGCGGCGCGGCGGATCGGGTCGGTGATGCTGCCCCGGCTGCGCGCGATCGCCGAGCGGGACCCACGGATCGCCGAGGTACGCGGTCGGGGCGCGATGCTCGCCGTGGAGCTGGTGCAGCCGGGCGCGCTCACCCCGGACCCGGTCGCCACGGCCGCGGTGTCGGCCGCCTGCCACGCGGCCGGCCTGCTCACGCTGACCTGCGGCACGTACGGCAACGTGCTGCGGTTCCTGCCCCCGCTGGTCATCTCCGACGCGGAGCTGGCCCGCGGCCTCGACATCCTGGACGCCGCCTTCGGCTGAGAGTCCGGGCTGACCGTCGCCCGCCGTCGCGCTTGCGGGCGACGGCGGGCGACCGGCGTTGTCAGCGCAGCAGCTCGACGGTGTTGCGGCGCACCAGGTTCTTGCCCGGCTCCCGGATCTGGTCCATGGCCGCCGTGTTGAGCAGCACGCAGCTGCCGGACGGCCCGGTCACCGCCACCGTGGTGGCCTTGCCGTTGTCCAGGTTGGTCACCCGCAGCCGGGTGCCGACCGGGAACCGGTCGCTGGTCGCCGCCGGTGCCCCTTCCTCGGCGAAGAAGGTGATCGCGCCGGTGCAGGCCGCGCCCGGCGCCGGTCCGGGGGCTCCGGGCGACGCCGCGCCGGGCCTGGTGCTGCCGGGCTGGGCGGGCGGCGGTGGCGGCGCGACGTCACCGTCGACGCGCTCCACCACGTTGCGCCGGATCACGTTCTTGCCCGGCTCGCGGACCAGCTCCATCGCCGTTGCGTTGAGCAGCACACAACTGCCGGACGGCCCGGTCACCGTCACCGTGGCGGCCTTGCCGTTGTCCAGGTTGGTCACCCGCAGCCGGGTGCCCACCGGGAACCGGTCACTCGTCGCCGCCGGCGCCCCACCCTCGGCGGAGAACGTCACCGAGCCCGGGCACACGGAGGCCCGCGCCGGGGCGGTGTCCGCGAACCCGAGCCCGGTGCCGACCGACACGACCACCGTCGCGACCACCGCCACACCCGCCGCCAGCGCGTGCTTCCGCTGCACCTTCACCCTCGTTCTCCCCTCGTCCGTGATGTCGTACGACGCCTGGTACGGACGGGCGGGCCACAACGTTCAGTGGGGGTGGGCGATCACAACGGACCGTAACGGGTGCGTGGCGCACCGGTCATCAGCGCCCAGTACCGGTCGCCGTAGGACCAGTGCCACCACTCCGTCGGGTAATTCACCAGACCGGCGCCGCTCAGCACCGACACCAGGATCCGGCGGTGCCGTCGGGCGGTGTCGCCGATCGACGGCGCGGCCGTGAAGCAGGCGTTGCGGCTCGCCTCCGGGGTGGCGTCGACGGCGGTGCCCATGTCCAGCTCCAGGCCGTCGCCCGTGCAGAGCGTCAGGTCCACCGCCCCGCCGGTGCTGTGCGGGGCCACCTCCACCGGCGACACGAACTTGGTCGTCTCCCGGTGCAGCCGCTCGGCCGACCAGTCCGGGTGCAGCTCGCGCAACTCCTCCCGGTAGCCGGTGAAGATCTCCAGCTGCGCCTGGTACGGCCGGTAGCCCTCGATGACCAGCAGGCACAGGCCGTCGGGCAGCACGCGCTGCGCGGCCAGCAACCGCTCGGCGACACCGAGACGCACCCGGGCGTACGCCCCGGCGGGATCGGCGGCGCGCGTGTCGAGCCGCAGGTCGGGCACGTCCCGCAGGTCGACGAGGGGGTCGCCGTCGTCGGTGGCGGGCACCGCCGCGACCCGGGGGTCGGAGAGCAGGATCACCGGGTGGCCCCCGGGCCGGCGGGACGGGGACGTGCGGCGTGCCGGGTGAACGCCAGCGTGACGAGCCGGTCCACGATGTCCCGGTAGCCGACGCCGGCGGCGGCCCACACCTTCGGGTACATGGAGTGCGCGGTGAAGCCCGGCATGGTGTTCAGTTCGTTGACGTAGAGGTCGCCAGTCGCTTCCTCGTACAGGAAGTCGACGCGGGCCAGCCCCCAACCGCCGATCGCCGCGAACGCGCGTACCGACAGGTCCCGGATCCGCTCGGTCACGTCCTGGGGCAGCACGGCCGGTACGACCATCGGGTCGGCGTCGCCGAAGTACTTCTGCTGGTAGTCGAACCACCCGCCGGTGACGCGCACCTCGCCGACGGCCGACGCCTCCGGACGGGCGCCACCGAGGACGCCGCACTCCAGCTCACGGCCGGTCACGCCCTGCTCGACCACCACGACGCTGTCGTATCGGAGCGCCTCGTCGATCGCCGCCGCCAGGTCGTCACCGTCGGCGACGCGGGAGATCCCGATCGACGAGCCCATCCGGGCCGGCTTGACGAACAGCGGCCGGCGCAGCCCCACCACCAGCTTCTCCGGGTCGTCGGCGGCCCGGTAGGTCTCCGCGTCGAACGACACGTGCGGGGTGATCGGCACCTCCTCGGCGCGCAGCGCCCGCTTCATCGCCACCTTGTCCATGCCCACCGCGGAGGCGAGGATGCCGCACCCCACGTACGGCACGCCCAGCGACTCCAGCACGCCCTGCACCACACCGTCCTCACCGAACGGGCCGTGCAGCACCGGGAACACCACGTCCAGCTCGGCGTGGACCGCGCCCGGCGCGTCGACGGCGGTCACCACGGCCGTCCCGGGCCGGGGTCCCGCCCGCAGCTCCACGGCCGGCCCGGTCACCGTCAACCGGTCGTCGATCGCCCGCTCCGCCCCGGTGCCCGCCAGCAGGTCGCCGAGGACCGCATCGGGCACGAGCCGGAACCCTCCGGTCCGGGTGACCCCGATGGCCACCGTGCGGTAGTCACCGCCCGCCAGAGCCCGAGCCACGCCCAGCGCGGACGCGCAGGAGACCTCGTGCTCCGCCGACGGGCCGCCGAACAGGATTCCGATCCGAACCGGCGCGCTCATGCCGCCCTACCTTTCATTGCGAGCCCGACGGTGGTATTCGTACGGGCTGACGCGGGCGAGGCAGGTATGGCTTTCATGCTGGCTGCCGACCATGGCGAGGGTGGCATCGCCGCCTGTCTCGTCTGCTCTTGCTGACTGCTGATTGGGCTTTGCGATTGATCGCTGTGTAGGGCGTTGACGGCGGCAAGAGCGTGCGCGTGTCCACGACGGGAGAAGGGAGTCAGATGGCGGTCGCGGTTGGTGTGGACGTGGCCAAGGAGTTCCACTGGGCTGCGCTCGTGCACAGCGAGACGGGGCGGGTCCTGGCCAGCCGGAAAGTCGACAACGATCCGTCGGCGATCCAGGTGCTCATCGACGACATCCGAGCCGTGCAGGCCGAGTATGGGCCGGCCACGGTCGCCATCGACGTGCTCGGTGGCATCGCCGGCCTGCTGCAGGTCATGCTGGTCGACGCTGGCCTGCGCCTGGTGCATGTCTCCGGTCTTGCGGTCAACCGGGCTCGCCGTGCCACCCGCGGGGGTGAGCACAAGTCGGATCCGCGCGATGCCAAGGTCATCGCCGATCAGATCCGGCTGCGCGCAGACGAACTGCGTCCCGTCGAACCGGCCACCGAAGCCGGCAGCGAGCTGCGGCTGCTGGTGGGCCGCCGCCGGGAACTGGTGGTCGACCAGACCCGCCGCATCGGCCGGCTGCGGGATCTGCTCGCCTCGATCCATCCCGGTCTGGAGCGCGTCGTCGACCCCACCCACAAAGTCGACACGGCCCTGCTGGCCCGCTACGTCACGCCGACCGAGATCCGCCGAGCCGGCCGACGCCGCATCAGCGAGTACCTGCGCACCACCGGCCGGCACCACAGCACCGTGATCGACGCCCTGGTCGACAAGGCACTGACCGCCGCCGGCGCCCAACACGTCACCGTGCCCGGCGAAGCCGTCGCCGCGGACATCGTCCGCGACCTCGCCCGCGAGGTACTCGCCTGCCGGGACAAACTCGCCGACCTGGACAAGCGCATCCACGACGCTCTCGACCGCCACCCTGACGCGGCCCTCATCCAGTCCCTGCCCGGGATGGGGGCCACCCTCACCGCCGAATTCCTCGCCGTGGCAGGCGGCATCACCCGATTCCCCACCGGCGACCAACTCGCCAGCGCCGCCGGCCTCGCACCAGTCCTGCAGCAATCCGGCAAGGTCCACTACCTGCGCCGCGCTACCAGCGGCGACAAAACCCTCAAACGGGTCTTCTACCAATCGGCGTTCTGCGCCCTGCAACGCGACCCGGCCAGCCGCGCCTTCTACGACCGCAAACGCGCCGAAGGCAAACGACACCACCAAGCCCTCATCGCCCTGGCCCGCCGACGCATCAACGTCCTGCACGCCATCCTGCGCACCCGACAGCCCTACCGACTCACTCACGCTCTCACGGCTTGACTCAGTCATTAGGCTGCCACCCCTTCCCACTGCCGGGTCGCCAGCCGGGCGACCAGGTCCGCTTCCACGTTTCCGCCGGTCAGCACCACGCCGACCGTCCGGTAGTCCGCCCGGCGCCGGCCCGACCGCCCGACCGCGCCGGCGCCGGGCCGCCCCACCACGTCGGCACCTGGTTCACCCACCAGGCACAGCGCACCGGCCAGCCCGGCGGCGCCGGACGGCTCGGTGAGCACCTTCAGGTCCAGCAGGAGCAGCCGGAACGCCTCGGCGATCTGGTCGTCGTCGACCCGGACCACCCCGCGGACGGTGTCCCGCAGGACGGCGAACGGCAGCTCACCGACGCAGGTGGGGCGCAGCCCGTCGGCGATCGTGGGCGCCGGGGCGACCGGCGTCGGCCGACCGGCCACCAGGCTGCGGGCCAGGGAGTCGCAGCCCACCGGCTCGACGCCGTACACGTCGACGGGTCGGCCGTCCGCCGCCAGGCAGGCGCCCGCCACGCCACCGCCACCGCCGACCGGCACCACCAGCGCGTCCAGCGGGGTGCCGAGACGCTCCGCCTCCTCGATCAGCTCCAGGCTCGCGGTGCCCTGCCCGGCCACCACGTCCGGGTGGTCGTACGCGTCGATGAGCGGCAGACCCTCGGCGTCGCCCATCTGGCGGGCGGTCGCGAGCCGCTCGTCGAGGGTGGTCCCGGCGAGGACGACCCGCGCCCCCGCCGCCCGCGCCCGGGCGACCTTCGTCGACGCCGCGTCGACGGGCAGCACGACCGTGGCGCGCAACCCGTGCCGCGCGGCGGCCAACGCCACCGCGACCGCGTGGTTGCCGGTGCTCTGCGCGACCACCCCGGTGTGCCCGGCGGCGGCGAGCCGGCCCACCGCCAGCATCGCCCCGCGCATCTTGTAGGACCCGCCGGTCTGGAGGTTCTCCGCCTTGAGCAGGACGCGGACGCCGGCCAGCCGGTCGATCGCCGGCGAGTTCAGCACCGGCGTGCGGACCACCCGGTCCGACAGCCACCAGGCGGCCTCCTCGACGCGGGCCCGGTCCGGCGGGGCCGGCGCGCGGGGCGTCGTGTCGGTGCGGGACATGACTTCTCCTTCGTGGTGGGACGCGGTGCGGGACGTCGCATTTCGGGCACGCCGAAGGTCGGGGTGCCGCGTACGCGGGCCCGCCGCTCTGGATGTGGGTTCTCTGCCGGCCGGGTCGGCTCAGCGTCGGACGGGTAGCTGGACGTCGACCCGCAGGCCGCCGTACTCGGCGGGACGGGCGATGATCACGCCGCCGTGCGCCTGGGTGATCGAGCGCGCGATGGCCAGGCCGAGCCCGGCTCCGCCACCGTGGTTCGTCCGGTCCCGGGCGAGGCGCCGGAACGGCTCGAAGAGACCGGCGACCGCCTCGGCCGGCACCACCTGGCCGGTGTTGACCACGGTCAGCGCCGGGGAGTCGCCGACCACCACGGTGAGCGTGCCGCCGGGGCAGTTGTACTTGATCGCGTTCTCCACCAGGTTGGTCACGAGGCGCTCCAACAGCACCCGCTCGCCCGGGACGACCCTCGGGCTCAGGTGGGTCTCCACCTTCACGCCGGCCGCCGTGGCCCGCTCCTGGTACGCGACCAGCACCCCGTACGCGATCTCGTCGAGCCGCTGCGGTGTGCTCGACCGGAGCCCCTGGTCGCTCTCGCTGAGCGTGAGCAGCCCTTCGATGAGGCGCTCGTTGCGTTCGTTGGTCTCCAGCAGCTGGGCGGTCACCAGCTCCAACTGGTCACCGTTGAGCGTCCGGGACATACCGACCTCGATGAGCGTCCGCTGGACCGCGAGCGGCGTACGCAGCTCGTGCGAGGCGTTCGCGGCGAACCGCCGCTGTCCCTCGTAGCCAGCCGCGACACGTTCCATCATCTCGTCGATCGCCCGGGCCAGCCCGGCCAGCTCGTCGCGGCCGCGCGGCCGGATCCGGTGCCCGAGGTTCTGCGGCCCGACGTGCGCGATCGGTCCGGCGAGATCCCGTACCGGCCGCAGGCACCACAGGGCGGCGCCCCAGATCGCGACCACCGCGAGGGCGAGGAGGACGAGCATGGCCGCCAGCGGCAGCAACGCGTCGAGCTGGCGTGCCGGTTCGCACACCAGGCGTGCCCCGGGCACCGGCAGGGAGCAGAGCTGGTAACCCGGCGCCCACAGCACGCCGAGGACGTACTTCTCCATGCCGCTCATCGAGCACCCGACGAGCAGGGCGAGCACCCCGACGAGCAGGACACGGCGGCGCGGCGTCACTCCGGGCCGCCGATCCGGTAGCCGGCCCGCGGCACGGTGTGGATGACGGCCGGCTGGCCGATCTTCTTGCGCAGGGTCATCACGGTGACCCGGACGGCGTTGGTGAACGGGTCGGCGAACTCGTCCCACGCCTGTTCCAGCAGCTCCTCCGCGCTCACCACCCGGCCCTCCGCCCGCATCAGCACGTGCAGCACGGCGAACTCCTTGGGGCTCAGGTTGACCGGCCGCCCGTCCCGGGTCACCACGTGCCGGGCCACGTCCAGCGCGAGCCCGTTCCGCTCCAGCACCGGCGGTACCGCCGGCGCCGACCGCCGCCCGAGGGCCTGTACGCGGGCGACCAACTCGGCGAACGCGAACGGTTTGGTCAGGTAGTCGTCGGCGCCCAGGCCGAGCCCCTCGACCCGGTCCCGGATGCCGGCCGCCGCGGTGAGCATCAGGACCCGGGTACCGGCACCGGAGCCGGCGAGGCTCCGGCACACCTCGTCGCCGGTGTGACCGGGCATGTCCCGGTCGAGCACGGCCACGTCGTACCGGTTCACGCCGATCCGTTCGAGCGCCCCGTCGCCGTCGTAGCAGACGTCGACCGCCATCGAGAAGCGACGCAGCCCCTCGGCGACCATGTCCGCCAGCAAACGCTCGTCGTCCGCCACCAGCACCCGCACGCTCTCCGCTCCCCCTGGTCCCTCGTTGTCCCGCTCACGGTTTCAAGTCGCAGTTAAGGGTTCTGTAAGCACCTGCCCGAGCCATCTTCCACGCGGCGACCGGGCGGACAAATCGCCCCAAGATGCGCCAGCTATCGGACGTGACGCGCGTCACGGCCAAGGCCGCACAGCGCGGAGCCCGCTCCACCCTTGGCGATCTAGGGTGACCTGCGTCACGATGGGCCGGAGGAGGTCGCCCATGGCCGACCCGTGGCTCGCCCTGGAATTCGGCGTCGATCCGGCGGAGCGGATCGCGCAGGTCGGCGCCGCTCACGAGGCGTTCCTCACCGGCGGCACCGAGGCGGCCCGGCGCACCGACCGGAGGCTGCGCGACGTCGTCGCCAACTCGTGGCGCCGCTCGGCTGGCGCGCTGCTCTCCCCCGAGGCCACCCCGCCCGTCGACCTGACCGACGACGCCCTGGAGAGCTACCGGGCCGCCCACCCCCTGGGCCGGGTGCTGCCGCTCTTCCGCGACCTGCTCGGCGGCATCGCCCAGGACGGCGCGCACCTCATGGCGGTGTGCGACGCGTACGGGCGGCTGCTCTGGGTGGAGGGGCACCCCGGGGTGCTCCGGCACGCCGAGCGGATGAACTTCGTGCCCGGTGCCCGCTGGGACGAGGCGCACGCCGGCACCAACGCCCCGGGCACCGCCCTCGCCGTCGACCACAGCGTGCAGATCTTCGCCACCGAGCACTTCAGCCGGCCCGTGCAGCGGTGGACCTGCGCCGCCGCGCCGATCCACGACCCGGCCACCGGCCGGCTGCTCGGCGCGGTCGACATCACCGGCGGCGACCACCTGGCCAACCCACACAGCCTCGCCCTCGTACGCGCCACCGCCCGCGCCGCCGAAGCCCAACTCGCCGCCGACCGGCCCGCCGAACCGGGCGTGGCCACCGTCTCCGCGCTCGGCCGCGACGAGGCGGAGCTGCGCGTCGACGGGCGGCGGATCCGGCTCGGCCGCCGGCACAGCGAACTGCTGGTCCTGCTCGTCGAGCATCCCGAGGGGCGCACCGGCGAGCAGCTCGGCCTGGACCTCTACGGCGACGACCGGCTGCACCCCGTCACTCTCCGCGCCGAACTGTCCCGCCTGCGCCGGGTGCTCGGCCCGGAGCTGCTCGACTCCCGCCCGTACCGGCTGCGGGCGACCGTCCGCGCCGACTTCCGTACCGTCACCGCCCTGCTCGACCGGGGCGACCCGGCGGGCGCGCTCGGGGCGTACGCCGGACCGCTGCTGCCGGCCTCCGACGCGCCGGGAGTGACGCGACTGCGCCGCCTCATCGACGGCCAGCTCCGTGCGGCCGTGCTGGCCGGCGGCGACCCGGCGCTGCTCGCCACCTGGACCGCGACGGCCGCCGGCGCCGACGACCTGGCCGCCTGGCAGGCCCTGGCGCGGGCGTTGCCGCCGGGCGCGCCACGCCGGCCCCTCGCGGTGGCCCGCGCCCACCAACTCGCTCAGGAGTACGGCCTGCCGCGCGCAACGTGGCTGCAACGTCCCGGAAACTAACGTCGCCGCCGTCCCCCAACCTCGACGGCGGAGGTGACCATGACGCGCTACGACGCGCCCACCCACTGGCAGAGCCGCTACGACCACTTCATCGGCGGCGAGTACGTCAAGCCGCACGGCGGCCGGTACTTCGAGAACCCCACCCCGGTGACGGGACAGACCTTCTGCGAGATCGCCCGCGGCACCGCCGAGGACGTCGAGAAGGCCCTCGACGCCGCGCACGGCGCGGCCGACGCGTGGGGCCGGACCCCGGTCGCCGAACGGTCGCTGATCCTCAACCGGATCGCCGACCGGATGGAGGAGAACCTGGAGTCCCTGGCGATCGCGGAGACCTGGGAGAACGGCAAGCCGGTACGCGAGACCCTCGCGGCCGACATCCCGCTCGCCATCGACCACTTCCGCTACTTCGCCGGGGCGATCCGAGCCCAGGAGGGCTCCCTCGGCGAGCTGGACGACGACACCGTCGCGTACCACTTCCACGAGCCGCTCGGCGTGGTCGGTCAGATCATCCCGTGGAACTTCCCGCTGCTCATGGCCACCTGGAAACTGGCACCGGCGCTCGCCGCCGGCAACGCGGTGGTGCTCAAGCCCGCCGAGCAGACCCCCGCGTCGATCCACCACTGGCTCTCGCTGGTGGCCGACCTGCTGCCGCCCGGCGTGGTCAACGTGGTCAACGGGTTCGGCGTCGAGGCGGGCAAACCCCTCGCGTCCTCGTCCCGGGTCGCCAAGGTCGCGTTCACCGGCGAGACCACCACCGGGCGGCTGATCATGCAGTACGCCAGTGAGAACATCAAGCCCGTCACGCTGGAGCTGGGCGGCAAGAGTCCCAACATCTTCTTCGACGACGTCAGCGCGCGCTCCGACGACTTCTACGACAAGGCGCTCGAAGGCTTCACGATGTTCGCCCTCAACCAGGGCGAGGTCTGCACCTGCCCGTCCCGGGCGCTGATCCAACAGGGCCACTACAGCGACTTCCTCGCGGCGGCGGTCGCCCGCACCCAGGCGGTCAAGCAGGGCCACCCGCTGGACACCGACACGATGATCGGGGCGCAGGCCTCCAACGACCAGTTGGAAAAGATCCTGTCCTACCTGGACATCGGGCGGCAGGAGGGCGCGAAGGTGCTGACCGGGGGATCGCGTGCGGACCTGGGTGGCGACTTGTCGGGCGGATACTACGTTGAACCAACCATCTTCGAGGGCGACAACTCGATGCGGATCTTCCAGGAGGAGATCTTCGGGCCGGTCGTCTCGGTGACATCCTTCGCCGACCTCGACGACGCCGTGAAGATCGCCAACGACACCCTCTACGGCCTCGGCGCCGGCGTCTGGACCCGGGACATGAACACCGCGTACCGGGCCGGGCGGTCCATCCAGGCCGGGCGGGTCTGGACCAACTGCTACCACGCCTACCCGGCGCACGCCGCGTTCGGCGGTTACAAGCAGTCCGGCATCGGGCGGGAGAACCACAAGATGATGCTGGAGCACTACCAGCAGACCAAGAACCTGCTGGTCAGCTACTCGCCCAAGAAGCTCGGCTTCTTCTGATGGATCGCTCTGGTGAGAGCGCCGCGGCTCCCGGTTCCCCGGGCGCCGCGGCGTCACCCGTCCCGCTGCCCCGGGTGGCGGCGCCGATCGCGCTGCCGCCCGTGTCGGACCCGGTCACGGTGACACCGGCGGCGGCCGAACTGCTGCGGTCACTGCGGCGACAACACGGGCCGCTGATGTTCCACCAGTCCGGCGGCTGCTGCGACGGCAGCGCCCCGATGTGCTACCCGGCGGGCGAGTTCCGCACCGGCGGCTCGGACGTGCTGCTCGCGTCGCTGCGGATCGACGGCGTACCCGAGCCGGTGGAGTTCTGGATGTCCAAGAGCCAGTGGGAGCTCTGGAAACACACGAGGCTCACGGTCGACGTGGTCCCCGGCCGAGGCAGTGGCTTCTCCCTGGAAGCCCCCGAAGGCCAACGCTTCCTGATCCGCTCCCACCTAGCCTAACCCCGCCCCCCGCCCTCCACCCTCGTCGATCTTGCACTTTGCGCCCTCGTGGCGGGAGGAATGTCCCGATAGCAAGGGCAGAAAGTGCAAGATCGACGGGGGTGGGGGTGGGGGGTGGGGTGGGAGTGGGGGTGGGGGTGGGGTTAGGAGAGGGCTTTGCGGATTGTGGTGACTATGTGCTGGGGGCGGCGGTAGAGGTCCTGGGCGGTGAAGTAGCGCATCCGCCAGCCCTGCGCGTCGAGCCAGTTCATCCGTTCGCGATCGTGCCGGAGGCGCTCCGGATCCAGATGGGACAACCCGTCGTACTCGATGCCGATCCTCCGCTCCCGATACCCCAGGTCGAGTCGGTATCGACCGAAGCCGTACTCGTCGTACACCCAGACCTGCGGTTCGGGCACCGGCAGGCGGCCGTCGATCAGCACCAGGCGGAGCTGGCTCTCCTGACGACACTCGGCCCGGCCGTCCGCGAGCGGAATCAGCTCGCGCGCCTGCCGGACGCCCCGCAGAGCCCGATGCGCGGGCAGCTCGGCCAGCAACTCTTCCTGAGTTACGGCCGCTGAGCGCAGCGCCGCGTCGAGAACCGGCAGGGCATCGATCCGCCGCGCGGTGCGGGCGAGGTCGACCGCGCAGCGGGCGGCGGGTACGCACGGAAGCCCTCCGACGAGCACCGGGCGCACGGGCACGGCCGAGTGGTGCACGACCAGTCCTGGTAGCCGGGGCCGTGACACGGTCGGCGGCAGCTGAACATGCACCTGGTCCTCGCGCAGCACTCCGAAGCCGTGCCGACGCGCCGCGCTTTCCCGGGTCAGCGCGGCCCCCTCGGGTAGGCACAGCAGCAACGCGCGCAGTTCGTCCTCGTCGTCACAACGGCCGGCGGAATACACGCCCCGCCGCACCCGACGCAACTCGTCCTTGCTGACCTGAGTTCGGATTCTCTTCACGGTCAAGCTCCGAAGTAGGTCCTCCACGCGCCATAACCGAGTCACCACACGACGGACTGTGTCGAATCAACCTTCCTCACGCCGGCCCCACACCGCCCCCCTGTGGACAACCACACCCCCTGTGGATATCCCCCACCTCAACCCCACCCCTGCTATACCCCCCCCGTCACCCCGCGCCCCCTCTCTCCCGCCGGCGATCTTGCAGTTTCGGCCCCTGGCGCGCCCGATAGGCCCGAAAAGTCGGGGCCGAAACTGCAAGATCGCGGAGAAGATCGCGGCCGATCGCGGCGCAACGGTGGTTAGCGCAGGACCAGGGTGGTGAGGGTGGTGATCAGCAGGAGCACGGGCAGGGCGGACAGGGTGCCGGCCGCCGCCGCGGACCGGGGGCGGCCCCGCCGCACGGTGAGCCAGAGCAGTAGGAGGCTGACCAGCAGCGCCGCGAACAGCGCCGGAGTCAGGGTGTAGAGGCCGAAGAGAAGCCACCGGTCCCGATCCGAGGTGCACTCCTCGCCGCAGCCTTCCGCCACGGCGCCGGAGAACAGCGCCGACCCGGCCGCGAAGGCCACGATCGCGGTCGCGTACCAGGCCAGGGTTACCAGGATGGTGCCGCGCGGGTCAGGTCGGCGGGGATCGACGGGAGTCGCAGCCATTCGCCGATTATGGCCGCCCGCGCCGGCCACCACCGCCCCACGGACCCGGCCGGACCCGAACCCGCACCACCGCTCGACGGCCCCGGCCGGAACGGCCCCGCCGCCGCGGCGACCTCAGCGGCCGTCGAGCAGCGGCTGTCGCGGATCCCAGGGATCGCCGCCGGCGGCCTCGCGGCGGCGGCGGGCGATCGCCGACAGGGCCTCCAGCACCACCCGGTTGCCGAGGTACGCGGTGATGTCCGCGTGGTCGTACGGCGGGGCGACCTCGACCACGTCCACCCCGACGACGGGCAGCTCGTAGCAGCAGCGTCGGACCGCGTCGAGCAGTTGCCGGGAGGTGAGCCCGCCCGGTTCGGGGGTTCCGGTGCCGGGGGCCATGCCCGGGTCGACCACGTCGACGTCGACGGAGAGGAAGACTCCCTCGCACTCGTCGACGGCGATCCGGAACGCCTCGGTCAGGCAGTCGTCGAGGCCGCGGGCGACCAGTTCGGTCATCTCGTACGACCGCATCCGCTGCTCGGCCATCCACGTCAGCACGTCGGGCCCGGGCCAGTAGCCGCGGAGTCCGATCTGGAGGAAGCGGTCGCCGCGGACGGCGCCGGACTCGATGAGCCGCCGCATGGGTTGCCCGTGGCCGTGCAGGCTGCCGAACTCGACGTCCCCGGTGTCGGCGTGGGCGTCGAAGTGCACCAGGGACACCCGGCCGAGCCCGTGGTGGCGGGCCACCCCGGTGGCGTCCGGCAGGGCGATGGAGTGGTCGCCGCCGAGCACGACCGGGATCGCGCCGGACGCGGCGACCGTGTGCACGGCGGTTTCCAGCGCGGACAGCGACCGTTCGATGTCGCCGGAGAACATCTCGACGTCGCCGGCGTCGTACACCCGAAGGTCGGACAGGCCGTCGACGCGGAGGGCGAGGGAGGGCCGGGAGCCGTCGTGCGGCAGGTAGCAGGCCTGCCGGATGGCGGACGGGCCGAACCGGGTGCCCGGCCGGTGCGAGGTGCCGCCGTCGAAGGGCGCCCCGACGATGACCACGTCCGCGTCGGCGTGGGTGGTGGGGTCGGTGAGGTCGCAGGCGGGTACGCCGAGAAAGGTCAGGTCCGGCCCGTACATGGCTCCGTAGCGGCTCATCGCTCCTCCATCCCCCACGGCGAGCCATAGGCGGTGAGCAGGTCGAGGAACGGCCGGGGTGGTAGCGCCTCCGGGCCGAGCACGCCGGTGCCGGTCCACGCGCCGTTCGCGAGCAGTTCCAGGGCCACGATCGGGTTGACCGCGGTCTGCCAGACGACGGCCTGGTGACCGTACTCCGTCATGGACCACTCGTTGTCGACGACGTGGTAGAGGTAGACGCGGCGGGGGTGGCCGTCGGGGCCGGTGCCGGTGACGTACGTGCCGGCGCAGGTCTTGCCGCGCATGGCCGGGCCGAGGGTGGCGGGGTCGGGCAGGCAGGCGGCGACCACGTCACGCGGGGTGACCTGGACGCCGCCGACGCGCACCGGCGCGGTCGAGTCCAGGCCGAGTTTGTGCAGGGTCTTGAGGACGCCGATGAACTCGTCGCCGAGGCCGTACTTGAAGGTGACCCGACGGGCGCCCACCCAACGCGGGATGAGCAGCACCTCCTCGTGTTCGACGTTGACGCACTCGACCGGGCCGATCCCCTCCGGGAACTCGAAGACCTCCGGCTCGGAGAACGGCGGCGTCGTGTACCAGCCACGGTCCGCCTCCCACACCACCGGCGGGTTGAGGCACTCCTCGATGGTCGTCCAGATGGAGAACGACGGCGCGAAGTCGTGGCCGTCGACCGTCAGGTTGGCGCCGTCGCGGATGCCGATCTCGTCGATCTCGGTGAACAGTTCGTCGGCGGCGTACCGGGCGAAGATGTCGGAGAGGCCCGGTTCGACGCCGATGCCGCAGAGGGCGAGCCTTCCGGCTTCGCGCCACTGTTCGGCGGCGGCGAACTGCGCGTCGCCGAGCTTCACGCCGGTCTCCGAGTAGGGGTTGCGTGGGTGCGGTCGGGACAGCGACATCGCCATGTCGAGGTAGTCCGCTCCGGCCGCGTACGCCCCCTCGAAGATCGGCAGCACGAAGCGCGGGTCGACCGCGTTCAGCACGTGGGTGATCCGGTGTTCCCGGCAGAGCGCGGCGACCTCGCCGGCCGACGAGGCGTCGACCCGGGCGGCGACGAACCGGGCGTCGTGGCCGGCGATCGCACGGCCCGCCCGGCCGGGATCGTGGTCGGCGACCACCATGGTGTCGAAGAAGGAGCGGCGGGCGGCGATCGATACGGCGGCGGAGCCGACGCCACCGGCGCCGACGAGCAGGATACGCATCAGGAATCGAACCCCAAACCAAGACGGTCGAGCGTACGGAGCCAGAGGTTGCGCCGCCCCTCGTGCGCGTCGGCACGGGCGAGCGACCAGCGGGTGAGGTTGATGCCGACCGCGCGGACCGGTTCCGGCGGGAACGGCAGGGGTGTGCCGCGCACGAGCGCGAGTCGGGTCAACGGGGTGTCCTCGCCGGCCAGCAGGTCGAGCATCACCCGCGCGCCGAACCGGGTGGCCCCGACACCGAGGCCGGTGTAGCCCGCCGCGTACGCGAGTCGGCCCTCGTAGGCGGTGCCGAAGAACGGGCAGAAGCGGGTGCAGGTGTCGATCACCCCGCCCCAGCGGTGACTGAACCGCACCCCGTCCAGCTGCGGGAACGTGGTGAAGAAGTGGTCGGCGAGGGTGGCGAAGGTCGCCGGCCGCTGCTCCAGCGCCGGGGCCATCCGGTTGCCGTAGTGGTAGACCGCGTCGTACCCGCCGAAGAGGATCCGGCCGTCGGCGGTGATCCGGTAGTAGTGGAACTGGTTTCCGGTGTCGGCGAGCCCCTGGCGGTTGGTCCAGCCGATCGCGGCACGCTGGGCGGCGGTCAGCGGCTCGGTGGTGAGCGCGTAGTCGTACACCGGCACCAGCCAGGCCCGCAGCCGGCGCAGCAGCGGCGGGAACGCGTTCGTGGCGAGCACCACCCGCCCGGCCCGTACGCTGCCGGGGGCCGCCTCCCGGCCGCCGGTGGTGGCCGCCCGGAGCGCGCCGCCGTCGCGGCGCAGCCCGGTCACCCGCGTGTGCTCGGCGATCCGCACGCCGAGGTCCAGGCAGGCCCGGCGCAGTCCCCAGGCCAGCTTGGCCGGGTCGAGCAGGGCCACCCGGTCGCGGTCCCACATCCCGCCGAGGTACGTCGGCGAGTCCACCTCGGCGCGGACCTCGTCGCGGTCGAGCAGCCGCACGTCGTGGCCGTGCCGGCGGGCCAGGTCGGCGTCGGCGGCGAGCCCGGCGAGCTGGTACGGCTCGACGGCGACGGCCAGCTCGCCGGTGCGCTCGAAGTCGCAGTCGATGCCGTGTTCGTCGAGGGTCGCGGCGATCCCGTCCAGGTTCTGCCGGCCGAGCCGTTCCAGCTCGCCGATCTCGTCGGGGAACCGGTCGACGCCGTTGGCGAGGCCGTGGGTGAGCGACGCGGCGCAGAAGCCGCCGTTGCGTCCGGACGCCGCCCAGCCGCAGGTGCCCGCCTCGACCAGCAGCACGTCCCGGCCCGGGTCGTCCCGCTTGGCCAGCAGCGCGGCCCACAGCCCGCTGTAGCCGCCGCCGATCACGAGCAGGTCGGCGGTGTGCCGGCCGTGCAGCGGCGGGAGCGGGTCGGGGCGCTCCGGGCGGTCCAGCCAGTACGGCACGGGCGCCGCGTCGGCCAGCGCCCGGCCGGTATACGCGCCGATCATGACGCGCGCCGCGCCACCGCGCCGCCGCACACCGGACGGGCCGCCGCCACGCCGCCGCACACCGGACGGGCCGCCGCGCCGCTCACCGGACGGCCCCCGCCTTGCCCGCCGGACCTGATCCGCTGCCGCCCGTCGCGGGACCGACCCGCAGGGCGGCGCGTTGGCGTCGCCGGCCGGGCAGCGTGCTGGCCAGCACCAGCAGCAGCGCGATCGCGAACATCGCGGTGCCGATGACGTTGACCTGCGGCGGGATGCCCCGCTGGGCGGCGCCCCACACGTACATCGGGAACGTGACGGTGGTGCCCGCGTTGAAGTTCGTGATGATGAAGTCGTCGAAGCTCAGCGAGAAGGAGAGCAGCGCGGCGGCCACGATGCCGGGCAGCACCAACGGCAGGGTGATCCGCCGGAACGTCTGCCACTCGTTGGCGTAGAGGTCCATCGCGGCCTCCTCCAGCCGCGAATCCATGCCGGCGAGCCGCGCCTTCACCGTCACCACCACGAACGAGACGCAGAACATCACGTGCGCGATGACGATGGTCCAGAAGCCCTGCGGCACCCCGGCGGCGACGAAGAGCGCCAGCAGCGACGTGCCCATCACCAGTTCCGGCGTCGCCATCGGGAGGAAGATCAGCACGTTGATGCCGGACCGGCCGCGGAACCGGTGCCGCACCAGGGCGAACGCCATGAGCGTCCCGAGGACGGTGGCGACGACCGTGGCGATGAAGCCGATCTGGACACTTCGGACCACCGCGTCGCACATGTCGGAGGTGGCGCACGGGTTGCGCCAGTTGTCGAGGGTGAACTCGTGGAAGTCGTACGAGAGGCGGCTCGACGGCCGGTTGAACGACAGGCCGGCCACCACCAGGATCGGCAGCGACAGGTAGCCGAGTACCAGCAGCGCCACGAGCATGACCCACCGGTCGGCGAGCCACCGGGAGACGCGGTGCATCACAACACCTCCTCCGTACCGGCGCGGCGCAGGTAGACGAAGACGACCGCGAGGATCGCCGCCATCAGCAGGAACGACAGGGCCGCGCCCTGCGGGTAGTCGAGCCGGACCAGGAACGCCGAGTCGATGACGTTGCCGATCATGTATTCGTTGGGCGTGCCGAGCAGTTCCGCGTTGATGTAGTCACCGCTGGCCGGGATGAAGAAGAGCAGCGTGCCGGCGACGAGACCGGGCATGGACAGCGGCAGCGTCACTCGCCGGAACGCGTGGACCGGGCTCGCGTACAGGTCGCTCGCGGCCTCCAGCAGCCGGCGGTCGAGCCGCTCCAGGCTCGCGTACAGCGGCAGCACCAGGAACGGCAGGAAGTTGTACGTGAGGCCGAGCACCACCGCGAACGGGGTGGCGAGCAGGCGGCCGTCCGGCCCGAGCAGGTGGACGTCGCGCAGCAGACCGACGAGCCAACCGTTGTCGGACAGGATCGTCTTCCAGGCCAACGTACGCACCAGGAAGCTGGTGAACATCGGCGCGACCACGCACACCAGCAGCAGGTTCTTCCACCGTCCGGCCTTCTGCGCGATCGCGTACGCCAGTGGGTAGCCCATCAGCAGGGCGAGCACCAGGGCCAGGCCGGCGTAGAGGAACGACCGGGTGAACTGCGGCCAGTACGCCGACAGCGCGTCCGGGTAGTTGCCGAACGCCCAGGTCAGCGCGTAGCCGGTGGAGAGGGAGCCGCTGGGGTCGTAGAGGCTGGCGGCGGCGAGTTGCAGCAGCGGCAGGGCGAAGAAGACGAACAGCCAGGCCGCACCCGGGAGCAGCAGCAGGTACGGCAGGAACCGGTACCGTCCGCGTCGGGCGGGTGGCGGCGGGTTCGCCGCCGACTGCCCGGTCGGCACGTGCGCGAGGGCGCTCACGACGGGAGACCCACCGGCTCGTCGACCACCGGCGTGGTTCGGTCCGCCTCGCCCGGCTCCCGGGGCAGCAGGAACGCGTGCCGCGGATCCCAGTACGCCAGCGCCTCGGCGCCGACCGGCAGCCGCTCGGTCGCGCCGCTGTTGGCGGAGAAGACGGAGACCTCACTGCCCCAGGCGGTGCGCAGCAGGTACTGGGTGCTGACCCCCACGTACGAGGCGTCGGTGACCACCCCGGCGACGTGCTGGTGGCCGGCGGGGATCTGGTCGGCGGAGCCGACCAGGTGCAGCTTCTCCGGGCGTACGCCCAGGTGGACGGGCCCCCGGTCGACGCGTGCCCGGTCGGCGGGCACCGAGTAGCGGGTGCCGTGCGCGGTGACCGGCACGTCGTCGCCCGTGGGCCCGGCGGCGTCGCCGGCGAGCAGGTTGGACTGGCCGAGGAAGTTCGCCACGAAGGCGGTGGCCGGGTACTCGTAGAGGTCGGCCGGGGCGCCCAACTGCTCGATCCGGCCGGCGTTCATCACCGCGACCGTGTCGGCCATCGTCATGGCCTCCTCCTGGTCGTGGGTGACGTGCACGAAGGTGATGCCGACCTCGGTCTGGATGCGCTTCAGCTCGATCTGCATCTGCCGGCGCAGCTTCAGGTCGAGCGCGCCGAGCGGCTCGTCCAGCAGCAGCACCTGCGGGTGGTTGATGAGCGCGCGGGCCAGCGCGACCCGCTGCTGCTGGCCGCCGGAGAGCTGGGCCGGGCGGCGCCGGCCGTAGCCGTCGAGCTGCACCAGGGCGAGCATCCGCTCGACCTGGTCGTCGACCTTGCGGATGCCGCGCCGACGCAACCCGAAGGCGACGTTCTCGGCGATGTCCAGGTGCGGGAACAGGGCGTAGCTCTGGAACACCGTGTTGACCGGCCGCTTGTACGGCCGCAGCCGGGCGATGTCCCGGTCACCGAGCAGCACCTGCCCGCTGGTCGGCTCCTCCAGGCCGGCGATCATGCGCAGCGTCGTGGTCTTGCCGCAGCCGGACGCGCCGAGCAGGGCGAAGAAGGAGCCCTGCGGGATGGTCAGGCTGAGGTCGTCCACCGCGGTGAAGATGCCGAACCGCTTCGTGAGGTTGGCCAGGCGCAGGTCGCCGGCCGGTGTCTCGCGTCCCACTGTCGTCCGCCCAATCCGTCGTCAGGCCCCGATGACCTGCTGGAACTTGCCTTCGTACTCGCGCTCCTGCTTCTCGTCCAGGGCCATGAACACCTTGGACTTCGACAGCATCGCCTCGTCGGGGAAGATCAGCGGGTTGGCGGCCAGCTCGGGATCGATCTTCTCCATCTCGGCCTGGGCACCCTGGACGGGGCAGATGTAGTTCACGTACGCGGCCAGCCGCGCGGCCACCGCCGGCTCGTAGTAGTAGTTGGCGAGCTGCTCGGCGTTGCCCTTGTGGGTGGCCTTGTTGGGGACCAGCATGTTGTCCGACCAGAGCATCACCCCGGACTCCGGCACCACGAACTTGACCGACTCGTCCTCGAAGCCGAGCTGGATGACGTCGCCGGACCAGCCGACGCACGCGGCGATGTCGCCCTTGGCCAGGTCGGGAGCGTAGTCGTTGCCGGTGAACTTGCGGATCTGTCCGGAGTCGACGGCCTTCTTGAGCTTGTTGAGCGCGTCGTCGAACTGCGCGGCCGTGAAGTTGGCCGGGTCGTGGCCGTTGGACTGGAGCAGCAGCCCCATCGTGTCGCGCATCTCGGACAGCGCGGTCACCTTGCCCTTGAGGTCGGGGCGGGTGAGCAGCTCGTCGACCGTACGCAGCTCCTTGGTGACCTTGCCGTTGTAGGCGAGGCCGGCCAGGCCCGACTGCCACGGGACGGCGAACTGGTTGTCCTTGTCGAAGGAGCGGCCCTTCAGCGACGGCAGCAGGTTGGCCTCGACGTTCGGGATCTTGGACTTGTCGAGCTTCTGGATCCAGCCGAGCCGGATCATGCGGGCGGCCATCCAGTCGGTGAGCACCATGATGTCCCGCCCGGTGGACTGACAGCCGGCGAGCTGGTTCTGCACCTTGCCGAAGAACTCGTTGTTGTCGTTGACGTCCTCGGTGTACGTGACCTCGATGCCGGACTTGGCGATGAACTCGTCGAGCGTCGGCCGCTTCGACTCGTCCTTGTCGTCCACGTCCATGTACTGCGGCCAGTTGGAGAAGGCGAGCTTCTTCTCGGTGCCGGAGAGGTCCTCGCTCACGCAGCCGGCCTCGGTCTGCTGTGCGCCCTTGGTGCCGCAGCCGGCCAGCGAGCCGCCGGCGGCGAGCAGCGCGGCCGAGCCGAGGGTGCCGGTGAGCAGACCACGCCGGGAGAGGGGCCGGAGGGGACTACGCATGTGACGACTCCTTAAGGGGTCATCGTCGGCGGCGGGGACGGGGGTGACGCAGCCGGCGGGAGGGTCGAGTGCGATGGAGGACTGATCCTGACATGGGGTGACCCTCCTTACAAGGGATTCCGTTGCGGGATTAGCTCTAGACGACGAAATACGCCAGACTGCGCGAGGCACTAGGCTAACCGCGCGGGAACGGACATGGGGAGCGGTCGATGACCAACCGGCAGCAGGAGAACGGCAACGGCGGACGGCGGATCGCCGTGCGTGACGGTGCCAGTCACGCTCTGCTCGACGACGTGGCCAAGCAGATCATCGAGCAGCTCCAGGAGGACGGCCGCCGCCCGTACGCGACCATCGGCAAGGCCGTCGGGCTCTCCGAGGCGGCCGTGCGGCAGCGGGTGCAGCGACTCCTCGACGCCGGCGTCATGCAGATCGTCGCCGTCACCGACCCGCTCCAGCTCGGCTTCCCGCGGCAGGCGATGATCGGCCTGCGCACCGACGGCGACCTCGAGGCGGTGGCCGACCGCCTGGCCGAGCTGGAGGAGGTCGACTACGTGGTGATCACGGCCGGCTCGTTCGACCTGCTCACCGAGGTGGTCTGCCGCAACGACGACCACCTGCTGGAGATCCTGCAACGACTGCGGGCCGTCGAGGGCGTGCTCTCCACCGAGGCGTTCGTCTACCTCAAGCTCCGCAAGCAGACCTACACCTGGGGCACCGCGTGATGCGGATTCCGTCGACGGGACATTAATGCGGCGCTGAATCCGTCGCGTTTAGGCTTGTTCACTTGCCTTATCGGCATCGCCTGTGGGATAACCGTGGGCAGAGCGGCCGGTGTCACCCCTGACCGGCCCGAGACCGATGGGGCTGACATGGCCAACGCCACCGACCACCTCTGGATGCACTTCACCCGGATGGCGAGCTACTCCGCCGGCGAGGTGCCGACCATCGTGCGCGGCGAGGGCGCGTACGTCTGGGACTCGCAGGGCCGCCGCTACCTGGACGGGCTGGCCGGCCTGTTCGTCGTCAACGCCGGCCACGGGCGCACCGAGCTCGCCGACGCCGCCGCCAAGCAGGCGGCCGAGCTGGCCTACTTCCCGCTCTGGTCGTACGCCCACCCCAAGGCCGTCGAGCTGGCCGAGAAGATCTCCACGCTCACCCCGGGTGACCTCAACCGGGTCTTCTTCACCACCGGCGGCTCGGAGGCGGTCGAGGCGGCCTGGAAGCTCGCCCGCGCCTACTTCAAGCGCACCGGGCGGCCCACCAAGCACAAGGTGGTCAGCCGCTACATCGCCTACCACGGCACCTCGATGGGCGCCCTGTCCATCACCGGCCTGCCCGGCATCAAGAGCGACTTCGAGCCGCTGGTGCCCGGCGGCATCAAGGTGCCGAACACCAACTTCTACCGGGCGCCGGAGCACGGCGACTCGCCCGAGGCGTTCGGCCGGTGGGCCGCCGACGAGATCGGGCGCGCGATCGAGCGCGAAGGGCCGGACACCGTCGCCGCGGTCTTCCTGGAGCCGGTGCAGAACTCCGGCGGCTGCTTCCCGCCGCCGCCCGGCTACTTCGAGCGGGTCCGCGAGATCTGCGACGCGTACGACGTGCTGCTCGTCTCCGACGAGGTGATCTGCTCCTGGGGTCGGCTCGGCGAGTACTTCGGTGCCGTCCGCTACGGCTACCAGCCCGACATCATCACCACCGCGAAGGGCATCACGTCCGGCTACGCCCCGCTCGGGGCGATGATCGCCAGCGACCGGCTGATGGAGCCCTTCCTCACCGAGACCGGCATGTTCGCCCACGGGGTGACGTTCGGCGGCCACCCGGTGTCCTGCGCGGTGGCCCTGGCCAACCTGGAGGTCTTCGCTCGGGAGGACCTGGTCGGGCACGTCCGCGCCAACGAGGCGGCGTTCCGCGCCACCCTGGAGAAGCTCACCGACCTGCCGATCGTCGGGGACGTCCGGGGCGACGGCTACTTCTACGGCATCGAGCTGGTGAAGGACAAGACCACCCGGGCGACGTTCGACGAGGCCGAGTCGGAGCGCCTGTTGCGCGGCTTCCTCTCCACCGCGCTGTTCCAGGCCGGGCTCTACTGCCGCGCCGACGACCGCGGCGACCCGGTGGTGCAGCTCGCCCCGCCGCTGATCGCCGACCAGCAGCAGTTCGACGAGATCGAGCAGATCCTCCGGGCCGTGCTGACCGAGGCGTGGCAGCGTCTCTGACCGCCGTGTCCTACCAGGAGCTGTCGTACTGGCTGTCCACGGTGGACGAGCCGCTGACGCCGCGCCCGGCGCTGCCCGGGGAGACCGACGCGGACGTGGTGATCGTGGGCGCCGGCTACACCGGGCTGTGGACGGCCTACTACCTGGCGTCCGCCGACCCCACCCTGCGCATCGTCGTGCTGGAGCGGGAGATCGCGGGGTACGGGGCGTCCGGCCGCAACGGCGGCTGGTGCTCCGCGCTCTTCCCCACCTCGCTGACCGGCCTGGCCCGCCGGCACGGCCGGGACGCGGCGGTCGCCATGCAGCGGGCGATGCGGGAGACCGTGCGCGAGGTCGGCCGGGTCGTCGCGGCCGAGGGCATCGACTGCGACTGGGCGTCGGGCGGGACGGTCGTGCTCGCCCGCACCGACGCCCAGCTCGGTCGCGCCCGCGCCGCGGTCGAGGAGGCGCGGGCCTTCGGCTTCGGCCCCGACGACCTCGCGCTGCTCGACGCCGGCGAGGCCGCGGCCCGGTGCGGCGCCGAGGGCGTACGCGGCGGGACGTACACACCGCACTGCGCGGCCGTGCACCCGGCGAAGCTGGTGCGGGGGCTGGCCCGGACGGTCGAGCGGCTCGGCGTGACCATCCACGAACGCACCCCGGTACGCGAGATCCGGCCGGGCGCCGCCGTCACCCCGGTGGGGGTGGTCCGCGCGCCCGTGGTGGTGCGGGCCACCGAGGGCTGGACGGCGGCGCTGCCGGGCCTGCGGCGTGCCGTGGTGCCGGTCTACTCGCTGATGGTGGCCACCGAGCCGCTGCCCGCGCAGACCTGGGCGCGGATCGGGCTGGCCGACCGGGAGACGTTCTCCGACCACCGGCACGTGATCATCTACGGGCAGCGCACGGCGGACGGTCGGCTGGCCTTCGGCGGCCGGGGCGCCCCCTACCACTTCGGGTCCCGGGTCCGGCCCGGCTACGACCGCGAGCCGGCGGTCTTCGACGCGCTGCGTCGTACGCTCGGCGAGCTCTTCCCGGTGCTCGGCCCGGACGTGCCGCTGACCCACCGGTGGGGCGGGCCGCTCGGGGTGGCCCGGGACTGGACCGCCTCGGTGGGGCTGGACCGGACGACCGGGCTCGCCTGGGCGGGCGGGTACGTCGGCGACGGCGTCTCGACCACGAACCTCGCCGGTCGTACGCTGGCCGACCTGATCCGGGGCGTGGCGAGTGACCTGACCGCGCTGCCCTGGGTGGGGCACCGGTCCCCGCGCTGGGAGCCGGAGCCGCTGCGCTGGCTCGCGGTGAACGCCGGCCTGCGGGTCATGCTCTCGGCGGACGCGGCGGAGGCCCGCAGCGGGCGACCCTCCCGCCGCGCGGCGGTCTTCGGCCGCTTCCTCGGCCACTGAACCTGGGCCGGGACCGCCGCAGCCCCTTTCCGGAACCGGCACCCCCACGGCGTCCGGCTCCCTAGCCTGACAGGCAGGAGCACCCGGAGGGAGGCCAGCATGAGCACGGAGGCGGTCATGGCCGCGTTCGACGGCCAGCAGGAGATCGAGCTGACGGTGACGGGGCGCAGGAGCGGGCGGCAGATCAGCCGGCCGGTGTGGTTCGTCCAGGAGGAGCAGAGCATGTTCCTCGTGCCGGTGACCGGCTCGGACAGCCACTGGTACAAGAACGTCCGGCAGACACCGATGGTGCAGGTGGCGGCGAACGGGACCTCGGTGAGCGCGCCGGCCACACCGATCACCGAACCGGACCAGGTCGACCACGTGGTGGCGATGTTCCGCGACAAGTACGGCGCGGACCAGGTGGCGAGCTACTACCCGAAGCACGACGTCGCCGTGCAGGTGCCGCTCGGCTGAACCGGAGCCGGTCAGACGTTCGGGGGGATGACCCGCAGGTGGCCGCGACGGCCCGTCGAGTGGGCCTGCGGGTCCTGGCGGTCGTCCTCCGGCGGGCGGGGGGTCGGCCGGGCCGCCTCACGGACCGCCTCGGCCAGGGCGACCAGGTCGTCGGTGGTGGGCGGCGGCGGCTCGAACTCGCCCTCGTGACGCACCACGTCCCAGCCCCGGGGAGCGGTCAGGCTGCGGGCGTGCGGCTCGCAGAGGTCGTACGTGTGGGGCTCGGCGAAGGCGGCCAGGGGGCCCACCACGGCGGTCGACTCGTTGTAGACATAGGTCAATGTGGCGACCGCTTGCCGGGGGCAGCCGTTACGGGAGCAGCGCCGTGGTGACCTCACGGCGGCAGGGTATCTCCATTACCGGGTCCGGCGCACCGCTTCGCGTTGCGACACGCCCGTCATGGTGATCACAGTTGCGGTACCCGGCGGGCCGTCCCGGCTCCGGCGCGCCCGACCGGCGGCGCTGCCGCAGGCCAGGCCGGCGCGGGGGCTACCCTTTGCCTCATGACGAGCCCGGAACACCGCCGCCCCGGCTCCGGCCGGCGGGCGCACCGCGACCGGCACGGCCGCGGCCTGCGCGGACGGCTGGTGCCGGCCACCGTGCCGCTGGCCCGGACGAAGGCCGAGGTCTTCGACGACCTGGTCCTGGACACGGTCGAGACGTTGGAGCGCCGCTTCGCCAAGGAGTTGGCCGGGGTCGAGTTCGCGGTCGAGGACGTCCCGCCCGACCTGAACGTGTACGACTCCGACGTGCTGGAGGACGGCGAGGTGCCGCTCGCCCGGCTCCTGCCCGGCCGCCCGGGCCGGCAGGAGGTGCCGCCCCGGATCGTGCTCTACCGCCGGCCGTTGGAGTTCCGGGCGATGGACCGCGAGGACCTCGCCGACCTGGTGCACGACGTGATCATCGAGCAGGTGGCGAACCTGCTCGGGGTCGACCCGGACGAGCTGGCGTGAGCAGCCTGGTTGCCGCGCGCTGTCCGGCTGACTTGCTCTGTCCGGCTGGCGTGAGCGGCCCGGCCCCCACCGGGCCGCTGAGCGCCGTCGTGCCGGCTCGACGCCGGCGAGCGGTCTGAATCCGGGCGGCCCCCACCGCCCGGGCCCGACCGTCGGTCAGGCGGCCCGCCGCTTCAGCTTCCGCCGTTCCCGCTCGGAGAGCCCGCCCCAGATCCCGAACCGCTCGTCGTGGCCGAGAGCGTATTCCAGGCACTCCGTCTTGACCTCACACCGCGAGCAGATCCGCTTCGCCTCGCGGGTCGAACCGCCCTTCTCGGGAAAGAACGCCTCGGGGTCGGTCTGCGAGCACAGCGCTCGCTCCTGCCACTCCGGCGCGTTTCCGAGCAGGTCGGCCACCTCAAGCTGGCCGTCCATCAAATGCCTCCTTGTCGCGCACCGGCGTCATCGCCGCTGCAACCCCCCACGCGAAAGGCGTGCTTGTCCGTCCGGTCCCGTTTTGATGCGTTCCGTGCGAACAACCCCATTCAAATTACACGCGTGTAATGCGTGCGCCGTCAAGCCAAACTTGATAATGGAGTCGCCCTCCCGACACGCCCCGGACGGCCATCCGACCACCCGACCCTCGCAACCTGCCCTATCGATTCAGACCCCGGCCGAGTAACGCCCTCTCCGGCGAGTTGCCGCAGTTTTCTCCCGTGGCGCCCCTGCGCCGGCCCGTGTCGCGCAGCCGGGCGACCCGCCACGGGGGACGGTCACGACCGCAATGCTGATCTTGGTGGCACAGGTTAACGCGACTCGTGCGAGACCGCCCGTCGAGCGGGAAACAGCGACCGCGCCCCGTCCATCATGTGGACAGGGCGCGGCGCGCGGACAGGGCCGCGGCTCAGCCGGAGCCCGCACGAAAGCCGCTCGGCCAGGTGAACTCGGCGACCGCTCCCCCCTCGACGGAGACCGTTCCGGCCGACGTGCGCTCGTCCCACCAGACGGTATAGCGACCGGCGGGCAGGTCCGGGTAGACGGCACTGTGGAAGGTGCCGTCCCGCACCCGACGCTCCCGCACCGCCGCGTGCGTACGCGCCGCGTCGACCGGGTCGGCCGGGCTGACCTCGATTTCTCGGCCGTGCAGGTCGCCTCCCGTGTAGATGATCAGGGCACCGGTCTGCCCGCCCAGGTCGAGGACGACGGTGCCGGTCTCCGTCGGCCCGTACGCGTGCCGGTGCACGCCCCGCTCCCCGCTCACGCCGCGGACGGGTTGCCGAACCCGTCGTACGGTGTGGCCAGGTAGGGGAAGGCGGCCAGGAACGGCGCGGTGACGTCGGCGGCGCTCAACCCCGGCGTCACCGTGGCGGCCGCCGCGTCCGGGCGGAACGTGGGGTCCACCAGCGGCACGGTAAGCCCGGCGATCGCGCGCAGCGCGATGGTCACCACGTCGTCACCGACCCGGCGACCGTTCGGGAAGCCCGCCAGGTCGCCGCCGAGCACCCCGAACCGGTCCGGCTTCCGGGTGGGCGGGATGGCGGTGTTCAGGCGCAACATGTCGGCCTGGACGTCGCCTGTGGCGTTGGTGAAGCCGTCGACCAGCCCCTCCGGCACACCGGTCAGCAGCAGCGCGACCAGGTCCGCGCGCGGTTTCTTCGCCTTGCCGAGCCGGTCCAGGTTGGGGAACACCCCCGGGTAGAGGGCCGGCAGCAGGGCGGCCAGCTCCGGCTGCTCGACGAACCGGGCGAACCGCTTGTCCTCCGACGGCGGCAGCGAGTTCCACAGGTCCTTCCTGGACATCGGCACGATGACCTCGTTGAACAACGGGTTACCGAGCCGGGACACCTGCGCGAAGGGGCCGGTGGCCACGTCCGCGCCCGGCTCGCCGCCCCGCACCCGCACCTGCCGACGCGAGGCGGACGTCCACACGCCGATCACCGACGCCCGGTCGGCCACGCCGTACCGGTTGGCGCGCCGACGGACCAGGTTCAGCGGCACCTGGAGCGCGATGGTGTGCACGTTCATCCGGTCGGTGGCGTTGACCGGCTCCCCCTCGGCCGCGAAGACCTTCTTCCCGGCCACGTGCAACTGCTGGAACGGCCGCAGCGTACCCAGGTCGAAGACCGCGCCCAGGTCCACGAAGAAGCCGTCCGCGCGCTGCCCGGCGAACACCCGCTCACCCGTCGAGAGGCTGAACGTCGCCTGGCGCACCAGATCGGCGTACGTCGGCGTGGACAGCGGGCCCACGTTGCACGGTGGGCAGGGCAGCTTGTGCGCCAGCCGGTGCTCCCGGCCGTCGACCACCCGGGTCAGGCTGTAGAACTGCCGGCGATTCCAGTTCCGGCTGTCCAGCGAGTCGATCGGCCCGGTGTTGTAGAGAAAGCTGTTCGGATTGGTGATCTCGGTCGTGAATTCGAACCGGTAGGTGACATCGGGGCGGGCGTCGCCGTCGTTGTCGATATGGATCTCGTACCGCACGTCGTCGCCGAACTCGAAGAAGTTCGGGCCGCCCGACGGCAGCTGCAACGGCACGTAGTTGGCGATCAGCGTGACCGTGTCGGGCCGGTCGGGGCTGACGAACGCGTACAGGTCGGCGGAGTCGGCGACCGGATCCTTGGCTATCTCCGGTGCCTCACGGTGGGAAGACATGACGGACCAACCTCACTGGGCGGGGGGGGACGGGTCGAGGGCCGGACCGGCGGGCGTCAGGCCGCGCCGAGCCGGGAGCTGACCGGCCGGGACGGCGCCGGCCGGGAGAGGGTGCCGGGGCGGCT
Organism: Micromonospora krabiensis; assembly: GCF_900091425.1. GTDB lineage: Bacteria > Actinomycetota > Actinomycetes > Mycobacteriales > Micromonosporaceae > Micromonospora > Micromonospora krabiensis. The sequence goes on from NZ_LT598496.1 coordinate 3,712,950, forward strand.
CAGCGGCGGGCGGCGCGCTTCAACCGGTCCGCGAGGGCACGGTCGCGCACCTCGATGCGGGACGTGCCGACGAAGACGTCCAGGGTGCCGGAGGCGGCGTCCCGCAGGTGCACGACGATCGGACCGTCCGTGTCCCCGTCGGCGGTCGGGGCATTCTGTGCGGCCGACAACCCGGGCACGGTGAGCGCGGCGGCACCGAGCGTGGCGCTCGCCGCCGCCGTCAACGTCTGCCGGCGGGTCAGGCGCGGCCAGGGCCGCTTCCGCTCTTCACTGGTCATGGGCAACCTTTCCGGCGGCGCGGGCACGCCCGCGATGACGGACGGGAGCCGGCGACGCACCGCCTGACGGCCGCCGCCGGCCCCGCCTGGGAGCGCCGGCGACGGTCCTCGCCGTCACCGCCACCGGCGACCGGGGGTACGGCCGCCGGAGCGGAAAGGTTCGATCTCAGCCGTGGATGTGACCGTACGCGGTGGTGCGCCGACGCGCCGGTCGCCCGGCCGCCTCCGCGATCGCCCGCAACTGCTCCTCCGTGCGCGCCGACCCGTTCGCGGAACCGGCCATCCGGGAGATCGTCTCCTCCATCAGCGTGCCGCCCAGGTCGTTGCAGCCGCCCTGGAGCATCGCCACCGTGCCGGCGTCACCCAGCTTCACCCACGAGCACTGGATGTTGTCGATCCGCCCGTGCAGCAGCAGCCGGGCCATGGCGTGCACCACCCGGTTCTCCCGCCACGTCGGCCCCGGCCGGGCGATGCCGGCCAGGTAGATCGGGGCGTTGGTGTGCACGAACGGCAGCGCCACGAACTCGGTGAAGCCCCCGGTACGGTCCTGCACGCCGGCCAGGACGCGGAAGTGGGCCAGCCACTGCCCGGGGTGGTCGACGTGGCCGTACATCATCGTGGAGCTGGACCGGATGCCCAGCTCGTGGGCCGTGCTGACCACGTCGACCCAGGCGGCGGCCGGCAGCTTGCCCTTGGTCAGCACCCAGCGGACCTCGTCGTCGAGGATCTCGGCGGCGGTCCCCGGGATGGTGTCCAGGCCGGCCTCGCGCAGCTGCGTCAGCCACTCCCGCACCGGCACGCCGGCCTTCGCCGCCGCGGTCACGATCTCCATCGGCGAGAACGCGTGCACGTGCATCCCCGGCACCCGGCCCTTGATCGCCCGGACGATGTCGGCGTAACCGGTGACCGGCATCTTCGGGTCGATGCCGCCCTGCAGGCACACCTCGGTCGCACCCGCCGCCCACGCCTCCTCGGCCCGGTCGGCCACCTGGTCCACCGAGAGCCGGTACGCGTCCGCGTCCCGCTCCCGCTGGGCGAAGGCGCAGAACCGGCAGCCCACGTAGCAGACGTTGCTGAAGTTGATGTTGCGGTTGACCACGTACGTGACGTCGTCGCCGACGGTCGCGCGCCGCACGTCGTCGGCGATCCGGCAGAGCTCGTCCAGCGCCGGCCCGTCCGCGCCGAACAGGGCCAGCGCGGCGTCGGTGTGCCGGGGCTCCAGCAGGGCGGCCGGGTCGTCGGCGGCCAGCCGCAGCGCGGCCCGCAGGTCGTGGTCGCCGGCTCCGGCCGGCGCGGCGGTCACCTTCGTGGCCACCTCCGCCCAGTCGCCGTAGACGCTGTCGAAGTCGCCCCGGCGGTCCGTCGTCCGGCCGGCGGTGTCGATGGTGACGTGCAGGTCGGTGCGCCCACCGAACACCTCGTCCGGCTCCTGCCACGGACGGCCGACCGGGCGGGCGTCCTCGATTGCCAGGCCCGTCTCCGGGTCGGCCAGCGCGGTGACGTGCGCGAGCACGCGCGGGTCGAGCCACGGGTCGCCGGCCCGGACGTACTCCGGGTAGACGGTCAGCCGCTCCCGCAGCGTGAAACCGGCCTCCGCCGTACGCCGGGCCAGGTCGTCCAGGTGCGGCCAGGGGCGCTCCGGGTTCACGTGGTCCGGGGTCAGCGGCGACACCCCGCCCCAGTCGTCGATGCCGGCGCGCAGCAGCAGGTCGTACTCGCCCTCGATGAGGTTCGGCGGGGCCTGGATGCGCGCCCGCGGGCCGAGCAGCACCCGGGCCACCGCCACCGTGGCGGCCAGGTCGTGCAGCTCCGCGTCCGGCATGCCGCGCATCGCCGTGTCCGGCTTGGCGCGGAAGTTCTGCACGATCACCTCCTGGAGGTGGCCGTACTCCCGCTGCGCGCGCCGCATCGCGAAGATCGCGTCGACCCGCTCCGCGTGGGTCTCGCCGATGCCGATCAGGATGCCGGTGGTGAACGGGACGCCGACGCGGCCCGCGTCGTCGAGCACGCGCAGCCGTACCGCCGGCTCCTTGTCCGGCGAACCGAAGTGCGGGCCACCCGGCTCGGACCACAGCCGCGTCGCCGTGGTCTCCAACATCATCCCCATGCTCGGCGCCACCGGCTTCAGCCGCTGCAGCTCCGACCAGGACAGCACGCCCGGGTTGAGGTGCGGCAGCAGCCCCGTCTCCTCCAGCACCGCCACCGCGCAGGCCCGCAGGTAGTCCAGGGTGGAGTCGTAGCCCCGCTCGTCCAGCCACCGCCGGGCCGCCGGCCAGCGCTCCTCCGGCCGGTCACCGAGGGTGAACAGCGCCTCCTTGCAGCCCTGCGCCGCGCCCTCCCGGGCGATCGCCAGGACCTCGTCCTTCTCCAGGTAGGCGGCCGGCAGCCGGTGCGGCACGGTGGCGAAGGTGCAGTAGTGGCACCGGTCCCGGCACAGCCGGGTCAGCGGGATGAAGACCTTCTTGGAGTACGTGACCACGCCCGGCCGCCCGGCCTCGCGCAGCCCGGCGTCACGGATCCCGCCGGCGACGGCGAGCAGCTCGTCCAGGCTCTTGCCGCGGGCGCCGAGCAGCGCGGTCGCCTCGTCAACGTCCAGCGCCCGACCTGTCGCGGCCCGGCGCAACGCCCGGCGGACACTCGCCTCGGTCGGGCCGGAGTCGGTGCGATCAACCATCCGCTCAGACTAGGCGGTGATCGGAGCGGCACGCGCCGCCCCCGCGTCGAGCGACCCCGCTCACGCGAAGAGTGGCCTCCCGGCGTGGGGCGGCCACTCTTCGCGTGACAGTGGGCGCGGGGTCAGCGTGGGGTGTCCGGGTCGTCGCCCGGGTTGATGCGCTGGGTGCGGTCGCTCTCGCCGTCCGTGGGGCGCGGAATGGCCTGGGTGGGCTCAGCCGGCTGGCGCGGGATGGCCTGGGTCGGGTCGGCCGACGGAGGCTGCCCGAACGGCGGCGCGGCGGGCGGGACGGGATTGGCCGGCGGGGCCGACTGCGGCGTGGGGTTGAACGGCGGCGCCGACTGCGGGGGCGCGCCGAACGGCGGGGCCGGCTGGCCGTACGCCCCGGGCTGACCGGCGTGCGGCGTCACCGGATAGCCGCCGGGCTGGCTCGGCGCCGCCCAACCACCGGGCTGGTTGGGGGCCGGATACCCGTGGGGCTGCCCCGGAGCGGGCTGGCCGGGAACGGGGTGACCCCCGGGCTGGCCGGCGCCGGGCCAGCCCCCGGGCTGCTGCGGCCAGCCGGGCTGCGGCGACCCGTACACGCCGGGCTGGGGCTTGGGCTTCGGCACGTAGTACCAGGCCCGCCAGATCGTGAAGACCACGTACGCGGCGACGGCGAAGATCGCGAGCCACGCCAGCCGGGTGAGCAGGCCGAGCAGGACCTCGAGCAGCTCACCCTCGGCGAGCCGGCCGACCGTCCAGATCAGGAACGTGAGGGCCCCGAAGAGGGCGCTGGCGGCGTACTCGGCGAGCGCCACCTGGGTGATCAGTTTCGCCTTCGGCACCACCGGTTGGAGGTGCGTGGCGAGCAGCACGGCCAGCACCGGCAGCGCCACCGCCTCGAGACCGACGAATGCGAAGTACGCGTCACCCGCCCGCCCGGTGAAGGAACCGTAGTCGGTCGGGGTCAGCAGGCGGAGGAGGCCGACGAAGAGCAGCACGGCGTTCGCGCCGAGCAGCACGAGCGCGGCCAGTTCGCGTAGCGGCTTGGTCAGCTGGCGGGCCTGCGACGCGTCCGTGGACGCGGGCTCGGCGGGGCTGGTCACGTGCTCTCCCTGGGGCGAAAGCGGACAGTTGCCGACGTGAGCCTAGTCTCCCCGGCCAGTGGCGGACCGCAGGCGTCGCGTGCGCGAGGATGGTCGGTATGCGCATCGTGGTTCTCGCGGGCGGCATCGGAGGCGCCCGGTTCCTGGTCGGGGTGCGGGCGTACGCCCGACAGGTGGGCGCCGAGGTGACCGCCGTCGTCAATGTCGGCGACGACCTGTGGCTGCACGGCCTGAAGATCTGCCCGGACCTGGACAGCGTCATGTACACCCTGGGCGGGGGCGCCGACCCGGAGCGCGGCTGGGGGCGCGTCGGGGAGAGCTGGACGGTCAAGTCGGAGCTGGCCGCGTACGGGGCGGAGCCGTCCTGGTTCGGGCTGGGCGACAAGGACATCGCCACCCACCTGGTGCGCACGACCATGCTCAACGGCGGCTACCCGCTCTCCGCGGTGACCGAGGCGCTGGCGACCCGCTGGCAGCCCGGCGTACGCGTGCTGCCGGCGACGGACGAGCGCCTGGAGACGCACGCGGTGGTGGACCTCGACGGCGGCCAGCGGGCGATCCACTTCCAGGAGTGGTGGGTGCGGTACCGCGCGGACGTCCCGACGCACCGGTTCGTCTTCGTCGGCGCGGAGACCACCAAGCCCGCGCCCGGTGTGCTGGACGCGATCAGCGCGGCCGACGTGGTGCTGGTGGCGCCGAGCAACCCGGTGGTGAGCATCGCGCCGATCCTGGCCGTGCCCGGCCTCCGCGAGGCGGTGACCGACGGTCCGGCCCCGGTGGTGGGCGTGTCGCCGATCATCGGCGGCGCCCCGGTGCGTGGGATGGCCGACCGCTGCCTGGCGGTGCTGGGCGTCGAGTGCAGCGCCGCCGGGGTGGGTGGGCTCTACGGTGCCCGGTCGGCGGGTGGCCTGCTGGACGGCTGGCTCGTCGCCGAGGAGGACGAGGGCACCCTGGTGCCCGAGGTGACGGTCCGCGCGGTCCCGCTGCGGATGACCGACGAGGCGGCGACGGCGGCGATGGCCCGCGCCGCGGTGGAGTTGCGGTGAGGCTGGAGATCCTGCCGGTGCTGGGCATCGGCCACGTGTCCGAGGGAGACGACCTGGCGGCGGTGATCGCCACCGCGGCGCCCTGGCTCCGTGACGGGGACGTGCTGGTGGTCACCAGCAAGATCGTCTCGAAGTCGGAGGGGCAGCTCGTTGACGTGCCGGCGGACGGGCCGGAGCGGCAGACCGCCCGGGACGAGGTGCTGGCGGCGGAGACCGCCCGGGTGGTCGCCACCCGGGGCGCGACGCGGATCGTGCAGACCCACCACGGCTTCGTGATGGCCTCGGCGGGCATCGACGCGTCGAACGTCGACAAGACGCGGCTGGTGCTGCTGCCGAAGGATCCGGACGCCTCCGCCCGGGCGCTGCGCGCGGCGCTGCGCGCGCGCTACGACCTCGACGTCGCGGTCGTCATCAGCGACACCATGGGTCGGCCCTGGCGTAACGGGCTCACCGACGTGGCGCTCGGCGTGGCCGGCATGTCTGCCCTCCGCGACCACCGGGGCGAGGTCGACCCGTACGGCAACGAGCTCCAGCTGACCCAGATGGCGGTGGTCGACGAGCTGGCCGCCGCCGGTGAGCTGATCAAGGGCAAGATCGACCAGGTGCCGGTGGCCGTGGTGCGCGGCTACCTGACCGCCGCCCGGCCCGACGAGGACGAGGCCGGCGCCGCCGTGCTGGTTCGCGACGCCGCGCAGGACCTGTTCTCCCTCGGCACGGCCGAGGCACGGACCGCCGGTCTCGTCGCCGCCATGACCCTGCCGGACGGCCCCGGCGACACGCCCGCCGACCCGGCCGCGGTGCGGCGGGCGATCGACGCGGTGGCCGGCGTGGTCGCGCCGGGCACGGTGTTCACCCTGGTGGCCGACGACGACGACGTACGCGCCGGTCTGGTCGCCGCGGTGCCCGGCTGGCCGGACCGGGCCACCACCCTGGTCCTCGGCTCGCCGCCGACGCCGGTGGACACGACCGACCTGGTCCGCTTCGGCGCCGACGTGCACCGGTTGCGCGTCGCCCTGGCGGTGGAGGGCGTCCCGTCCCTCCTGCTGCCCCCGCCCGCCGGCAGCACGGCGAGCGCCGCCCTGGCCCTCTGACGCCCCACGGGGTCAGGCTTTGAGCACGGCTCGGCCCAGTGGGGTCAGGGTGTGCAGGACGGTGTTGCGGTCGCGGTGGCTGACCAGCAGCCCCGCGTTGCGCAGCACCGTCGCGTGCTGGCTCGCCGCCGCCGCCGAGATGTTCAGCCGCCGGGCCATCTCGCCGGTGGTGCAGCCGTCGTCGCTGACCTCCAGCACAGCCGCCCGCGTACGACCCAGCAGCGCCGCCAGCGCCTCGTGGCCCGGCGTCGCCCCGGCCGCCCCACCACCGTCACCCCCGGCGGGCGCCAACCCACCCAGCCGGTCCACCGGGTAGACCAGGACCGGCGGCAACGCCGGGTCGAGCAGTGCCACCGGCGTACGCGCGCAGAAGAACGACGGCACCAGCAGCAGCCCTCGGCCGTCGAGGTGCAGCTCACGACTGTGCGGGTAGTCGCGGACCTCCAGCAGGCCGGCCTCCCAGCGCATCGCCGGCCGCAGGCTGTTGAGCAGCCCCTCCACGCCCCCGTCGAGCAGGGCGCGGGCCCGGCGGCTCCGGTCCGCCTCGACGGCCGCCTGGATCCGCGTCCAGTACGGGCTGATCGCCAGCGACCGGTACTGCTCCATCGAGTCGGTCAGCATCCGCAGCACATCCGGCTCGCCCCGGGCCAGCGCCGACGCCGACGAGGGCAGCGGATTCTCGCCGGCGAGCACGGTCAGGTCCCGGTGCAGCAGCGGGGTGGGCGTGCTGCGGACGGCGTCCAGGCCGGCCTCGAAGCCGCCGACACTCTCGTACGGGGTGAGGAAGTCGGGGAAGTAGCCGCGTGGCGGGTTCAGCGCGAAGAGGAGGCGCAGCTGGTCCGCGTTGCCGTCGTGGCGCAGCCCACGGGCCACCGTCCGGCGCCAGGTCGCCATGAGCGGATCCCGGCTCCGGCCCTGCAACAGGTGCAGGCTCAGGACCAGCTCCCAGACCGGGTCGGCGGCCGGCGCGACCCTGGTCCGGAGGATGTCCTCCCCAGAAAAGTAGATCTTCAGCATGGTGCGCTCCCGCTCGCCCGGCGAGGGTTACCGGGCGACCTTTCGCACTCTACCGGCCCGGCAGTTATCTCCATCTTTAAGCGTGGGCTGAAAAACCTCGACGCCCCCGGGCCCGGTTGGGCATGCTTCCACTGCCCGTGAATGGTGTCGGGCGCGTTCGACGCGCACCGACACCGGGCACCGGGGCCGGGGAGGGCCGGCGACCGGGCGGCACCACGAGGGTCTGCGGCCCTTGCACCGCAGGGGTGCCGCCCGGCCGCACCGCCGGGCCGACCGTTGGCGCTGCGCCGGGCCGAGACCCGCTCACGCCACCCAGAGCGCCACCCGGTGATCCTCGTCCGTGACGTAGAAGCACTGTCCGTGCAGCTCGGCCAGGCCCTCCACGTGATGGAACGGCGCGAGGTCGGCCACCAACTCCCCGGGTAGCAGGTGCCCCTGCGCCGCCGGGTCGGTGGGCAGCCGGAAGCGGACGTGCCGGGACGTCACATCACCGCCCTTGGGGTGGTCGTCGAGCAGCACCGACCCCTTGCCCAGCGCGTCGATCGAGCCGATCACCGCCACGTAGCCGCCGTCGTCGGCCGGCGCGATCGCCCGGAATCCGGTCAGCGCGCCGGGCGGCGTCACCCCGGTCAGGGCGTACGCCCGCAGCGCCCTCGGCCACACGGGCGTTCCCTCGAACATGGCCGGGACACCGGCCAGCTCCACCAGGATCGGCTCGCCGTCCGTGGTGACCGGGAAGCGCAGCCCGAGCAGCACCGTCCCGGACGGGGTGAACGCCGCCGCCTCCACGTTCAGCGGCAGGTCGTCCGGGGCCAGCCGGCTCACCCAGCTCTTCGCCCGGGCGGTGCCCCGGGCCAACGTCTCCACGATGAAACGGGCACGCACCCGCTCACCCGGTGGCAGCGGGGTGAGCGCCGCGCCGGCGAGCGCGTCGTTGACCGCCCGGTGCACGCGGAACCGGTTCCGCACCACCCGCAGCGGGACCGGGCCCGTTGCGGCGTCGTCCTCCCGGAACCGGGCGACGAATGCCCGTCGCGGCCGCAGCGGCCCGGACTTGGAGCCGAAGTGCGAGCCGAAGACGTACACCCAGCCGTCGTGGTGGGCGAGCGCCTCACCGTCCTCGGTGCGGCCGTTCTCCGCGCCGGCGTCGGCGGCGACGAGGTGGGACATCCAGACGCCGTCCTCGCGCTCCAGCAGCAGGGCGAGGCAGCGCTCGACCGGCCCCTCGTCCAGCACCGTCCAGAAGCCACGGCGGGCGCCGTGGGCCCGCAGCAGCGCCGCGGAGCGTACGGGCAGCAGGTCGCTCGCCTCGTTGCCGCCGACGACGAACTCCACGAGTCGCAGGGTCACCAGGCCAGCGTAGGCGGGGCCGGCTCGTAGAGTGTCGCCATGCCCGACGCCTCGACCGCGACCGCACCGGCCGGCACGTACGCGGACCTGCACGCCGACGCGATCGCCCTGCTCGACGGTTGGACGCCGACCAGCGGCACCGCCGCCGTCGCCCGGGACCGCACCCTCGCGCTCCTCGACGCCGGGCCGGTGGCGATGAGCCGCGCCCACCGACCCGGGCACGTCACCGCCAGCGTGCTGGTGTTCGACGCCACCGGCAGCCGGGTGCTGCTCTGCCTGCACGGCAAGCTGCGGCGCTGGGTGCAGCTCGGTGGGCACTGCGAGCCCGGCGACCGCACGCTCGCCGACGCCGCCCTGCGCGAGGCGACCGAGGAGTCCGGCATCCCCGGCCTGGTGATCGACCCGGTGCCGATCGACGTGGACATCCACCCGGTCAGTTGTCAGGGCCCGTCCGCGCACCACGACGTCCGGTTCGCCGTCCGGGCACCCGCCGAGGCGGTGGAGCGGGTCAGCGACGAGTCGGCCGCGCTCGGCTGGTTCCCGCCGGACCACCTGCCCGAGCCGCTGGCGGGCGGGACGGCACGACTCGTCGCGCCGGCCCGCGCGGCCCTCAGACGTAGTCCTCTTCGCCCCGCTCCTTGAGCTCGTCGACCACGGCCTTCACGTCCTGGGCCCGGTCGCGGGGGCAGACCAGCACCGCGTCCGGTGTGTCCACCACGATGAGGTCGTGCAGCCCGATGGCCGCCACCAGCCGCCCCGAGTGCGGCACCACCACCAGGCCGCTGCTGTCCCGCAGCAGCACACCCGGCTTCGCCCCGCCGAGGACCACGTTGCCGGCCGGGTCGGCCGGCAGCACGTCACCGAGGGTGTGGAAGTCACCGACGTCGTTCCAGCCGAAGTCGCCGGGCACGGTGGCCACCCGACCGGCCGTCGCCGCGCCCTCCATCACCGCGTAGTCCACGGAGATCTTCGGCAGGGTCGGCCAGACCGCGCCGAGGACGTCGTCCTGCTCCGCGGTCCCCCAGGCGGACGCGATCGCGGTGACGCCGGCGTGCAGGGCCGGCTGCTGACGCGCCAGCTCGGCAAGGAAGACGTCCACCCGCCACACGAACATGCTGGCGTTCCAGAGGTGCCGGCCGGAGCGAACGTACGCCTCGGCCACGGCGGCCGCCGGCTTCTCCTTGAACTCGGCGACCATGCGCAGCTGGCCGTCGCCGAGCAGTTCACCGCACTCCAGGTAGCCGTAGCCGGTCTCCGCTCGGGTGGGGGTGATGCCCACCGTCATGAGCAGCCCACGCTCGGCGCCCCGCATCGCCTCGCGCACCGTCTCCGCCCAGCGCAGCGGGTCACCGATGAGGTGGTCGGCGGCGAACGAACCCATCACCGCGTCCGGGTCCCGCAGCGCGATCACCGCGGCGGCCAGCGCGATCGCGGCGCAGGAGTCGCGCGGCGACGGCTCCACCAGGATGTTCTGCTCGGGCAGGCCGGTGAGCTGGCGCGCCACCGCCGCCACGTGCGCGGCCCCGGTGACCACCAGCGTCCGCTCCGGTGTGGTCAGCGGCGCCAGCCGCTCCACCGTGGCCTGGAGCAGGGAGGCGGAGGACCCGGTGAGCGGGTGCAGGAACTTGGGGTGCCCGGCCCGGGACAACGGCCACAGTCGTGTGCCGCTGCCGCCGGCCGGGATGACCGCGTAGAGCATCAGCACATCATGCCCGACCGGCGCACGGCCGGATGGGCGGATAGCGGGGCCATCCGGGGCATCAGGCGCGCGCCCGGCTCCACGCCGCGATGTGGACCTCGGCGCTGGACTCCCAGGTGAACTCCTTCGCCCGGTCGAAACCGGCCTTGGCCAGGGCCAACCGGCGCGGCTCGTCGTCCAGCAGGACGGTCAGGTCCGTCGCGATCTGGTCCGGGTTCTCACTCGTGTACGCCACCGCGTCACCGCCGACCTCGGGCAGCGACAGCCGCGGGGTGGTGAGCACCGGCGCGGCGCACGCCATCGCCTCCAGGATCGGCAGGCCGAAACCCTCCCCGTAGGACGGGTAGGCCGCGACCAGTGCGCCGCCGAGGAAACCGGGCAGGTCCGCGTAGCGGAGATAGCCCGGGCGCAGCAGGCGCAGGTGCGAGGGCACCTCGGCGACCGCGCGGTCGATGTCGTCGTCGTGCCCCTGGCCACCGGCCACGACCAGCGCGGGCGGGTTGGGCCGGTCGGCCACGGCCCGCGCCCAGCCGCGGATCAGGTTGGGTACGTTCTTGCGCGGCTCCTTGGCGCCCAGGAACGCGATATAGCTGCTGCTGCCCAGCCCGAGCCGTGCCCGCACCCGGGCCTTCTCCTCCTCGGTCGGCGCGTGGAAGGCCGCGTGGTCGACACCGTGGTAGGCCACGTCGATCCGGGTCGGGTCGGCGTCCAGCAGCCGGATCAGCTCGTCGCGGGTGGCCTTGCTCGGCACGATCACCCGGTCGGCGCGGCGCAGCGAGGTCTTGATGGCGCTGCGGAAGAAGGTGCGGCGGGACTTGTCGTAGTGCTCCGGCTCGGTGAAGAAGGTCGCGTCGTGCACCGTCACCGTGACCGGACAACCCGCCCGCAGCGGACAGGTGTAGAAGGGTGAGTGCAGCACCTCGGCGCCCACCTGCTGGGCCAGCAGCGGCAACCCGGTCTGCTCCCAGGCGAGCCGGGCCGGCCGGTGCGCGACGGCGGCGGGCGCGGGGATGATCTCGGCCCCGGGCAGCATCCGGGTGTAACGCTCCAGGTCCGTCCGCAGGCTCACCACCGCCAGTTCGACGGCTGTGCCGCACACCTTGCCGAGGGCGCCGAGCAGGCCGTCGACGTATCTACCGACGCCGCCACGGTCGGCGGGGACACTCGTGGCGTCGATGAGCACGCGGGGCGGGCGACCGGCGGTCACGGGGCGACTCCTTGAAGCTGGTGGATCTGTGGGGAACAACACGTCGGGGGGTAAGCCTACGCCGGAGCCGCCCCCGGACGTTGACTGCGACCCGACCGTACGCCGACTTGTCATCGTCATCGTGTACGTGCCACGGGGGCGTATCGTTCGCGCCGATGGCCGAGAACATTGCCCGGGTGTTCGCCGACGCGGTGGCGACCGACCCGACCCGACCGCTGCTCACCTGGTACGACGACGCCACCGGCGAACGCACCGAACTGTCCGGCACGACCCTCGCGAACTGGGTGGCGAAGACCGCCAACCTGCTGGTCGACGAGCTGGCCGTGGGGCCCGACGACAGCGCCGGGGTGCTCCTGCCCCCGCACTGGCAGACCGCCGCGGTGCTGCTGGGCTGCTGGTCGGCCGGCCTCACCGTGGCCGATGCCCCCGGCCCGGTCGAGGTGCTCTTCGCCGCCGCCGACCGGGTGGGCGAGGCGCCCGCGTGGCCGGCGAACGAGCGGTACGCGCTCGCGCTGGCCCCGTTCGCCATGCCGCTGCGCGAGGTGCCGCCGGGCTTCGTGGACTACGTCGTGGAGGTACGCACCCACGGTGACCACTTCACGCCGGTCCCGACCGGCGGGCCGACCGAACGGGAGCTGCTGACGCGGGCTCGGGCCCGGGCGGGGGAGTTCGGCCTCACCGCGGGCGACCGGGTGCTGGTCGACGCGGCCCGCTACGCCGACCCGGTGGACTGGCTGCTCGCCCCTATGACCGCCAACGCCACCGTCGTCCTCTGCGGCAACCTCGACGAGTCCCGCCTAGCGAACCGCCAAGAATCCGAAAAAACCACCAAAACCCTCCCCTAACCCACCCCGCCTCGCCCCGCCCGCCTCACCCCCGCGATCTTGCAGCGTGTGCCCCCCGCGACGCCCGAATCACCCCTTTCACCGGGGCAGCATCGCGCGCACATCCGGTCGATCATGCAGTTGTGGTGCCTCGCAAAGGGCGCGAATGGGAGCTGATCCGGCACCACAACTGCATGATCGCCGGGGCGGGGGGTGGGGGCGCGGGGAGGCGGGGGGGGTGGGGTTAGGCGGGGGTGGGGTTGTCGTGGGGGGCCCGGCGTTGGGCCAGCGCGGCGAACGCGGTCAGGGACTCCGGGTTGGCCAGGGCGCCGGTCGCGGCCGCCCGGTCGACCGGGGTGCCGGTGAGGATCTTCTTGACCGGCACCTCCAGCTTCTTCGCCGACAGGGTGCGGGGCACCGCGCGTACCTGGTGGATCTCGTCGGGGATGTGCCGCGGCGACAGAGCCGTACGCAGTTCCCGGGAGATCTTCCGCCGCAGCGCGTCGTCCAGCTCCAACCCCTCGGCGAGCACCACGAAGAGCAGCAGCTCGCCGGCACCGCCCTCGTCGTCCTCCAGGTGGACCACGACCGAGTCGACGACCTCGTCCAGCCCTTCGACCACGGAGTAGAACTCGGCGGTGCCGAGTCGTACGCCGCCACGGTTGAGCGTCGCGTCGGAGCGGCCGGTGATCACACAGCCGCCGTGCTCGTTGATCGTGATCCAGTCGCCGTGCCGCCAGACCCCCGGGTAGACGTCGAAGTACGCCTCCCGGTAGCGGGAGCCGTCCGTGTCGTTCCAGAAGCCCACCGGCATGCTCGGCATCGGCGCGGTGATCACCAGCTCGCCGAGCTCGCCGATGACCGGGGTGCCGTCGGCGGAGCGGGCCTCGACCCGGGCGCCGAGCGCCCGACAGGTGATCTCACCGGCGTGGACCGGCAGCAGCGGCACGCCGCCCACGAACCCGGTGCACACGTCGGTGCCGCCGGACAGCGACTGGAGCTGGAGGCGGTCGCCGACGGCCTCGTACACCCAGGTGAAGCCCTCGGCCGGCAGCGGGGCGCCGGTGGAGCCGAGGCCGCGCAGCGCGGACAGGTCGGCGATCTCCCGGGGGACCAGGCCGGCCTTGCGGCAGGCCAGCAGGAACGGCGCCGACGTGCCGAAGTAGGTCGTGCCGGTCTCCTCGGCGAGCCGCCAGAGGGCACCCAGGTCGGGGTGGCCCGGGTTGCCGTCGAAGAGCACGATCGCCGCACCCACCGCCGGCCCGGAGACCAGGAAGTTCCACATCATCCAGCCGGTGGTGGTGAACCAGAAGAACCGGTCGGCCGGGCCGAGGTCGTGGTGCAGGGCGAGCATCTTCAGGTGTTCGAGGAGGATGCCCCCGTGGCCGTGCACGATCGGCTTGGGCAGGCCGGTGGTGCCCGAGGAGTAGAGCACGTAGAGCGGATGGTCGAAGGCGACCGGGGTGAAGGCCAGCGGCTCGTCGGTGGGCGCGGCCAGCTCGGCCCAGGGGATCCCGCCGGCGGGCGGGTCACCGGCCGGGTCGAGGTACGCGATGCCGACGGTGTGCCGCACGGACGGCAGGGCGGCCCGGATGGCGGCGACCTCGGCACGCCGATCCACGGCCTTCTCGCCGTAGCGGTAGCCGTCGACGGCGACCAGCACCGTCGGCTCGATCTGCTGCCACCGGTCGGTGACGCTGCGGGTGCCGAACTCCGGCGCGCAGGAGGAGAAGATCGCGCCGAGACTGCTGGTGGCGAGCAGCAGCACGTACGTCTCGGGGATGTTCGGCGCGTACGCCGCCACCCGGTCACCGGCCGTGACGCCCAGCCGGCGCAGCCCGGCCGCCACCCGACGGACCTGCTCGCGCAGCTCGGCGGCGGTCAGCGTGACCGGCGGCCGGGTCTGCCCGTGCGCGATCACCACCGGGTCGTCGTCGGCCCGGCCGGGCATCCGCAGCACGTTCTCCGCGTAGTTGAGCGTGGCGCCGGGAAACCAGCGCGCCCCCGGCATCGCCGCGTCGGCCAGCGTGGCGGTCGGCGGGGTGTGCGCCACCACCTCGAAGTGGTCCCAGATCGAGCGCCAGAAGGCGTCCAGGTCGGTGACCGACCAGCGCCACAGGGCGTCGTAGTCGGCGAAGTCGAGGCCCCGGTGCTCCCGGAGCCAGCGCAGGTAGTTCCCGATCCGGGACCGCTCGCGTACGTCCGCCGGCGGCGTCCACAGCACGTCACCCACTGCTCCACCCTCCCCTGGCCCGGGCACGACACTGTGCGATGGGCCGTGGCGCCATCTTGCCCTACCTCGAAGCGTCATTCTCCGCACCCGCCGCCGTCGAGGGGGCGTGGCCGGGCCACATGCCTGCCCGGCCCTCGGTGTGGGGTTCAGCCGGCGCGGTGGGCCTGGATCGCGCGGCGGCGGGCCAGTCGGTGTGCCCGCCGGATCTCGGCCTCCCGGTAGCGGCGCTCGTCCTCGGGGGTCTCCGGCAGGACCGGCCGGACCGGGCGCGGCGCACCGCCCAGGTCGACGCCGACGAAGACCAGGTACGCGGTGGCCACCCGCACGGGCTCGTCCTCGGCCGAGTCCCAACGCTCCGCGACCACCCGTACGCCCACCTCCATCGAGGTCTGGCCGGTCCAGTTGACCTGGGCGTGCGCGTGCACCAGGTCACCGACCCGGACCGCCTCGGAGAAGACGATCTCGTCGATCGCGGCGGTCACCGCGGTGCCGCCGCTGTGCCGGGCGGCGGACGCGCCGGCCACGTCGTCGACGAACTTCATCAGGACGCCGCCGTGGACGGTGCCGTACAGGTTGACGTCCACGGCCGTCATGATCCGGCTCAGCGTGACGCGGGAGTACGACGTCGGCTTGCCGGCCGGCGCGCTGGAGGGGTGCTCGGTCATGTCGGAAACGGTACGGTGCGCGAATGCGTCATCTCTGGAGCTTCCTCGCCGGGTTGGTGGTGGTACCCGTCACGTGGGTGCTGGTCACACTCGGACAGGACGGGTCGAGCCGGACGGTAGACCGTTGGGTGGACCTCGGTACGTTCAACACGGCCAACCTGATCGAACCGGCCGTCTACCTCGGTGTCGGCGGCGTCCTGCTGGGCCTGCTCGGCACGCTGCGCATCTCACCGGTCGGGCCGCTGGTGGCCGGGCTGCTGCTGGTCACCCCGTACATCGGGATGTTCGTCGCGCCGTTCACCGTGCGTGACCGCATCCCGGACGGCTGGAAGGTGTTCGGTGATCCGCTGCCGCTCCAGCTGCCGGTGGAGAACGGCACGCTCTTCCTGATCGGCCTGCTGCTGCTGATGGCGACGTTCAGCATGCAGCGTTGGCGCCGCTGGCCGCAGCCGGCCACCGAGGCGGCACCGGCCGCGGCGGCGGGTGAGACCCCCACCCGTGAGTTCAGCCTCACCGACTGGCCGCCGTCCGGCTCGCCGGACCGGGACACCGCGCCGCTCACCCTGGGCTACCCGGACCCGTCGACGCCGACCGAGCCGCTACCCCGGCGGACCGGCGGCGAGTCGCCGTGGTCGGCGCCGCCGCGTACCGCGAACCGGCCGGAGGACAGCTCCGGCATCCGCTGAGACCGCGGGCGGGCCGGTGTCCGCCGGCCCGCCCCCGACAGCGTCAGCCCTTGAGCAGCTGGCGGGCCCTGGCGACGCTCCACAGCGACGGCCGGGTACGCGCCATCGGCGTCTCGAACTTCCTCCCCGAACACCTCGACCGGATCGTCGACCTCGGCGGCGTGGTATCCGCCGTCAACCAGATCAAGCTGCACCCGGCCCTGCAACAGCGTGAGATCGAGGCCGCGAACCAGCGTCTCGGCATCGCCACGCGGGCATGGAGCCCCTTGGCGAGGGCTGCGGTGCTGACCGACCCCGCGGTGACCGGGATCGACGGCGGCACCCGGCCGCACCGGCGCCCAGGTCGTCCTCCGCTTTCACCTCCAGCAGGGCCGCACACCACCCCCGCACACTGGTAGCCGTCGTCCGCCGATCGAGGAATTCAATATAATTCCTCCACTTTGGAGGAATTACCAGGGAACATGAGCCCCGTGCTGCGGCACCCCCCCCCCCGCTCCAGGGCTCTACCGAGACAAGGGAGCGGCATGGCTCGGCACGAGCGGCCCGTAGATCCGACGGCTGGACCGTTGTCGTCCTTCGCCCACGAGCTACGAAAGTTACGTGTCGAAGCGGGCAACCCCACCTACCGGCGATTGGCCGAGGTGGCCGGCTACAGCGCCTCGACCCTCTCCGCCGCTGCCGGCGGAATCCGGCAACCCAGCCTCGACGTGCTGCTCGCGTACGTTGGGGCCTGCGGCGGGGACACCGCCCAGTGGAGGCAGCGTTGGCTCGAACTGAACGAGGAACTGCGGCCCGCCGGTTCGGCCGGGGCACCAGCCGACCCGGCGAGGGCGGAAACACCCGACCCGACGCCGGCCGAACCGATCGCCACGCCCCTCGCAGAGTCACCACCCACTGTGACTGCCGGGGATCCACCCGCCCCGGCTACGGGTGAGCCAGCCGGCACCAGCGGCGCAGCCGGACCGACCCACGACCGGCCCGCGAGCCCCCCGCGACACCGGAAACTCCGACGGCGACTGGTGCTGGCGGCGGTGGCGGTCGCCGGACTCGCCGGTACGGCCGCCGTGGTGCCGATGACCCAGCCGAGGTGGGCGGCCAAAGGGGCGACGTCGGCCGCTGGCACGACGACCACCACAGCCTGCCCGGCGACCACCACGGACGCCGCCTTCACCGCCGTCACGTACGGCGGTGGTGTGCACGTCCGGAGCGAGCCCCGCCGCGACCAGGGCATCCTCTACACCATTCCGCCCGGCTGCGTGGTCGGGCTCACCGGCTACTGCCTGGGTGAGCGGATCACCGACTCCACCTCCCAGACCCCCGACATCCGCTGGTTCACCCTCGCCGACGGTGGGCTGATCGCCTCCGGGGTGGTGCACGGCAACCCGCCCGCGGGCCTGGAACCGTCCCGCTGCCGGGGCGACCGGCCCGGGCCGGCCGCGATCGCCCTCGCGATCGCCCCCGATGCGACCGGCCCGGGTGGGTGGCGGCTGAGCGCGACCGGCACGCACGTGGAGATCGTCGGCTTTGCCGCCTACTACGCGGACGACCCCGCGCTGCCGGCGGAGCGTCGCTGGCACCAGATCGGAATGACCGGTACGGCCGCCCCGCCGTTCGACCTCGTCTGGAAGCTCGACCGCCGGTCCGTGCAACCCGGACCCACTGCCGAGATCCCGGTGGCCGCGGTCGCCTGTCTCGGCGGTGGCGCGCCGACCGACGTACTCGACGTGCGGGTGGCCCGCCGTGACGGCTCCAGCACCGCCGACGCCCTGCCGCTCACCGCCGACCAGCGGCTCGCGGCCCGCCGTACCGCCTGCCTCTACCCCTGAGAGGGGCGTACGCGCACGGCCACCACCGGTGGCCCGGTGGGACGGATCCCACCGGGCCACCGGTCAGGCGTCACCGAACTCAACAGCCCTGGCGACCGGAGCGGATCCAGTAGGTGGTGCCGGCCCAGTCCATCTCGCCGTACGCGTCGACGCAGTTGTTCGCCGTGCCGGTCACTCCGCGCGGCCCGGCGTAGTACAGGTAGTCGCCGTTGTCCTTGCTGGAGACCGCGGTGGCGGTGCACGAGCCGGTGCCGGAGGTCTCCGCGCACCGGGCGATCTGCACCGAGGTCCGCGCCGAGGAGCCGTACGCCGCGCCGCGGTGGTACATGCAGGCGCTGTTCGTGCCGCCGTTGGTGCTGTTGTAGTAGATGACCAGCTCGGCAACGGGGTTGCTCGGCGGGTACGCGTAGCTGTAGGTGACCGTGCCCGAGCAGGCCACCGCCGCCTGCGACGGGGCCGCCGTGACGACCAGCACCGTGCCGAAGGTCAGCAACGCCAGCAGCGCTCCGAACGCCTTGCGCAGCATCATGACTTCCACTCCTCCGGGACGGGGTTGGTTGAGAGCCGTCCCGCCGTCCACTTCTACGGAACAGGGAAGTTGATCGCCGCTGGTGGTGACGCCAATCAATCAATCTCGCACAACGCCGAACAACCGCGCACCGCGTCGCCGCGCCGGACCGAACGGGTCGCGCTCCCCAGAACGCCAACCGAAAGCGTTCTGGGGAGACCGAGAACATCCCACAAGGTAACCGGTCAGTCACGCTTCGCGACCGCGGTGATCGGCTCAGCCACACCCGCTCCGAGCTGCGGAAACAGGCCGCGATCAGCCCTTCAGGAGTTGCCTCGCCATGACGATTCGCTGGACCTGGTTCGTACCTTCGTAGATTTGGGTGATCTTGGCGTCCCGCATCATGCGCTCGACCGGGTAGTCCCGGGTGTAGCCGTAGCCGCCGAGCAGCTGCACCGCGTCGGTGGTGATCTCCATGGCCGCGTCCGAGGCGAAGCACTTCGCCGCCGCCCCGAAGTAGGTGAGGTCGGCGTCGCCGCGCTCCGACTTGCCGGCCGCGGCGTAGGTGAGCTGCCGGGCCGCCTCCAGCTTCATGCCCATGTCGGCGAGCATGAACTGGACGCCCTGGAACTCGGCGACGGCCTTGCCGAACTGCTTGCGCTCGCTCACGTACCCCTTGGCGTAGTCGAGCGCGCCCTGCGCGATGCCGACCGCCTGAGCGGCGATGGTCACCCGGGTGTGGTCCAGGGTCCGCATCGCGGTGGCGAAGCCGGTGCCCTCGGCGCCGATCATGCGGTCCGCCGGGATCCGAACGTTGTCCAGGTAGACCTCGCGGGTCGGCGAGCCCTTGATCCCGAGCTTCTTCTCCGGCGCGCCGAAGCTGACGCCCGCGTCGGACTTCTCCACGACGAACGCGGAGATCCCCCGGGACCGGGCCGACGGGTCGGTGACGGCGAAGACGGTGTAGAACTCCGACACCCCGGCGTTCGTGATCCACCGCTTCACGCCGTTGAGCACCCAGTGATCCCCGTCACGTACGGCGCGGGTGGTCATGGACGCGGCGTCGCTGCCGGCCTCCGGCTCGGAGAGGCAGTAGGAGAACATCGCGTCGCCGGCCGCCACGGGCGTGAGGTAGCGGCGCTTGAGCTCCTCGGAGCCGGCCAGCAGGAGGGGCATCGTGCCGAGCTTGTTGACCGCCGGGATGAGGGACGAGGAGGCGCAGGCCCGCGCCACCTCCTCGATCACGATGGCCGTGGCCAGGGCATCCGCGCCGGCGCCGCCGTACTCGACCGGAATGTGCGGTGCGTGGAAGTCCGCCGCGCGCAGGGCGTCGTACGACGCCTTGGGGAATTCGCCCGTCTCGTCCGCCTCGGCGGCGTGCGGTGCCACCTTCGCCGCGCAGACCTCCCGGACCGCCTCGCGGATCGCCTCGTGCTCCTCGGGCAGCCGATAGACGTCGAACGACTCCTCTGCGGCCATGTCGGCCCCTCCCCTTCACCGCTATCATGCGCAGTCTGTAGGTGTCCTGGCCGCCGACCGCGCAGACTGAAGGATAGGCGACCAGGGTTCAAGTTATGTTACCGGCGCGTAGGTACGGGCTTGACGGAGCACCCACGCCGCTGCGCGATGATGGAAGACAGATAGTGAGCCACCCCTCCGGTGCCCGGCCAGGCGCCGCAGCAGAACGCGACGCGACGGTGCGCCGCCCAGTGCGAGCGGAGAAGACAGGCGTGACGATCCCGTACCCCAACAGCCAGCCGGTGCCCGCCATCGCCGCGGTGACTCCTCCCTCGGGCGCCGCGCGGCCGCGGGTGACCTTCCTCGGCACCGGGTATCTCGGTGCGACGTACGCCATCTGCTACGCCGAGCTGGGCTACGAGGTGCTCGGCTTCGACGTCGACGCGGACAAGATCGCGATGCTCAACGCGGGCCAGGTGCCGATCCACGAGCCCGGCCTGGACGAGCTGCTCAAGCGCAACCTCGCGGCCGGGCGGCTGCGGTTCAGCACCGACATGGCGGAGACCGCCGAGTTCGGTGACGTGCACTTCATCTGCGTCGGCACCCCGCAGCGGGCCGACGGCATGGGCGCCGACCTGTCGTACGTCGAGGCGGCGGTGACCGGCCTGGCCCAGCACCTCACCCGCAAGGCCCTGATCGTCGGCAAGTCGACCGTGCCGGTCGGCACCGCCGAGTGGGTGGAGCAGCTGGTCGGCAAGCACACGTCGGCCGACCTGGGCGTCGAGGTGGCGTGGAGCCCCGAGTTCCTCCAGGAGGGCTTCGCCGTCGACGACGTGCTGCGGCCCAACCGGATCGTGGTCGGCGTCAAGAGCGAGTGGGCCAACGGCATGCTCTACGCCGCGCACAAGGGCGTCTTCGACCTGGCCGCCACGGAGGACCGCGAGGTGCCCCTGGTGGTCACCGACTTCGCCACCGCCGAGCTGGTCAAGGTCGCCGCCAACGCCTTCCTCGCCACCAAGATCTCCTTCATCAACGCGATGGCCGAGGTCTGCGAGGTCGCCGGCGGCGACGTCACCCAGCTGGCCCGGGCGATCGGCTACGACCCCCGGATCGGCAACCGCTTCCTCCAGGCCGGCCTCGGCTTCGGCGGGGCCTGCCTGCCCAAGGACATCCGCGCCTTCCAGGCTCGGGCCCAGGAACTGGGCGCCGGCGAGGCGCTGCGCTTCCTGCACGAGGTCGACCTGATCAACCAGCGCCGTCGCGCGCGGGTGCTGCACCTCGCCGCCGAGCTGCTCGGCCGCCGCTCGGGCCCGGCCGGGCCGGACCTCTCCGGCACCCGGGTCGCCGTGCTCGGCGCGACCTTCAAGCCCAACACCGACGACGTACGCGACGCCCCGGCGCTCGCGGTGGCGGCGCTGCTACACAAGGCCGGCGCCGACGTGCACGTCTTCGACCCGCAGGGCACCGAGAACGCCCGCCGCGCGGTGCCCGAGCTGACCTACGAGACCAGCATGAACGACGCGGTCACCGGGGCCGACCTGGTCTGCGTACTCACCGAGTGGGCCGACTTCCGCAACGCGGACCCGGTCGCCCTCGGCGAGCTCGCCGCCGGCCGCAAGGTCGTCGACGGGCGCAACTGCCTCGACCCGGCACTCTGGACGCAGGCCGGCTGGGAGTACCGGGGCCTCGGCCGTCCCTGACCCACGCTCGACCCCACGGCCGGCCGCGCAGCCCGCGGCCGGCCGTTTCCTTTGTCGCGCGCCCTCGTTTGTCCTGGACCCGCCGACAACTGTCGAAAAAAGCGCCAGCTTTGGGCATGCTGCGACAGTGGGAGTCCACAGTGCGGGTGGAGGGGTGTCGTGGCGACCTTTCAGTGCTCCTCGTGCGGCCGGACCATCAAGCCGGCCGTCCGCTGCCCGCACTGCGGCGCCGAACAGCCACAGTGGATCGAGCACCTCGCGGACATCGAGCGCTCCATCGCGGAGATGAAGGTGCGCGACGCCGCCATCGCCCGCGAACAGAAGCAGATCGCCGCGAAGATGCAGGCGGCGCTCTTCCAGCGGGACATCCTCGCGCACGCCGGGGAGGAACGGCTCAAGCAGGCCGCCCGGCCGCGCCGGGTGCTGCGCCGCCGCCCGGGCCGCCGTCCACCCACCGCCACCACCGGCGCCCCGCCCCGGGTGCCCCGGCAGGGCACGCCGGCCGGCCCCACGGAGCCGCCGCCCCCACCGCCCGCCACCTGGCTGGACGCGGACAACCCCGAGCACCCGCCGGAGGCGTCCTCGCGGGAGGTGCAGAACATTCCGCTCGGCCTGGGCGCGCTGCTCCTGGGCGTGGCCGCGGTGGTCTTCGCCGCCGTGGCGACGAGCTCGATGGACGCCGTGGCCCGGCTCGGCATCCTCGTCCTGGCGACCGTGCTGCTCCTGCTCGCCCCGCCGGTGCTCGCCAAACGCGGGCTCACCTCGACCGCGGAGACGATCGCCGCGGTCGGCCTGCTGCTGGTGCCGCTCGCCGGGTACGCGCTCTGGGCGGTCGACCGGATCGGCAGCGGCGGCGCCTCGGGGGCGGCCTTCGCCGGGGTGGTCTTCGCGGTGACCGCCGGGGTGTCGTTCGGGTACGCGCGCTGGACCGGCCTGCGCGCGCCCCGCTTCGCCACCGTGCTCGCCGCCCAACCGGTCGTGCCGCTGCTGGCGTACGAGCGGCTCACCGGCCCGGGCGCCTGGGCCCTGGCACTGACCGTGGTCGCCCTGCTCGACCTCTGGCTGGTGCGTTCCCGGGTGGCCGTGGAGCGCCCGGTGCGCCGGGACCTGCCGCAACCGGCCGAACCGACCGAACCGGTCACGCCGGCCGCACCGGCGCCCGCGCCCCGCCAGCGCACCGCCGAGGGTCGCCCCGAGGGCGCGCCCGAGGAGGAGGGCGAGGTGGTGGCGCCGGACGCCACCCCGACCGAGGCGCCGACCCGACCGGTGCCCGGGCTGCGCGAGCTGACCTGGCTGCTGCACGGGATCGCGGTCGCGGTCGCCCTCGCGTACGCGGTCACCGCCCTGCTCCGCGCGACCACCGTGCCCACGGCAGGCGGCGCCGGCCTGGTGCTGCTGCTCGCGGCCGCCGTCGCCCTCGCCGGCACGCTCGCGCTGCGCCGGCCGCCACTGCCCGACGTCGGCGCGGGCATCGTCACGCTCGCGGTCATCGGCGCGCTGAGCCGGATCGCCTCGGTCGCGCTGCCCGGACGGGCGCTCCTGTTGATCGCCGCCGTCATCGCGGTCACCGGCCTGGCTGTCCGGGCCGTCCCGGAGGCGGCCCGGCGCGGCCCGCAGCTGGCGTCGGCGGTGGCGCTGACGGTGAGCGGTCTCGTGGTGGCCGGTGGCGCGCTGCGCGCCGGCGTCGCCCCGGTGCGCGCCGCGCTCCCGCCCTGGGCCGCCGACCTCGACCGGTACGCCGCCGAACTGTCCGCCGCGGTCGGCCCGGCCGCCTGGCAGCTCGCCGCGAGCGCCTTCCTACTGACGGTCGCCGCCGTGCTGGCCCTGCCGCCGGACATCCGCCGCGAGTTCGCGGTGGCCGGCGCGGCGTTGACCGCGCTGGCCGTACCCGCGTCGTTCGGGCTCGGCTGGGCGGTGGCCCCGTGGCCGATGGTGCTGGCCGCCGTCGGCATCGGCGTCGCCGGCCTCTCCGCCCGCACCACCCGCGCCGCGCTGGCGCACGCGGCCGGCGCCGCCGGGGTGGGTCTGTTCGGCGCGGGCGCCGGGCTGGCCCGACCGGCGCTCACCGCCGCGGTCCTGCTGGTGCTCTTCGCGGCGGGCGTGGTGGTCGCGGTGGCGCCCCGGATCCGGATCGCACCCGCCCCGGCCGACGTCGTCTCCGCCTGGGCGGCCGGCGGGGCCGCGTTCGCCCTGCCCGGTGCGGTGGCCGCCTTCGTGGCCGCCACCACGCCGGTCGACCCGACACCCACCCCGGCGAGCCTGCGGGAGGTGACGGTTCCCGTCCTTGCCGCCGCCTTCCTGGCCGTCTGCGTGACCCTCGGGTACGCCGCGATCGTGCAGGTCTCCCAGCGGCACATCCCGGCGCCGCTCGCCGTCGGCACCGGGCTCGGGGCGCTCGTGGTGACCGCCGCCGCCTTCGGTGCGCCCGGCGCGACCGTGGCCGACGCCTGGGTGGGCGCTCTGCTGCTGGTCGCCGCGGTGCTCCTGTTCCTGGCCCCGTCGATCGACGCCGGGCGGCGCTCCGACCTCACCCTGGACGGCTCCGACCTCGCCGCCGCCGCCGTGACGGCGGCACTGATCGCCACGCTGGTCCGGGTCGCGGCCGTGCTCGCCCCCGGCGGGCAGCTCGCGGTGGCGGCCGCGCTGGTGCTCGTGGTCGCGGTGGCCGCCCGGGCGATGCCCGACGAGTGGCGGCGCGGCCCGATCCTCGGCATCGCGGTGGGCGGCCTGCTGATCGGTCTGCTGGCCGGCTGGACGGCGCTGCGCGGCGGGGTCGGCGTGCTCGCCACCCCGGGCCCGATCTGGGCCGGTGACCTCTCCGGCTGGCCGGCCGCGCCGACCGGCGGCTCGACCTGGCAGGCGCCGATCGCCCTGCTGCTGCTCGCCCTCGCGGCCGGGATCCTGCTGCCGCCACCGTGGCGGTACGACGTCTCCGGCGCGGCGGTGGTGCTGGCCACGATCGGCGCACCCGCCGCGTTCACGCTGCCGTGGTGGTCGCCGGTGCTGGTGGGCGCCATGGTGGCCACGGTGTACGGGATGGCCGCGGCCGCCACGTTCGACCCGCGCGCCGCGCTGTCCCGGGCCACCGTCGCCGGGGTGGTGGCCCTGCACGGCGCGGGCGCCGGCCTGGTCCGCCCGTGGACGACCGCGCTGGCCCTGGGCAGCATCGCGCTGATCGGCGTGGCCGTCGCCGCGCTGGCCCGCAACGCCGCCACCACGCTCGTGGAGGACGTCGAGACCGACGGCATGCCCACCCACCTGGCGCAGATCGGTGGCGCCGCGACCTGTGCCGCCGTGCTCGCCCTCCCCGGCGCGGTCGCCGCGTTGGCCGCCGAGTTCGGCCACTCGGCGCAGGTGGTGCTGACCGCCGCGCTGGCCGCGTCGAGCCTCGGGCTGGCGGCGGTGGCCGTGGCGCGCCGCCAGGTTCCCCAGTACCTGCCCTGGGCGAGCGTCGCGGTCGCCGGTGGCGCCACGGTCAGCGCCCTCGCCGCCTTCCCGACCGGCCTCGCCGTCGGCGTGTACGCGGCCGCCGCGGCGCTGCTGGGCGTGCTCGCCGAGTTGGTCCGCGCCGCCACCGTCCCGCCGGCCGGGTCGGCGCAGCCGGTGTGGCGCTGGTCGGTGCGGCTGAACGGCGCCCTGGGCCGCCCCCCGGACAACGCGAACCGGCGACGCTGGCGGGTGAACCCGGCCGCCGGGGCGCTGGCCGCCGCGGTCCTGCCGACCGCGCTCGCGCTCGCCTCGATCGCGCGTGCGCTGGAGGTCGCCCTGGTCGAACCCCACCGGACGCTCAGCCGAATCTGGGAGGGGCCACCCCCCGAGCTGCTCACCCCGCCGCCCGGCGCGGTGGACCCCACGCACGTGCTGACCGCGCTGCTGCTGACCATCACCGCAGCCCTCGCCGCCAGCGGCTTCAGCGGCGGACGGCGGGCCCGGGCGGTGCCCGTGGTGCTGCCCGGCGCGGCCGTCACCCTGCTGATCACGCCGATCGCGCTGGGCAACGGCTGGCCGGCGAGCGCGCTCGCCGCGCTCTCGGTCTTCACGATCTCGATGCTGGGTCTGGCGTTGACCCCACCACCGCCGCTGGTCGAACCGGCCCGCTCGCTGCGGCTGGCCCGGGTCCTGGTCTTCGTGATCGGCCTCGCGGCCGGCGGCGCCGGGTTGGCCGGCAGCCTCGCCACCCGGGAACTCACGCTGTTCACCCTGGGCGGCGCGGTCGGCGTCGGCGCGGTGGCGGCGCTGTTCGGCACCACCCAGCGGGCCCGAATCCTGGGCTGGCTGTTCGCCTCGCTGATGGCGCAGCTCTTCGTCCTCACCGCCGGGCTGGTCGCCGGGCTCGCCGCGGTGTGGTCCGCGTTCGGCGTACTCGCCGTCGGCGCGGCACTCCAGGTCTTCGCCGCCACCCTGCCCCGCCTGCGTCGGCCCGAGGCGCAACGCGAGGCGGCCACCGTGGAGTGGAGCGGCTACGCGGCGGCGTTGATCGCGCTGGCGCTCGCGTACGAGTCGCCACGGCACATCGCCGCCCTGCTGGCCGCCTGGGGTGCGGTGCTCGGCGTGGCGGCGGCCCGCCCCAACCGGCGGCCCGTGGAGCGGCGCATCCTGTTCTGGGCCGTGGTCAGCTGCGAGATCACCGCCTGGTGGATCCTGATGCGGGTCGCCGACGTGGCGCTGCCGGAGGCGTACACGCTGCCGTTCGCCGCCCTGGCCCTGCTGGTGGGGGTGCTGGAACTCCGCCAACGGCCCGACCTGAGCAGTTGGGTGGCGTACGGGCCGGCGCTGGTCGCCGCCTTCCTGCCGTCCCTGGCCATCGTGATCGCGACCGAGTCCACCACGCTGCGGCAGGTGCTGCTGCTGCTCG
The DNA here is from genome assembly GCF_900091425.1 of Micromonospora krabiensis. Lineage (GTDB taxonomy): Bacteria > Actinomycetota > Actinomycetes > Mycobacteriales > Micromonosporaceae > Micromonospora > Micromonospora krabiensis. Next base: position 3,739,155 of record NZ_LT598496.1, read on the forward strand.
GCGCGGTCGCCGTGCTGGTCTTCGGCTCGTCGAGCCGGCAGCAGGCCCCGGTGATCGTGGGTGCCACGGTCACCGCGGTCACCGCGATCCACGCGCTGTTCGCGTTCGGACCGTGGCTGGCGCTCATCCCCGTCGGCATCCTGCTGCTGATCCTCGGGGCGAGCAACGAGCGTCGCCGCCGCGCCCAGGAGCGCCTACAGACCGCCCTCCGCGCCATGCGATAAATCGGAGAGTCACGGCGGACGTCGTCGCGCTCTGGCTGAGCATGCTCGGTCCGCGCGGACCCGCCCGGCCGCGGCGCGGACCCGCCCGGCCGCGGCCCGGACCTCCCCGAGCGGCGGCGATCTTGCAGTTTGTGACCTGAAAAAGGATTCAAAAGCCGCATTTCGGGGGCCGAAAGTGCAAGATCGCGGAGGCTGGAGGCTGGGGCGCCGTCTCGGGCGGGGCGGCGGGGCGGGGTTAGGCGAGGGAGGCTTGTAGGGCGGCTTCCTTCTCGGCCACCAGCTTCTCCAGGTCCTCCTGGTAGGCGACCATGCGGTCGCGCAGCTCCGCGTCGGTCGCGGCGAGGATGCGCACGGCGAGCAGGCCCGCGTTGCGGGCGTTGCCGATCGCCACGGTGGCGACCGGGATTCCGGCGGGCATCTGCACGATGGAGAGCAGGGAGTCCATGCCGTCCAGGTGCTTGAGGGGCACCGGGACACCGATCACCGGCAGCGGGGTGACCGAGGCGACCATGCCCGGCAGGGCGGCGGCGCCCCCCGCCCCGGCGATGATCACCTGGAGGCCACGGTCGGCGGCGGTGCGCCCGTACTCGATCATCTTGACCGGGGTGCGGTGCGCCGAGACGACGCTCACCTCGTGGGTCACCCCGAATTCGTCGAGGACCTCGGCGGCGGCCTTCATGGTCGGCCAGTCCGAGTCGCTGCCCATGATGAGCCCGACGGTGGTCACTCGTGGCTTCCCTTCGTTCGCGACTGCGGGGCTCGCAAGCTCACTCCTCGCGCTCACTGTGCCCCTCCCGAAGCCAGCGAGCGGCCCGCGCCGCCCGCGCCCGTACGTCGTCCAGGTCGTCGCCGAGCACCGTGATGTGCCCGATCTTGCGGCCCGGGCGGACCTGCTTGCCGTAGAGGTGCACCTTGGCGCCCGGTTCGGCGGCGAAGAGGTGGTGCAGCCGCTCGTCGATGGAGATGCCACCGGGCTCACCACCGAGCACGTTCGCCATCACGACGACCGGCGCGGCGAGCGAGGTGTCCCCCATCGGGTAGTCGAGCACGGCCCGCAGGTGCTGCTCGAACTGCGAGGTCCGGGCGCCTTCGATGGTCCAGTGTCCGGAGTTGTGCGGGCGCATCGCCAGCTCGTTGACGATGACCCGGCTGCGGTCACCGTCGGCGACCTCGAACAGCTCCACCGCCAGCAGGCCCACCACGCCCAGCGAGGTGGCCAGGTCGATGGCGAGCTGCTGGGCGGCCAGCGCCAGCTCCTCCGACAGGTCGGGTGCCGGGGCCAGCACCTCGACGCAGATGCCGTCGACCTGGACGGTCTCCACGACCGGGTAGGCGGCCACCTGCCCGAACGGCGAGCGGGCCACCTGCACGGCCAGCTCCCGGCGCAGCGGCACCCGCTCCTCGACGATCAGCTCGGTGCCCCCGGCCAGCAGCGTGGCGGCCAGCTCGGCCGCGTGGGCGGCGTCGGTCACCACCCAGACGCCCCGCCCGTCGTAGCCGCCGCGGGCGGCCTTGAGCACCACCGGCCAGCCGACCTCGGCGCCGAACGTGACCAGGTCGTCGGACGTCTCGACCGGGCGCCACGCCGGCACCGGGGCGCCAAGCTCGGTCAGCCGCTCCCGCATCGCCCGCTTGTCCTGCGCGTAGCGCAGGGCGTCGGCCGGTGGGTAGAGCGTCACGCCCTCCGCCGCCAGCGTGCGGATGTGCTCGTTGGGGACGTGCTCGTGGTCGAAGGTGACCACGTCGCAGCCCTTGGCGAAGGTGCGCAGCGCGGAGAGGTCGGTGTGGTCGCCGTACTGGACGTCGGCGGCGACCAGCGCGGCACCGTCGTCGGGGGCGAGCGCGAGGACGCGCAGCGACTGACCGAGGGCGATCGCGGCCTGGTGCGTCATCCGGGCCAGCTGGCCACCGCCCACCATGCCGACTACGGGCAGACCCGTCCGAGAATCCATAGCGGCGCCAGCCTATCGGGGCCGGCGGGAGGGTCCGCTACCGGCCGCCGAGCTGCCCGACCAGGTCAGCCACGTCGGTGACGGGCCGCTCGCAGACGAAACCGCGGCAGACGTACGCGGCGGGCCGCCCGTCGACCATCGGGCGGTCCGCGAGCAGCGGCACCCCCGGCTGGTCGCTACGGCCCGCCACGACCACCGCCCCGGGTGGGGCGTGCCGGTGGGCCGCCGCGAGCAGCGGATCGCCGACCGGCTCCTCGGTGACCACGGCGATCTCGTACGGGCCGGAGAGCAGCGCCTCGCCGACCATCGCCGCGTACCCGGTGAAGCGGGCGTGCCGGCCGACGATCGGGGCGACCGTGCCGAGGGCGGTCTCGGCCGCCTCCCGGTAGCGGGTCTCGCCGGTGAGCGCCGCGTACGTCACCAGCGCGGCGACGACCGCCGAGCGGCCGGACGGGGTGGCGTTGTCGGTCGGGTCCGCCGGCCGGGTGACCAGCCGCTCCGCGTCGTCGGCGGTGTCGTAGAACCCGCCGTCCGGGGCGGCGAAGTGCTCCAGCGCGACGTCCAGCAGCCGGCCGGCCAACTCCAGCCAGCGCCCCTCGCCGGTGAGCTGGTGCATGGCGCAGAACGCCTCGGCCACGCAGCCGTAGTCCTCCAGCACGCCGGCCGGCTCGCCGACGACCTTGTCCCGCGAGACGCGGCGCAGCCGCCCGTCCACGAGATGGACGCGGGCGAGGTGCTCGGCGGTGTCCCGCATCGCGCCGTCGGTCACGATGAGCACACCGTCCATCAGGTTGGCGTCCTCGTCGTCGGGGCTGGCGTAGAGGGCGGCGACCTGCTGGAACTCGGCGATCGCGGTGATCGCCAGCCCGTTCCAGGCGGCCACGACCTTGTCGTCGCGGGCAGGCTGGGGCCGGGTGTCCCGGGCGACCAGCAGCCGCCCCACGACCTCCTGCCAGCGGCGGCGCACCGCCGGGTCGGCGTCGTCGACGTCCCGGGCCAGCCGCAGCACGCTGGTGCCGTGCTCGAAGGTTCCGGGTTCGGTCACCCCGAACAGGTCGGCGGCGAAGCGGCCGTCCTCCTCGCCCAGCACCTCGACGAGCTGCGCCGGCGTCCAGACGTAGGTGAGGCCCTCGACGCCGTCGGTGTCGGCATCCAGCGCGGACGCGAAACCCTCGCCGGGCCGGTGCAGCTCGTCGGCGAGGAACCGGGCCGTGTCCCGGGCCACGCGTCGGGCCAGCCGGTCGCCGGTGAGCCGCCACAGCTGCGTGTACGTCCGCAGCAGCAGCGCGTTGTCGTAGAGCATCTTCTCGAAGTGCGGCACGGTCCAGTGGCCGTCCACCGAGTAGCGGGCGAAGCCACCGGCCAGCTGGTCGTAGATGCCGCCCCGCGCCATCGCCTCGGCGGTGTGCCGGACGATCTCCAGGCTCCGCTCCGAGCCGGTGCGCTGGTGGTGCCGGAGCAGGAACAGCAGGTTCATGTGCGGCGGGAACTTCGGGGCGCCGCCGAAGCCGCCGTTCGTCTCGTCGTACTCCTGGGCCAGTTGGCTGGCCGCGTCGTCGAGCAGCGACGCCTCCAGCGGCGCGGTGGGGCCGCCGACGGCCTGGGCGCCACCGATCGCCTCGACCACCGCGGCGCCCTGTTGGAGGACGGCGTCGCGCTGGTCCCGCCAGGCGGTGGTGACCGACTGGAGCAGGCGGGCGAAGTTCGGCTTCGGGAAGTAGGTGCCGCAGAAGAACGGGGTGCCGTCGGGGGTCGCGAACACGGTCATCGGCCAGCCGCCCTGACCGGTCATCGCCTGCGTCGCCGTCATGTAGACCGCGTCGACGTCCGGACGCTCCTCCCGGTCCACCTTGACCGACACGAAGTCGGCGTTCATCAGCGCGGCCACCGACTCGTCCTCGAAAGACTCGTGCGCCATCACGTGACACCAGTGAACAGTTAGAAGCCTAAGTGGCAGGACGAATACCCAACTGAGATCAGTAGGGGAACGTCCCGCCTCTTAGCTTCTGCCATCGCCTCCTCTCCCCATGGCCACCAATCGACAGGGTTGGTGGCGTGCTGGAGGAGGTACGGCGACTGCGAGCTGGCCAGTCGATTCATGCGGCAGATCTTGCCACAGGAGGAGGGCCGTGCGGTTGTGCGCGTACGACGAGGAGCTTGAAACCGAGATCGACCGCTGGGTGAAGGACCAGCTTGACGAGGCCCCCGAGCTGGGGGAAGGGATCATGCAGGCGTTGAGGCAGTCGGGCGAGGACTCGGCGCACGAGGAGTAGAGCCATCGAGAAGGCCCCCGACAGCATCGTCGGGGGCCTTCAGTCTCGGCAGGCGGGTCTACCCCACGCGGACCGGGGTCCGCGCGATCGGCCGGCGCCTCGCTGGCTGCCCCTGCGGCCTCGGCGGAGCGATGAGCCGGAGCCCTTCGGGCATCACGTAGATCGACCGACGGTGCAGGGCGTTGCCGCGGGCGTCCAGGCTGTAGCCGTCGAGCCACACCCAGCCGTCGTAGGTCGGCCAGTCGAGCACCCGAATGAACCGGAAGATCAGCGCCCGGGGGCCGGCGAACTGCACCGAGCACTCCGCGCCGACGTGCAAGGTGTCCCCCGACTTCGGCTTCAGCAGCATCAGCGGTCACCGCCGTCGGGGTGCAGGCTCGGGTTGGTCCAGGCGATGAACCGATCGAACAGGGCTTGCGAGTCAGGCGCCGGGTTCGGGTCGGGCAGGAGCTTGATCATGTCGCCGATGGCGTCGGTCAGGTAGCCGGCCATGTAGGCGGCGAGGCTGGCCTTGCCGTTGCGGAACTGCATCTGAAGCTCAAGCCTGGCCGGCTCGCACGGCCAGGGCTCCTGGCACTCCCGGCACAGCCAGATCGGGCGCTGCGCGGTGTGCGGGACCGGGCCTACCAGCGGGCGGAGTTGGGGAGCGGCCGGCGAAGCCGCGTACCGGAGCGTCGCACCGTTCGTCCTCATCCCCTGATGCTGACGGTCGTCACTACCGGCTGTCAACGACTTCCGTCGTTTCTGTAAGCGCTTCTTTCGGCGATGCCTACCGTCAACGACGTGGAGTGGGATCTGGTGGGCATCTCGGAGATCCGGTGGATGCTCGGCGGCCTCTCCCGGCAGCGGACCAACGTCATCGCGAACACCAAGGGTTTCCCTGACCCGATCGCCGAGCTGGAGATGGGCAAGGTCTGGCTCCGGCGCGACGTCGAGGCGTGGATCAGGGACAACCGGCCGGAGTTGCTGGAAAACAAAAAAGGCCCGACCCCCGAGTAGGGGGCCGGGCCGTTGATGTTGCTTTCGCCTATTCCGAGGGGGCGCGCTCGATGTAGTGCGGACCGCAGAGCCGGGCTCCGTTGACCTCGGGCACGTCGGCCTCGTAGTGGGTGTGGCAGGGCAGGGCGGACGGGTCGAGCTGTCGGATCTGGCACTCCCGCGCGGCCAGGCCGTCGCGGATCAGGATGCGCAGGGTCGAGTCGACGTACCCCCGCAGGTGCGTGTCGTCGCCGCCGGTTCGCGCGAGGTAGTCGTCCCGCAGGTCGAGCATCAGGCCGCCGATGGCAATCTTCTCGGCGCCCGCGGTGACGTCCTTCGTGTCGTGGCCGTACTCGGCCTCGATGGCGTAGTCGATCAGGTTCTTCACGGCGGCGGTGGTGCCCTCGGAGAGGGCGGGGATGCTCACGTCTTCCGTGCTGCTGCTCATTCGCTCTCCTCGTGTCACGTTCGGGCAGTCAGATGGTAGCGGCCGGACCCGAAGGCCCGGCCGCTCTGCGCTGGTGTCAGCTCACCTGGTCGGCGCTGTTCGGTACCGCCGTGGTGCCGCGCTCGCTCATGTCGACCTCGGCGGTCACCGAGGTCACGACCGTCACGGTGCCGTCGAGCCGGTACAGGTCGACCCGGAGGGTGCCGTCACCGGGCGTGAAGAAGGAGATCAGTCCGCCGCCGGCCGGCGAGCTGAACTCGATGATCCGCGTGTTGGGGCCGGCGTACTGGTTGGCGACCGGGTTGGTGTTGACGCTCACGTCGTACCTGCGGCTCACTGCGTCTCCCTCGTCTGGTACTTCACGAACTCGGCGGCCATGAGGTTGAACATGACGGCGGCGGCGTGGTCCTCGTCGTCCTCGTCGCACATCCACTGGATGAGGTGCCGGATCGCGCTGGACTTCGCGCGGGCCAGCTCCTCGGCGCCGCGGGCCTTCTCCCAGTTGCGCTCGCCGTACTTGACGGCGCCGCGCTGAAGGAGTCGGGCGAACCGGGTGAGCATCTGCTCCTCGAAGGGCAGGCCCTCCGCGAGGATCAGGTCGAACCGCGGCTTGCCCTCCTGGACGTCGCGCACCATGCCGGAGGCGTACTCCGCGCGCTCGCCGGAGTCCTTGGTGGTGTAGGTGCTCACAGCGCCTCCCGGTGGACGATGGTCGTTCCCGGCTCGCGGCGCTTGAGGCGCCTGCGCTCCCTGCGGATCTTGCGGCGAGCGCCCCACCGCGTGTCCGCGTAGCCGATGAACTTCGCGTGCCAGCCGGTGTGGCCGGCGCCATCGGGTACCAGGTAGACCCGGTAGGCGAAGATCCTCCCCGGCTCGCTGCGCTGGTCGACGATGATGAACTCCATCAGGCGGTCACCTGCTCCCACACCTTCTCGACCTGAGCCTGGTCCTCGGGGTCCAGCTCCTTGACGATCCAAGGCTTCGTGCCGAAGGTCGTCTCGTCGCCCTGGGCGATGTAGCCGGCGAGCACGCCCTGCTGGTCGAACGTGCGGACGAGCTGCTTGTAGATGACGCTGGCGTTCACGATGGTGTCCGGGAGCACGTGCGTCGGGCGGCCGGCGTCCAGGGCGTCCTCGTCGCCGAAGATGACCGCGGAGCACAGGACTTCGGACTTGCCGTCCGCTCCGGTGGGCATCACGGCGCGCGGCTTGAGGACGACGGCGTACGCGTCCTCGTGCTCGGCGGGGCGGAAGTAGTTCGCGGACACGGTCGTGGGGTTGATGAACTTGGTTCCCATAGGGGTGTTCCTCCTCAGCAATTACGCGGCGATGTTGTCGTACTTGGCGCTCATGTAGCGCTGGATGGTGCGTCTGGTGGCGCCCAGCTCCTCGGCGATCTCGTCCATATCGGCGCCGGCAGCGCGCATCTGCCGGGCAATGGTCGCGAGCTGTCGGGAGCGGACCTGCTGAATGGTGGGGCCGTCGCTCTCGGCGTCCACCGGCTTGTTGAGCGCGACGCCGGCTTGCGCCGCCACGATCCGCAGATAGGCTCGATGCTCCCGTTTGCGGATGATGCTGCGTTCGCGCTCTCGTTCGATCCGGGCCGTCTCCCTCGCGGCTTCAGCCCGGACTTCAGGATCGGGATGGTTCTCAACCAGCCAGGCGCGGCGCTCGTCGGGCGTCTCGCCTCCCCATACGCCGTACACGTGGCCCTCGGCGCGGGCCAGGTCTCGGCAGGGGAACATGACGGGACAGTCGAGGCAGAGGTCTACCGCCTCGTCGACTTTCTGAGCGGCGAAGAAGATCTCCGCGTTGGCTGGATTGCACTGCGTGCCGGTGGCGCTTATCAACGTTCGTCCCTTGCTAGTTGCGGTGCTTGCGGTGCGTTCTGGTCAGCGTCCGATGGCGGCGCCGGGCGCCTGGCCGAGTCGGCTGCCGCCGAGGTCGGCGCGCTGGCCGGCGGCCTGTCCGTCCCGGTAGCCGCTGCCCTTGACCGTCACCGACTTCGACCTCTTGAGGTCGGTGAACGCCTCCTCTACTCGGCGGTCCACGAGCGTCTTGCGGTCGGCCAGCACCAGGGCGGTCGACGGGCCGTCACCGCGCTCGTCGGCCTCCCGCGCGGCTCGGCTCTCGGCGGCTACCAGCCGGGCCTTCACGGTGTTGATGAAGCCCCACATCCACGCCTTGCGGTAGCTGACCGTGCTCTCCCACGGCGGGGGCTGGATGGTGGCGAGGCTGTGCGACGCCTGCACCAGCAGGCTCGTAAACAGCAGTTCGACGCGCTCCAGGTCGGAGGGGAAGCCAAACATGCTCACCTTGTAGCCGTCGCTGCGGCGTCCGTTGTTGTGGCGAACGGTGTGTACGTTCAGCGGCTCGCCGATGTTGTAGAGCAGCGCCGACTTCTCCCAGGCGTACGGCCCGGGTACGTGGATCTTGCGGCGGTCGACGTCCTCCTTGGTCGCGGGAGCCTTGGCCGCGTCGAGCAGCGCCTTGTCGATGCCGTACTTGGCGATCAGGTCGGCGGCCCGCTGGTTGAACGCCTCGGCCTCGGCCGGCGTGCAGGCGGGGTCCTCGGCCTGGGCCAGCAGCTTGCGGATCTTGTCGAGCATTCCGTCGCTCACGGTTCTCCTCGGTGTTGTGGTTGGTCAGTTGGTCCTGCCGTGCAGCAGGTGGCGGGGGCCGGGCCGGAGCCCGGCCTCCACCGTCAGCGCACGGACGGACTACTTAGCAAGTGCGGGCCGGGTGGCCGGCGTGCAGGGGATCGCGGCGACCCCCGAGGGCAGGGTGGTGAAGTTCTCGTTGCCGGCCTCCCAGATGCCCCGGCTGGTGACGAACACCATGTAGCAGGAGCCGTCCTTGCCGACGTACTTGGTCACCGCGACGTTGCGGAACCCGTCGGGCATCCGAAGGACCTGGGTCTCGGCGCCGTTGACGATGTTGTCGGGCGTCGGCTCGGGCGCGTCCTGCTTGACCTCCTGGCCCATGCAGCCGGCGAGCGCGGCGACGGTGAGGACGGCGGCGGCAGCCGCGGTGATCTTCTTGGCGGACATCAGAACTCCTTGCGGTCGATGTTGCGGCGGAGGTAGCTGGTGGACAGGTAGTGGCCGGCGACGGCGAGCGCGAGCAGCGCGGCGACGACCAGGGCGAGCGCGAGCAGTTCGTTCACTGAGCCCCCTAGCCGACGATGTAGCGGGCGATCGTGACGCCGGAGTCGCCCGTGAGGTCGGGCTCGTGGTCGTCGTCGTACTGCTTGTGGTAGCGCAGCACGAGCCCGGAGGAGAACGAGTCGGACAGGTAGGCGTGCCATCCCTGCATCCACTCCGGCAGGCCCACCCTCCGGGTGATGCCCCAGTCGGCGTTGAAGTCGCTCAGCGGGTAGAGGCTGCCGTTGTAGCGCACGTAGTCGGCGTCCAGGACGCGCCCGAACTCCTCCTCGTTGGCGCATTCGCTGGTCAGCTCGCCGATCTCATCCGGCGTCAACTCGAAGGCCGCCAGGACGTCGACCGTCTCCTGGTTGACGATCCACACGAGCTGGCTGCCGTGGCTGTACGCCGCGAGCACCTTGCGGGCCTCGTCCAGCTCGACGGTGGTCTCCACGACCAGGGTGTCTCCGGCCAGGGTTGCTGCAACGCTCACTTGAACCTCGCCTTCGCGATCTTGCTGGACTCGAACGTCTCGACGATGTGCCCGACCAGGCGCCACAGGGCGCGCAGCTCGGCGGCGGGGTCGGTGGCGCCGCTGTTCGCGGCGTCCAGGGCGTTGCTCATCAGGTCGTAGAACTCGGCGACCCGGTCCTCGTTGACCAGGAACACGCGGATCAGGTCGGTCGGCTCGGGGGCCGCCGGCTCCTCGGTGGTGAGGCTCATCTGTGTCTCCTCTCAGAAGTCGCCCGGGGCGACCTGGAACACGGTCAGCCCGAGGGATCGCCACATGTCGACGACCTGCTGCCGGTCGTCGAAGACTCCGGCCACCCGGTACTCGTGGCGGATGTGCTTGTCGAACAGCTCCCGCTTGACGACGGCGTCCTTGCGGGTGTCGCCGGCCGCCCGCATGTGCAGCGCCGCGTACGGCAGGCCCACGTTCTCCATCAGCCACTTCTCGGTGGCCTCCCGGCAGCCGTCGGTGCGGCCGGAGCAGAAGACGATGTCGTGCCCGGTGAGGAACATGGCTCGCACGGCGGCGATCACCGGGGCGTTCGGCCGGTCCTCATGCACCCGCGACTCGTCGAACGGCGACCGCGCCACCATCAGCGCCACCGTGCCGTCGATGTCGACGATGACCGCCCTCCGCTTGCCGGCCGGCGGCTCGTACGGCACGACGTCGTCCGGGCTGTCGGGCGCCTCGTCGGGCACCGGCAGCGGATACGGTCGGCCGCGCAGGAACCGTCGCTCCATGTCGCGGATGACGTCGTCGCCGACCGGCTTCTCGCGCTCCCGGTCCCGCGCGATGCACGCCACGAGGGGCACGTCGGTCAGGTCCCACACCTCGAAGTCCGCGCCGGCCAGCACCGCGAGCCGGCGCAGGTCCCGGATGGTGCGGGTGGGCAGGTTGGTGTCGTCGTTGATGACGTCGATGCCCAGTCGCAGCAGGGCGGCGATGCTGGCGTCGCGGGCGGCGATGATGGCCTTCTCGGTGCCGGCCGACTCGCGGCCCTGCTTGATGTAGACGCCGTTGTGGACCATCTTCCGCAGGTCGTCGCGGTTGACCCGCGCCCGGCGCACCGGATCGACGGCCACCCACTCCTCGGCCTTGGTGGTCTTGCCGGAGCCGGGCAGGCCCCGGGTGGCGATCAGCCGAGCCTTCTTAGCAAGTGCGGTCATACCAGAGCCTCCTCGGCCTCCGTGTCGGTGACGCCCTGGTCGAGCATCTTGGTCTCGTGCTGGAGGAACAGCGGGCTCTTGGCCTTCACGACGAGCGGCGTGATGCCCTCGACCCGCAGGCAGACACCCTCGTCGACCATCGAGCCGTCGGTGGGCACCAGCCAGGGGAAGGTGTCGGACAGCCGCTTGTCGAGGTAGTAGGTCACCAGGTCCTCGCGGACGGCGTAGGCGCTGGTCACCTCGGGCACCGTGTTGAGCCCGACGGACTGGCAGAACTCCTTGACCGCCGGCCAGCTCAGGTCGACCGCCAGGCCGTCCTCGTTGATCGTGGTGACCCGGTAGATGTAGAGCTGGTAGCCACCCACGGGGATGCGGTAGGTGTAGCCCTTCTGGATGGGCTTGTCGGTGTCGGGCACCCAGCCGATGACCTCGCCGTAGACGATGAACCCCTTCGGCAGCAGGCCCTTGAGCTGGGAGCCGATCTGCGAGTACAGGTCGGCGCCGTAGAAGTCGTGGCCCGACGGGTTGTCGGGGTCCTTGACCACGTTGCGGCTGCCGTAGACGTAGGCCCACTCGGTCTCGGGCACCTTCACCCCGAGCAGCTTGGCGACCTTGTCCCGCCACGTGAGCTTGCGCTTCACCAACGTGTGACCGATCCGGATGGAGGTCCCGTGCAACTTCTGCGTGATCACGACGTGGCGGTCACCCGCGATGGCGTCGGCCACCCGGAAGTAGTTCGCCGTGTCGAAGTGCTTCGGGAACAGCTTCTCGTCGACCCGCGGCTCGCGCTTCTTCGGCTGGTTCGACGGGCCGCGCTCCTTCGGCGGCCGGGCCACGTACTTGCGGCAGATCTCGACGCCGTCGAGCTGGTCGAAGGTGTCGCCCTCCTGGAGCTGGTCCCACTCGGAGTAGAACCCGGAGAGGCTGGACAGCGGCATGAACAGGGCGTCCGAGCGGTGGCCGCGGAAGCGCAGGGCCTTGACCCGGCGGTTGTCCTCCAGGTAGCCCTTCTTGCTCGGGTCCTCGTTCAGGTTCTCGTGCCGGTGCAGGTTGTTCGCGCTGGCGTACCCCAGGCTGAGCTGCGTCTCGGCCGTGAACACCATGCCCAGGTCACCGACCTGCACGTCCTTGGACACGATCGCCTGGTAGCCGAGCAGCGGCACGCCCACGACGTTGTCGCAGTTGGCGAGCTGGTTGATGTGCCGCACCCGCACGACGGTGGCGGCGTAGTTGACGTTCTCCGGGGCCTGCAACTTCACGGTCTCTCCCATCAGAGCTTCGCGTACTCGAACGCTTCGGTGGCGGCTTCGACGGCGTGCTCGTAGCCGATGTAGCCGCCGCAGGAGTCCTCGGACTCCCAGGTCGTGCGGGTCTCGGAAGGCTTGTCCTTCTGGACCCATTCGGTCAGGCGCTCGACGACGTAGCCGTAGACCTCGCCGTTCTCCCAGGCGTGGATCTCGGCGATCCCACCGTCGAGCTGCCTCTTTAGCAAGTCGGGGTCGGTGTTACCCGCGTCCTCCGGCAGCAGGTAGAACAGCCGGCGCCCGACGATGTCGCTGACGCCGCCCTGCATCTGCACCCACCGACGGATCACCTTCGTCGCCCAGCCCTCGGGGTCTTCGCGCCACTGGCTGCGGCGCAACATCCACGCCCAGTCGTCGAACAGCGGACCACCGACCTCCCGGGCGTCCCGGCGGTCGCGGCCGTAGCTGTACGGATCGAACGTCCTCAGCTCGTGCGGCAGGCCGTCCTGGTAGGCGCGGATGTCGCCGAAGAACTCGTCGTACTCCAGGCGGACCCGCAGGTCGCCCTCCTCCAGCAGCGCGTCGGTGCTCACTCGTCCTCCTCGTCCTCGTCGCGGTAGTCGTCCTCGTCGTAGTAGTAGTCGTCCTCGTCGCAGTAGTCCTCCGGGGCGTAGGGCTCGTCGTAGCCGGAGTAGGTGTCCCACCCCAGGGGCTCGCCGGCCTCGTTGTGGTAGACGGTCGCGGTCGCTCCAGGGAACATGCTCAGTTCTCCTCGTCCTCGTCCTCGTGCGGGCACTCGAAGTTGCAGTAGCCCTGCTGTTCGGTGTCGCAGTAGAAGCCCCACACGCCCCTCATGCGGGTGGAGTGGGGCACGCAGCCGCACGGCAACGGCTCCGGGATGCGCTCCGGCACGGTCAGCACTCCTCGATTTCGATGTCCTCGCGGGTGAGCCCGTCGAACGCTTGGTCGCTGTACTCGGCCAGCGCGTCGGCCAGGCCCTCGTCGGAGTCCCACTCCGCCCGCTCCAGGTCCTCCTCGACGTCCTCGACGCTGCACCCCAGCAGCTCGGCCAGGTCCTCGGCGGTCAGCTCGATCTCGTGGTCGCTGACCTCCCGCCAGCGCACCTTGTAGTTCGTCACGGCTTCACACTCCCGATGTAGGACCCGGCCACCGCCGGGCTCGTGCTTCGCAGGTACGTCAGGGCCGCCGTCGTCTCCTCGTCGGCCCGGCCAACCGCCTCCACCATCCCGAGCTTCCAGGCGAACACCAGCCGGGCGGACGACTCGTCGACCATGCTCTGCATCTCGCGCTCCAGCGGGCTCACCCGTTCACCACCCGTCCGAACAGGGCGCACTCCAGGACGGCGAGCGCGTCGACCACGTCGATGTCGCCCTCGTCGCCGTTGGTGCGGCTGGCGGTGAGGATGCGCTTGCGGTGCCTCTGCGACATGTAGAGGCGCTGCCCGGTCGCCGAGTTGTGCAGCACTTCGCCGTCGTTGGGGAACTCGGGGTCGACCTTCAGCTCCGCGCGGTCGATTACCCCGAGGCCCTTGGCGAACGTGTCCAGGTCGACCCGGTAGGTGTCGCCGGGCTCGTCCTCGTCCTCGATGACGGCGTACAGGGTCTCCCCTTCACCCGCGTACTCGTGGACGTAGAACCAGCCGTAGCCGTAGTTCTCGATGGCCGTGGTCATCAGGTTGTCCAGGAACTTCACGCGCTCCCGGCTGCGTTCCTTCACGCTCACTCTTGGCTCCTTAGCAAGATGGGTTTCAGTTAGACGGCCACCGCTACGCGGCGACGTCCTCGGTCTTGGTCGCCTCGATCTCCTCGATCGGGGTCACCTTGGTCCGGCCACGCGGCCCGGTGGCTCGCGGTCGAGCCGGCTTGATCGCCGACACGACGACCTCCTGCCCGCCCTCGGGGGCCGGGGCCTTCTCCGCCGGCTTCGCGGCCTTGGCCGGCTCCTTCGCCTTGCGGGCCGGCGTGCGCCGCATCCGGATACGCGAGGCGACCGCCTCCGCGCCGAGGTAGATCACGACACACCACACGTGGGCGATGCGCTGGATCAGGTTGTCCCCGGCGTAGCAGTTGGCCACGATGCTCACCGCGCACGCGACGCTGAGCACGCCCCACGCGAGCCGGCGCGTCTTCTGGTCGACGCCCGGGGTGTTGATGACCAGCGACGACATGATCACGGCCAGGTCCACCGTGAGCGGGATCGCGTTGGCCGACAGCTCGTCGGCCTCGTGGTCGAGCAGCAGGTCCCGCTGCGTGAAGTAGGAGACCACGGCAGCCACGGTCGCGATCCCGGCCAGCGCCGCCCGGCTGATCTTCAGCGTGCGGTCGTCGGTCTTGTCCGTGCTCACGCCGCCAGCGCCTCCCGCTTCGCGAACACGCAGTCGACCTGCTCGCGGTGGTGCCGGCCCTCGCACTCGATGTCGCCCAGGCGACGCTCCGGGTTGATGGACTTGGCGCGCAGCTCGGCCTCCAGCTCGTCGATCTGCGCGGCGAACAGGTTCTCGTAGTGGACCCGCTGCCCGGCCTGCTCGGCGGTGTGCGGGTGCGTCGGGAACGCCTTCGCCCACAGGCGGAAGTACAGGCCGGCGGCGGCGCCGTGCATCGGCGTGCGCTGGCTCACCTCGGCACAGATGACCGCCAGCTCCGCCCCCGTCGCCGGCCGGGTGTCCGCGCCCGAGACGATCCGCTCCAGCAGCTCCCGCAGGTGGGACAGGTAGACGAACTGCGTGTAGATACCCTCCCCGACTTCGCTGGGCCTGAGCAGCGAGAAGGAGTGGAACAGCACGTCGCGGTGGGCGGGGTGGCGCTTGGACATGCGGCGGATCTCGTCCTCGGCCATGCCCATTCGCTCGAAGGCGCCGCCAAGCTCCTCCGGGATAGTGCCGAGGAGTCGCGCGAGGCCGGGGTTGTTGTTCCAGTTGTTCTGCATGGGTGATCCCCTCAGGTTGATGGACTACTTAGCAAGTGCGGGTAGGTTCAGGCGGGGATCTGGCCGAGCGCGGCCAGGACGTCGCGCATCTGGTCGATGGTGCCGTTGGTCTCGATGCGGACCGTGCCGCCCGTGCGGACCTCGACGCGGGTGCTGCCGAGCCCCCGGTGGAAGCGGCTGACCGTCACGCTGTCGTTGACGTTGCCGTGCCGACGCGGCTCGGGGACGGGCACGCGCAGCAGCTCCGCGGCGACCTGGACGGCCTCGTCCCGGTCCGCCTGGCCCTGTCGGGAGTCCGCGGCCCGCTTGCGCGCCTCCGCCAGGATCGCCCGGTAGCGGGGCAGCAGCCGGCGGATGATCTCCCGCGAGATGACCCGGGCGCCCCGGGAGAGAGCCACGGAGATGTCCGGGGTCCGCAGGCCGTAGGTGTCCGCGCCGGCCTCGTGGATCTCGTGCGGCAACCAGCCGTCGATCACCACGCGCTCGGGCCGACTGGAGTCGACGTAGAGCGCCAGCCGCTCCCCGTCCGGCCCCTCCAGCTTGACGCCGTCGGAGCGCACCGCACCCGAGACCCGTTTCCAGCCCTCCCCCAGCTCGCGTGCCACCGCGTCGGCCATCAGCGGCAGCTCGGCGCGGGCCTTCTCGGCGAGGTCGTAGTTGGTCGTCATGGTCGTTCCTTCCGGTTGGTCGGTCGTGTGTAGGTGACGACTAGTGCCGTCGCCCGACGTTCGGACGGTGAGCCCGAACGCCGGAGGTCGCACTAGGCGCCGAACGTGCTCTCGACGTAGGCGAGCGCCTTCTCGCCATCGAAGCTGTCGATGAAGTCCTCGTCGGTCCGCAGGAAGGCGTGCTTGTCGCCGGACCCGTCGGGCTCACCCGGCTCGTCGTCCTCGGCATGCACCCCGAGCCAGATGGCGGCAGCGTCCGCGTGCCCGGCGCGGTACAGCACCTCGGCGATCACGTCGGCCTCGGAGCAGGTGAAATGCACACCCGTCTCGGCCGTGTAGCTGCTCAGCATCTCCGCCATCTTGTCCAGCGACTCCATGAGTCGGGTGTCGATGCTCATCCTCAAACCTTCCTTAGCAAGTCGTGATCCGCGAGAAGCGCCTCGTACGGCAGGCTGGAGTCCTCGGTGATGGTGAGGCCGAGCCACTGGGTCGGCATGTCGTCGCGCCAACCCGGCGCCCACGCGTCGAGCCGCGCGTCCAGGGAGTCCGACCACTCCGCCACCAGCTCGTCGATGCGGGCGCGCATCGCCAGCATGTCGGCCGCGATCTCCTGGTGGTCGACGTTGAGCGGGTCGAGGGAGTGCTCGATGATGATCCGCGCGATCCGCGGGTCCTCGGCGACCTCCTCGGCCGGCGACCAGTCGAGCGTCGCGCCCTCGGGCTCCGGCTCACGGTTGCGGCTCCAGAAAGCCATGCTCAGTCCTCCTTCGGGGGGTAGACCGCCAGGAACCAGCCCGTGCCGGCCTCCAGGAACAGGTCGCGGGGCACGTCGACCGTCTTGCGGAAGACCTCCTCGGTGAAGTGGAAGGGCCAGTCGTACTGGCCCTCGTAGGCGATGGAGTACGCGCCCTCGCGCAGCTCCTCGTGGGTGTGGTCGGCGACGACCAGGTCCTCGGTGCGGACCTCCAGGTAGCGGGCGACCTCGCGGACGACCTGCGCGACGTCGTCCGGCAGCTCCGTGATCAACAGGCTAGCCACTCGAATCCTCCTTAGCAAGAGCCTGCGAAGAAGACGGTCACGGGCGTGTTGCGGTCGAAGAAGCGGTAGTCCGGCAGCTCCTTGCGCGCCGGGTCGGTCAGCTTCGCGTGGACGCTGTGCGGGCTGTGACTGAGCCAGCCCACCATCAGCGGCAGGTCCTCCACGCCCTCGGCGACCAGGAGCTTGTCCCCCTCCTCCATGTCCCCGGCGGTGATCTCGTGGGACACGGCCACCGTGAGGGTCGCGGGCACCTCCGCCAACTTCTCGGCGATCACCCGGTGCGAGTCGTGGCCACCGCCCCCGCAGATGTCGCACGACATGTGAGTGAAGCCGCCGGAGTGGTGCCCGTACTCGTGCGTGTGCCCGAACGCCGCGTCCTCGTCGTCGGGGTCGTCACACCCCTCGTACACGCACATCCAGCGGTGCTCGGAGTCGCAGTCCTCGCCCCCGCAGTCCACCCACAGGTTGTACTCCTGCCACTTGACGGCCAGGGCCTCCGCCGACCGGGCGTCCGACACGTCGTTGATCTCGCCGCCGCCGCCCACCGCGTACTCACAGGTGCCGCAGACGTTGAGGATGACCCAGTTGTCGATGTTGATGTCGATGGTCGTGATGCTCATCTGTTTCTCCGTTCAGAGGTTGTTGTAGCGGACGGCCATCAGGTCCCCGTAGGTCGCGTCCGGGTACTCCCGCAGGTGGTCGCGCATGGCCCGGAGGTCGGGGAGGGTGTTGGAACCGGAGAACAGGGCGTCCGCCTGGTCCTCGTCGAGCCCGAGGCGTTCACGGGCGAACCTGGCGACGGTGACGCCGTCCTCGTCGAGCCGCCCCGTCTCCGGGTCGAGATCCCAGTACGGCATCTCCCACTCCTGACAGGCGGAGTTCCACTGCGGCTTCGGGATCTCGGCTCCGGCCCGCACGGCGGCGAACCCGGCCAGGCACATCGCGGTGCCGCAGGCAGTCGGCTCGTCCATGTCCGCGAACGGGTCGACGACGTCCAGCCACTCGCCCTGGCGGTGCTTGAAGCCGTGCGCCTCGTTGGCGGCGTCCTCGATGGCGGCGTCGAGCAGGTCGAAGTTGATGGTCGTGGTCGTGGTCATTGCGTTCCTCCTGAAGGGGTGGGTGAAGCAGGCTGGATGAAGCGGGATGGATGGCTCAGCAGCAGTCACAGTCGCGGTCTTCGGACAGCGCGATCAGGTCGGTGTAGGTCGCGTTCGGGTGCTCCCGCAGGTGGTCCCGCATCCTCCGCAGGTCGTCCAGGGTGTTGCTGCTGCTGAACAGGGCCTTCGACTGCCACTCCGCCAGCCCCAGGCGCTGCCGAGCGAACTCGCTGACGTGGACGGTCCCGTCCAAGTCCTCGCCATCGGTGACCGTCTGCCCGGTCTCCTCGTCGACCCACCAGCGCGGAATCCACCAGAAGCTCTCGTTCGAGTAGCGGCGCGGCTTGGGCACCGTGGCACCCTCGCGCACGGCGGCGAACCCGGCCAGGCACAGTCCAGTCTCGCACAGCTCCGCGCTGCCCGCCTGGGGGTTCATCACGGTCGCCCACTCGCCCTGGTAGTGCTGGAAGTCGCCGTCCTCGTTCGCGGCGTCCTCGATCGCGGCGTCGAGCAGATCGAAGTTGATGGTCGTGGTCATGGCGCTACCTCTCAATTCGGCGGGTTTCATTTTTGAAACGGTGGTCACGGGTTGCTGGGCAAGGAGATCGTGCGGCCGGTGCCGTCGATGACGAAGCTGGTGCCTCGCCCGTTGCCCCGGTCGGTAGCGCGGAAGTAGCAGGGCTCCCGGGCCTCGGCCGACGAGTCCTCGGTGGCACACGGCTGCATCGGTCGCGGCGGCTGGAGGCCGCGCACACCCCACCCGATGAGCGCACCGAAGAACGCGGCGAGCAGCGCCAGGAGCGACGCGGTGAGCATGGTCTTCTTCACGGTTCCCCCTTGGCTAGAAGGCGCTGTTACGCGCGTCGGCCTGCCGGTCGGCCCACACGTCGACCGAGAACCGCCACGAGTCGATGGCCTCGGCCACGGTCATGTCCTCGTTCATCCGGCCCGCCACCTCGCGCGGCTCGAAGCACTCGGCGATCACGTCCCAACCGCCGTGGTTGTAGTGCTCGTCGGCGTGGTCGTAGACCGCCTTCACCAGGACGACCATGCGCTCGGACATCCCGGCGAAGTGGTCGGTGATGCTCCGCTGGTACACCTCGAACGTGCTCACGCGGTCCTCCGGTTCTGGTTGGCGACCCTCTTGGACCGGGCCGCGGTGATCGGGATCGGCGCAGTCTCACGCCGGGCCTGCGCCGCCTTCACCGACGCCGTCAGCGCGGCGATCAGGTCGACCGCCGGCGCCTCCTCCACCTCCGCCGGCTTCGGCGGCTCGCGACCCTCCAGCTTCGCGTCGATGACCTCCTGGAGCGCCGCCCGGTAGTCGTCGGTGAACGCGTCCGGGTCGAAATCGCCGTCCATCGAGTCGATGAGCGTCCCGGCCATCGCCAGCTCCGCCGGCCGGATCTCCGGGTGCTCGTCGAGGATCTGGAACGCCGGCTGACGCACCTCGTCCGGCCAGACCATCGTGTTGAGCAGCAGCAGTCCGTCCCGGACCCGCAGGGTCGCCAGGTGCTCCCGGTTGCGCAGGGCCACCTTCACGACGGCCACCCGGTCGGAGACCTCCAGGGCGTCGCGCAGCAGCACGTACGCCTTGGCCATCGCCTTCTCCGAGGGCGCCAGAAAGTAGGCCCGGTCGTAGAGGATCGGGTCGATCTGCTCGACCGGGACGAACGCCTGCACGTCGATCACCCGAGACGTAGCCAGCGGCAGTCCCTCGAAGTCCTCGCTGGTGAGGACCATGAGGTCGCCGCCGTCCACGTCGTAGCCCTTGGCCATGTCGACGTAGGCCACCTCGTCGCCGCATTCGGCGCACACCCGCTTGTAGCGGACGCGCCCACCGTCGGCCTCGTGGACCTGGTGGAACCGGATGTCCTTCTCCTCGGTGGCGGAGTAGAGCTTCACCCCGACCGAGACCAGCCCGAACGAGATCGAGCCCTTCCAGATCGCCCTCACTTGCGCGCCTCCGCCCCCTGCTTGGTCACGAACGCGAGCACGTCCTTGAGGAACGCCCCCTGGGCGTGCAGGCCGCACAGGATCACCGGCTCCGGCCGACCGTGGTAGACCTCCAGCCGGTCCTTCGAGTGGTGCGGGACGGCCGTGTAGGCGCAGGGCTCCTTGTCCTTCACAGGAACCTCCACGCGAGGTCCCGCTGCTCCCGGGTGCAGTCACACACCCCCGGGTCGTCGGCGTGCCAGACGTGCTCCGGCCACAGAAAGAACTCCCCGTCGTGCCAGCCGAACAGGTAGCCCTCGGGCGCGGCGTACGCGTTCAGCCACACCTCCGCCTGGTCGGCCAGGCCGCCCTGCTCGCTCAGGGACTCCCAGTCGTCCTCGTCCGCCTCGACACCGTCCAGCTCGGCGATCAGCCGGCCGACGACCTCGTCATCCGCGGGCTCCGGCACCCAGCCGTGACTGGTCGCGATGCTCAGCAGTCGCGCGCTCCCGAAGCGCCCCCAGTGGCCGTCGATCCAGCAGCCGGCCGACGTGGTGGACACGTTAGCAAGTGCGGTCATGGTTACAGCTCCTCGTCGCCCTGGTCGTAGTCGTTGCTGTCGTCACTGAAGTCGTCGCCGTGCTCCTTCAGCCACGCCTCGGCCTCGTCGTACGCCTCACCCCAGGTGGCCCCGTCGTCCTGGTGCTGCTGCACGATCGCGAAGTACTTCGCCGCCCTGTCCGTCAGCCCGAGCGGCACCCGGAGGTCCCAGATCGCGTCGCTGTCGCTGTCGCAGAACTTGATGCCGGCCAGGCTGAGCGCCACGCCCACCAGGCAGCCGGTCTTCGACCGCGGGTCCTCCTCGTCGTACAGGTCGGGTCGCGGGACGTACCAACACCCCTCGCCACCCTGGCCCTTCGGGACGTATCGGAAGTCCCGGCCCTGGGTCTCGACGGCACGCAGCAGCAGCTCGCGCGCCTCCTCGATCTGGATCACTTTCTCTCCCCTGCTCTCGGTTTCAGTTTTGAAATCGCCGGTCGGGCTCACCACTCGACCGTCACCCCGGGAATCCGGAGCATCCCCACGGCCTTCTCCATCACCCGTTGCAGCGCCTCGATCTCAGCGTCGTTGGAGTCCCCCTCGGCGGCGTCCATCGCCGCCTGGACCAACTCCCGCAGCTCGGCCACGTCCTCGTCGCTGTAGCGCGTGAGCGGGTCCAGAACCTCGCTCGGCAACGTGTCCTCGTCGTCGTGGACGAACTTCAGCGCCGAGCCCAGGTTCTCGCCCCAGGAGAACTCGGTGATGGTCACGCCCTCCACCAGCCAGTCCGGGTTGTTCCCCTGGATGTCGCGGACCAGGGCCGCAGCGTCGTCCCGGGTCTCGGCTTCGACGCGCGCCGTGAAGGTCGCGATCCCGTCGAACACGCACTCCATTCCGTCCCCCTCTCAGGCCAGGTAGAACGCGAACATGCGGGCGTGCGACGGGCTGAAGCCCAGGTCCAGCGGGCGCCCCAGCTCGGGCCGGAAGTGGTCGGCCGGGAGTCCGCTGGCCACGGCCACCGCGTCGCGCCACGCCTGCAACGGCGTCTGCTCCGGCGACGACTGCGTGATGCCCCCGTGCGCCAGCAGCGCCCACTTGTCAGCCTCGCTGGCGAGGAAATCCAGCTCGAACGTCCGGGGCACCGGGTAGAGGTACGGGTAGTGGTCGTCGGCGAGGTTGATGAACTCGATCGCCTCGGTCGTCTCGGTCGTGGTGTCCACGTGTTGCCTCCTGTTTCAGTGGTACTTGTCTGCGGATTTCATTTCTGAAACCCGGGCCAGCTTTCTTAGCAAGCCATGGCCGCCACCAGCCCACCCCTCCGGGACTGGTGACGACTAAGGCGCGCCAGAGCAGCGCGCGGCCACCTTAGCAAGTCGCTAGGCGGCCACGCGACCGAGCGGGCAGCCGTAGATGGAGCGGTGCGACACGGCCTGCTCGCCGCACGGGCAGCGCAGCACCTTGCACCCGTAGCCGCAGTCGTCCGTGAGCGCCACCTCGACCATGCTGTGAACGTGCTCCGGGGTCTCGGGCGCGCGGTGCCGACCCACGTAGGCGATCTCCATTGCTCTACCTCTCAGGTTGTTGTTGCATCTCAGACAAGCCAGCTCGGCAAGCCGTGGCCGACACCAGTCCACTCCCGGGCTGGTGCCGACTAAAGCGCGCCGCGCGTGCGTGAATCCTCCTTAACAAGTAGGGGCGAGCGCGAGCGAGACCAGTCGCGACATGCGCTCCGACTGGTTCTGCTCGTACGGCGTGGCGGTGGGGTCAGGCTCCCATCCGAACTCATCCCGGCGTCGGTACTCCTGGTTCAGCGTCTGGGCGGCCAGCACCGCGGCCTCGTACGGGACAGCCAGTGAGCCGGCGATCCGCTGGCCACGGCGCGTGATTTGGTACATGTCCACTGCTCTACCTCCTGGTCGTCTGTGCTGTTCTGCGGACTGGTGCTGGTGGTACGTACCTGCGTCAGGTCATGAGCCCATGCCGCCCGAGTCGGCTACGCAGGCGTGCGCGTCAGGCTCCGACGCACCCGAAACTCAGCGCGTGACTCCGCCACCTCGCCGACCCACGCACGTACTGGTTGCTGTGCGACTCACACGCACACGAGTCAGGCACGCTGGTCTGCCGCTGCGGAGTCACCGGAGCCACGCGACGGCGCGGCGTAGCCGACCGCACCACGGCCCGGTAGGAACTCATGGGGAGGTCGCTCAGCCTGACGTCAGCCAGGGGGTCAGCCTGCGGAGTCACGACGGGACGGATGCGCTCGTGCGTAGGCGCCTTGAAATTGCGCTGCACGCCCCCGGCAGGGGTGGCGCCGTGCTCCGCCATGAGTTGCCGCGTGACGGCCGTCTGAGCTTGCGGCAAGACGTCCGGGTTACGGACCGGCTTCCACGTACGCGTGCCGACCCGACGGACGTATTCGAGACTGGCGAATCCCCGCCGGCCCTCGAATAGCTGCGTGAACATGGCGACCGCCCGCGTACCGTGATCGTTCACGGTGAAACGAACATCCTTGACGAACGACATAACTAGCCTGCTTTCACTTGCGATTTCATTTCTGAAATCCGGAGAGTTTCATTTTTGAAACTTGACTGACGGGCGGCGCGAAAGCGCGGGCACCCGGGGCTACCGTGGGCACGCCGGAAGCCCGGCAGGCTGGATGCCTGCCGGGCTGGCCGGTCGGGGTTGGCTACGCCTGCCCGCCCCGGTTGTTGGTGTCCGTGCCGCCCGGCAGAGCCTTCCGTGCGGTGACCATGAGCAGGGTGAGTCGCGTGATGAACTCCTCGGACCGCGCGTCATCCTTCTTCAGCGCTTTAGCCAACTCCGCTTCGACCTTCTTGAGGATGTCCACCCCGGACGGGCCGACCTTCTCCGCGTCGCCGTTGCCGTCGGTCGCCGTGTCGTCGGTCGCATCTTCACTCTCGTTGCGGAGCGTGGAAACCTGGCCGGTGGAGATTCCGAGGACGATAGCGACGTCCGTACCGTTCACCTTTCCACCGTTGCGCGTCGGGTCGACGAGAGTCTTGACCAGCGTCCGCGCGTCGTTGTGGGTGAGGACCTTTCCGACACGCTGCGCGCCGATCTCCGCGCTGAGTACCGCGCGGAAGTCCCGCGCGGGGATACCGGCGCAGAGCTGGAGAACGTCGGCCAGCAGCAGGGTGGAGTTTTCGCGGATCGTTCCGACGTACCCCTTGATCCGCGCGACGATCGCGGCGCGCGCCGGGTTGCCCTGGTTCGGGTCGACCGGGGTGACCGGGGTGACCGGGGTGACCGGGGTGGCCTTCCGCGTGCGGGTCGCGCGGGGGGCGGCGGTGGGCTTGTTCGTGGCCATTGCAGATCCCTTCATTTCAGTTTTGAAACCGGACATACCGGACGTTCCGGACATGCCCGCCACCGGCCCGTTACCGGTGGCACGCGCGACCGGACGGCCGGACGCGCGCACGGAGCTAGCCGTGCCGTCCCGGTGGTCTCGATCGCGGTAAGTCATGCGATGAGCCTATCGTGGTTTTCCTCCATAGCAAGTAGCTAGTGGCATGGCTCACAGCATTAGCGTTGGCCACTTTGCTAGCCCGTTGACCAGCGGATATTCAAGATCACGTGATGGTTGAGTCGAAGATCATGATGCAGGCATCGACACATCGGTATGCGAGTTCACTATGTGGCGGAGAACTGACCACACTACGGGACTCTTGACCTAGCAATCAACGCTGTGACCAGGCGATATGTACCACGGTCTATCGTTGAACGCTCAACTAACTAGCAGGCGGATCTACTGGCCGAACGGCCGATGGCACACCGCCTGACCTGGGAAGATAGGCACATCTCTATGTGCGGTAGGGTATTGACAAGTGGTGAGTGAGCACACTCATCTATGCCTACACGATACCCATCTATGTCCTGTGCTTTGCTGGCCATGTTTGCCCAGGTCAGGGGTGTGCAGTGTCGATGATCCTCGATGGAGTGAGATATTACACAACGCTTGACAATGGGGGGTATGACCCCCTGTCGATGCGTCCAGGCCGTGCGACTGTACCCGCCTCTCGCTACGCGCAGGTTTCCAAGTCGATCTGAGGCCCGTTTGAGGCCCCTGGGAGGCTCGTGGAGCGCCGAACCGGGCTTGCTAAGGGTGAATACATGGCTGGCGGCTCCTGGAGGCTCCTGGAGGCTCTGAGATCGTTTCGGTCGTTGTCGATGCGGCTGCGCCAGGTACGGTCAGCCGGTGACACGCTATCGGAAGTCCCGCGCCGGCTGGGCGGAGATCCCCGAGGTGTGCCCCGCCGGCCACCGCGACCCCGACGGCAACCCGCTCACGACTCCGGCGTGGGGCGCCTGCCCGCGCTGCGGTGCGATGGGTCGCCAGTGGCGCTGCCAGGAGCCCAACTGCGGCCGGCGCGTGCAGCACGAGCACGCCTGCTCCAGCTAAGTTCCTGTTAGGTTGCTCACAATCGCTTGCGAACTCGCTAGTTTGCATCCTCTTACAAGTAGAGGGGTTAGAGAGGGGTTACTGAGTAACCCAGTTACTGAGTAACCGCGTTGGCTAGTAGGTAGTTCATAGTTGTGCTCCGGGTTAGCGATAGATCCTGAACATCTATCACTGAAACGCTACCGGAGTTTGCCTTCTCCTGAAAGCTACAGAGCTTACGCCCCCTAAAGGGGCGTAGAGAGAGAGCCTGTAGTGAGTTGGAGCAATTCAGTTAGAAGATCTGAGTTACCGAGTAACTGGGACCAGATCCGGAAAGAAGTTCTCGAAGACGAGGACTACTCCTGCCGCCGGTGTGGCGCTTACGCCAACCAGGTCGACCACATCGGGGATCGGTTCGATCATTCCCGAGACAACCTCCAGGCGCTTTGCGCCAGGTGCCACGGCAAGAAGACGGCGCGGGAGGGGAAGATGGCTCGCTACCGGCTGGCGCCGATCCGCGGCAAGCGATTCGAGCCGCACCCTGGAATGAAACCGTAGGCGAGCTGCCCCGTCGCTACCCGGCGCGGTTCGCCGAGCTGGCGCTGCACGCCCATCTCACGGAGCTGTGCGCCCGGCCGGGGCGCTCCTGGCGTTCCTCTCCGCCGGAGAGCGCCCCCACGACTTTCGGGAGGCCCTGTGATGGATGCGCTGAAGCGCCTTCTGCCGCTACGAGCGGTCCTGAAGGTTGGCCCGCTGCATTTCGAGGCCGCCCTGTTCGACATGGACGACGAGACCGAGGACGAGATGGTCTCGAACACGACTACGCAGATCGGATTCGCCTTGCCGGAGAGGGTCGACGAGGTGAATCCGTCGCTCGACCCCCTGGAGGACGACGATGCCACCCCGGAAGACCGCCGCAAGCGCCCGTAAGCCGGCCGCGACCAGCTCTCCGCTTGCCTCCGGTGCCGCTGTGCGGCTCGCGGACGGCGGCGAGGCCGTGCTCGTGGGCCACGAGGGCGGTTTCGCGCTGCTGCGGGTCGGTACGACCCACCGAAGCCCGGTCCGGGCGCCCCTGGAGGGCCTGGAGCCGGTCGACGAGGGCTCCGAGACGGAGCGCCACGCCAAGTTCCGCGCCGACGCTCTGCGCCGGGGCGAGATCGGCTCGTAGTGGGCAGCCGCGGACCTGTTCCGAACCGTTCCGACGACCTGAGTCGTGACCGGGACGCGAATCGGGGCGACAGGGCGCCCATCACGAAGGGCAAGAGCCGGCCGGCGACCGTTCCGGACCCCGATGAGGGCTGGCACCCGATCGCCCGGCTGCTCTGGAACGCCACTTTGGAGTCTGGGCAGGCGGACTTCTACGAGAGCAGCGACTACGCGTTCTTGTACTCGATCTGCGACGACGTTTCGTACTACAAGCGGCAAGGCAAGCGCTCCGGTCAGATGCTCGCGAGCATTTACAGCGCGATGGAGAACCTTCTGGTCACCGAGGGCGCGCGGCGCCGCGTCCGGGTCGAGCTGCAAGACGAAGAAGAGGCCGAGGACGACGCCGTCGTGACCCAGATGGACGACTACAAGCGCTCACTCGGGCTCGTGGTTTAGCGCGCCGCAGAGGGGGTGGGAATGGCTACTGCCACCCTCTCCGCCGAGGAAATCGACGCGCTGGAGCCGTACTACTTCGGGCTGACCTGGAAGCACAAGGCCGGTTGCTTCGGCCGGCTGGAAGACCACCCGGGCTGTGAGTGGGAGCTGCCTGAGCTGACGCTCGGGTGGCAGATCGTCGCGTGGTGTACCAAGTACCTCAACGGGCTCGACGGTGGGCACTGGACGTTCACTCCGGAGCAGTTGCGCTGGATTCTCTGGTGGTACGCGGTCGACCAGGATGGCGAGTTCGTCTACCGGACCGGGGTTTTTCAGCGGCTCAAGGGTCACGGCAAGGACCCGCTCGCCGCGGTGATGTGCCTGATCGAGTTCGTGGGGCCGTCGCGGTTCTCGCACTTCGACGCCGAGGGCGTGCCGGTCGGCAAGGCCAACCGTCGCTCGTGGGTTCAGATCGCGGCCGTCAGCCGCGACCAGACGAAGAACACGATGACGCTGTTCCCGTCGCTGATGAGCGATCTGCTCATTCAGACCTACGGCATCAAGGCTGGCGCCGAGATTATTCGGGCGCATCGGGGCAGATGCCGAATAGAGGCGGTTACATCAAATTACCGCAGCCTCGAAGGTGGTCGCAGTTCCTTTGTGATCATGAATGAAACGCACCACTGGGTGCGCGGTAATTCCGGCGACAAGATGTACGAAACGATCGACGGTAACGCGACGAAGATGAATTGTCGCTACCTGGCGATCACGAATGCTTACCTTCCCGGCGAGGATTCCGTCGCGGAGAAGATGCGGTTCGCCTGGGAGCTGATCCAGGAGGGTCGCGCCGAGGACATCGGCTTTCTCTACGACTCGATCGAGGCGCACGAGAAGACGCCGCTGACGCCGGACGCGCTGCGCATCGTCATTCCGAAGATTCGGGGCGACGCGACGTGGCTGCGGGTCGACGCGATCATCAAGTCGGTCCAGAACACCTCGATCACCGCGGCTCGCAGCCGGCGCATGTGGCTCAACATGATCGTCGCCGACGAGGAGGCCCTGTACGGGCCGGACCAGCTCCGGGCGATCGTCCGCGACGGCGCGACGCTGACCCCTGGCGACGAGATCGTGCTCGGATTCGACGGTGGCCGGTACGAGGACTCGACGGCCCTGGTGGCGATCCGCCTGAAGGATCGCGTGAGCTTCTTGCTCGGCCTGTGGGAACAGCCGCACACCTGGGACACGGAGAAGCGCGGTCGCTGGCAGGTCGACGCCCAGGCGGTCGACAGCACGGTGCGGTCGACGTTCTCGAAGTTCAAGGTCAAGGCGTTCTTCGCCGACGTGAACTTGTGGGAGTCCTACATCACGGACTGGACGAACGATCTGGGCTCCGGTCTTGCGGTGAAGGCTCGCCAGGACGCTGCGATTGCGTTCGACATGCGCAACCGGCAGCAGGAGACGACGCGGGCGCATGAGCGCCTTATCTCGTCGATCGTCGAGGGCAAGGTGTTCTTCGACGGCGACCTGTCGCTGCGCCGGCACACCATGAATGCTCGCCGTTTCGTCAACAACTTCGGCCAATACTTCCGCAAAGAGTCTCAGGACTCGAATCGGCGCATCGACGCCTATGCGGCTTGGATGCTCGCGCACGAGGCGCTGCATCGCTGTCTGACCAATCCCAAGCAGGAGCGAACCGGCTCCGGTGATGGCTGGTTCCTGTGAGGAGGTGTCCGTGACGCAGCCTGTGGACACGAGCGCCAAGGCCCTTGCCCAGCTCTTGCTGGGCATCATCAACGAGGACCGCGAGCGGTTCGACATCATCGACCGCTACGTGTCCGGCGACCACGACGACCCGTACATGCCTCCGGGTGCTGACGCGGAGTACAAGCTGCTCGCGAAGCGTGCGGTGACCAACCTGATTCCGCTGCTGATCGGCACGCCGGCTCAGGCCCTTTTCGTCGACTCCTTCCGGCGGGGCAACCAGAACAGCTCGGACGACGACCAGCGGTCGCTGCCCGAGTGGGAGCACTGGCAGGCCAGCCGGCTCGACGCGCGGCAGGGTCCGATCTACCACGGCGCCCTGAAGTACGGGCATTCGTTCACGTTGACCGAGAAGGACATCAAGGGGCGGGTGCTCACCAAGGGGCTGAGCGCGTACAACACCGCCGCTGTCTACGTCGACCCGGCCAACGACATCGACCCGTTCGCGGCGCTGACGATCGTGCGTCCTGCGGAGCCGAAGGCCAAGGAGCCCGCGGCTCGCCGGGGTGTTGCCCGACTGTGGGACGGCAAGTTCGAGTATCGGGTGACGTTCGCGTCGCCGACGGATCTCGAATCC
The DNA here is from genome assembly GCF_900091425.1 of Micromonospora krabiensis. Taxonomy (GTDB): domain Bacteria; phylum Actinomycetota; class Actinomycetes; order Mycobacteriales; family Micromonosporaceae; genus Micromonospora; species Micromonospora krabiensis. The sequence goes on from NZ_LT598496.1 coordinate 3,767,635, forward strand.
GTCCGGGTGGAGAAGGGCGTCGCGCACGGCCTGGACGAGTGTCCGGTGACGCGGTTCGCCGCGAGCGTGGATCTGGAGGGTCGGACGGTCGGCGTCGTCGAGCCGAATAAGGGCCTGCCCGGCGTCCAGGCCGCCCTCGGGAAGTACGCCTTCGAGATCAAGTCGTACGCGGACGCGTACCTGATCGAGGCCCGCGACCACTCCGAGGCCATCGGCCGGCGCGTCGACTGGGACGCCTTCACCGCCGTCCTGAAGTGGCGCGGCGGCTGGGACGTCGTGCTCAACGACGAGCTGGGCGACGGAGCCGCCGGAAACATCGAGTGGGGCCGCAAGGTCGAGTTCTACGACGACGAGACCGGCCTGCCGATGGGCGCGATGGAGGGTCTTCACCTCCTGGAGCGCGCCGTGCAGGTCGTGGCCGTCCGGCACCGCTCCGAGCTGAGGGGGCGGTGATGGCCAACCTCCCACCGCTGACCGCCGCGCTCGCCGAGCGAGTCCCGATCGAGGACTTCATGCTCGCCGCGCTGCGCGAATCCCTGCCCGACATCGAAGTGGTCACGCAGATCCGCAAGAACCAGACCTTCCCGGTCGTGCTCGTGCGCCGGCTGCCGACCTTCTACTTCTTCGAGGGCGACGAACGGTTCCTGGAGCAGGCCGACGTCGCCGTCCACGCCTTCGCCTCCGACCCCGACGGGGACCGGGACGCGGCGATCATCTCGGACGCCGTGCGGGTGGCCTTGCGCGACGCATGGCTCAACGGCTGGGGCAACGCCGACATCGGCTGGCTCCGCGGCTTCCAAACCCTGTCGCCCGCGCGCCGGCAACCGGACTGGGCGACCGCTTCCGGCCCCGTGCAGTACGCGGACCTCCCGTCGAACACCTGGCGCTACGAGGGCCGCTACCGGCTGACCGTCCGCAAGCCCACGAACCACCCGTACCCCCTCTAAGGAGACGGCCTGAATGGCTAAGAACGACAACGCGACCCTGGTGGTGGGGTCGGGCAACTTCTTCACGGCGCCCTCGGGTACGCCGATGCCCACCTCCCTGTCCGAGGTCCCCGACGCCCCGTGGGAGGCGGTCGGCCACACCTCGCTGGAGGACATCTTCTCCTTCAGCTCCGAGGGCGGCGACGCGACCACCCTGGGCACCCTTCAGTCCAAGTCGCTTCGGACGACCTACGCGCCGCGTACCGAGTCCTTCGCGCTGACGGTCAACCAGTTCGACCGCAAGTCGCTGCGGCTGTACTACGGCGCGAACGCTCCCCTGCTGCCGGATGGCACGCTGGGCATCCCGCAGTCGCCGCAGCCCACCGAGTGCGCGTTCCTCGCGATCTTCGTGGACGGCTCCAACAACTTCGGCCTCTACACGCCGCGCTCCGAGATCTTCCGGGGTGACGACGTGGCCGTGGCCGACGCGGAGTCGCTGGTCGGCCTGCCGCTGACCATCAAGCCGCTGATCTACTCGACGAACGAGTGGACCTACGCCATCACGCCGCTCGGCGGTGTCCTGGCGACCGGCGCGACCGCAGGCACCCCCGGCATCTACACCCCGGAGGGCGCGGACCTGCCGGCCTCGATCGCGGCGATGACCGGCGTGGTCACCGCGTCCCCGACGACCGCGTGGACCACGGGCCAGTACGTCCTGCTCGACGACGGCACGCAGGTCCGGTGGACCGGCTCCGCCTGGGCTGCCGGCGCGGCCTGACCGCACTTGCTAAGTAAGACAACCCCTGGCCCGGCTGTGTGGCGGACCCGGCCGGGTCAGGGGGTTCCACCCCACACGAGTCCGCCGCCTGAGACTTTGGAGGTCCGCCACCCATGAAGCTCGATGACATCCGCGCCGCAGCCGAGGCCAAGTACGGCTCCCTCGACATCGAGGTAGGAGACAAGACTGTCCGGCTGCTCAACGCGCTGCGCCTGCCGAAGGCCAAGCGCGACCAGATCGCGGCGCTCCAGGACAGCCTGAAGGCCGAGGGCGCCGACCAGGAGGAGATCATGCGCGAGCTGATCCGCGTGGCGGCCGACACGAAGGCCGGCGGCGACCTGCTGGTGAAGGCGATCGGCGACGACCTGACGGTCATGGCCGAAGTCCTCGCCGAGTACGGGAAGCGCACTCAGGTGGGGGAAGCCTCGGCCTAGCACGGCTCGTCGACGAGTACGGGGACGGGATCTATCCGGACCTGCGGCGCTACTACGACATCGACCTGGTCGACGTCATCGAAGGCCGCGGGCCGAGCCCCGTCCTCGCGCTCGCTGCCGTGCAGGGCCTACCAGACGACAGCCTGACCGCTGCCCTTTCCGCCGGGGGCCGCGAGCACTACGGCTGGGGAGCCACGCGACACCTGCTGGCGAACCTCTACGACGCCGTGAACCTCAACACGCGCGCCTCCGGCAACTGGGGCAAGAAGGCCCCGCCACGTCTGCCGGACTACCCGCGCCCCAAACCCAAGCCCGCTGAGTCTGCCCCGCAGAAGGTGACGGCGCGGCAGGCCATCTTGCGCATGATCGGGAAGGGCTAATGGCGGACGAAACTATCGGCGAAGTCAGGATTCGGGTCAGCCCTGACGGCTCGAAGTTCTACGAGCAGGCCAAGGACGACGCGAAGGACGCGGAGAAGCGCCTCAACGCCCTCGACCTGAGCGTGAAGTTCCAGACCGAGCTGGAGGGCGAGGAGCAGGTCGCGGCGGAGGCCAAGGCCGCACAGGAGGCCGCCCAGAAGGCGGTCGACCCGATCTCGATCAAGGTCAACCTCGACAACGAGACTTCGCTGCTGGGCGCCATCGGCCACCTCCAGAAGGAGCTGATCAAGCTCGGCGAGGTGCAGCTCCCACCGATCGAGCTGAACGAGGACGCGATCAAGGAGTCCATCGAGGCTCTGGAGGGCAACCTCAAGAAGATCTCCAACGTTCAGCTCCGGGTTGACCAAGCCGACCCGGCCAGCCTGAAGCGGGCGATCCAGCAGATCGACGCCGAAATGGCAAAGCTGAAGCCGGTCATTCCGATCCACCTCGACGAGCAGTCGCTGGAGGAGGCCAAGGCCAACCTCCTGTCGAGGCTGGAGGAGGTTAGCCGGCTGGAGCTGAACGTCGACCGGGTCAACGAGGCCAGCCTCAAGGCCGCGATCCGGCAGATCGACGCCGAGATTGCGAAGGTCCGGGCGACGTTCAGGGTCGAGGCCGAGCTGACCGAGGAGTCGCTGCAACGGGAGAAGGCCCGGTTGCAGAACGACCTCGCCAACGCGGTCCACGTCCGGACAGCTCTGGACGAGAAGACGTTCGCGGAGACGATCGCGGAGGCTCGCCGCCGCCTTCGGGCGGACGACCTCACTCTCGGGGTGCTCCTGGACCCCGACAAGGTGGAGCGGGCGGTCAACGAGCTGGCCCTGATGCTCAAGGCCCACGACGATCTGCGCGCCCGCTTCAGTGCCGAGCTGGACCCGTTCGCTCGCGTGAAGATGGCGAAGGACCTCGAAAAGCTCCACGCGGAGATCGCGAAGTTCAACCCGGGCATCCATCTGCCGGTGAAGCCCGAGGTCCCGACGGCGGCGCAGGCGGCGCTGAAGGCGACGCTGGCGTTCCTCACCCGCAAGCGCGACATCACGATCGACCTCGACTTCAAGCGCGCCATCGCCGACGCCGGCACGTTCATCGCGACGCTGTCGACGTTCAAGGCGTTCAACGACAACCTCGCCCAGGCGCGCACGCTGCTGACCGGCATGTTCACCAACCTGCCGAACTTCGCTGCCGCCACGACCGGCATCCTGGCCATGTCCGGCGGCATCGTCAGCCTGACGTCCAACCTGATCGGCCTCGCCGGTTCGCTGGTGCAGCTCCTTCCGCTGATGGCGGCGATCCCTGGGATCGCGATCGGCATCGGGACGATGGCGGTCGCGCTCAAGGACCTGCCGGAGCAACTGCCGGCCATCGTCGCCGGGTTCAAGAACCTTCAGGTCGTGATCAGCGAGGCGTTCTGGTCGGTTGCTCGTGGACCCATCAACGAACTTGCTAAGGAGGCTCTGCCGCTTATCAGCGCCGGCCTCAAGCAGACCAGCACGGAGATCGGCGGGTTCTTCGCGGCCCTGTCGGGCGCCCTGGCCGGCGGCCTCCTGCCCGCACTGCCGGCCATGTTCGCCAACCTGGCCGACTCGATCAACCTGTTCACGCAGTACACCCCGGCCATCGCGAGCATCCTCACGATGTTCGGCCAGCTCGGGTCGGCGCTGCTGCCGCCCCTGGCGGCCCTCATGGGCCAGGTCGTCACGCAGTTCCAGGCGTGGTTCGCCACCACGGTTGCGGGCGACCAGCTCGGCGCGACGATCAACGGCGTCATCGCCGCCCTGTCTGGCGTCTTCGAGATCGTCAAGGGCGCGGCCGGCATCTTCGGTGCGCTGTTCGACGCCGCCAGTGCCGCTGGCGCTTCCACGTTCGGCGGCCTTGGCCTCGCGCTCCAGGGGATCGCGGACACCCTGCGGATGCTTCAGCCGCAGCTCACCGCGTTCTTCGCGGCAGCGCACGGCATGTTCACGGCGTTCCTGAGCCAGGCGGAGGGCGGCTTCCAGCAGGCGTTCACCGGCATCACGGCGATCCTGTCGGCCACCCTGCCGACCATCGGCAGCGTCCTCGGCCAGGTCGTCGGCGCTCTGGGCGGGCTGCTGAACGACCCGGCCGTCATCCAGGGCTTCACGGCGTTCATCTCCGGCGTCGCGGCGGGCATCACCGCCCTGCTGCCGGCGTTCCAGCCGATCGCCAACCTGCTCGGCGCCCTCGGCCCGACCCTGGGACTGCTGGCCACGCAGATCGGCCAGACGTTCTCCGCGCTCGCACCGTCGTTCGGCGGCATCCTCCAGGCGATCATGCCGCTGATCACTGTGCTCAGCGGTGGGCTTCAGACGGTCCTGGTGGCGCTGTCGCCGGTCATCACGAAGCTCGCGGACGCGATGGCGCAGGCGTTCTCGTCGCCGGCCCTGATGGCGGCGATCAACGCCATCGTCAACGCCCTGATCGCGCTGATGCCGGCACTGTCGCCGGTCATCGACGTCGCGCTGGCGCTGTTCAACGTGCTGGCCGGCGCTCTGGCAACCGTCATGGCGCCGCTCGCGGGTCTGTTCACGCAGCTCGTGCCGCTGTTCCCGATGCTGGCCACGGCCTTCACGAGCATCTTCGCCGCGCTGGCACCGCTGATCCCGGTGTTCGTCGAGCTGCTGGTGTCCATCCTGACGCCGCTGATCCCGGTCCTGCTCCAGCTCGTCGAGGCGATCCTGCCGCTGCTCCCGCCCGTGCTGCTGCTGGTCTCCAACTCCCTGTCGGTCGCGATGGCCGTCTTCCAGCTACTCGTCGCGGCCGTCCTCCCGCTGATCGTCTTCAGCCTCGAAATGGTGGCGAACGCCTTCGGCATCGTGGCCGACGTCGTCGCCGCCGTCATGATGCCGGCGCTTGAGCTGGTGCAGAAGGGCATCGGGAAGCTCCAGGAGGGCATCGCCGCGTTCGCCTCCTGGTGGGAGGGCATCTGGAACAAGGTCTCCGACTTCTTCAAGGGCATCTGGGAAGGGGTCATCAACTGGGTCCTGGATTTCCTGGGCATCCACTCCCCGTCTCGGGTGTTCCTCGACATCGCGAACAACCTGATCGCCGGCCTCATGAACGGCCTGACCGCCGGCTGGGGCAAGGTCACCGGGTTCTTCTCGAACGCGATGACGTGGATCAAGGACACCACGCTCAACGCCATCCTCGCCGTCGTCGACTTCTACGCCGGCCTCTGGGGCAGGGTGACCGGCGCGATCGGTGACCTGGCCGGCAAGGTGCGCTCGTTCTTCGGGGCCGCCTGGAGCAAGATCCAGGACTCCCTGACGTCGCAGTGGACCACCACGAGCGCGTGGCTCGTCGGCCTCGGCTCCCGAGTGCTCTCCGCGATCGGCAACCTCGGCAACCTCCTGGTCGGCATCGGCCGGTCGATCATCAACGGCCTGTGGGACGGCCTCAAGGCGGCATGGGATGACGTCGCCGGCTGGCTCAGCGGCATCGGCGACAAGATCCGGAACCTCAAGGGTCCGGAGGACTACGACGCCGTGCTCCTGGTCCACGCGGGCGAGCTGATCATCCAGGGCCTCCTGGAGGGCATGGAGTCGCAGTACGACGCCGTGCGCAAGTCCCTGTCCGGTTTCACAAATGAAATCGGCGGCACCCGCTTCGGTTCGCCGGGCGTCGTGCTCGGCGTCAACCCCGGGCTGTACTCCGGCGACGGCGCGCAGGCCGGCAACACCCTCATCTATCACGCAGCCCCGGGCAGCTCGCTCGGCGCTGAAGAAGACCTGTTCGGCGCGATCGGTCGCGCTCGCGCTTTCGGGTGGTGATAAGTGCCCTACCTTCGCATGGAGACCGCAGACGACTCGCTCGATCTCAACGGCGTCTCCCTCACTGGCTACGGCGTGGAGGCCCTGTCCGGCGTGACCGGGCTGGACCTCCCGCCCGTGGCGGTGAACTGGATCGAGGGCGCCGGAGACGGCGCCACCTACCGCGGCGAACGCATCCAGCCGCGCGACATCGACATCCCGCTGTACGTACGCGCCCCTGACCGGGGCCAACTGAAGGTCACGCTGGCCCGACTCAGCAAGATCCTCACCCGCGAGATCCAGCTCTGGTGGGTCGAGGACGACGGCGACCAGTGGGGCGTCACCTGCCACCGCGTCGGCGGCGGCCGGTACGCCTACGGCAAGGACACCGTCGGCGAGACCGAGCTTCGGACGATCGTTACCCTGCGGGCCGGCAAGCCGTACTGGCAGGCCCGCTACCCGATGCGTCGGGTCATCGTCTCGGCGAACGCCGGGCGGGGCCTGCTCAAGGGCACCACCTCGCTGTCGATGCTGCGCCTGTCCGGCAGCAGCGCCGACGGGTCGATCCTGTTCGAGAATCCCGGCGACGCCAAGGCGTACCCGATCTGGACGGTCGAAGGACCGATCGCGGGCGACTCAACCCACCAGGCCCTCCAGGTCGTCTCGCCGACCGGCGAGCAGTGGATCTGGGACGGCGTGCTCGCCCAGGGCGACACGCTCACCGTCGACACCGCGCGCGCCCTCGTCACCGACCAGAACGGCGTCAACCGCTACGAGGACCTGCTGCCGGCGCCGAGGCTCTGGCCGATCCCGTCGGGCCAGTCCCGGGCAACTGTCGTGGCCTTCGGCACCTCGGGCACCAGCAGGATCACGGCGACGTGGTACCCCCGGAAGTGGGCGGTGATCTGACGTGGACATCACCCACCTGACCGTCGAGGTCCGCGACAAGGACCTCAACCGCATCGGCCAGATTCCGCTGGAGGACCTGACCCTCACGATCGAGGACCAGTTCCGCAACGTCGGCTCCTGGACGGTCAGCTTGCCCAGCGAGAGCCCGCTCGCCGCCGTTCTGCGCCAGCCCGGTTCGGGCATCATCGTGACGCTGGAGAACGGCGACGTCCTGATGTCCGGGCCGGCGATCAAGCCCGAGGACGCGGCCACCTCCACGGACCCGAACGGGACGCTGACGGTCAATGGCCTCACCGACGACGTGCTCATGGCCGACCGGCTGGCGTTCCCCAACCCGGCCAACCTCGACCCGGCCAACCAGCCGCAGACGCACGACGTCCGCACGGGCATCGCCGAAGACCTGATGTTCGCCTACGTCAACGCCAACATCGGCCCCGCAGCGCCGACCAGCTCGGACCCGAACCTCGGCTCGCGACGCGATCCGCGGCTCCAGCTCGGCGTGAACAGCCACCGCGGCCCCGTGGTCACCAAGCGCGCTCGCTTCGATGTCCTGGGCAGCCTTCTTCGCGACCTGGCGGTCACCGCCGACATCGGGTTCAAGGTGTTGCAGGTCGGCAAGAAGCTGGAGTTCCGCACCTTCGGCGTCACCGACCGGACCAAGAGCATCCGGCTCGACATCCGCAACAACATGCTCGCCGGCCACAAGGTCGCCACCGCTCCCCCGTCCATCACCCGCGCGATCGTCGCCGGCCAGGACGTCGAGCGCAACGAGGGCGCCACCGACGAGGAGTGGCTGACCGAGCGGCAGTTCGTCGCCGTCAGCAGCCCGGAGTCCCGGGCCGGCGAAGCCGCCTGGGGCCGGCGCGTCGAGGTGTTCGTCGACCGGCGGCAGCAGGACGGCAACGACGAGCTGATCCAGGCCGGGCAAGAAGCCCTCCAGGCCGGCGGGTTCGCGCAGGTCGCCGTGCAGGTCGTGCCGATGGAGGACTTCTACTCCACCTTCGGCGTCGACTGGCACCTCGGCGACCACATCACCGTCGTCGTCCAGGGCGTCGAGATGCAGGCCATCATCACCGGCTACGTGCTGACCTACGACAGCAACGGCTTCCGCATGGGCGTCACCCTCGGCGACCCGGCAGCAGTCGACCGCAGCCCGGCGGCGAAGGTGCAAGCCCTCGACTCCCGGGTGTCGAGCCTGGAACGCAGCAGCGTGACGCCTGCGGCGGTCACGGCGGCCAGCCAGAAGGCCGACGACGACATCGCCTCGCTCGACGGCCGGCTCGACGCCCTCGAATACGCGCGGGCGATACCCACGCCGTTCCCCGAGACGGAACGAGTGCAGTCCTACCCAAAGGGCGCCTCGCTCATGGCGGTGCAGGACAACCTGTGGAGCCCCGCAACGCTGGGCACGGTGGCGACCTTCCACCACAACGAGTACCGCTCCTTCCAACTGTTCAACGACATCAACCACCGGCTCTGGACGCGCCGCTACCACGACGCATCGGGCGGCTGGGGTAGCTGGGACGCGATTCCGGTCGACGAGGTCGTGTTCGCCGGACCGCTCAGCGCAGGCCAGTGGTACCGCATCGCCAGCTTCCCCGCCGACGCCTCCAACGCGAAGGCCAGCGCGGAGTTCGTGCTCAGCTCGGACGTGGCTCACAGCTTCATCCGGCTACGCGCGTCGGTGGCGTTCAACGCCCCCCGAGCGACCCTGTCGGTGGAGGAGTGCAGCGGCTTCGATACGACGCCGCTGTTCACGCTGGCCCGCATCGTCGGCCTCAACGGGCAGGCCGGCGGGCACGCCCTGGAGGTCTTCTGTACGGGGATGCCGGCGCAGGGGTCGGTTCGGATGCAGGTCAAGCACGACGACTGGAAGGGCGCCAACGGCGCCAAGTTCGCCCAACGCTGGAGCAACCTCCAATTCCTCCCCGTCTCCGCGACCCCGGGTTCCCCGCAGACCGTGCTGATGCAGCGCGGCATCTGGTGGACGGGCGACTGGACAGTGCCGACCCTGCTCAACAACTGGGCCAACCTCGGCTCCGACTACGGAACCGCCGCCTTCCGGATGCGGCCCGGCGGAGTTGTCGAGCTGGCCGGCGTCGTCAGGCTGGCCAGCGGCGCGATCGACACAAGCGGCAACACCCCCTCATTCCTGCTGCCGGTGGGCTGCCGGCCCGCCATGCGCAAGATCTTCCCGTCGCTGAACGGGTCCAACGTTGCCGCCCGGGTCGACGTCTACCCAGACGGCAAGGTCTCCGTGGTCGTCGGCACGCCTGGTTCCGAGACGTTCGACGGCATCACTTTCCTCGCCGAGAAATGACACCCCTGGAGGTACGGCATTGACCCTCATTAGCCCCTGGGTTCAGAGCTGGATGCTCGACACCGACACCAACGAGATGCTGTTCGAGGGCTACGAGGCCAACCCCGACAGCCCGATGGACGCGATGAACCGAATCGTCGTCCGCTGGCCCGTGAACAGCATCGTCCGCGCCCCGCTGAGCGAGCCGCCGCCGGTCGAATCGCGCTCCCCCGAGGAGCCGGAGCCCGAGCCCACCGCCTGACCCCCTCCACTGAAGCCCCCTGATCCAGCACGGGTCGGGGGGCTTTCTCACGCGCAGGAGTAGCCAGTGGCTATCACCGCCTTCCCCTTCGACACTCAGGACACCTCGGAGTCGGACTACTCGCGCCTGATGGGCGAGGCCGTTGATGACGGCATCGTCGGCTCCCAGGGCAGCACCGGCTTCCAGGTCTCCGCAGGCTCCGGCATGACGGTCGTAGCCGCGGCCGGCACGGCGACGCTGCGTGGCTTCATGGGCTTCAGCACGATCACCGAAGGCCCCGTGACCGTCGCCAACGGCGACGCCAGCTACCTCCGGATCGACCTGGCCATCCTGCGGCTCGACCGCGCCAACAACAACATGATCTTCACGGTCAAGCAGGGCACCGCGTCCGCGACGCCGGCACCGCCGACGCTGACACAGACCGACACCGGCATCCACGAGATCGCCCTGGCCCGCCTGGACATCCCGGCCGGCGCGGGCGCGATGCAGGCCGGCTACATCACCGACCTACGGCAGTTCCTCGGCTCCACCACCGGAACGTGGACCACGGCAGGCCGCCCGGCCAACCCTCGCAAGGGCAAGCTCGGGCTCAACGTCACGCGCGGCATGTGGGAGTACCACAACGGGTCGCAGTGGGTCGACCTGATCCCGTCGACCGTCACCAACGCGACCAAGTGGAACAACTACGGCTTGATCGTGCAGGCGCCGCAGCCGACGCCGCAGCCCAACACCATCTGGATTCAGCCGATCTAAGGAGGTGGCCCGTGGCGACCTCCGGCACCGTGCGCCCGAAGTCCAACGGCATCTATGTGACCTGGTCTCTGGCCAGTCAGAGCGTTGCGAACAACACCTCGACCGTCAACGTCACCTTCGGCTGGGGCTTCCACTCCAGCCCGCTTGACCGGCAGCTCGACAACGGCACCTGCCAGGTCAACGGCGTGACGGTCTACCAGAACACCGGGCGGATCAAGAACTACACCGGGGACCTGCGCGACCGCGACCACGCGGTGTGGTCCGGCACCCGCACGATCTCCCACGACAGCGCCGGCAACGCGAACATCAGCCTCTACGGCATCATGACCGGCTACGAGGGCGACCGCGTCTCGGGCAGTGACACCTGGGCGCTGCCGCAGATCCCACGGCTCGCCAGCTCCCCCGGCACCCCGTCGGTCAGCGGCCACACCGACTCGGACCCGACCACCGCGACGATCTCCTGGTCCACGCCGAGCAACGTCGGCGCCGGCCTGGAGCGGCGGCAGCTCCTCGTCGCCGACAGGTCCGACTTCTACAACCTCAACGGCCCGTACGTCATCAACGACATATCGACCTGGGGCACCAGCTACAGCGCGACCGGGCTGCCGAAGGGCAAGACGCTGTACGCGATGGTCCGGGCCATCAACGACGCTGGCTACGGCCCGTGGTCCGGGACGGCCACCTTCACCGTCGGGACGACCGCCCCGAGCGCGCCCGGCACCCCCGCAGCGTCCGGTATCACCGGCAGCTCCATGACGATCTCGTGGGGCGCGCCGGGTGACAACGGCGGCGCCAGCATCAGCGGCTACGAGCTTCAGCGGGCCGACGACCCGTCCTTCGCGACCGGCCTGGTAACAACGTCCCTTCCCAGCGGCAGTACGTCGCTCCAGGTGACCGGCCTCAAGCACACCTGGCGGTACCACTACCGCGTCCGCGCGACCAACACGGCCGGCAAGACGAGCGGCTGGTCGGGGTCGGCCTCGTTCGAGACCACGGCGACCGCGCCGACCGCGCCGGCCGCACCCGTTGTGACGGACCGCATGGCGACGGGCCTCGGGGTCTTGTGGGGCGCCCCCGCAGACAACGGCGGCGCAACCGTCACCGGCTACGACGTGCAGTGGTCGACGTCGTCGAGCTTCAGCTCGGCGTCCACCATCAGCACCACGTCGCCGCTCAACCAGGTGCTCAGGAGCTTCGACGCGCTGAGCGACTGGTTCACCAACTCCACCGAGGGCGCCGTCACCGCGTCGACCGCCCAGTCACACGGTGATGGCTCCTCGATCCTGCTCACCCCGGACGGGGTGGGGACGCAGGCTGCGGCCCGCAGCATCGCGGTCATGGCCGTCTCGCCCGGCGATCCGCTGCGCGGGTCGGCGTGGGTGCGATGCTCGGTCGCCCGCAGCGTCAGGCTCCGCATCGACTGGCGCGACTCCTCCGGCGTGTTTCTCAGCACCTCCGGCGTGAACGTTGACGTGCCCGCGAACACCTGGACCTATCTCGAAATCGACCTCACCGCCCCGGCGGGCGCGGCAGGGGCCGGCGTCACGGTCATGATGCTGAGCACCCCGCCCAGCTCCCACCTGCTGTGGATCGACGAGGCCCGCCTGTACGGCGTGCGGGCCATCGACGGGCTCAGCCCGAGCACCGACTACTACGTGCGGGTGCGCGCCAAGAACGCCGTTGGCGCCGGCGCCTGGAGTAGCGCGCTCGCGGCGCGCACCACCTCTGGCCTGCGCGTATCTGATGCCGCAGGCACCGTCTGGCGCGAGGCTGACGTGTGGGTCGCGGTGCCCGTTCCCGGCGGCTACGAATGGCGCCGCTGCCAAGTGCAAGCGTTCTAGGAGTCGCATGGACCCGATCGTTCAGGCCGCCCTCATCTCCGGCGGCTTCGGCCTGGCGACCATCGCGGTGTCGCAGGTGATGCAGCGCCGGCACGGCCGCCACCTCAACCAGATCCGCGACCAGGTGCAGAACAGCCACGAGACGAACCTGCGCGACGACGTCGATCGCGTGCTGGCTGGCGTCCAGACCCTCGTCGAGGGGCAGCGCCAGCACAGCCGGGAGATCGCCGGCCTGCGCGAAGACCTGCGCGTCGAGCGCCAGGAGCGCGCCGCAGGTGACGCCCGGCTTGATGACCACCTCCGCACCCAGCGCCCGACTTGCTAAGGAGTCTTGAGTGAGCACTTCCCAGAACGGCTGGAACGCCGGCCCGAAGACCGAGATCCACATCGTGTCCCCGAAGGTCCCCGGGACCAACGTCGACTTCCCGCAGGGCGTCCTGGCCGGCGACGTCGAGACCGTCCTGATGTACGTCGCCGCGGAGTTCCACCGCACCGTGGAGCCGCTGGTAGACGGGCACTGCTGGGGCTACTTCTACAAGAACATCGAGGGCTCGAACGAGCTGTCGAACCACGCGTCGGGAACAGCCATCGACCTGAACGCGCCGGCTCACCCGATGGGCAAGGCGAACACGTTCAGCGCCGCGAAGGTCGCCGCGATCCGCAAGATCCTCGCCTTCCTGGAGGGCGTCGTCCGCTGGGGCGGCGACTACTCGGGGCGCAAGGACGACATGCACTTCGAGATCAACAAGGGCGCGGCCGAGGTCGCTCGCATCGCCGCGAAGATCCGCGCCCTGGGCGGCAAGCCCGCCCCGGCCCCGAAGCCGCCGGCTGCGCCGAAGCCGCCGCAGCTCGCCTTGGACGGCAAGCTCGGTCCGGCCACCATCCGGCGCTGGCAGCAGGTGATGGGCACGCCGGTCGACGGCAAGATCAGTGAGGTCTCCTCGCTGGTCAAGGCGGTGCAGCGCCACCTGAACAGCAAGATCAAGGCGGGCCTGGCCGTGGACGGCAAGGGCATCCGCCAGGACAACCACGTCTACCAGACCGTCCGCGCGCTCCAGCGCTACCTGGGCACCCCGCAGGACGGGCGCATGTCCGTCCCGGTCAGCGACGTCGTCAAGGCCATCCAGCGCCGCCTCAACAGCGGCAAGTTCTGACAGAGGAGATCCGTGAGCACCGACCTCGACGCGCGTAAGCGCATCCGCACCGCTTTCCAGGCGTTCGTCTCGGCGTGCGCCGTCCTGCTGGTCGTCCTGCCGATCGTCATGATCGAGATGGACGGCGTCCTGCCCGACAAGATGTACGCCTACCTCGGCGCCGCGGTCGCGGCCATCACCGCGGTCGCCTCCCTGGTGACCCGGCTGATGACCGTGCCGGCCGTGAAGGACTTCATCGACCGCTTCGCGCCGTGGCTGGCGGCGGAGCCGCAGTCGTCCGAGGACACGGACGCCTGATCTAGCCCGGATAGTGCCCCCGGCTGCCCCTGTGGCGGCTGGGGGCCTATTTCTGCGCCTTGGCGGCTTCGACCTCGTCCATGCTCACGACCCGACCCGGGGGCCTGCCACGCCGGGGCGCCGGGCTCGGGGCGACAATGGCTGCCAGCTCGGCCCCGTGGTCGTCGCAGCGGTCCGTCTGCCCTTTCCTGCCGTTCGCCCTGACTTCGTAGGTCGTTACTGGCAAGTTGGGATTTTGGCAGACGTCACAGACAGTAATTTCCTTCTTCACACTTGCTATCCTGTCTATATAGCGCCTAACATCACACCAGTGTCCGATTCTAGGAGGTAGGTGCGCGTGGTTGCCAGCAAGCTCGTGAACCGCGATGAGTTCAAGCGCTGGTACGAGGAGGGCAAGTCCTACACCTGGATCGTCGAGGAGTACGCGCGCAAGTACAACCTCGAAATCAGCCTCGGCACGATCTCCAACTGGCGCCACCAGCTCGGGCTGCCGAAGCGCGCCGTACGCGATGCCTCGCTCGTCCCCTGGGCGGTGGAACGCCAGCACCGCTACAACCACATCTTGCAGATGCTGCGCACCGAGGCCCGACGTCGAGCCGGCGAGGCGATCCCGCCGGGCCGGGCGAAGAAGCTGGAGTCCTGGCTGCGCAACCTCGGGGAGCAGGACGCCGTCGTTCACTACGACCCGGACACCGAGCAGGGCTGGTGGCTGGTCCCGCGCCGGCCCGGCGTCGACACAGACATCATCCGCGAGCCGGAGCGAAAGACCCGGCTACGCGGCGCACGCGACTGACCGAATGCGGAGAAGCCCCCGGCTGATGCCGGGGGCATTTCCGTGTCTCAGGCTGCGTGCGCCAGCCCTCCGTGCTTGGCCATCAGGGCGACTACCTCGCCGAAGATCGGCGGAGCCGGCGGGTTGGCCACCTCATCGAACACCGGGGTCGCCTCGTCGACCGGGACCGTGACCGGGTCGTTCAGCGGGTCTGACGCGGTCGGTGGCGCATCCACCACGGGCTGCTCCGTGGCCGGGGGCTCCTGGTCGACCGGCTGCTCCGTGGTCGGCGGCTCGGCCGGCGGGCAGTTCTCCGGGTCGCCCTCGGGAACTTCGCCCTCCGGCAACCAGGTCACCGGCTCGCCATTGGGGACCTCGCCGGTCGGGTCGGTCGTGACCGGCGGGGGCGCAGGCAGCTCCGTGCTCGGCTGAGTGACCGGCGGGGTCGTCGGGGTTGTCGGCTGGGTCGTGGGTGGGGTCGTTGGGGCTGCTGGCGGGGTCGTGGGCGGCGTGACCGGCGCGGTGGGCGGAGGGGGCGGTGCCGTTGGCGGGGTCGCCGGAGGCGCAACCGGCGGCGTGGTCGATACGGGCGGCGGCGTGGGGATCACCGGGACTGCCGGCATGATGACCGGCTCCGGCTCCAGGGCCACCGTCGCGCTCGCGTCTCCGACGATGATCCGCACGGCCTCCTGGAGGATGACGTCGCCGACGGTCTTCGGGTGAGGGATGAGCCTTAGCGGCTTGCGCGGGTCGGGCAGCAGTTTCATCGCCACCGCGGCCTCGGTCATGTCGGCCGGTAGGACGGTGTCGTTGTCCAGTCCGTGCGCCCAGCGACGCAGGCGCGTCTCGTCGGTGCCGTAGAGCACCCACCGCTCGCCCATGATGAGGTTCTGGAAGGTGTCTGGGTCGGCTTCGTGGATGGCCCTCCAGCTCTCGACGCCCATCGCGGAGGCGAACACCTTCATCACGTTGCGCTGGGGCTTGCCGTTGTCCGGAGCCTCGTAGTTGAACGTGAAGCTGAGCTGGTCAGGGCCGATCATCGCCTCGACCTGCATCTCGGCCCCGTCTTCGGCTACGCAGGTGGCCACCAGGTCGGCGTCGTCAACACCCGAGCAGTTCATGCCCGAGCCCGTCTGCACAGCCTCGAAGACCGGATTGCTCCACGCCGTAGCGGCGCTGACCGGGGCGACCCCCTGGCCCGTGAGCATCGGGGCGACGACGGCGCCGAGCACGGAGGCGGCGACCAGGGAGCCGGCGCGAACGCCCATCTTCACCGCCCTGTCGGCTGCCGGTCCGCGCCGCTGCCGCTGATAGCGGTGACGGCCCGGCTTCAGGCTGGCCGGCGGTGCGTGCCGGTACTGCATGGCCACGGGCGGTAGCTCGCTCGTCAGCGGTCGAGCGGTAGGGATGACGGCCTCCACCCAGTGCTCGACGGCATCGGGGTGGGCGGCGGGCAGGATGGCCCGGATCGCGTTGACGGCCGTGTCGTGACCGGCCAGTGGATCGACGAGTATGACACCCATGTCTGGCACTGGGACCGCCGTGACCCCGGTGTGCCGCTGGATAACCTTCACGCTGCGTTTCCTTGTTGCGGAGGGGCGGAGATGGAGCGACAGTGCTCCGCACGCACGGCTGATCAAGCATTTTCCCTGGTCAGAGGCGGTGCTGGGATGTTAGGAGGAATTCGGCTGGTGGCGCAATACCTCGGCGGGTGAACGTTGACTGGTCACTCAGGGAGATTGCGCAGGTGGAACTCGACCAGCGCGGCCACGGAGGCGAGCTGTTCGTCGTTGAGCTTCTTGACGTTCGCGATGAGGATGCGGGTCTTGGTGTCGGGCGTTTCGGTCTCGTAGGTGTGGTAGCCGGCGGACTGCTGCGCGGCGTGCATCACCACGCCCTCATCCAGCTCTAGGGCTGCCGCGAGAGCGGTGATCTGCTCGGGCTTCGGCATGGCCGGCTGGTCGGTGGTGGCGAGCTTGTAGACGTACGACTTGGAGAGGTGTTCGCCGCCCCGTTCGGCCATGTCCGCATACGAGTAGCCCGCGCTATGTCGTTCACTGATGAGCCGCGCAAGCTCGTGGTCAGGCAAGACTCCGCCTCCCTGTCGTCGGTCGGGGCGAGCAGACCATAGCGTTTCCCCAGGTCAGCCGTCTACCCGGGGGAACAAGCGTCCACGAACGTGAACACACGAACTCCCGTTCGTCATACGTTCGTTCATACCTGTAGACGGCCGTTCACGGCTGTAGACGGCTCGCCTGCTGATCTCGTAGCGTCAGCCCGCCACCCAAGGTCCACTCGACGACGCGAGGCGAACATGCACGTCACGACCCCTTCCGGTCGCCCTGCGACACCCGTCCCGTTCGGCTGTTACGGTTTCTTAGCAAGTCACCGAGAGGTTGGTGGTGGTGCAGTGAAGGACCCAGTCGCACGCGTCAGCGTCGACCTGGACCACGAGACCGGGGAGGGCTGGTTGTTGATCCATCCCGACGCGGACCCCAGTGAGATCCGGGCGGCCCTGGACGTCGTGGACAGAGCTGGTTGCGAGGAGCTGGACCCCCTGGAGACCGGCGACGAGCCCCAGGAGGACGAGCACGGCCGGTACATGATCCCGGTCGTGCGGAAAGGCGGCTGGTGATGGCTCTGGCCAGACTGGACGCTCACAAGGAGCGGGTGCGCGGGGCCGGCGGCAACCGGGACGTTCCGCGCAACGGCAAGAAGCAACCGCTGATCATCCCGCTCGGCGAGGACGGGCAGCCGGACACGGCGGCCAAGCTGAAGCCGTACACGCGGATGACGACGTACATCGACTGCCTGGACGACAAGACCAACCTCACCAAGTGGGGTAAGCGACTCGTCCTGGTCGGACTTGCTAAGTTGCCAGAGGGCAAGCGGGCCGACCTGGTAGCCGAGATCCTGGAAGCCGACGAGCGGGGCGACAAGAACAAGCTCAACGCCATCGCGGAGCGGATGCACAAGGCGGCCGGCGGCAACGACAAGGCCGACCAGGGCGACTGGCTGCACGAGCTGAGCGAGTACGCCGACAAGGGCGAGGCACTGCCCGCGAAGGCGACCGAGGAGGACCTGGCCGACATCGCCGCGTACAAGCTGGCGACGATCGACCTGGAGGTCAAGGAGATCGAGCACTTCGTGGTGCTCGACGAGCACAAGGTGGGCGGCACGCCGGACCGGATGAGCTGGTACGCCGGCCCGGACCCGGACGGCCTGGAGCCCGCCGGCCACCTGATCACCGACCTGAAGACGGGTCGCGTGGACTACGGCGGCCTGAAGATGGCGATGCAGCTCGCCGGCTACGGGCGGGGCAAGAAGTACGACCCGCAGACCGGGGTCCGTACACCGTGGCCGGACGACCTGAACCTCAACTGGGGCCTCATCATCAACGCGCCGGCTGGCACCGGCACGTGCGAGGTCCTGTGGGTGGATCTGCGGCTCGGCTGGGACGGATTCCTGCTGGCCAAGGACGTCAGGGCCATCCGCAACCGGGGGCGCCGGGCGTTCCGCCCGTACCCGTCTCCCGGAGCATTACTTGCTATGGAAGAGGACGCGGAGGAGGGGGAGGAGTGAGCGAGAGCCGAGAGCTTCCGCTGGCCGGGCAGGTGCTGGCCACCGTCGACTTCCCGGAGTCGGGCTACGGCAACCCGCCGGAGACGGCCTCGGATGTCGACGAGGCCAACCTGATCACGTCGAAGGTCGACCTGGGCTACGACGTGGCCGGTACCTCGATCCACAAGCCCGTGCTCGACATCGACCTGCCAGTCCGGCTCGTAGCGTCGAGCACCCCTGGGCACTTCCACCTGTTCATCGACAAGGCGATGACCTGGGACAAGTACAAGAAGCTGCTGGACGTGCTCGCGGACGTCGGGATCGTCGAGCCCGGCTACGTCAGGGCCAGCAAGCAGCGCGGATTCTCGGCAGCCCGGCTGCCGTGGGTCAAGAAGGAGGATGCGCGTGACTGACAGTCCGTGGCAGGAGGACGGTGCCTTCACCGCCTCGTTCAAGGCCGGCAAGGGCTACGAGGAGCCGTGGCTGGTCGTGCGAGGCAACACCGCCACGGCCCTGCGGGACCGAATCGTCGAGGCGTTCGGCCTGGAGGGTGACTTCACGCTGATCGAGGCCATCCACAACGCCAACCAGCTCTTTCACGCCCTGACCAACGTCGGTCGGGAGCTGGGCGGGCGGGTCATCCGCGGCTCGTCGGCTCAGGAGAAGGCCGCGACCGCCGGCAACGACCCGTGGATCGCGGCGCAGGCCGCCGCCACGGAGGAACAGCCTCCGGCGGACCCCAACAAGAAGCTGCTGGACGAAATCGAAGCTGCAACCACGGTGGACCAGCTCAAGCGGTTCTGGGTCACCAACAACCCGCTCAACGAGGTCGTCGAGGCCGCGTGGCGGGCGAAGGGTAAGTCTCTCCAGGAGGGTGGCAACTGATGGCACTTGCTAAGAAGGACACGATCGGCGGCGACCTCCCCCCGTTCTTCCGGCCGGAGAACCACGCGGCCGACCTGGCGCTGATCTTCGAGCCGCTGAGCGTCCGCGAGGGCGTGCAGGGCAAGTTCGGCCTCCGGGACCACGTCAAGACCCGGGTCACGACCTTCCGGACCCAGGAGGCCCTGGACAAGGGCGAGCCGTCGTCGGTCGAGGTCGTCGAGATCAACGCGACCGTGATGGCCAAGGACCTCAAGGAGCTGATGGAGGAGGCCAAGAAGTCCGGCGACTCCGCGCCGGCCCTGATCGCCACGCTCCTGCACTACCAGCCGAAGAACGGCGGCAACAAGAGCTGGGTCTTCCGGCTCCCGCGCGACGCCGACTACGACAAGGCCGCGGCCTACTACGAGCAGCGTGAGGCCAAGATGCAGGCCGCGCTCGCGGACGTGCCGAGCTTCTAGTGCTGACGCCTGGCAGATCGCTCAGCCTGCACGCTGAGTCTGGACGCGAACTGCCCCGGGTGCCGGACCTCCAGCCCTTGTACGACATGGGGGTCCGGCCCCGGCACGGCGAGGTCGTCATGGTCGCCGGCCGGTCCGGTACGCAGAAGTCGGGATTCGCGCTGTGGTGGGTGGCTCAGATGGGCCTGCCCACGCTCTACTTCTCGGCCGACATGAGCCCGTTCACCGCCTCGTCGCGGATCGCGAGCATGTTCCTCGGCGAGCCCACCGAGTCCATCGAGGTCCGGATGCTCAGCGGTGGCCAGGCGAGGCGGGAGGCGCTGGACGCCATCGAGTCCGTGCCGATCACGTTCGCCTTCGGGCAGCTCGACTGGCCGTCGGTCGATCAGGAGTTGGAGGCGTACGTCGAGCTGTGGGACAGCTACCCGCAGGTCGTGGTCTACGACAACCTGATGGACTTCGAGGGCGCCGAGGCGGACTACACGGTCCAGATGAACGTCATGAGCAACGCGACCGCGTTCGCTCGCGAGACCGGCGCCACGACGATCCTGCTGCACCACGCCTCCGACAAGTCGTGGGACGCCAAGGCGGCGCCCTTCGACCCTCCGGGGCGCAACGAGGTCAAGGGCGGCTTGAGCGAGAAGCCCGAGCTGTCCCTGTCGGTGGCCCTGGACCCGAACACCCTGGCCTACAAGATCGCCTGCATCAAGCAGCGCATGGGGCCATCCGACCCGACCGCGCGGCGGTACGCCGTCATGCGGGCCGAGCCGGACCTGACCCGCTTCCACGCGCGGTAGAGAGGACACCCCTTGAGCGTCGTTCTCAAGTTTTCGGCCTTCTCGAACATCACCTACGGATACGAGTACGACACCGGCTACTCCCGTGACGAGTGGAACTCCATGACCGACACGCAGCGGGACTGGGAGATGAACCAGGCCCTCTGGAACGACATCGACTGCTGGGACGAGGACGGACCCGAGGAGGACTGCGAATGAGCACCGCGCCGAAGACCAAGACGATCGTCGTCACCTTCATCAAGAAGGTCTACGCGGACGTCGCGGTGGAGATCCCCGAGGACTTCCCCGCCGAGTACGCCGTCACCGTCGCCACCCGCGACATCGCCAACCTGTCCGCCGAGGAGGCGTTGCAGCAGGGCGCGGTCTGGGACGAGAGCGACTGGCAGCTCGGCTCCACGATGTACGCCGCCGACCGGGCGTACAACAGCGCCGCCTACTCCGTCATCGTCTGATAGGACTTGCTATGGAACCCAACAAGCCGAGTGCGCGGGACGCCGCGATCGTGGTCGCGGTCATGGCTGTCTGCGCCGTCCTGGGCCTGCTCTGCGGTGTCGGCGCCACGGCGGCAGCGCTGCTGCTCTGGTGACCGACTGCGTCGTCTGCGGCGGCCTGCTCACGGGCCGTCGACGGAAGTTCTGCGGGTCGGCCTGCTCCAAGCAGGCCGCCCGCGCGGCCTGGATCGAGAAGGTCTACGGCATCACCCTCGCCGAGTGGGACCGAATCCTGGAGGAGCAGGGCGGCGGGTGCGGGATCTGCGAGCGCAAGCCGCGGACCAAGCCTGACGGCTCCGAGGAGGTCTTCCACCTGGACCACGAGCACGCCAACGGCCAGGCCGGGCCGGTGCGGGGCATCCTCTGCCCCTACTGCAACACCCGGCTGATCGGGCGGCTCAAGGACCACACGAAGGCGCAGAAGATGGCCGACTACCTGCGTGAGCCGCCGGCTACGCGAGCACTCGGCCGGACCGTCATCGCCCCCGGGCGACCGAAGAAGAAGCGACAGCCGCGAAGGAGGCGATCGTGAGGTTCACCCCCCGCAAGGAGGAGGTCCAGCCGGTCATCGACATCCTGGAGTCCGACGACTTCGACAGCGCCGACGACATGGCCAAGGCCCTGATCCGCGAGGTCGTGGACATGCTCTGGTTCCGGGACTGGCACGTCCTGGTGGTCAACCGAGACGGACAGGCGGTCGCGTTCGGACCGTTCGCCAGCGAGCCCGAAGCCAAGGCTCTCGGCACCAAGTGGCAGGGGACCTTGCTCCCCGGCGACCCGACTCGATGGGGAGTCGTGCCGGTCCGCGGCCTCGGGGCCACGGCGGAGGAACGCCAGGGCGGAGGCTACGGCTTCTGCACCACCGAGGGCTGCGGCCACCCGGCGTACGCACACAGCATGGACGGCTCCGCCCGGGGCTACTGCATCGTCTGCGGACGACACGGGGCGTGCGAGAAGTACGCCCAGGCCGCCAAGAAGAAGACGAGGGCCAAGGCGACGTGACCGCCTGGCGCCCGCGAGCCAGAGAGGCGCCGGCCGACGCCGACCGGCCCTCTCTGGAGGCGGTCCTCGAACACTACGGCGTCACGGTCAAGCCACGAAACATCCAGATGGTCTGGTGCCCGATCCACGAGGAGCAGGGCAGCTCCCGGAGCCCGAGCTGTTCGGTCCGACTGGACGAGGGCCTGTGGCACTGCCACGGGTGCGGCAAGGGCGGGGACGTCTGGACCCTGCTGATGGAGAAGGAGGGGGTGAACTTTGAGCGAGCGCGAGCCCTTGCGGCCCAGCTCGGACTCTCAGCGGATGGCGCTGGACGAGGCAGTGAGCCGGTATCAGGCGGCTCTTACTTCCGACGCCGCAGCGTTCCTGCTGCGAAGGGGAATCAGCCGAGAAACGGCGGTTACAAACCGTCTTGGCGTCGTAAGTGACCCGATGCCCGGCCACGGCCAGTACGAGGGCTGGCTGGCGATCCCGTACCTGCGTCACGACGGCCAGGCCGTAAGCGTCCGCTTCCGGTGCATCGCCGGCCACGAAGACTGCCGGCGCGACTACGGCCACGGCAAGTACATGAGCCTGGAGGACGAGCCCAGCCGGGTCTTCTACATCCCGGCGATCCACTCGGCCGACGACGAGATCCACGTCGCCGAGGGCGAGTTCGACGCGATGATCCTCAACCAGGTCGGCCTGCCTGCGGTCGCCATTCCCGGCGCCTCGGGCTGGCAGGGCCACCACAGGCGGATGCTCGCCGGCTTCAGCCGAGTCTGGGTCTGGGGCGACCCGGACGACGCGGGCGCCAAGTTCGTCGCCCGAGTCAGCCGCGCGATGCGGCAAGCCCGCGGAGTCCAGCTCAGCATCGGCGACGTGACCGAAACCTACCTCGCAGAGGGCACGGCAGGGCTGTACGCCCTGATTGAGAGGGGACAGGAATGATCCGGATCTTCGAGCACATCGACCAGTTCGGCGACTCTTTGACCGTCGAGGACTACGGCCCGGATGCCCCCATCACGGCCACGGTGACCACGGCCAAGGGCGTCACCGAGTGCGTCGAGCTGACCCCCGAGGCGGTGGCCGAGCTGCGGGCCAAGCTGCGTCCGCACGAGGAGGTCCCGGGCAGCGAGCGGGCCGAGGCGTTCCAGCAGGGCTACGAGGCGGCCCAGAAGGAGCTGGAGCCGCTCGACCCGGCGCGCGTGGAGGCGCTGTTCCTGGCGGCCAACGTCGCCAAGGACCTGCGCACGGACAACGCCTTCGGCTCCCACAGGATCTCGCACGAGACCGTGCTGGCGTACGCCCTGTTCCTGCTCGACGAGCTGCCCATCCCGGCGGCGCAGCAGTGAGCCGACCCACCTTCGACGACTACTTCATGGGCCTCGCCCAGGCGGCGGCTCGCCGCGGTGACTGCACCCGCAGTCAGGTCGGCGCGGTCCTGGTGCGAGCCAACCGCTCCACCTGCGGCACCGGCTACAACGGCGTCATGCCCGGCAAGCCGGGCTGCCTGGAGGGCGCCTGCCCCCGGGGTCAGCTCAGCTACGAGGAGTGCCCGCCCTACGCCCCCTACGACAGCGGGACGGGCGAGTGCATCGCGACGCACGCCGAGATGAACGCCCTGCTGTTTCTGCCCGACACCGAGCAGGCCGTCACTTGCTATGTGACCCGACAGCCCTGCCGCGACTGTCACTTCGCGCTGATGCTTCACGGCGTCCAGCGCATCGTCTGGCCCGAAGGAGAGTGGAACGCCTGATGCGAGTCCTACTGATCGCCCACACCCACATCGAGCGCGATATCCCCGGCTACGTGTCGCACGCCGTCGCCTCGACTGAGCCGTGGGTGTTCGAGACCCACGCGGACGAGCTGGTGGAGCAGGGCGGCCGGCTGTGCTACCTGTCGTGGAACCGGCCCAACCCGGCGACCGCCACGAACAAGGGCTACGTCGCGAACATCATCGAGAAGGGTCACTTCTCGGTCCTGGAGCACGCCTCGGCGACCTTCTACATCGACGGGGTCACCCGCAACTTCACGCACGAGCTGATCCGCCACCGGCACCTCAGCTTCAGCGAGGTCAGCCAGCGATACGTGGATGCGGGGGCCTTCGAGTTCGTCGAGCACCCGGGCCTGGCTCCCGTGTCGGACCCGGTGCGGTACTGGATGCAGGAGGCGGTGGAGAACGCCTTCGACGCCTACGGGACGCTGGTCGACGACCTCAACGAGCAGGGCTACCTCCGCAAGGAGGCGCGTCAGGCGGCCCGTCACGTCCTGCCCGGCGGCACGGAGACGAAGATCCTCGTCACCGGCAACTTGCGCGCCTGGCGCGACGTGCTAAGGAAGCGGCTGGAGCTGGACGCGAACGGCGAGCCCCTGGCGGACCTGGAGTTCTACCAGGTCGCCCGGGAGATCCTGATCGAGCTGAAGCGGATCGCCCCCAACGCCTTCCAGGACTTCGAGGTGCCGGCGTGAACGACCCGGTGATCGTGGACCACGACGCGGAGATCATCCGCACCGGCTGGCCCGCCGAGGGCGAGATCCGCATCGAGGACGGCCTGACGACCTACACGTCACCGTCCGGTGCCGAGTGGGGATTCGTGGGCTTCCGTGACGGCGTCCCCGGCTGGCTGCTGTTCGACAGGCCCTTCCGGGCGGCAGACGTGACCGAGTTCCAGGGGGCGTACGTGGTGACCATTCCGATGCAGGAGGCAGCGTGAGCGACGAGACGGTCCTGAAGGACATCACCGGCAACGTCATCGAGCCGGGCGACACCGTGGTCTACCCGCAGATGTCCGGTCGGTCGGTGCAGATCGTGCTAGGGAAGCTGCTGTCGTACAACGGCAAGACGGCGCAGATCGAGCGCACCGAGGGCGCCCGTTGGGGCGCGAGCTACAACCGCACCCGCTACCGCGACAAGCGGACCGGCAAGGGCATCGACCCGTACGCCAGCGACAAGCACTGGGAGACCCGGGCTCACTACCTCTACACGCACGAGACGACGGGTGAGGTGATCTCCGAGGAGGAGATGAACCGACGCTTCCCCTTGACCTGGGGTTGGGAGTCGGACCGGGCGAGCCGGCGGAAGCGCCAGGAGTTCAAGGGGCAGTACGTTCCCGGCGTCCTCAAGGACTACGTCGAGGAGTACAAGGACGCGCCGAAGCCGGTGACGATCCACAACGTCAAGAACATCGTCAAGGTCGTGACGGCGTGAAGACCCTCTACATCGACATCGAGACGTCGCCGAACCTGGCGTACGTCTGGAGCCTCTGGCGGGAGAACATCCCGCTGGACCGGCTGGTCGACGCCGGCCAGGTGCTCAGCGTCTCCTGGAAGTGGCGCGGCGACAAGAAGGTCACGTTCGTCAGCGACCACTCCCCGGGTCACCGCGGAATGCTCGACGAGACGCACGCCGCGCTCAGCGCCGCCGACCTGGTGGTGCATTACAACGGCGGCCCGTTCGACATCCCGCACCTCAACCGGGAATTCCTGCTGGCGGAGATGGCGCCGCCGGCCCCGTTCCAGCAGCTCGACCTTCTACGCCAGGTGCGCAAGCAGTTCAGGTTCCCTAGCAACAAGCTGGCGCACGTGAGCACGGCGCTCGGCCTGGAGGGGAAGGTCAAGCACTCCGGCTTCGACCTCTGGGTGCGCTGCATGGCCGGTGAGGCGTCGGCCTGGCGCGAGATGGAGGAGTACAACAAGCGGGACGTCGTGCTGCTGGAGGAGCTGCACGACCGGCTCGGTGGCTGGCTGCCGGGGGCTCCGAACGCCCGGCTTCACAGCGGCGACGAGACCGTGTGCCCGCAGTGTGGGGCTGGTGACCTCCGTCGGGAGGGGCACGCCTACACGCAGCTCGGGAAGTACCAGCGGTGGCAGTGCCGGGCGTGCGGCGCCTGGTCCAGGTCCAGCACTCGGGTGTCCGGTACTCAGGTGAGGAGCGTGTCGTGACCGATCTTGCTAAGGAATCTCTTGCTATAGAATCTCTTGCTATGGAAGCCGACTGGAGCGTCCTCGACGACGCCGACACCGTAGCCGCGGTCGAGTCGGCCGCCGCCATCGTCGCCGCCAAGTACCGGGACCGGGCGGTGAACATGCTCGCCGAGTACGACGACCTGCGTCAGGAGGGATTCATCCTCGCCGCCACCAAGGAACGGCTCCAGGGCCTCGACCCGAGCCTGCTGACCTTCCGACTCGTCCAGGAGTTGAACGGCCTCGTCAAGTACGGGGCACCGAAGGCCAGCGCCACCGTCTACCTGTCGACGCTGGAGGACGCGTGAGCGTCGGGGCTCCCGGCTCCTACCGATCGCTGGATTGGCGGGGCCGCTACTCCCCCGAGCTGGTCGCAGTGATGCTCCCGGTGGCCTGGGGACACGCTCCCTGGGTCACCCGGGAGCCCCGGGTGGACCGCTGCCGGCGCGGAGCCGGCACCTGCGGCCACACCTGCCAAGACGACCAGTGGGACGAGGGCTGCACGGTCGACGGCGAGCACAAGGTCTGCGAACACCGCCACGGCGGCCACGACCAGTGCGGCCGGTGCGCCTGCGTCGACCCCACGTCACGCCAAGCCACCAACACCCGCGACCCCGACGCGCAAGCGATGGCCGTCGACATGGCCCGAGCCTGGGCAGCCCTGTACGCGCTCAGCTTCGACGTCATCGCCGAGGCACTGAGCCTGCACCACCACCACGGACTCACTCAAGACGAGATCGCCCGCATCCAGGGCGTCAGCCGGCAGGCCGTGAGCCTGCGCCTTCGGGCGGGACACCTCGCCATCGCCGATTTTCTGAACGGAGAGAGCGCATGACCGACAACCAGCTTCCCCCGGACGTCATCGGCCACCTCGCCGGGGTCACCGGCACCCAGGAGCCGCTGGCAGCCTGCAACTCCTGCCTCCGCGGCATCCTCTACGGCACGCTCGCCCACCTGGCCAGCGCCCTCAGCTACCAGGAGGACGGCTACCTCGGCCGGCTGAAGGCCACGGGCCACATGCAGGCCGCGATGCGAATCCTGACCGACCTCGTCAAGGTCGACCTGATCGCGCAGTACCCGCAGGCCGAGGACATGCCGGACGCGGACTGGGCGCTCGCCATCTCCTCGTTCTACGAGGCCCGCGTCGAGCACTACTGCGACATGGAGACCGGCGAGGTCAAGTTCGAGCCCCACGACGACGAGGGCGATATCCTCGGGGCCGGTCTGTGAGCACTTCGACCAACGGTCGGCAAGGCCCATTCGACGACGTCCTGGACGCCGAGATCGACGATTGGGTAGCCGCCCACCTAGCAGCCTCGCCGGAGTGGGACGAGGAGCGGTGGGCGGCCCTGGGGGAACTTCTCGGCGTCGAGTTCAGCGCCGCCAGACCGGCTTGAGCCGGTGGGGGTCCGGCCTCTTGACCCCCTTCTGCCCCGGCTTCACCTGGACAGCCAGGAACACGTCAAACAAGATCTTCCGGCGCTGAGCGAGATCGTATTCGCCACTGCGCCACCTGCGGATGATGTCGGCCGGTTCTTCGGAGCCGGCCGCATTTTCCATTTCCCACCGGGCGCGCTCGGCCCGCAGCTTCCGCACCTCAGCCTGAAGTCCCGGCGACAGGCGATAGAACTGCTCGTCGTCGACGACCCCCGACATCCACCGCTGCTCCAGGCCGGCGAGCCGGTCCGCCAGGTCCTTCAGTGTCGACTCCATCGGCCACACCAGCTCGGGCTTGCGATAGGTGACCTGCGCCTGGCTCAGCTTGGCCAGCAGCAGCCGCGTGAGCTGGCGGTCCACCATCGGCCCGGACACCGCGTTCTTGTTGCAGGCGCTGCACCTGTAGGTGTACGGGCTCCGCGCCGACCGCGTCGGACTCCCGTTGAGCGAGCCGTTGCAGAGCCGCTGCACCCCGTCACTCTCGACGGGATTCAGGCACCGGAGCAACTGCGACGCCAGGTACTTCACCGTCTTCGGCTTGCCGGTGACGCGGGGAGCGGACGGCCCCCGGTGCAGGTAGGTGCTGCCCGCGCCAAACGTCGCGCAGACCGCCTCCCACTCCTGCGGCTCAACGATGGTGTCCCACTTGCCGACGATCGGCGCACCGTTGCCGTCCACCGCGAGCACGCCCCGGTTGGCCCGGTAGCCGCAGACGCGCGGGGCGGTCATCATCTGCGCCAACGTGGTCGGCTTGATCTCTCCGCCCCGGCTGCCCGTCAGGCCGCGCCGCTTCGCCTCGGCGCACAGCGTCGGCAGCGCCTTGCCCTTGATCCGCTCGCGGATCGCCCACGCCAGAAAGTCGGCCTCGGCCGGGCGCAGCGTCATCTTGTCCTCTTCCCAGCCGAACGGCCGCGGACCGCTGTGCGGCAGCCCGTCGAGAATGAGGTCCTGGTGCCAGTCGCGAATGCGCCGCTTCTTCTTCTTCGACTCGACCCGGTTGAACAGCGACTGGATGCCCGACTTCAGCAGCTCGCCCTCTTCTTCGAGGTCCATCGACCCCGACGGCGTCCAGAAGAGGCGACCGGACTTCTTGGTCAGAGCATCCACGAAGCTCTCCCAGTCCGCCGCACTGCGCTCGATGCGGTCCTGGTCGACGGCGATGATGCCGTCCAGGCGGTAGCCGGTCGTGGTCCGGCCGGCGCGCAGATCCCGCAGCATGGCCCGGAAGTCAGGGCGGACGAGGTCGGTCTTCGATGCGGAGATGTCGTTGTCGGTGTAGCGATGCACGATGATCAGCCCGTGCCGTCCGGCGCTCGTGTCGTTGCGGCGGTGCTGGTTTGCAACACCTTTGCCGGCCGACCAGGCGGACGCGTGGGCCTTCTTCGAGTTGTTCTTGCGCCAGTCGTCGGAGATGCGGGAGTAGGCGCCGACGAAGATCCCGTCGGGGTGGCGAGCCAGCAGCTCGGCGAACGGCGGCAGCCCGGGAGGGGTGCCACGAAGCTCCAGGTCGTTAGGTCCCGACTCCTCGGACGTCAATGCGCGCACCGCGACCCTCCTAGCTCGACAGACCCGTGATCACCCTACCTTGCGGGGCAACTGGGGCTCGTGCTACCACTCATGCTTCTGATACTTTACTGGCACCAGTGGCAGGCCGCGTAGCCCACCGAGATGATCACCGGCACGTCCCGCCGGCGGGCCTCGGCGAACGCCTCCTCGCACCACGGCCACCAGTCGACCGGGTTGTCGGCGTGCTGAAGCAGGTACGGCGAGGTGGCGTCGGCGAGTCGATTCACCCGACGACCATAACCATCCCATCCGACCCCACCCTGTTGATCATGAAGTTATCGCCACCCGGACCGGCGTGTCGGCGCCATAAACTTCATGATCAACGCGCAGCTCGGCGGGGGTCAGGAGGCGCCGTCGGCTCGGAGGGGGAAGACGTTGGGGCGGGCCTCGTCGAGGAGGGTGCCGAGCACCGCGCCGATCTTGTCGGCGGGCATCGGCTTGAAGAAGTGGTAGCCCTGCGCCGCCGTGCAGCCCAGCTCGGCCAACGCGGAGCGCTGCTCGGCGGTCTCCACGCCCTCGGCCACCACCCGCAACCCCAGCTCGTGCGCCAGGCCGACGGTGGTGCGGACGATCGCCGCCGCCTCCGGGGAGTCGACCATCCGGATCACGAAGGAGCGGTCCACCTTGAGCTCGTCCACGGCGATCCGGGTGAGGAAGGTCAGCGACGAGAACCCCGTGCCGAAGTCGTCCACCGCGAGCTGCACGCCCATCGACCGGAGCGTGGCGAGCACCTCGTCGATGACCTCCAGCTCGCTCATCACCACCGTCTCGGTGATCTCCAGGACCAGTCGGTGCGGCGGCACCTTGTGCCGGCGCAGCGCCTCCGCGATCTCCACCGGCAGTCGCGGGTCGAGCAGGCTCCGCGCCGACAGGTTGACCGAGATGGGGATGTCCAGCCCCGCGCGGGCCCAGTCGGCGGCCACCCGCAACGCCTTGTCCAGCACGTACCGGGTGAACGTGCCGAGCTGCTCGCTGTTCTCCACCGGGCGGATGAAGTCCACCGGGCTCAGCCAGCCGCGCCGCGGGTGACGCCACCGGATCAGGGCCTCCACACCGGTCGGCGCGCCGGTGGTCAGGTCGACCGCCGGCTGCAACGCCAGCACCAGCTGGTCGTCCACCGTGAGCGCCTCACGCAGCTCGGCCAGCAACGCCAACTGGTCGGTGCTGGCGGCGTCGCGGGTGCTGTCGTACGGGGCGACACTGCCGCCGCCCTCCTTGGCCTGGTACATGGCGATGTCGGCCCGGCGCAGCAGCTCGGTCAGGTCGGCGGTGCCCGCGTCGGCCACCACCACACCGACGGACACCTCGACCGACATGCGCACCCCGGCGACCTCGGTCGGCGCGGCCAGCCGCTCGGCGATCTCGCGGGCCTGGCGCAGCGCGTACGCCATCGGGGCGGTCCGGTCGCCGATCACCGGGACCGACGTCAGCAGCAGCGCGAACTCGTCGCCGCCGAGCCGCGCGAGCAGGTCACCGTTGCGGGCCAGCGCCCCGAGCCGGTTGGCGGTCAGCCGCAGCAACTGGTCACCGGCGGCATGACCCAACGTGTCGTTGACCTCGCGGAACTGGTCGATGTCGAGCAGCAGGAGCGCAACGGGGTGGTCGTGCGCGAGCTGCCGCAGCGCCTGGTCCCCCTTGCTCAGCAGGGCCACCCGGTTGACCAGGCCGGTGAGCGGGTCGTGCACCGCCTCGTACGACGAACGGGCGGTGACGAGCCGCAGCTCACGGTGGGTCGCCGCGTCGTGCAGCGCGGCGGCCAGCGCCTCACCGAACGCGGCGAGCGCGTCCCGCTCGCGCCCGCCGGGCGGCGCGGACCGGGGGAAGCGCACCCGGAGCCGGCCGACCGGCACGGCCCCGACGGTGAGCGGACGCACCAGCTCGTGCTCGTCCGGCTCGGCGGCGGCGGGCTCGGCGATCTCCCGGTCGACCAGCCCACCGGCGGGATCGCCCCGGTAGCGTCGCCAGCGGCCGTCGCCGCGCGCCACGTCCACCTCGACCAGCTCGGCCTGGAACAGCGTGAGCGCGCCGGTCACGGCGGCCGTGGCCACCCCCCGCTCGTCGAGCTGGTTGAGCGCGGCCGTCGCGTCGGCGAACGCGCGCCAGGTCCGGCGCTCCTGGCCGACGCGCAGCCGGTGCCGGTAGGTCTGCTGGAGCAGCCAGAGCGGCGGCGGGAGCAGCAACAACCAGCGCGGGTCGATCTCCAGCAGCACCACCACGAGCAGGCCCACCGCGACGTTGCCGACGAACATCAGCCACTTGCCGCGCAGCGCCGCGAGCAGCGGCGGCCCGATCGGCACCCCGTGCCGCAGGCCGAGCGTGACCCCACCGAGCCAGGCCGTGACGAGCAGGTAGGTCACCGAGCCGGCGACCAGGGCACCGGCCAGCGCCGGCGTGGGCGCGGCCAGCATCGGCCGCCCGAGCGCGGTGGTGACCGACACGGCGAGCGCGGACGCGGCGGCCAGCGACGCGGCGATCCGGACGATCTCCAGCGTCGGCCGGCGCTCGCCGACCAGCGACAGCACGGTCCAGGCCAGCCCGGCGCCGAGCAGGGTCGCGGAGGGAAGCCAGCCGGCGGGCACCAGATAGAGGCAGATGATCAGCGCCGCCTCGCCCCAGCTGATGCTCACCATGCCGGCGGCGGCGCGGAACCGCAGCCGGGCGAGCTGGGCGAGGGCGAGCACCGCGACGGCGATGGCGTAGCGCGCCGGCGGGGGCAGCGGGTCGTCGACCGGGAGCCCGGCCGGCAGGGTCAGCCCGACCACGGCGGCGATGAGGGCGGTGAGGGTGACCGCGGCGGTGAGGACCAGCACCCGGGGTGGCACGCCGCGGATTCCGGGCCGGTCGACCTGATCGCCGGCCCTGCCGGAGGTCACCGACCCGCTCCGTGCGCCGGCCGCGCGAGGGTGCGGTGGGCCGCCGCTGCTGTGACGGTCATCGGCGCCCCCTCCCGCGCACGGCTCGGGGACTTTTGGTCCCCCCGGCGGAAGGCTAAGCCAAACCCGGTGGTCGCAACAGGGGGCGACCACCGGGTTGGGCGTGATTCATGCGCGGACTAGCCGTTCCGGTGCTGCTGACGCGCGTTGGGAGAGTCAGAGGATGAATCCACCGCTCCGGTCCCGTCTGTCGGATCGGTGACTCCGGCGTCCGCCCGACCGGCCTCCGCCGGCAGCCCCTGCGCGGGGAACCGGTCGGGCAGCCGGCGCAGCCGGGCGTTCATGTTGCGGATCAGCAGAACGGTGGCGGTGCCCAGCACCAGGATCAGGAACAGGCCCATCGGCCCGGCCAGGCCACCCGTGCGGGTGTCCCCGAAGTTGTTCTCCGCGAGCACCTGTGCAGCGGTCAGCATGGCGTTCCTCCGGTGTGCGACTGGTGACCAGCGTAGCGCCGCGCCGGATCAGCGGGCATGCGCCGTCTCGCGCACACCGGCGAAGAGGTCGGACTCGGGCAGCGGGCTGTCCACCATCGAGCGCGCCAACTCGTAGTCCTCCGTCGGCCAGGCACGCTGCTGCAGGTCCATCGGCACCTGGAACCAGAAGCCGTCCGGGTCGACCTGCGTGGCGTGCGCGCGCAGCGCGTCGTCGCGGACCGGGAAGTATTCGGCGCACTCGACCCGGGTGGTGATCCGCGGGCCCTTGTCGGGGCGGTCCTCCCAGCGGGTGAGCCACTCCTGGTAGGGCGACTCCAGGCCGGCGGCGAGCATCGCCTCGTGCAGCGCCATGATCTTGCCCTTGGAGAAGCCGATGTCGTAGTAGAGCTTCAGCGGCTGCCACGGCTCGCCCAGCTCCGGGTAGCGCTGCGGGTCACCCGCGGCCTCGAAGGCCGCCACGCTCACCTTGTGGCACATGATGTGGTCGGGGTGGGGGTAGCCGCCCTCCTCGTCGTAGGTCGTCACGACGTGCGGACGGAACTGGCGCATCAGCCGCACCAGCGGGCCGGCGGCCACCTCGACGTCCTGCAGGGCGAAGCACCCCTCGGGCAGCGGCGGCAGCGGGTCACCCTCGGGCAGCCCGGAGTCGACGAAGCCGAGCCAGGCCTGCTCGATGCCGAGGATCGCCCGGGCGGCGTCCATCTCGGCGCGGCGGATGTCGGCGATGTTCGCCCAGACCTCGGGCTGGTCGAGCTTGGGGTTGAGCACGCTGCCGCGCTCACCACCGGTGCACGTCACGACCAGGACGTCCACCCCTTCGGCGACATATTTCGCCGTGGTCGCGGCGCCCTTGCTGGACTCGTCGTCCGGGTGGGCGTGGACGGCCATGAGACGCAACTGTTCTGCCAACTTCGGCACTCCTCGTCTGGATCGGCCCGCTGGCCGGCCGGCCGACCTGCCGGAATCCTCCCCTCGCGGCGGCTCCGTGTGGCGACGGCGGTCGACGCCGACGGGCGACCTGCCATGCTTGACCCGGAGCCGGGCTGGGAGGATGGACTCTGCCATTCTTGCCGATGCCACCGACAACCACGCCAGGAGATACCCGCCGGTGAGCGAGACGCACGCCACAATCACCCCGGAAGCACCGGTCTTCCCGCCCGGGCGGTACGGCCGTCGCCGGGAGCCGGGCGGACGCCGTCCCGTCGTGCTGGCGGTGCTGGCGCTGACCGTCCTGGTGGCCGTCCTGACCGTCATGGCGGTCCGGCTCTACCAGCAGTACGGCGACCCGAACTACGACGCCCAGGTGGTGACCTACACGGACATCACCGACAGCCGCGTCCGGGTCGAGTTCCGGGTGACCGTGCCCGAGGGCGGCTCCGCGGTGTGCCTCCTGCGCGCCCGCGACCGGTCCGGCGCCGAGGTCGCCCGGGAACAGGTCACCGTCACGGCGCCGCCCGGCGAGCGGCACCTCACCGTCGAGCACGTGCTGGCCACCAGCGGCCGCGCCTTCATCGGCGAGGTCCTGCGCTGCCGACCGCCCGGCTGAACCACGGGCTGAACCGCCCGTCGCCGACCGCCCCGCACGGTGGTGATCGACGCCACCTGCGTGTCGTACCACACTGGTAACTTGGAACTTCACCTGTCGTCAGCCACGCACATTCGAGGAGAACGCCTGTGTCCACTGGCAACGAGGCGCCCGCCACCTGGCTGTCCCAGGACGCGTACGACCGACTGAAGGCCGAGCTCGACGAGCACATCGCCAACCGTCCGGTCATCGCCGCCGAGATCAACGCTCGGCGCGAAGAGGGCGACCTGCGGGAGAACGGCGGCTACCACGCGGCCCGCGAGGAGCAGGGCAAGGCGGAGGGGCGCATCCGCTACCTCCAGGAGCTGCTGCGCACCGCCAAGGTCGGCGAGGCGCCGACCGCCGACGCGGTGTCCCCGGGGATGGTCGTGACGATCTACTTCGACGACGACCAGAGCGACACCGAGACGTTCCTGCTCGGCTCGCGGGAGATCGCGTCCACCACCGACCTGACCGTCTACAGCCCCGAGTCGGCCCTCGGCAAGGCCATCCTCGGCGGCCGGGCCGGGCAGACCTGCACCTACACGGCGCCCAGCGGCGCCGACATCAAGGTGACCGTGGTCAGTTTCGAGCCGTTCTCCGGCTGAGCCGGCGGCCGGGGCGACGACCCCGGCCCACCGCACCACCCGTGGCGAGGCGTGACACCGACCGGTGTCACGCCTCGCCCGCGAAGACCACCTGGTAGCCGCTGGCCCGCAGGGCACTGATCAGCGTGTCCGAGTGTTCGACGCCGCGGGTCTCCACCGACAGCGCCACCTCCACCTCGCCGAGGTGCAGGTGCGGGTTGGCCCGCTGGTGCTCCACGTCCACGACGTTCGCCCGGTGCTCGGCGATCTCGCCGAGCAGCGAGGCGAGCTGACCCGGCCGGTCCGAGCAGCGCACGGTGAACCGCAGGTAGCGTCCGGCGGCCGCGAGCCCGTGCTCGATCACCCGCAGCATCAGCAGCGGGTCGATGTTGCCGCCGGAGAGCACCGCGACGACCGGCGCCTCCACCTCCACCACCCCGGCCAGCAGCGCGGCGACACCCACCGCGCCGGCCGGCTCGACCACCTGCTTGCCGCGTTCCAGCAGCATCAGCAGGGCCCGGGAGATGTCCTCCTCGCTGACCGTCACCACGTCGTCCACCAGTTTGCTGACGTGGGTGAAGGTGATGTCGCCGGGCCGGCCGACCGCGATGCCGTCGGCGATCGTGCTGAACGCCGGCAGGCGCACCGGCTCCCCGGCGAGCAGCGAGGGAGGATAGGCCGCCGCGCTGGCCGCCTGCACCCCGATGACGCGTACGTCCGGCCGCAGCGCCTTCGCCGCCACCGCGATCCCGGACACCAGCCCACCACCGCCCACGCCGGTGATGATGGTCCGCACGTCCGGGCACTGCTCCAGGATCTCCAGCGCCACGGTGCCCTGGCCGGCGATCACGTCCCGGTGGTCGAACGGGTGGATGAACACCGCGCCGGTCCGCTCCGCGTAGGTCTGCGCCGCGACCAGTGACTCGTCCACCGTGTTGCCGACCAACTCGACCTGCGCGCCGTACCCCTTGGTGGCCGCCACCTTCGGCAGCGGCGCGTTCACCGGCATGAAGACCGTGGCGTGCGTACCGACCAGACCGGCGGCGAGCGCGACCCCCTGGGCGTGGTTGCCGGCGCTCGCCGCCACCACGCCCCGCTCGCGCTCCTCCGCCGACAGCCGGGAGATCCGCACGTACGCGCCGCGCACCTTGTACGAGCCCGCGCGCTGCACGTTCTCGCACTTCAACCACGCCGGTCCGCCCAGCACCGCGCTCAGCGGTCGGGAGGGCTCCAGCGGAGTCGTCCGGGTGACGCCGGCGAGCAGTTCCCGCGCGGCCTGTACGTCGGCGAGACCGACCAGTTCCGTCATGCCCCGATCGTGCCACCCGGCGGTGGCGGGACCGGCGGCGACGCCACCGCCGGCCCGATCACGCGACGGCTGGCGATCCCGTTCCGACCCGCGGGTAGCCGGGGGCGTGCCGCGCCCACGGGGCGGCCATCTCGAACTGACCGGCGACGCCGAGCAGCAGCAGTTCCGAGCCGGGCGGCCCGACCAACTGCACGGCCACCGGCAGCCCGTCCGGGCGCCGGCCCACCGGCACGACGATCGACGGGAGCCCGGCGACGTTCCACGGCGCGGCGAAGGGGGCGTAGCGGATGTTGGCCGCCATGTTGGCCCGCCAGGACCGGCCGGACCAGCCGAGCGCCTCCGGCGGCGCGCCGGCCAGCGCCGGGGTGAGCAGCAGGTCCACCGAGTGGTCGGTGAAGAACCCGACGGACCGCTCCCGCCAGGCGGCCCGGTCGGCCTCCCGCACGTACCCGCGTCGCTGCGCCCACTCGCCCAGGGCGACGTGCCGGCGGCTGCGCTTCTGGAGGTCGCGCCGGGCGACGCCGCCGGCCTGGACGTCGGCGGCCGCCGCGGCGAACCAGGTGGCGATCCCCTGCAGGCCGAGCCTCGTCGGGTAGACCGGGTCGGCCGGCACGGTGTCGTGGCCGGCCGCGGCGAGCAGTCGCCCGGCGGTGGCCACGGCGTCCCGGTTCGGCGCGTCCGCGGACACGCCGCGCACCGGCGAGCGGAGCGAGACGCCCACCCGCAGCCGCTGCGGCGGCACCAGCTTCTCCGGGCGCCGCCCGGCGAGCACCGAGAAGCCCACCGCCGCGTCGGCGACCGTCGTGGTGAGCATGCCGTGCTCGACGAGGCCGAACCAGTCCTCCGCGCCGAGCTGGCGGGGGACGACGCCCCGGCCCGGCTTGAGGCCGACCAGACCGCAGCAGGCCGCCGGGATCCGGATGGAGCCGAGGCCGTCGTTGCCGTGCGCGATCGGCACCAGGCCCGCGGCGACCGCCGCCGCCGCGCCACCGGAGGAGCCGCCCGGCGTACGCCGGAGGTCCCAGGGGTTGCGCGTGACGGCGGTGTCGTCGTCGGTGAGCGCCCAGAGGCCGAGCTCCGGCATCCGGGTCACCCCGAGGATCACCGCGCCGGCGCCGCGCAGCCGTCGGACCACCTCGTGGTCGGCCTCGGCGACCGGCGTACGCACCGCGGCCGACCCGTTCCAGGTGGGCAGGCCGGCGACGGGAGTGTTCTCCTTCACCGCCACCGGCACACCGGCCAGTGGAAGGTTGGCCAGGTCCTCCTGCTCGTCGACCTTCTCCGCCTCGGTGATCGCCTCCCCGCCGCGGACCGCGCGGAACGCGGCGAGGTCGGCGTCGGCCCGGGCGATGTGGTCGAGGTGGTCCGCGACGACCTGGGTGGCGGAGACGTCCCCCCGCCGTACGCCGCGGGCGATCTGTTTGGCGGTCGCCCCGACCCAGGTCGGCATGATGTCCTGCACGGCCACCCTCCCCCAGACAGCGGTCAGCCCAGCGCCTGCTCCAGATCGGCGAGCAGGTCGTCGACCGTCTCGATGCCGACAGACAGTCGCACGAGATCGCCGGGTACTTCAAGCGGCGAGCCGGCAGCACTTGCGTGTGTCATGCGCCCCGGGTGCTCGATGAGGGATTCGACGCCACCGAGCGACTCGGCGAGTACGAAGAGCTTCGCCCGGTTGCAGATCTCGACGGCGTGCTCCTCGCCACCGGCGGCCCGGAACGAGATCATCCCGCCGAAGCGGCGCATCTGCTTGGCCGCCACCTCGTGCCCCGGGTGCGTGGGCAGGCCCGGGTAGATCACCTCGGCGACCTTCGCGTGCCCGTCCAGGTACGCGGCCAGCCGCTCGGCGTTGTCGCAGTGCCGGTCCATGCGTACGCCGAGGGTCTTGACGCCGCGCAGGGTGAGCCAGGCGTCGAACGGCCCGTTGATCGCGCCCATCGCGTTCTGGTGGTAGCGCAACTCCTCGCCGAGCCCGGCGTCCGCGGCGACCAGCGCGCCACCGACCACGTCGGAGTGACCGCCGATGTACTTCGTCGTCGAGTGCACCACCACGTCGGCGCCGTGCGCGATCGGCTGCTGCAGGTACGGCGACGCGAAGGTGTTGTCGACCACGAGCAGGGCACCCGCGTCGTGCGCGACGGCGGCCAGCGCGGCGATGTCGGCGATGCCGAGCAGCGGGTTGGTCGGCGTCTCCACCCAGACGATCTTCGTGCGGCCGGGGACGATGGCGGCCCGGATCGCGGCCGGGTCGGAGACCTTGGCCGGGGTGAAGTCGAGGCCCCACCGCTCCACCACGCGGGCGAACAGGCGGTAGGTGCCGCCGTAGGCGTCGTCGGGGATCACCACGTGGTCGCCGGGCTTGCAGACCGTCCGCAGCAGCGTGTCCTCGGCGGCGAGGCCGCTGGCGAAGGCCAGACCGACCGGCCCGCCCTCCAGCGCGGCCAGGCACTCCTGGAGCGCGTCGCGGGTCGGATTGCCGGATCGGCTGTACTCGTAGCCGAGCCGCGGGGCCCCGACGGCGTCCTGCGCGTACGTGCTGGTCTGGTAGATAGGTGTGATCACCGCGCCGGTGCGGGCCTCGGGGTCCTGACCGGCGTGGATGGCGAGCGTCTCGAAGCCGTGGTTCATTCCCGAGACGTTAGTCCGCCACCCCGCCCCGATGCGGGGAACCCGGAGGGCGGGTCACGCCGGCGACAGGACCGGCCACGCGGCCGTGGTCGGGCCGCCACTACCCTGGGCGGATGGCCGGGTGTGTGTTCTGCGGGATCGTCGCGGGTGAGGTGCCCGCGTTCCGAGTCGCGGACGAGCCGGACGGGGTGGCGTTCCTGGACACCCGGCCGGTCTTCAAGGGCCACGTCCTGGTCGTGCCGCGTACCCATCTGGTGACCCTCGCCGACCTGCCGACGGGCTCGCTCGCCGGGTACTTCGGGCTGGTGCGGCGGCTCGCGGTGGCCGTGGAATCCGGTCTGGGGGCTGGTGGGACGTTCGTGGCGATGAACAACAAGGTGTCCCAGTCCGTCCCGCACCTGCACACCCATGTCGTGCCCCGGACGAAGGGCGACGGCCTGCGCGGCTTCTTCTGGCCCCGCACCCGCTACGCCGACGACGCCGAGGCGGCGGGGTACGCGACCCGGGTGGCGGAAGCGCTCTGACGCGGCCCGCCTGGGTGGGCGTGGGGCGGGTAAGGATGGGTGACCCGGCGGTGTTGCACAGCCTGGAAGCCACGAGAGGAGTCCCACCGTGTTCCTTCGCCGCATGAAGGCCGAGATGATCGCTCCCGACCAGGCCCTGCCGGGCCGCCTGATCGCGATGCCGGTCGCCGACCGCCACGAGGTGCTGGGCACCCCCCTGAAGGGCCCGTTTCCGGAGGGCAGCCAGGTCGCCGTCTTCGGCATGGGCTGTTTCTGGGGCGCTGAGCGGCTGTTCTGGACCCTCCCCGGGGTGATCACCACCTCCGCCGGTTACGCGGGCGGCTACACGCCGAACCCGACGTACGAGGAGGTCTGCTCGGGGAGGACCGGGCACGCCGAGGCCGTCCAGGTGGTCTACGACCCCACCAAGATCACGTACGAGGACCTGCTGAAGGTCTTCTGGGAGAACCACGACCCGACCCAGGGCATGCGCCAGGGCAACGACGTGGGCACCCAGTACCGGTCGGCGATCTACGCCACGACCGACGAGCAGCTGGCCACCGCGACCGCCTCCCGCGACGCGTTCGCGCCGATCGTGGCCCGCGCCGGCAAGGGCGAGATCACCACGGAGATCGACCGGCTCGGCAGCTACTACCTTGCCGAGGACTACCACCAGCAGTATCTGGCGCCCACGAAGAACCCCAACGGCTACTGCAACCACGGCCCGAACGGGCTGAGCTGCCCGGTGGGCGTGGCCCGCACCGCCGGCTGAGCCGCCCGGCGGGACGGCTGAGCCCGCCCGCACCACCGTCCGTCGCCCGCGGCCCGCGCCGCGGGCGACGCGCATTCCCGTCCGCGATGTGATCGAAATCCGTTGCCGGGCCGCGCGGCGACTCGATAGCGTGGCGGTACACGGGAAAGGAGGTGGTCCAGACTTGTATAGCAATCGGACTCGTGAGGTGGCTGTCCGCTAGCCGCTGTCCTCGACAGTGATTCACGTCCGCCGCGAGGCGGGCACAGGCACCATCGTCGAGACCGTGTGGCAGCGGTGCGGCGAAACCACGACAGCCACCCGACCCCCGGGGTGCCGGCCAAAGTCCAGCCGGCCCGCGCGCGAGCGCGGACACCCCGGGGGTCGCTTCATATGCAGCGGAGGAGCCGTCGTGTCGATGCGCGAGCTGGTGGTGCTCGGGACGGCCAGCCAGGCGCCGACCCGGCAGCGCAACCACAACGGGTACGTGCTGCGCTGGGACGACGAGGTGATCCTCTTCGACCCGGGTGAGGGCAGCCAACGGCAGCTGCTGCACACCACCGTGACGGCGACCGACCTGACCCGGATCTGCGTCACCCACTTCCACGGCGACCACTGCCTCGGCCTGCCGGGCACCATCCAGCGGCTCTCGCTGGACCGCGTGCCGCACCCGGTGACGGTGCACTTTCCCGCCGGCGGCGCCGAGTACTTCGCCCGGCTGCGGCACGCGACCAGCTTCCACGAGACCGCCGAGCTGCGCGTCGAGCCGATCGAGGCGGACGGGCAGCGGATCGCGCTGGGCTGCGGCACGCTGGAGGCCCGCCGGCTGCGGCACCCCATCGAGACGTACGGCTACCGGCTGGTCGAGCCGGACGGCTGCCGGATGCTGCCGGAGCGGCTGGCCGCGTACGGCATCGCCGGCCCGGCCGTCGGGGAGCTGATCCACGCCGGCCACCTGGACGTCGACGGGCGCCGGGTGACCCGCGACGAGGTGAGCGTCCCGCGGCCGGGGCAGCGGTTCGCCTTCGTGATGGACACCGGCCTCTGCGACGCGGTGTACGCCCTGGCCGAGCACGCCGACCTGCTCGTCATCGAGTCGACCTTCCTGGAGTCCGAGGCGGCGCTCGCCGCCGAGGTCGGCCACCTCACCGCCGCGCAGGCCGCGCGGGTGGCGAGCGAGTCGGGCGTACGCCGGCTCGTGCTCACCCACTTCTCCCAGCGGTACGCCGATCCGCGCCGGTTCCACGACGAGGCCCGCGCGCACTTCGACGGGGAGCTGGTGATCGCCGAGGACCTCACGACCGTCCAGGTGCCGCCCCGCCGGGTAGCCTCGCCGGGATGACCGTCTCACTGCGCCGGGCCACCGCCGACGACCTTCGGTCGATCGGGGCGCTGCACCAGCGCTCGCGCGTCGCCGCCTACTCGTCGTTCCTGGGGGCGGAGGCGCTGGCGAGCCCGACGCCGGAGGCGATGGGCGAGTACTGGGTCGACCGGTGGGGCTGGGAGCGGGACGACCACCTGATGACCGTCGCCGAACGCGACGCCCGGCTGGTCGGGTTCAGCTACGTCGGCCCGGACGACGAGGGTGACCCGTCGACCGGCCTGCTGCACGCCATCCACCTCGACCCGGCGGAGCAGGGGCGCGGCGTCGGCCGGGAGCTGATGGTCGACGCGCTGGCGACGATGCGGGAGCGGGGCTGGCAGCGGGCGGCCCTCTGGGTGCTCGCCGAGAACGACCACGCGCGGCGCTTCTACGAGCGGGGCGGCTGGTCGACGGCCGGGGTGCGGCGGGAGGACCGCATCGGGTCGGCGCTCACCGTCCAGCTGCGCTACACCCGACCGCTGTAGGGCGTTTCGCTCTGAGCGGATCCGGGCATGGCCGTCGATCCGGCGGCGTTGCTGGCTGCATGGACACCGAGCACACCGCGCCGCAGCGGGCCGAGGCCGCCGCGCTGGACGCGTACTCCCAGGTGGTCACGACCGTGGCGGCCCGGGTGCTGCCCAGCGTGGCCGCCCTGTCGGTGCGGACCGCGCGGGGGGCCGGCGCCGGTTCCGCGGTCACCGTGGGCACCGACGGCCTCCTCCTGACCAGCGCCCACGTCGTGCAGGGCGCGCGGGACGGCACGGCCACCTTCGCCGACGGCACGGAGACCCGGTTCCGGGTGGTGGGCGCCGACCCGCTGTCGGACCTCGCCGTGCTGCGGGTGGACGAGACCACCGTGCCGCCGGTCGAGCTGGGCGACGCCGACGCGCTACGGATCGGGCAGCTCGTCGTCGCCGTGGGCAACCCGATGGGGCTGGCCGGCTCGGTGACGGCCGGCGTGGTCTCCGGCCTGGGCCGCTCGCTGCCGGCCCGAGACGGCCGGGTGACGCGGCTCATCGAGGACGTCATCCAGACCGACGCGGCGCTGAACCCGGGCAACTCGGGCGGGGCGCTGGCCGACTCGACCGGCCGGGTGATCGGGGTGAACACCGCCGTGGCCGGGTACGGGCTGGGGCTGGCCGTGCCGATCAACGCCACCACCCGGCAGATCATCGCCGACCTCACCGCCGACGGGCGGGTCCGTCGGGCGTGGCTGGGTGTGGCCGGCGCCCCGGTGCCGCTGCCGCCGGAGGTGACCGCGCGGACCGGTCAGCGACGGGGGCTGCGCGTGGTCGAGGTCGTCCCGGGCAGCCCGGCCGGACTGGCCGGGATCTACCTCGGCGACGTGATCCTCTCCGCGGGCGGTCACCCGATCGGCGACGGTCAGGGCCTGCAACGGCTCATGCTCGGCTCGGCGATCGGCACCCGGCTGCCGGTGACCGTGCTGCGCAAGGGCGCCTTCGTCGACGTGGTGGCCGTGCCGACCGAGCTGACGCGCTGAGCCGCGGTGCCGCACCGGCCGCGGCACCGGCCGGCCCGGCCGGAACGGCGACGGGCCCCGACCGAACGCGGTCGCGTCCGCCGGGGCCCGGTCGTTCGTCGGTCAGTGGGCGCCGAGGTGGGCCAGCAGGTCCTGCCGGGTGAGCACACCCTTGGGCTTGCCGTCGACCAGCACCAGCGCGGCGTCGGACTTCTCCAACAGGCCGACCGCCTCGCTCACCGGCTGCCCGCCGCCGATCATCGGCAGCGGGGCACCCATGTGCCGCTCGATGGTGTCGTGCAGGTGCGCCTGACCGGTGAAGAGCGCGTCCAGCAGGTCCCGCTCCGCGATCGACCCGGCCACCTCGCCGGTGACCACCGGCGGCTCGGCCTTGAGCACGGGCAGCTGGGAGACGCCGTACTCGCGCATGTAGTCGATCGCGTCGCGGACCGTCTCCGTCGGGTGCACGTGCACCAGCTCGGGCAGCCCGCCCGGCTTGCTGGCCAGCGCGTCGGCCACCGTGGGCTCGGTGCCGGAGTTGTCGAGGAAGCCGTACCGGGCCATCCACTGGTCGTTGAAGATCTTGGAGAGGTAGCCCCGGCCGCCGTCCGGCAGCAGCACGACCACCACGTCGTCCGGCCCGGCCTTGCGGGCCACCTCCAGCGCGGCCACCACGGCCATGCCGCAGGAGCCGCCGACGAGCAGCCCCTCCTCGCGGGCCAGCCGCCGGGTCATCTCGAACGACGCCTTGTCGGAGACCTCCACGATCTCGTCGGCGATGCCCCGGTCGTACGTCTCCGGCCAGAAGTCCTCGCCGACGCCCTCGACCAGGTAGGGCCGCCCGGTGCCGCCGGAGTAGACCGAGCCCTCCGGGTCGGCGCCGATCACCCGCACCCGCCCGTCGGAGGCCTCCTTCAGGTAGCGGCCGATCCCGGAGATGGTGCCGCCGGTGCCCACGCCCGCCACGAAGTGGGTGATCTCACCCTCGGTCTGCTTCCACAGCTCCGGGCCGGTGGTCTCGTAGTGGGAGCGCGGGTTGGCCGGGTGGCTGTACTGGTTGGGCTTCCAGGCGCCGGAGATCTCCCGGGCCAGCCGGTCGGAGACGTTGTAGTAGGAGCGCGGGTCCTCCGGGGCGACCGCCGTGGGGCAGACCACCACCTCGGCCCCGTACGCCCGCAGCACGTCCTGCTTGTCCTGGCTGACCTTGTCCGGGCAGACGAACACGCACTTGTAGCCCTTGAGCTGGGCCACCAGGGCCAGCCCGACGCCGGTGTTGCCGCTGGTCGGCTCGACGATGGTGCCACCCGGCTTCAGGATGCCGGCCTTCTCGGCGTCCTCCACCATCCGCAGGGCGATCCGGTCCTTCACCGAACCACCGGGGTTCAGGTATTCCACCTTCGCCAGCACGGTGGCCTGGATGCCGGCCGTGACGTTGCGCAGCCGCACCAGGGGGGTGTTGCCGATCAGGTCGACGACGTTGTCGTAGTACTGCACCTCGTTGTGTCCTTCTCCTGGGCGCCGGCGACGGGCGGCCGGGCAGACGGTTCGGGGATTCCAGCCCAGGGTACGTGCCGTCAGGGCACCACACGCCCGGGGATGACGGAGTCTCGACGCGCCTCCCACTCCAGGTAGCGCTCCGTCTCGGCCAGCACGCTGCCGGCCAGCCAGGTGACCATGACCGCGTCGTCGGCCAGGCCGAAGATCGCCAACGGGATCTCCGGGAGCAGGTCGACCGGCGAGACGATGTACGCCGTCGCCGCGGTCATCAGCGCCAGCCGGAGGCCGCCGTCGTACTCGCCACGGGCGGTCGC
The DNA here is from genome assembly GCF_900091425.1 of Micromonospora krabiensis. Lineage (GTDB taxonomy): Bacteria > Actinomycetota > Actinomycetes > Mycobacteriales > Micromonosporaceae > Micromonospora > Micromonospora krabiensis. Next base: position 3,811,751 of record NZ_LT598496.1, read on the forward strand.
CCGGATCATCCGGGGCAACGCCGCAAGTCGGGCGCCCAGCGACGGCCCGCCGCGCGCCCCGCTGGCCAGGGCCCGCGCCAGAGCCGCGAAGGCGGCACTCCGCTTCAAGGTCTTCCCCATGTCGCGCTCCTCTCCGGGGGACAGCGTGACGTCCCGGCGCAAGCCCCTCCGGGCGGTCGGGACCGTCGGAACAGTGGTACCCATCGGAGCCCCGCGCCAGGCAGTCTCAGCCGGTACGACGACAGCGGCGTGTCGGGCCGGCGCGATACCGTGGCGGTATGGGGGTGGCCGATTCCGTCGTACCGTTTGGTCCGCGTTGGCAGCGCGCCCGGCGGGTCGCCCGCCTGGCAGCGATCGGCGCGGGCGCCAGCGCGGCGGCCTACGTGGCGACCGCCGGTGTGCTGCTCGGCCAGGCCCGCCAGGCCCGCCGCACGATCCCCATGGCCGAGGCCCCGCCGCCCCGCTGCGACGGCGTCTACGGCGCGAAGTTCACCGGTGAGCCCCTCACCATGGTCGTGCTCGGCGACTCGTCGGCCGCCGGTTACGGGGTGCACCGCCGCCGGGAGACACCGGGCGCGCTGCTCGCCACGGGGCTGTCCCGCCGGACGCAGCGGCCGGTGCGCCTGCACCGCTTCGCCGTCGTCGGCGCGATCTCCGCGGTCCTCCGGCACCAGGTCGAGGCGGCGCTGGAGTGCCGGCCGGACATCGCGGTGATCCTCATCGGTGGCAACGACGTCACCAACCGCACCCCGCCGGCACTGGCCGTGCGCTACCTGGTCGACGCGGTCCGCGCGCTGCGCGCCGCCGGCTGCGAGGTCGTCGTCGGCACCTGCCCCGACCTCGGGGCGATCCGGCCAATCCAACCGCCGCTGCGGTGGCTGGCCCGGCGCTGGAGCCGGCAGCTCGCCGCCGCGCAGACGTTGGGCGTGGTCGAGGCCGGCGGCTGGACGGTGTCCCTCGGCGACCTGCTCGGTCCGCGGTTCGCGGCCGAGCCGACCCGCATGTTCGCCTGGGACCGGTTCCACCCCTCGGCCGAGGGCTACGCGGTCGCGGCCGCCGCGATGCTGCCCACGGTGCTGTCCGCGCTCGGCACCGGTCAGGAACGGCGGGCAGCGGCCGCACCGGGTCAGGGCGTACGGTCGCTGCCGGAGGCCGCGCAGGAGGCGGCCCGGCACGCCGGCACGGAGGTCAGCGGCGCCCAGGTCCGCGGTCGTGACCACGGCCCGGCCGGCCGGTGGGCGCAGTTGCGCCGGCGGGCGTTCTTCGGCGTCGGCAGCGTGCCGCAGTCCGGCACCGCGACCGACTCACCCACAGTGGAGGGACTGGCATGAGCGAGCAGGACATCGCCACGAGGCTCGCCGGCCGGCTCGGTCGGGCGGCGGCACTCTCGCTGATCGCCGGCACGGTCGGTGGTGCCGCGGTCCTCGCCGGTGAGGCGTTCGTCGCCCGGCACCGGCGCTACGCCCAGCCGGAGCTGGGTCTGGCCCTGCGGGCCACCGTCGGTCGGACGGGCGCGCCGCCGCTGCGGCTGGTCCTGCTCGGCGACTCGTCCGCCCTCGGCGTCGGGGTCGACCGCCTGGAGGACACGATCGGCGGTCAGCTGGCCGGCCTGCTCTCGGAGGGCCCCACCGGGCGGCTCGTGCACCTGTCCAGCGTCGGGGTGTCCGGCTCCCGCTCGACGGACCTCGCCACCCAGGTGGCCCGGGCCCTGCTGGGTGACCGCCCTGACGTCGCGCTGATCCTGATCGGCGCCAACGACGCCACCGGGATGCGCCGCGCGGCCGACGCGGCGGCCTACCTCGGCGCGGCCGTGCACCGGCTGCGCGAGGCGCGGGTCGAGGTCGTCGTGGGCACCTGCCCGGACCTGGGGGCCGTCCGCGCGATCGCCCCGCCGCTGCGCCAGCTCGTCGCGTGGTCGGGGCGGCGCGTCGCCCGCGCCCAGACGACCGCCGTCCTGGACGCCGGCGGTTCCGTGGTCGACCTGGGCACCGAGACCGGTCCGGTGTTCCGCGCCGACGCGGGCACCCTCTGCCATGACGGCTTCCATCCCTCCGCCGACGGCTACCGGGTGTGGGCCCACGCGCTGCTGCCCGCCGTCGCCGCCGCGGCGGCCGTCGCCTCCCGACACTGACCGTCGCCACGGCACGCGTCGGGCGGCTCGGCGTGGCGTGACATTTCCCGCCGGGCTCGCGGCTTCCGCGCCTTGTTACTGGCGGGTTAACGTGAGGTCATGTCGACCGAGTCGTCCCGCGACGCCGTCATCGTCGCCACCGCCCGCTCCCCCATCGGCCGGGCCCACAAGGGGTCCCTCCGCGACGTACGCCCCGACGATCTCGCCGCGACCATCGTCCAGGCCGCGCTGGACAAGGTGCCCCAGCTCGACCCGCGCGAGATCGACGACCTCTACCTCGGCTGCGGCCTGCCCGGCGGCGAGCAGGGGTTCAACATGGCCCGCGTGGTGGCCACGCTGATGGGCCTGGACGGCCTGCCCGGCGCGACCCTCACCCGCTACTGCGCCTCCTCGCTCCAGACCACCCGGATGGCGATGCACGCGATCCGGGCCGGCGAGGGTGACGTCTTCATCTCCGCCGGAGTCGAGACCGTGTCCCGCTACGCGCGGGGCAGCTCCGACGGCCTGCCGCCGGAGGCGCAGGCGCTCGTCGGTGGCGGTTGGGAGAACCCCCGGTTCGCCGCCGCCCGGGACCGCTCGAAGGCCCGCGCGCAGGGCGGTGCCGAGGTGTGGACCGACCCGCGCGAGGCCGGCGAGCTGCCCGACATCTACCTGGCGATGGGCCAGACCGCCGAGAACCTGGCCCAGGTCCACGACGTGAGCCGAGCCGACATGGACGAGTTCGGCGTACGCAGCCAGAACCTGGCCGAGAAGGCGATCGCGGACGGCTTCTGGGCGCGCGAGATCACCCCGGTCGCCACCCCGGACGGCACCGTGGTCAGCACCGACGACGGCCCGCGCGCCGGGGTCACCCTGGAGGGTGTCGCCGGGTTGAAGCCGGTGTTCCGGCCGGACGGTCGGATCACCGCCGGCAACTGCTGTCCGCTCAACGACGGTGCCGCCGCGGTCGTGGTGATGAGCGCCCAGCGCGCCCGCGACCTGGGCATCACGCCCCTGGCCCGGATCGTCTCCACCGGCGTCACCGCGCTCTCGCCGGAGATCATGGGTCTCGGCCCCGTGGAGGCGTCCCAGCAGGCGCTCCGGCGCGCCGGCATGACCATCGACGACGTCGACCTGGTCGAGATCAACGAGGCGTTCGCCGCGCAGGTCATCCCGTCGTACCGGCAGCTGGGGATCCCGCTGGAGAAGCTGAACGTGATGGGTGGGGCGATCGCCGTCGGTCACCCGTTCGGGATGACCGGTGCCCGCATCACCGGCACCCTGCTCAACGCCCTGGAGTGGCACGACAAGAGCGTCGGTCTGGAGACCATGTGCGTCGGCGGTGGCCAGGGAATGGCCATGGTGATCGAGCGGCTGAGCTGAGCCGGTCGGATCAGAGCGCGTCGCGGGTCGCCGCCACCTCGGCGGCGGCCCGGGCCAGCACCTCGGGCGGCGCGCCCGCCCCCGCCAGGTCCGCGGCGACCACCCGGAGCTGATCCGGCAGGGCCAGGTCGTTCGTCAACCGGGGCACCGTCCGTCGGGGTTCACCCTCGGCGTCGGCGGTCAGGTTGGCGATCTCCTGCACCAACCGGTGCACGAGGTCGCCGCGGGCCGCGTTGCCACCGGTGGCGACCGCCGCCCACCGTGGTTGCTCCCAGTGCCCGACCTGACGGACCAGCAGCTGCACGGCCCGGTCCAGTTCCGCTGCGCTCATCGCCGCCGAGTGTACGGCGACAGCCCGCCGCCGCCCCCGGCCGCCGGCCCGGGGCGGCGCGGCGTTCTCCTCACGCGGCGGCCCCGGGCCGGGGCGGTCAGCGGCGCAGGTAGCTGAGCAGCCGCAGCAGCTGCCAGTAGAGGAAGACCAGGCCGGTGAGGATCCCGAACGCGCAGAGCCAGGCGTACCGGCGGGGGCGGCCGGCCCGCACCGACCGCTCGACGAGGTCGAAGTCGAGGATGAAGCTGAACGCGCCCGCGATGATCGCCACCACCGCGACCACGTACGCGAGCCCGCCGACCTCACCGGTCAGGCTGTAGATCTCCAGACCCTGCCGACCGGTGACCAGGTAGACGACGAGGTTCACCACGCTGATGGCGACGATGCCGAGCAGGGTGCCGATGACCAACCGGGCCAGCCGGGGCGTCGCGCGGACCAGCCGGGCCCGGTAGAGCAGCGCCATGCCCAGGAAGACGCCGAACGTGCCGGCGACCGCCTGCGCCACGATGCCCGGGTAGACCAGCTCGAAGGCCCGACTGGCGACGCCCAGCAGCAACCCTTCGACGACCGCGTACACGATCATCGGCACCGGATTGGTGATCGCGCGCAGCGAGATGACCAGGACCAGTGCGATGGCGGCCAGGGCGCTGCCGGCGAGCGCGGCCGGCACCCAGGCCGCCTGTGGGACGAACAACCAGGACAGCAGCGCGGTGACGCCGGTGAGCAGCAACAGCCCGACCGTCCGGACCACCACGTCGTCGACGGTCATCTCGTCGGCGGCGCCGACGCCGAGCACCCGGCTCTCCAGCCGGGTCGTCTCGTCGAGCCGGTTCAGCACCGGATTGGCACTGCGCACCGCCACCCCCTCGCCGCCGGACCCCTCGCAGTCACTGTGCACCGACGGGTGGGGCGGCGTCGGGAAAACGCCGGGCCCGGACGCGGAAGCGCCCGCCCCCGCGCTGCGGGGACGGGCGCCGGTGGTCGGGCGCGACGGTCAGTCGTCGCCCTGGAAGTAGCTCAGCAGGCGCAGGATCTCGAAGTAGAGCCACACCAGGCTGACCAGGATGCCGAAGGCGGCCACCCAGGCGTAGCGCTGCGGCAGACCCATCCGGACGCCGTCCTCGATCTCCTTGAAGCTGAGCACGAAGCTCAGCGAGGCGACCACGATGCAGACCAGGCTGAAGCCGATGGCCAGCGGGCTGCCGTCACGCAGGCCCGTGTTGACGCCGAACAGGGCCAGCACGAAGTTGATCAACATCACCGCGAACAGGCCGACGATCGCCGCCGTCACGCCCTTGACGAACGCGGGGGTCGCCCGGATGGCCCGCACCTTGTAGAGCATGGCCATCAGGAAGAAGATGCCGAAGCTCGCGACCGCGGCCTGGAGCACGATGCCGTCGTAGCGCGACTCGAAGAACTTGCTGACGACGCCGACGAAGACACCCTCGACGACGGCGTAGGCGACGACGAGCGCCGGGTTGGCCATCCGCGAGAACGAGATGATCAGGCCGAGGACCAGCGTGACCATCGCGGCGCCGATCCAGGCGGCACCGAGCAGCGCGTCGGGGACCAGCACCCAGGCGGCGACGGCCATGACGCCGACGATGCCGAGCAGGGTGACGGTCTTGACCACCACGTCGTCGATGGACATGGGCGCCACGGTCGGCGGCGCGGCCGGGTAGCCGGCCTCGGTCGGGTACTGCTGGGGAATGCCGGGCGCGCCGTACGGCCCGGTCGGGGCGTACCCGGCGGAGCGCTCCCGCTCGGCCGCCTGGCCGAGCCGGGCGAGCACCGGGTTCGAGGTCTTCACTTTCTGGCCTCCCTCAGGGGGTCGTGTGCACGTGAACGCGCACACACAAGAGTAAACGGCCGGGGCCATCCATGGAGATCACCGAGTGGACGAGGAGGGAGAAAAGTGCGGTGCCCGGGGCGGGGGTCGAACCCGCACGCCTTGCGGCAGCCGCTTTTAAGGCGGCCGTGTCTGCCGTTCCACCACCCGGGCGGGGCGGCACCGGGGCGCGTCGACACGCCGCGGTGCAGTGTCACGGTAACCGGTCCGCGGCCACCCGGCGTACCCCGTCGCCACTGCCACACTAGGGTCGATGCCGTGAGCAGCGCAGCCCCCACGGCCCCCGACGCCGCCCCTGAACAGGCTCTTCGCCTCGCCGACCGCGCCACCCGCCGGCCCTGGACGGCACGGCTGCTGGCCGTCCTCAGGCGGCACCGGGCGGGCCTGGCGGTCGCGTTGCTCTTCGCCCTGCTGGCCGGGTGGCTCACCCACGGGCTGTGGCCGTCACCGGGTGCCCGGACGCTGGCCCTCAACCCAGAGGACCAGGCCCTCTACGAGTGGTTCCTCGCGATCGACGCCCGCGCCCTGCTGGGCGACTTCGGGCTGCTGACCGACCGCCTCAACGCCCCGGACGGCGTGAACCTGATGGCCAACACGACGGTCATCGCGCTCGGTGTCATCCTCGCGCCGGTCACCCTGCTGCTCGGCGCCCCGGTCACCTTCGCCGTGCTCGCGGCGGCCAACCTGGCCGGCACCGCGATCGCCTGGTACCTGCTCTACACCCGGACGCTCGGCGCCCGCCGGCTGGCGGCCGGGCTCGGCGCCGCGCTCTGCGGCTTCGGCCCGGGAATGGTCTCGCAGACCAACAGCCACCTGCACATGACCGCGCAGTGGCTGGTCCCGGTCATCGTCTGGCTGGTGGTGCGGCTGCTGCGGGCCGCCGACCCCGAGCGGGTCGGGCCGACCGATCCGGCGGACGGCACGACCGTCGTGCTGGGGCCGGACCGCCGCCGCGTCGTCAGCTCCGCGGCCGGTCTCGCCGCCGCGATCACCGCCCAGGTCTTCATCGGCGAGGAGGTGCTGTTCCTCGCCGCGCTCACCCTGCTGATCATGGCGATCACCTACGCCGCGGTGGACCGGGAGCTGGCCCGACGCGCGCTTCCCGGCTTCGCCGGCGGGATGGGAATCGCCGCCGGGCTCGCCCTGCTGGTGCTCGCCTACCCGCTGTGGTTCCAGTTCGCCGGCCCGCAGGGGGTCGCCGACGGAATGTTCAGCCCGCACTACTTCTCCGCCGACCTGCGCGGCTGGTGGACGATCTCCCCGCTGTCGGTGGCCGGCGGCGACGAGGCGGCGCGGCTCACCACCGGCCCGGCCGAATACAACACCTTCCTCGGCTGGCCGCTGCTGCTGGTCACCGCCGGCTGCGCGGTGTGGCTCGGCCGCCGCCGACTGGTGGTCGCCTGCACGGTCGCCGCGCTGGTGATGGGCGCGCTCTCCCTCGGCCCGGCCGTGGTCCTCGGCGGTACGCGGACCGGCGTGCCCGGCCCGTACGCCCTGATCGCCGGCCTGCCGGTGGTGGACGGGGCGCTGCCGATGCGGTTCGCCCTCGCGGTGCTGCCCCTGGCCGCGACGCTGCTGGTGCTCGCCGTCGACCGGGCCCTGCGCGACACCGGCCGGGCGCGCCGACTGGTGCCCGCCGCGGTCGGCGCGGCGCTGCTCCCGCTGTTCCCGACGCCGCTGCCCACCGCCGACCGGCCCCCGCTGCCGGAGTTCGTCACCGGCGGTCACTGGCGGCAGTGCGTCCAGCCGGGTGGCGTCCTCGTGCCGGTCCCGCTGCCCACCCCGAAGGAGCCCTGGCCGATGCGCTGGGCCGCCGCCGCGGACGCCGGGTTCGGGATGCCGGAGGGCTTCTTCATCGGGCCGTACGGGCGGGGTGGCAGCGCGACCATGGGCACCTACAAGCAGCCCACCTCCGCCCTGCTGGCCGAGGTGGCACGGCGGGGCGACCAGCCGGCGATCGGCGACGAACAGCGGCGTCAGGCCGCCCGCGACGCGGACTTCTGGGGCGCCTCCTGCGTGGCCCTGGCCGACGACGCCCCGCACGTGGAGAGCCTGCGCAGCACCCTGGAGCAGCTCTACGGCCCGTCGACCCGGATCGCCGACGCCTGGATCTGGCGGGTCTGACGACGGCCGACACGCGAAAGCCCCCTCCCGCCGCAGCGGGTAGGGGGCCTGTCGTCGTGGGGCCGGCGGACGGTCAGCGCTGGCCGGCACCGACCGGCTGCGACGCCTCCGAGAACTCCTCGCGCGGGTCGTGCAGCTGCCCGAGGGCGACCACCTCGCGCTTGAGGAAGAAGGCCAGGGACCAGTCGACGACAACCCGGACCTTCCGGTTGAAGGAGGGAATCCGGCTCATGTGGTACGTCCGGTGCATGAACCAGGCCGGCCAACCGGTCATCTTGATCCCGTAGACCTGGGCGACGCCCTTGTGCAGGCCGAGGCTGGCCACGCTGCCGGCGTGCTTGTGCCGGTACTCGACCGGTTCCCGGCCACGGATGACCTCGCGGATGTTGTCCGCCATCCGGGCGGCCTGGCGCACCGCGTGCTGGGCGCTCGGCGAGCAGTAGGCGCCGGGCGGGCCGGTGAGGTCCGGGACGGCGGCGCAGTCGCCCGCGCTCCACGCGCCCTCGACCACCTGGTCACCGTCGACCACCTGCAGCGTGGGCAGGCAGGTGACCCGCCGCCGCTCGTCGCGCGGGAAGTCGGTCTTGTCCAGCAGCGGCGACGGCTTGACGCCCGCCGTCCAGACGATCGTGTCGGCGGTGAAGCTGTCCCCGTCGGAGAGCTTGACCACGCCGTCGACGCAGGACTCCAGCCGGGTGTCCAGGCGGATGTCCATGTTCCGCTTCAGCAGCTGCTGCACCGTGTAGGCACCCATGTCCCGATCGACCTCGGGCAGCACCCGCTGGGTGGCCTCGACCAGAACCCAGCGCATGTCCTCCGGCTTGAGCTCCGGGTAGTAGCGCAGGGCGTCGCGAGCCATGTCCTCCATCTCGGCGAGCGCCTCGATGCCGGCGTAGCCGCCGCCGACGAACACGAAGGTCAGCGCCCGGCGGCGCACCTCCGGGTCGGGCGTGACGGCCGCGACGTCGAGCCGCTCCAGCACGTGGTTGCGGAGGTAGATCGCCTCGCCGATGGTCTTGAACCCGATGCCGTGCTCGTGCAGGCCGGGAATCGGCAGCGTGCGGGAGACGGAGCCGGGGGCGACGACCACGTGGTCGTACGCGATCTCCCGGGCCGGCCCGGTGATGGGCTGGACCGTCGCGACCTTGCGGTCGTGCTCGATCTTGGTGACCGCACCAGCCACCACCGTGCACCTGCGCAACTCACGCCGCAGCGGCACCACGGAGTGTCGGGGGGAGATGTTGCCGGCGGCGGCCTCCGGCAGGAACGGCTGGTAGGTCATGTGCGGCTGTGGGTCCACCACGATGACCTCAGCCTCACGGGAGCTGAGCTTCTTCGACAGGCGCAGGGCGGCGTACAGGCCGACATGTCCCCCGCCCACCACAAGGATCCGCTTCGGATTCACGTCATCTATCTTTCCCCGGGGTCCTCGGCTAATCCCATCCGCGTCCCCCATCTGTGACCGAGCACAACCGCTGTGACCTGCGCAACGTCCGTGAACCGCCGGTCACCGCCGCCGTTGTAGCCAGCCGAGCAGCCCGGCCACGCCCACCGCCACCAGCAACCCGGCCACCGTCGCCAGCTGGTATCCGGCGCCTCCGCCCAGGTCGGGGACCTCCACGAGCAGCACACCGAGCACGGCGGTGGCGAGGAGCACCCCGGCGGCACGCACCAGCCACCGCGTGATCAGCTCCGGCTCGACCACCGCGTCGTACGGCAGCAGCGCGGCCAGCGCGCAGAGCGTGTGGGTCAGGTAGAGCACGCCGGCCACCGCGAGCAGCCGCCAGAGGGTGATCGGGCGCCCGTAACCGTCGACGGAGATCAGCCAGCCGCCCACGGTGACCAGCGCCGTGAACGTCGGCCAGACCCGGCGCGGCCCGACCGCGGGCAGCACCGCCACCAGCACCAGGGACCCGAGCCGCTGCCCGGAGAGCACCTCGGCCGGGAAGGCCAGCACGAAACCGGCCAACGCGGTGAGGAACACGCCGACCCGGACCAGCAGCGGGATCAGGCTGATCCGCCCCGCCGCCGTACGCACCGCCCGAACCCGCTCGGTGACCGCGTCGATCATCGCGCACCCACCCTCGGCGCGGTGGCCAGCCGGGCCACGTCGCGCAGCACCTGGTCCAGACTGCCGGCGCCGGCCCAGCGCACCACCGGCACGCCGTGCTCACGAAGCTGGGCGACCATCGTGTCCCGGTCCAGCCGCCACAGCCGGTACGCCACCTCGGCCCAGCCCCGGTCCTTCGGCGGGCTCAGGTCGGCGGGCAGGGTGTCCACCGCCACCACGAACCGCCCGGAGCGGGCCAACCGGGCCAGCATCTGCGCCGACCGTTCGTCGAGCAGCGGGGTCAGCACCACCACGAGCGCGTCGGCGGCGAGCAGCTGTGGCCCGAAGACCTGCTCGTACGGCTCGTGGGAGCTGGCCTCGACGTGGACGTCGAGCAGCCACTCCAGCACGGTCAGATACTGCCGGCGACCGGTCGCGGGACGCAGCCGGCGGGCGCTCGGCCCGTACTCCAGCAGCGACACGCGGTCACCCCGGTGCAGGTAGTGCTCGGCGATCGCAGCCGCCGCCCGGACGGTGGTGTCCAGCACGGAAGCGGCGCCACCGACCCCGCCCGACCGGCCCGCCTCCGCCAGCACGTCGAGCAGCACCACCACCTCGGCGTCCCGGTCGGAGAGGGTCGCCGCCACGTGCAGTTGCCGGGCCCGCAGGGAGACGCGCCAGTCGATCCGGCGCAGCCGGTCACCCGGCGCGAAGACGCGTACGCCGGCCAGCTCGCCGCCCTCGCCCGGACGCCGCGAGTGGTGCGCGCCCACCAGGCCGGCCGCCCGGGGCATCGCCTCCACCGCGTCGAACGGCTCCGTCTTCGGGTACACCCGCACCCGGACCGGCTCGGTGATCACGGCACGGGAGACGAGCAGCCCCCCGGCGGTCGCGACCCGGGCCCCCGCCGGACCGACCCGGTGCCGCCCCCAACGCAGGGCGGTGCCGGTCAGCTCCAGGTCGACCGCCGACGCGGCGGGCACCGACGTGACGAACGGTCGGTCCGCGACCGACCGACCGCCGGTCGCCGGCGCGCCGGTGAACCCGATCCCGTCGACCCGCAGCCACGGCGAGACGCGGGTGCGCAGCACCGCCACCTCGTAGTCGACGTCGTCCGGGTTGCCGACCGTCACCGCGCCGGTCAGCTCACCCCCCTCGACCAGGTGGCCGTCGTCGGCGCCCACCCACACCTGCGGTGCCGCCACGGGGCGGCGGCGCAGCGCGTACGCGGTGCCGAGCGCGAACGGGGCCGCCAGCACGATCAGGTCGACCCGCCCGAGGACCACCGCGGCCACCAGCAGCAACCCGGTGATCAGGACGGCACGGCCGAGCGCCCGGGTGGGCGCCCAGCCGGCGGCACCGTCCGTTTCCCGCTGCGGCACGCTCGGCCCGGTCATCAGCGCTGGAGCCCGCCCGCGTAGCTGGGCAGGGCGCCGCTGGCCGGCGCCGGGGTGCCCTCCAGCACCTCACCGACCACGAAGGACGGATCGACCCGGCGCAGCCACATCTCCGGCCGCAGCGTGATCCGGTGCGCCAGCGCCGGCACCGCCACCTCCTTGACGTCCTCGGGCACCACGTAGTCGCGACCGGCGAGGACGGCCCGCACCCGGGACAGCAGCAGCAGCGCGAGCGAGCCACGCGGTGACGCGCCCACCAGCACCGACGGGTGCTCCCGGGTGGCCGCGGCGAGCGACACGATGTACCGGCCGATGGAGTCCTCGACCACCACGTCCTCCAGCGCCGCCTGCATCGACCGCAGGGTCGCGGCGTCCACGACCGGCGTGATCTGGGCCTCCTCGCGGCGGCGGGCCATCCGGCGGCGGAGCACCTCCCACTCCTCCTCGTGCTCCGGGTAGCCGAAGGAGACCCGCAGCAGGAACCGGTCGAGCTGCGCCTCGGGCAGCGGGTAGGTGCCCTCGTACTCGACGGGGTTGGCGGTGGCCAGCACGTGGAACGGCTCGTCCAGCCGGTAGGTGACGCCCTCCACCGACACCTGCTTCTCCTGCATCGCCTCCAGCAGCGCGGACTGCGTCTTCGGCGGCGTGCGGTTGATCTCGTCGGCCAGCAGCAGGTTGGTGAAGACCGGGCCGGCCCGGAACGAGAAGTCACCGCTGCGCTGGTCGTACAGGAACGAGCCGGTGACGTCGGCGGGCAGCAGGTCCGGGGTGAACTGGAGGCGGCGGAAGTCCAGCCCGAGCGCCTGGGCGAAGGAGCGCGCGGTGAGCGTCTTGCCCAACCCGGGCAGATCCTCCAGCAGGACGTGGCCGCCGGCCAGGATGCCGGCGAGGACGAGCTCCAGCGCGTCCCGCTTGCCGACCACGACCGTGCCGACCGCGTCCAGCACCCCCTGGGCGAGGTGCCCCACCTCGGTGGCGGGCATGCTCCGGTCCACGTCCTTCATCAGATCTTCTCCAGTTCGGCGACGATCACCGCGAGGTCGCGCGGCGACGGGGTGCGTCGGGGCGGGGTCTCCAGGAACGTCCAGAGCCGTTCGCCCAGCAGGGCACGTGCCCGGACGGGGTCCGAGTCGCGGGTCACGCCGTGCTTCAGGCGCAGCCGCTCGTCGGCGAGTTCGCCGAGGCGGGGCAGGATGACGCCGGTGAACCGCTCGGGCCGGGTCGCCGACCAGTCCAACGGCACCTCCCAGCCGTTGATCGCGGTGCGCAGCGCGTCCCGGGCGTTCCAGTTCCAGGTGCCGTCGTCCGTGGCCGCGTCCCGGGCCCGCGCCCGCGCCGCGGCGGAGGGCGGGGGTGGTGGCGGCGGCGCCAGGGCGGCGACCACGCGACGGACGGCGAACACCGCGCCCACCCCGGCGATCAGGATGAGCAGCGAGACGCGCAGGCCCACCGCGCGCAGGCCGACGATCAGCACGACCACCACGGCCGCGACACCGGCGAGGGTGCGCACCACCTGCCCGGCCCGGCTGCCCCCCTCGCGGTCGTCCCGACGGGACCGGTCCTCCTCGAACGTGAGGAGGTCGTCGATGCTCGCGCTGCCGCTCATGACGGCACCCCGCCCGTGGTGGCGGCGGTGAGCTCGCCGCGGAGGCGGCGCAGCGCGGCCCGGGCCTGGTCGCGGGTGCGCTCGTCGACCGGCCGGGTGGCGTAGCGGGCCTCCCGGTAGACGTGGGCGAACTCGGCCAGCACGTCGGCGCTGACGATCGCCGGGACGCCGGCCGCCTCGTCGCCCCGTAGCAGCCGGGTGACCAGGTCGGTGGGTGTGTCGCCGGCCAACTGCGGCACACCGGCCGCGGCGGCGGCCTCCTCCAGGCGGACCCAGCAGGCGATGACCGCGACGCGCGGATCGGTGGACCGGTCGTCCAGGTCGACCAGGCCGGCGTCGACGGCGGCCACCACCTCCTCGGTGGCGCCCCCGGCCCGGTGGCGGGGCCGCTGGCGCGGCAGCGACCGGGCGGCCCGGCGCATCCCGCCACGGATCAGCACCCAGGCCAGATAGCCGACAGCGCCGAGGACGGCCAACCCGAGCAGGACGAGCGCGGCGGTGAGGATCCACTGCGGCACGTGCAGCGGGGCGGGGTCGCGGGGCTCCACCGGGATCGACGGCACCGGCTCGGTCGTCGGATATTCGGGCATCAGGGGCACCCTCTCCACCCCGGGTGGGATCCGGGCGGCCCCGATCGACGAGTGCGCGGCGGCCAGGGCGGCGGCGGCGAGCAGCAGGGCCACCACGCCCACCGGCCACCAACGACGGACCAGCCCGAGACCGGATCGGACGCCGCCCTGCGCCGCCGGGGGGTACGGCGTGGGCTGACGCGTGCCGTCCGTCATCGCCACCACCCCACGCGGGTCAGTCCACCCCGGCCAGTTGCTTGGCCCGGGCGAACACGTCGTCCAGCATTCCTGGTGTCAGCCGTCCCGTGAAGGTGTTCTGCTGGCTGACGTGGTAACAACCCAGCAGATCCGGTCCGGCCGTGCCGGACCAGTGTGCCCCATGGGTGAAGGTGGGTCGCGGACCGGGCGGGCGCACCCCGTACACCTGGCGAAGCGTCGGCCACCACGCCGCCCACGCGAAGGCGCCCAGCGCGACCACGACCCGCAGCGTGGGCCGGATCAGCGACACCTCGCGGTGCAACCACGGTGCGCACGTGTCCCGCTCCCCCGGTGTCGGCTTGTTGTCCGGCGGGGCGCAGCGCACCGCCGCGAAGATGCGCGTGTCGCGCAGGGTCAGGCCGTCGTCGGCCGCGACGCTGGTCGGCTGGTTGGCGAGGCCGGCCCGGTGCAGCGCGGCGAAGAGCACGTCACCGGAGCGGTCGCCGGTGAAGATCCGACCGGTGCGGTTGCCGCCGTGCGCGGCCGGGGCCAGGCCGAGGATGGCGATGCGCGCGTCCGGTGGCCCGAAGCCGGGCACCGGTCGGCCCCAGTACCGCTGGTCGCGGAAGGCCGCCCGGCGGGTCCGGGCGACCTCCTCCCGCCAGTCGACCAGGCGGGGGCAGGCGAAGCAGTCGCTCACCGCCGCGTCGAGGTCGGCCAGGTCGGTCGCCCGCGCCGCGCGGTCGACCACGTCCCGGGGCGTACGCGACTCAGCCAAGCTTGGCCCGGAACAGTTCGAGGGTACGGGCCCAGGCGGTGGCGGCGGCCCGCTGGTCATAGTTCTCCGGCCGGTCCTCGTTGAAGAAGGCGTGCGCGGTGCCCGGATAGTCGTGCGTCTGGCAGGTGCCGCCGGCGGTCTCGATGGCGCGTCGGACGGTCTGCACGCCCTCGTCCGCCGAGAGGCCGTCGGCCTCGGAGCAGTGGATGAGCGCGGACTTGCCCGCGTAGTCGCTCCACTCGCCGGTCATGCCGTCCCAGGGCAGGCGCGGGTAGAAGGCGGCGGTGGCGACGATCCGCTCGGACCGGGTCGCCGCCCACAGCGCCAGGCTGGCACCGGCGCAGAAGCCGGCGCAGCCGACCTTGTCGGTGACCTCGGCCCGGCCGGCGAGGTAGTCGGCGGCCGCGGCGATGTCGCTGGCCGCCTCGTCCATCTGGGTGCTGTTCAAGATCTGCCGCGGCTCACTCGGCTTGCTCGCCGGGCCACCGTGCCGGAAGTCGGGGGCGAGCGCCACGAAGCCCGCCTCGGCGAACCGGTCCACGACCGCGCGTACGTGGGGCACGAGCCCCCACCAGTCCTGGATGACGATGATCGCCGGGCTGGCCGCACCGCCGGAGGGTATCGCGAGATAACCCTCGCTCGTACCGCCGTTGCCGGCGAACCTCACCATCTCGCCCATCGGCCCATCCTCCTAGCGGTCAGTCATCGTTGGCTGGTCGCCCAGTGCCGGTAGCCTGCCACGCCGCGACCGCCCCGGGAAGACGCCGGAGCAGTGGCATTCACCTCCTGTTTGCCCGGCGGTGACGGCACGTACGCCGACGGCGGCGCGGGAGGATCTCCGCGCCGCCGTCGGCGGTGGTGTCGGACGTGCCGGCCGGTCGGCCGGCGCCCGGGTCAGGCCTTCTTCGTCAGGCAGAGCAGGTAACCGGTCTTGCCGGGCTCGATGCTGTAGAAGAGGTAGCCGTCCTCACCCTCCTTGATGTACTGATCGCACGCGGCGCCCTCCTTCGCCTGCGCCTCGGTCTGCCCGTCCACGCGGCCGACCACGTTGTACGCGGCATCGGTGGAGGTGCAGTCGACGACCTTGGCGTTGTTGGCCTCCTCCTCCTCGGTGCCGGTGACCTCGGGCAGCTCCGCGATGCAGTCGCCGGCCTTGGCCTCGGCGGTGGCGTCCTTGTCGAAGTAGCTGGCGACGCCGAACTTCAACCCGGCGATGACAAGGGCCACGAGGATCGCGCCCACGATGCCGAGGGCCTTCTTGCCGCCGGACTTCTTGGCCTCCGGGGCCGCCGGGGGCTGCTCGACCGGTTGGCCGGCGGGCTGAGGCTGCGCGGCCGACTGGGGCTGCTCGGGGCTGGTCGAGGGGGGCGGAGCGACCTGCTCTGACACGGGGGTTCCTTCCGGGGGATAGATGAGCAGACGACACCGTAGCGATGATCAGCCGCGGCCCGCCGCCCCGCGAGCCTCATCCGTTCAGCTATTTCCCAGCTTGTTCAGCTTCTTCTCAGCCAGGGGTGTGACGAGAAACTCCCGGCCGCCGCGGTGGGCGGCGGCCGGGAGCGGTCGAGCGGTCTCAGCGGGTGGTGGTGGGCGTCGCGGTGGTGGTGGGCGTCGCGGTGGTGGTGGGCTCCGGAGCGCCGCTCGCGGACGGGCTGTCGGTGGGCAGCGGCGGCAGCGTCGGCGGCTGGGCCGCCCGGGGACCGCGCGGTGCGAAGGGCGCCTGGTCGGGGCAGTACGGGTAAGGCCGCAGCAGGGGGTTGGTGTCCAGGTCGGCCATGTCGACGCAGTCCGGGTAGCCGAGTCGGATCGGGTCGCCGTTCTGGTCGAACAGCCGCGCGTTCTCCACCAGCCGGCCCTCGCTGTCGTAGATGAACACGTCCCGCACCTGGTCGTACGGGTTGTCCACGGAGATCGGGGAGTAGCCGTAGTCGTCGTAACCGGCGCGGTTCTCCACCTGGTCGAGACCGGCGAACGCGAAGACCACGAGCACGAGGCTGCTGGCGTGCAGGGCCCAGCGCGGCCAGCCGCGCAGCCGCTCGGACCGGCGACCGAGCCAGACCGACGCGAGCACGAGACCGACGAGCATGAGCAGCCCGGCGAGAAGTTCGCCGCCGAAGCGGGGCAACAGTCCGAAGCTGCCGCCGGTGCTCACCGTGGTGACCAGCATCGCGGCCAGGTAGCCGCGCAGCACCCACCAGGCCGGTCGCAGCAGCCGGAGGAACTCGCTCGCCGTCGGGTAGCCCAGCGGTGGTCCGAGCCGGGCGTCCAGGCGCCGCAGCGCGCGGCGGACCCGGAGCGTGCCGGCGGCCAGCCGCCGGTCCAGGTTGCGCCCGCCGACGGTGGGCGCACCGGCCGCGGCCCGCAGCTCGGCCGCGTACGCCTCGGGCTGGCCGAGCCGGTCGACCAGTGAGCCGCCGCCCTCCGCGACCACCTCGGCGAGGTGGTCCGGCAGGTCCTCGGTCAGCTCGTCACGCACCGTCGACGGGAGGTCGGCCAGTGCCGCCCGGACCCGTCCGACGTAGTCGGTGATCTCCTGCTCCGTGACGGTCATGCCGCCATCCCCCGATCGTCGAGCAGCGTGTCCATGGTGGTGGCGAACGAGCGCCAGAGCTTGCCGGAGCGGGTCAGCTGGTCCCGGCCGGCGGCGTTGAGTGCGTAGTACTTCCGGTGCGGCCCCGACTCGCTCGGCACCACGTACGTGGTCAGGAGGCCGGCGGCGAAGAGACGTCGCAGCGTCCCGTAGACCGACGCGTCGCCGACCTCGTCCAGGCCGGCCTCACGCAGTCGCCGCAGGATGTCGTAGCCGTAGCCGTCCTCCTCGCGGAGCACGGCGAGCACGGCCAGGTCGAGCACGCCCTTGAGGAGCTGGGTCGTATCCACGCTTCGCACAGTAGTGTGCAATGCGCAGTACCGTCAAGAAGGCACCGCCCCGCCACGCCGACCGGCGCGAACCGTTAGCGCAGGCTCCAGGCGATGCCGTCGAGGATGTCGTGCTCGGAGGCGACCACCGACGGCATCCCGGCCCGCTCCATGATCACTCGAAGGACCAAGGCGCCCGCGCCGATCACGTCGGCCCGGCCCGGGTGCATGACTGGGATCGCCAGCCGCTGCTCCCGGGTACGGCCGAGCAGGTCGGCGGTCACCTGGGCGACCTGCTCGTACGCGACCCGGGCGTGGTGGATGCGCTCCGGGTCGTACTCCCGCAGGCCCTGCGCGATGGCGACCACGGTGGTGACGGAGCCGGCCAGCCCGATCAGCGTCGCGGCCTGCCTTCCGGGCACCACGTCGAGCGCGCGGTCGACCGCGAGCGCGATGTCGGCCTGCGCGGCCGCGATCTCGTCCAGCCCCGGCGGGTCGCCGTGCAGGTGCCGCTCGGTCATCCGGACGCAGCCGATGTCCATCGACACCGCCGCCGTCACCCCGCCCTCCCGGGTGCCGACCACGAACTCGGTCGAGCCACCGCCGATGTCCACCACCAGGAACGGCGGCTCCGCGTCGGCGGGCAGCCCGCGTACCGCGCCGGTGAAGGAGAGCCGCGCCTCCTCGTCCCCGGTGACCACCTCGGGGGCGACCCCGAGGGTCTGCTCCACCATCGCGCGGAAGTCCCCCGCGTTGCTGGCGTCCCGACTGGCCGAGGTGGCGCACATGCGGACCCGCTCCGCGCCGAGCTTCTCGATGTCGGCCGCGTAGCTCGCCAACGCCACCCGGGTGCGCTCGATCGCCTCGGGCGCCAGCCGACCGGTCCGGTCCACGCCCTGCCCGAGGCGGACGATCTCCATCCGGCGGGTCACGTCGGTCAGCGGCACCTCCGGCCCGGCCCCCGGGTCGGGCAGGTCGGCGACCAGCAGCCGGATCGAGTTGGTTCCGCAGTCGATGGCGGCCACGCGCGTCGTCACGAGGCCAACCCTACGGCAGGCGGTGCGCCCGCCCGCCGCAACCGGGTCGGCCGGCAACGCTCAGAGGCGCAACAGCATCCGGGTGTTGCCGAGCGTGTTCGGCTTCACCCGCTCCAGGTCCAGGAACTCCGCGACACCCTCGTCGTACGAGCGCAGCAGCTGCTCGTAGACCGGCTGCGGCACGGGAGCGCCGTCGATCTCGGTGAAGCCGAAGGCGCCGAAGAAGTCCGTCTCGAAGGTGAGCACGAAGATGCGGGCCACCCCGATCTCGCGGGCCGCGTCGATCAGCTCGCCGACGATCCGGTGCCCGATCTTCCGCCCTCGGAAGGCCGGGTCGACCGCCACGGTGCGGATCTCGGCGAGGTCCTCCCACATCACGTGCAGCGCGCCGCAGCCGACCACGGCGTCGTCGTCGGCGCGCGCCGCGACCCGGAACTCCTGCACGTCCTCGTAGAGGGTGACGGTCGCCTTGCTGAGCAGCCGCCGGTCGTCGGTGTAGGTGTCCACCAGCCGGCGGATCCCCCGTACGTCCCGCGTGCGGGCGCGGCGCACCACGATCTCGTCGGTCACCGGCACGCTCACTCGGCCGCCGGCACGTCCACGCACGGCCCGGCCGTCCACCACGGCTCGACCAGCGCCAGTGTCTCGTCGCCGAACGGGTTGACGCCGGGGCCGGCGGCGAGCGCGTGGCCCAGGTGCACGTGCAGGCACTTCACCCGGCCCGGCATGCCACCGGCCGAGATGCCCGCGATCTCCGGCACCTCGCCGATCGCCGAACGCCGGGCCAGGTAGTCCTCGTGCGCCGCCCGGTAGTGGGCGGCCAGCTCCGGGTCGGCGGCGAGCCGCTCGGCCATCTCCTTCATCAGCCCGGCCGACTCCAGCCGGCTGCACGCCCCGGTTGCCCGAGGACAGGTGAGGTAGTAGAGCGTCGGGAACGGCGTGCCGTCGGCCAGCCGGGGCGTGGTCTCGACCACGTCGGGCAGGCCGCACGGACACCGGTGGGCCACCGCCCGGGTGCCGCGGGGCGGGCGCCCGAGCTGCGCGGCCACCGCGGCCAGGTCGGCCTCGGTGGCCGGTTCCCGCTTCGGCGGGGTCACGGAATCCGCCGCCGGCTCCTGCGGTGGTACGACAGTCACGGTGCCCATCTCTCGTTTCGGTGCGTGGTCGGTGCTCAACCGGCCGGCTGCTCGTCGTTCGCGGCCCGGACGCTGGACCACAGGGTGTCGTACCAGGGATCGGGCGTGACCGGGCCGGCGGAGGTGCCGCGACCCGCGTCCCGGGCGGCGCCCGCCGGATCGTCGAGCACGATCACCAGCTTCTCGCCCGGCCGCCCCATGTAGAACCGTTGCCGCGCCTCGGCCTCAATAAAGGCCGGGTCCTGCCACTTGGCGGCCTCTTCGGACAGGCCGGCGATCAGCTTCTCCTGCGCCGCCTGCGCGGCCTCCATCCGCTCGATGTCCGCCTGCTGGTCCAGGTAGACGCGGACCGGATAGGTGTACGCCAGGGCGAGCGCGATGAGCACCGCGAAGAGCACGGTGGCCCGCCCGGTGAGGCGTCGGGGGTGGGGTGCGGACAGCCGCTTGACCGTGCCGCCGGCGCCGCTGCGCCGGGCCGCGGCCGGGCGGTTCGCGGAGCGTACGCCCTCGGCGCCCCGCGTGGCCCCCGGCGCGCGACCGGCGGCACCGCGCGGCTCGGCGCGGACGCCGGCCTCCCGGAGCGACGCCCGGGCGCCGCGGGCCCCGCCCGGCCGGCCGGACTGGCCGGGCCGGCGGGCGGGACGCTGACCACCCGGTGTGCGGCGCTGCTGCATCGTCACACCCCTCCCCCGAGGCCTCGCGTGTATCAGGCCGAACGGTAGCGCGGGAAGGCGCCCGCGCCGGCGTACCGCGCCGCGTCGCCCAGCTCCTCCTCGATGCGGAGCAGCTGGTTGTACTTGGCGACCCGGTCCGAACGGGCCGGGGCGCCGGTCTTGATCTGGCCGCAGCCGGTCGCCACGGCGAGGTCGGCGATCGTGGTGTCCTCGGTCTCGCCGGAGCGGTGGCTCATCATGCACTTGAAGCCGGCCCGGTGGGCCAGGTCCACCGCGTCCAGGGTCTCGGTGAGCGAGCCGATCTGGTTGACCTTCACCAGCACCGCGTTCGCGGCCTTCTCGGCGATGCCACGGGCGATCCGCTGCGGGTTGGTGACGAAGAGGTCGTCGCCGACGATCTGGACCCGGTCGCCGATCGACGCGGTCAGCGTCTGCCAGCCGGTCCAGTCGTCCTCCGCCAGCGGGTCCTCGATCGACACGATCGGGTAGTCACCGGCCAGCTTGGTGTAGTAGTTGCTCATCTCCTCGGCGGACTTCGCGGCGCCCTCGAACGTGTAGGTGCCGTTGTCGAAGAACTCCGTCGCCGCCACGTCGAGCGCGAAGACGATGTCCGTGCCGAGCCGGTAGCCCGCCTTCTCGACCGCCTCGGCGATCAGGTCCAGCGCGGCGGAGTTGGTCGGCAGGTTCGGCGCGAAGCCACCCTCGTCACCGAGGCCGGTGGAGAGGTCCTTCTTCTTCAGCACCGACTTCAGCGCGTGGTAGACCTCCGCGCCGGAGCGCAGCGCCTCGCGGAAGGTGGGCGCGCCGATCGGCGCGATCATGAACTCCTGGATGTCGACGTTGGAGTCCGCGTGCGCGCCGCCGTTGAGGATGTTCATCATCGGCACCGGCAGCAGGTGGGCGTTCGGGCCACCCAGGTAGCGGAAGAGGCTCAGCTCGGCGCTGCCGGCCGCCGCCTTCGCCACCGCGAGGGAGACCCCCAGGATGGCGTTCGCGCCCAGCTCGGCCTTGGTGTCCGTGCCGTCGATGTCGAGCATCTTCTGGTCGATGAGGCGCTGCTCGCTGGCCTCGTAGCCGATGATCTGGTCGACGATGCGGTCCTCGACGTTGGAAACCGCCTTCTCGACGCCCTTGCCCTGGTAGCGGTCGGCGTCACCGTCGCGCAGCTCCAGCGCCTCGAAGGCGCCGGTGGACGCGCCGGAGGGCACTGCGGCGCGGGCCACCGTGCCGTCGTCCAGGCCGACCTCGACCTCGACGGTCGGGTTACCCCGCGAGTCGAGAATCTCCCGGGCGACGATTCCCTCGATGGTTGCCACTGATGTCGCTCCTCGTATGTGTGTTCCGGTCCGTGCGGGCCGCGACGGTGCGGCTGAGGAAGGTGTTGAACGCAGCGTATCGGTCGGCGCTGGAGCGCGGGCCGTGCGGTGCCACGGAGCGTGGTCCGAAACCTGCCCGCCCGCCCGCCGTGGAGGGACATTCCCGGATTCTCGTGCCTCAACCGGCAACCGGTTTGCGTCGCGTGGACCCGATCTATCAGGCTGGGCGGCATGCCCGCCGCCTCGACCACTCTCCGCATGCTCGCCGTGTCGGTCATCGCGTCGCTCACGCTCACCGGCTGTCAGGCCCTCGACGACGCCGGACGGACGATCGGGCGGGCCGAACTGGTCAACGACCTCGCCGCCCGGCTGGACCGGGCGCTGGAGCTGACCTACTCGGCCGACTACCAGTTGCCCGGTGGGCAGACCGCCTCGATCGCGCAGGCGCAGGACCCGGCGCGCTCGGCGTACCGCTACCCGGGCGGGCAACTCACCGTGACCGAGGACGCCACTACGCAGTGTGAGGCGAGCGGCAACCGGACGACGTGCACCCTCGCGGCTCCCCCGGCACCCGGCAGCAAGCCGTCGGTGGCCGTCTTCGCCGAGGCGAAGCGGCGTGGGCTGCTCACCCCGCCGCTCGTGGTGGGGATGCTGACCAGCGCCGCGCTCGACCCGGCGGCGGTCGTCGAACAGAGCGACACCACCGTCGCCGGCCACCACGCCACCTGTGTGGACGTCAGCCGCTCGACCGGGGACTTCTCGGCCTGCGTGACCACCGAAGGGGCGCTCGGCAGCTTCACCGGCCAGGTCGACGGCACTCCGATGGAGCTGACCCTCAGCCGCTACTCGGAGACCGTCGACTGGACCGCGTTCGACCTGCCGAGAGGCGCCGGCGTGGTCGACCGGCGGACCACCACCTCCTGACCCGCCGACGGCCCGCCCAGCGGGTTCAGACGCCGAGCAGGGTGCGCAGGTGGCGCGGGGGCGGGCAGTCGTGGGCCAGCATCGCGTCGTGCCAGTCGCGCAGCGGCACGTCGTGAGGGCGGGCCGCCGCGACCTCGGCGAGCTCGGTGTAGCCCACGAAGTACGTGGACAGCTGCGTCGAGGTCAGCAGCGCCCGACGCCACTTGCCGGCCGCCTCCCCCTCCTCCTGGAAACCGCGCCCGGTCATCAGCGCCATCGCCTCGGCCTCGGGCAGGTCCTCGCAGTGCACCAACTGGTCCAGCAGCGCGTTGATGGTCATCCGTAGCTGCATCTTGAGCTGCTGCAACCGCACCGGGAGGCCGCCGAAGCCCCGCCCGACCATCAGCTCCTCGGCGTGCACCGCCCAGCCCTCGACGAACGGGCCGGAGCGGGCCAGCGCGCGCACCCGGGTCGAGCCGACGTGGCGACGGGCGTGCGCGAGCTGCAGGAAGTGCCCCGGCATCGCCTCGTGGACGGTCAGGTTGCGGATCATGTGGTCGTTGTACTCGCGGTAGAACGACTCGACCCGGTGCGCCGGCCAGTCCGCCGGGGTCGGCGCGATGCAGTAGAACGTCGGCACGTCCGCGGTCTCCAGCGGGCCGGGCGCGTCACAGTAGGCGACCGCCACCCCCCGGGCGAACTCCGGCATCTCCTGGATGACGCACGGGTCGTCGACCAGGGTGACCAGGTCGTGGGCGCGGACGAAGTCGGTCGCCTCGTCCAGCGTCACACCGGCCAGGTCGACGATGGTGTGGTCGTCCGGGTGCTCGGCGGCGAGCAGCCCCAGTGCCCGGCGTACGGTCTCGTCGTCGGCCGGCCCGCCGACCAGCTCGACCGCCGCCTCACGGATCTCCTCGGTGACCCGCTCCAGGTTGGCCCACGCCCGCCGCTGGATCTCCGCGGCGCCCAGCTCGGTGTCGAGGGTGTGCCAGAGCCGCGCCTCCCACAGCCGCCGGCCCAGACGCGGGTCGCGCCCCGGACCGGCGTCGGCGGCGAGGCCGGCGCGCAGCCAGGCGACGAACTCCTCGATCGCGGCGATCGCCGCGGTGGCGGCCGGCTCCACCCGGTCGTGCAGGGTGGGCTCCTGGGCGAGCAGCGCCGGCACCTCGTCGCGGATCAGCGCGGCGGCACCGGTGAACTGACCCACCGCCGTCTCCGCGTGGACGCGGGGCATGTCCCGCAGCGTCCCCCGGGCGATGGCCAACGTGTCCGGCACGGCGGCGAGGCGACCGGCCAGTTGGGTGAGCCGCACGTCCGCCGGGGCGTACGGGCGGGCGACGATCGCGTGCAGCAGCGGGCCCGGGTTGTGGCGCAGCGGGTCCCACTCGTACGCCCGCATCTCGCTCAGCTCGAACAGCTCCCGGTCGACCAGGGCGCTGAGCAGGGCGTGGTCGACCTGCTCCTCGACCTCCAGCGACTCGGCGTCCAGCTCGGACAGCGCGTTGGCGGCGTCCGTGAGCATCGCCCGGTCGGCGGTGCGGCCGTCCGGTGAGAGGTCGGGCAGCCGGTCGTCGTACCGGTGGTCCCCGGCGGAGCTGGCCAGCCCGGGCCGGCTCTCGAGCAACGCGTCGACGATCCGCTCAGCCAACGGCACAAACGATTCCACCCGCCGACCCTACCGGCCCCGTCGCGGCACCGACACCGTTGCGTTGATCATGAAGTTATTGCCACAACACGCCGGTGTCGACGGCGACAACTCCATGATCGACCGGGCGGGTCGGCGGTGTCAGCCGGGGTGTTCGGCGGCCCGGACGGCTTCGGCATAGGCCAGGGTCGCGCGACGGAGGGCCGCCTCGGGGTCCAGGTCGGCCTCGCGGGCCGCAGCGACCGTGGCGAGCAGGCTCGCGCCGAGGCGGGCCTCCGGGTCCACCTGACTCTCCGCGAGCGGCGGCGGCACGGCCAGCCCGACCCGACCGGCCCGTTCCAGGATCTTCGTCGCGAGGGCGAGCGCCGGCTGGCTCAGCGCCACCCCGTCGAGCACGGACCCCCGCGCCTTCTCCGTACGCTTGATCCGCTCCCAGTTGGCGGTGATCTCCTCCAGCGAGCCCGCCTCCGCGCCCGCGAAGACGTGCGGGTTGCGGCGGATCATCTTGTCGACGAGGTCACCGGCCACGTCGTCCACCGACCACCGCTCGCCCTCCGGCAGCTCCTCGGCCAGCCGAGCGTGCAGCACCACCTGGAGCAGCACGTCACCCAGCTCCTCGCGGAGCGCGTCGGTGTCCCCGGCGCTGATCGCGTCGTACGCCTCGTAGCACTCCTCCAGCAGGAACCGGGCCAGGCTCTGGTGCGTCTGCGCCCGCTTCCACGGGTCGCCACCGGGCGAGGCCAGCCGGTCCATCACCGCGACCGCGTCGAGCAGCCGGGCACCGGGCGGGTCCCACGAGCCGTACATCAGCTCCAACTCGGCCAGGCCCGGCTCCCGCGCCAGCCGCAGCCCCAGCTCCCGGGCGACCGGCTCGTCACCGGACGGCCCGGCCAGCCAGACCGCCGTGCCGTGCGCGGCCACCGCGTCCAGCAGCGCCTGGGGCACGCCCTCCGTCACCACGCTGACCCGGGCACCGGCCGTGCGGATCGCCACCGTCGACTCGCTCTCCGCGCCGGTCAGCACCGGCGCGGAGCGTACGACGTCCCAGGCCGCGGCGGTCAGCAGCCCGGCCGGCAGCCGGGGCGACGTGACCAGCAGGACGATCCGACCCGCCATCTCAGCTTTCCGTGCCGGGGGCCGCCTCGTCGGCGGTCGGCTCCGCCGCGGGCGACTCCGGGGTCGAGATGTCGGTGACCGGGCCGTCCTGGTCGATGTAGGGCAGCGAGTAGAAGACGATGCCCTGGCTGCTGTTCACGAAGGACGGCACGCCGAGCGGCAGGAAACGCGGGTTGATCCGCACCTTCGCCCGCTCGGACTCGTCCTCCAGGGCGGCGCTGACCGCCGACGCCGTACCCACGAAGCCGCCGCCGCCGAACGCCTGCCGCACCTCGTCCACGGACAGGCCCGGCTGGATCCGCTCGACCTTGACGATCGCGTCGTAGACGGCCATCAGCGAGTCGTCGCTGACGTCGGCCGGCGGGATCTGCTGGTTGAGCGCCGACAGGACGTCGACCCACTCGCCCCACATCCGGGTGTACTCGGCCGTCGGCGGCGCCTGCAGGGACTGCGCGAGCTGCTCCGGGCTGACCTCGTCCCGGACCTGGATGTTCTTGGCGGCCGCCACCCGCTTGCCGAGCTCCAGGCTGACGAGCAGGCTGAGCACGTCCTGCCGGGTCACCGGCGAGCGCAGCTCCTCGGGCGACGGGGAGGCGCCGGTCTGCGCCGTCCCCTGGCGCATCGCCTCGCCGTACTTCGCCTGCAGGTCGTCGTAGATCTCGTCCACGCGCTTGGTGGACCAGCTCGTGTCACCGACGTACGCGGCGACGTCCGGTGCGGAGTTCCCACAGGCGGTGAGGGAGGCGAGACCGAGGGCCGCGACGCTGGCGGCGGCGATCAGACGGCGAGCACGCATGACCGCCACTCTCTCATGCCGACTCCCCGGTTGTGACGCCCCCCACCCTGCGCACCGTCCACTCCGCACGGGCGGTCAGCGAGCCGCCCCCGCCAGGGCCGGCTCGCCGAGCACGTCGGAGAGGAGCTGGGCGCACCACTCCAGCAGGGCCTGGTCGCGCAGCGGCTCACCACCGACCCGGCGGGTGCTCGGCCGCGGCACGCTGACCTGGTCGGTGGCCTGCTTGTAGACCGAGTCCGGGTGGTAGCGCTTGAGCCGCATCTGCTTCGAGTCCGGCAGCGGCAGTGGGCTGAACCGCAGGTGCTTGCCCTGCATGCTCACATCGGTGAGCCCGTAGCGGCGGGCCAGCAGCCGGAAACGGGCCACCGCGACCAGGTTCTGCACCGGGGCGGGCGGCTCGCCGTAGCGGTCGGTCATCTCGGCGACGACCTCGCGCAGCCGCTCCTCGTCGCGGGCCTCGGCGAGCTTGCGATACATCTCCAGCCGCAGCCGCTCCACCCCGACGTAGTCGTGCGGCAGGTGCGCGTCGACCGGAAGATCGATCTTGACGTCGACCTCCTCCTCCGGACGCTCCCCCTTGAACGCCTGCACGGCCTCGCCGACCATCCGCACGTACAGGTCGAAGCCGACGCCCTCGATGTGCCCGGACTGCTCACCGCCGAGCAGGTTGCCGGCGCCCCGGATCTCCAGGTCCTTCATGGCGACGTACATGCCGGCGCCCAACTCGGTGTGCTGGGCGATGGTGGCCAGCCGCTCGTGCGCGTTCTCGGTGAGCGGCTTGTCGGCCGGGTAGAGGAAATAGGCGTACGCCCGCTCCCGACCCCGGCCCACCCGGCCGCGGATCTGGTGCAGCTGGGCCAGGCCCAGCAGGTCGGCCCGCTCCACGATCAGGGTGTTGGCGTTCGGGATGTCGATGCCGGACTCCACGATCGTCGTGCAGACCAGGACGTCGAACTCCTTCTCCCAGAAGCCGACCATGACCTTCTCGAGCGCCTCCTCGCCCATCTGGCCGTGCGCCACCGCGACCCGCGCCTCCGGCACCAACTCCCGGATCCGCCGCGCCGCCCGCTCGATCGACTCCACCCGGTTGTGCAGGTAGAAGACCTGACCGTCGCGGAGCAACTCGCGGTGGATGGCGGCGGCGACCTGCCGGTCGTCGTACGCCCCGACGGCCGTCAGCACCGGATGCCGCTCCTCCGGCGGGGTGGCGATGGTGGACATCTCGCGGATGCCGGTGATCGCCATCTCCAGCGTCCGCGGGATCGGGGTGGCCGACATGCTCAGCACGTCGACCGAGGCACGCATCGTCTTCAGGTGCTCCTTGTGCTCGACGCCGAACCGCTGCTCCTCGTCGATGATGACCAGCCCGAGGGACTTGAACCGGGTGGCCGCCTGCAGCAGCCGGTGGGTGCCGATGACGATGTCGGCCGTGCCCTCGGCGGCCATCGTCAGGGTCTGCTCGGCCTCCTTCGGCGTCTGGAACCGGGACAGCTGCCGGATGGTCACCGGGAACTGGCTCATCCGCTCGGCGAACGTGTTGTAGTGCTGCTGCACGAGGAGCGTCGTCGGCACCAGGACGGCCACCTGCTTGCCGTCCTGGACGGCCTTGAACGCCGCCCGGACCGCGATCTCCGTCTTGCCGTAGCCGACGTCACCGCAGATCAGCCGGTCCATCGGGACCGTCTGCTCCATGTCCCGCTTGACCTCTTCGATCGCCGCCAACTGGTCGGGCGTCTCCTGCCAGGGGAACGCGTCCTCCAGCTCCCGCTGCCACGGCGTGTCCGGGCCGAAGTTGTGCCCCTTCGACGCCTTCCGCGCGGCGTACAGCTGGATGAGCTGCGCGGCGATCTCGCGGACCGCCTTGCGGGCGCGGGCCTTCGACTTCTGCCAGTCCGAGCCGCCCATCTTGTGCAGGGTGGGCTGCTCGCCGCCGACGTAGCGGCTGAGCTGGTCGAGCTGGTCCGTCGGGACGAAGAGCCGGTCGCCGGGCTGACCCTTCTTGCTCGGGGCGTACTCGATGACCAGGTACTCCCGGGAGGCGCCGTTGACGGTGCGCTGCACCAGCTCCACGTAGCGGCCGATGCCGTGCTGCTCGTGCACCACGTGGTCGCCGGCCTTCAGCTCCAAGGGGTCGATCGTGTTGCGCCGCCGGCTGGGCATCTTGCGCATGTCACGGGTGGACGCACCCCGCCCGCCGGTGATGTCGTCGCCGGTGAGCAGGACGAACCGGGACGCCTCGTCGACGAAGCCGGCGCCCAGCGATCCGCAGGCCACCAGCAGCTCACCGGGGACGGGCGCCTCCGGCACCGTCTCGGTGAGCCGGGCGCCCAGCCCGGCGTCGCGCAGCACCTCCACGGCCCGCTGGGCGGGGCCGTGCCCCTCGAAGACCAGCGCGATCGACCAGCCCTCGACCGACCAGCGCTTCAGGTCGTCCACGACCCGGGCGGTCTCGCCGTGGTAGAGCGGCGCCGGCTGGGCGGCCAGCGTCACCGCGATCGCGTCGTCCGGGGTGACGCTGACCTCCGCCGGGGCGTCCTCCCACGGCTGGCGCGCCGGAGCGGCCTCCGCCTCCGCGAGGCCGAACGGCGACAGCGTCCACCACGGCTGGCCCCGCTTGCCGGCGGCCGCGCGGACGTCCGCCAGGCTGCGGAAGGCGGCGGCGCCCAGGTCGACCGGGGCCTGACCACCGACGGCGGCCGCGGCCCAGCTGGCCTGGAGGAACTCCTCGGAGGTACGCACCAGGTCGTGCGCCCGGGTGCGGATCCGCTCCGGGTCGCAGAGGATCACGTGGGTGCCGGCCGGCATGGTGTCCAGCAGCAGTTCCAGGCTCTCGTCCCCGAGCAGCGCCGGCACCAGCGACTCCATCCCCTCGACCGGGATGCCCTCCGCCAGCTTGTCCAGGATCTCGGCCAGCTCCGGGTGCTGCTCGGCCAGCGCCGCGGCCCGCCGCCGCACCTCGGGGGTGAGCAGCAGCTCACGACACGGGGGCGCCCAGAGCTGGGCGACCTGCTCGATCGTGCGCTGGTCGGCGACCGCGAAGGTGCGGATCTCCTCCACCTCGTCGCCCCAGAACTCGATCCGGGACGGGTGCTCGTCGGTGGGCGGGAAGACGTCGAGGATGCCGCCGCGCACCGCGTACTCGCCGCGCTTGGTGACCAGGTCGACCCGGGCGTACGCCATGTCGGTGAGCCGGCGTGCGACCTCCTCCAAGTCGGCCTCGACCCCGGCGGCGAGCTGCACCGGCTCCAGGTCTCCGAGCCCCTTCAGCTGCGGCTGGAGCAGCGAGCGGACCGGCGCGACGACGACCCGCAGCGGCCCGGTGCGGCCGTGCGCGTCGGCCGCCTCCGGGTGGGCGAGCCGGCGCAGCACGGCGAGCCGGCGACCGACCGTGTCCGAGCGGGGCGACAGCCGCTCGTGCGGCAGCGTCTCCCAGGACGGGAAGACCGCCACCTGCTCGGCCGGGAGCAGACTGCCCAGTGCGGCGGCGAGGTCGTCGGCCTCTCGGGTGGTGGCGGTCACGGCCAGCACGGGCCGCCCGGCACCCCCACCCGCCCCACGCGCACCCGCGGCGCTGGTCCCGCTGTCGTCGGCGGGGTCGGCCGCGACGGCGGCCACCGCGAAGGGTCGCAGCGCCGGCGGCGCGGTGATGTCCAGCCCGTCGACCTGCGCGGCACCGGAGCGCGCCAGGTCACGCGCCCGGGCCAGCCCGGGATCGGCCAGGGCGGCGGTGAACAGTCCGGTGAGCATGTGATCACTTCCCGCGGAGTCGACGCGCGTGGTGCGGCTCGGCGCACACGACTGATCCCCCGCGTCCGGCCGGACGGGGGGTGCACGAATGCCAGCCTATCTCCGGCAGCCGACACCCACCCGTCTCCCGCCGCAGCGCGTTGGCCGGCCCCCGCCCCGCCACGGTCCGCGCAACTCCGGGGAAGTTGCGGCCTCCCGTCGGCCTCGACACCGCTAATTCCGAGCTGTTGCGCGGATCTTGACCCGAACGCGGCCGGTCAGTAGCGCACCGAGATGCGTCGCTCGACCGCGTCCACCCGCACCTCACCGCCGTACGGGATGATCAGCTGCGGGTCGGTGTGACCCAGGTCGACGTCGAAGACCACGACCGGGTCGTCGGCGTACGCGGCCAACGCCCGGTTCACGGCGGCTCGCTGGTCCTCGGACCAGGCCCGCCGCTCGTCGAGCGTGTGCGGGCGGTCGAAGTCCCACGCCTTCGGGCGCCCCACCAGCACCGCCCGGAAGGCCGCGAGCAGGCCACGCTCGCCCAGGTTGCGCAGGATGCGGAAGACCTCGGTGGCCGGGGGCAGTTCGTTGGAGGTCTCGAAGACCAGCACCGAGCCGGACAGGTCGGCGACGGAAGGGATCCGGTCCGCCGCCGCCAGCCAGTGCAGGATCTCCAGGCAACCGCCCCAGGTGCGCCCCTGCACCACTGTTTCGGGGCCCTGCCAGCGCCAGCCCTCGCCGGGGATCATCACCGGCTCGTCCGCCAGCGTGGCCGGGTCCCGCCAGTCGTTCGGCTGGTCGCCCCACTCGGTGGCCGGGGCCAGCTCGTACCAGCCGGGGGTGAAGAGCGCCGCGCGCAGCGAGTCGAAGGTCAGCGGATGCGGCGCGCCCGGCCGGCCGAGGTGCACCAGCACCGAGCCACCGTGGTAGCCGACGATGCCGAGGCGGTAGAGGTGGTTGAGGACGTTGGTGTTGTCCGAGTAGCCGAAGTAGGGCTTCGGGTTGGCGGCGATCACCGCGTCGTCCAGGTGTGGGGTGACCGTGATCAGGTCGTCCCCGCCGACGGTGGCGAGCACGGCGGTGATCGACGGGTCGGCGAAGGCGGCGGTCAGGTCCCGGGCCCGGTCGCGCGGGTCGGCGCCCAGTACGCGGGTGGTCGGATACTCCACCGGCTCCAGGCCGAGGTCCTCGCGGAGGCGGCGCAGGCCCAGCTCGTACACCTCGGGGAAGACCGCCGGAAGGCCGGCGGAGGGCGAGACGACGGCGACCCGGTCGCCGGGTCGCGGCTTCGGCGGATAGCGCGGTGGCACCATGATCGGAAGCTAGCCGGCCGGTCAAGGGGATTCTGCCGGTGGCCCAGATCACCCCGGCGTGCCGGCGCCCGGACCAGCGGCGCAGCCGGACGACGCGCCGACCGTGGAAGGCGATCTCCCGGGGCCCCTCCTTACATACCGGTCCGCGCGGATACCATCCAGGGAGTCGGACAGCGCTGTCCTTCGTAGCGACGTGAGGAGCGCACCGTGACCGACCAGCACGACCACGACGGCCCGGACGCCGCGCTGCGGGCCGACATCCGGCGCCTCGGCACCCTGCTCGGGCAGACCCTCGCCCGTCAGGAGGGCCGGCCCCTGCTCGACCTGGTCGAGGAGATCCGGGCGCAGGTCCGCTCCGACGCCCCGGCCGCAGCCCAGCGGCTCGGCACCCTCGACGTGACGACCGGCACCAAGCTCGCCCGCGCCTTCTCCACCTACTTCCACCTCGCCAACATCACCGAGCAGGTGCACCGGGCCCGTGACCTGCGGCGACGCCGGGCCGTGCAGGGTGGCTGGCTGGACCAGGCGGCGAAGATGATCGCCGAGCGCGGGGTGCCGTCGGAGGAGATCGCCGCCGTCGCCCGCCGCCTGGCCGTACGGCCCGTCTTCACCGCGCACCCGACCGAGGCGGCCCGCCGGTCCATCCTGTCGAAGCTGCGCGCGATCGCCGACGAGTTGGACACCGAGACGGCGAACGCGATCCTCTACGGCGCCAGCGACGAGGGGCCGGCGAACCGGCGGCTGGCCGAGCTGCTCGACCTCATGTGGCAGACCGACGAGCTGCGGCTGGACCGGCCGGACCCGACCGACGAGGCGCGCAACGCGATCTACTACCTGCGCGACCTGTACGCCGAGGCCGCCCCGCAGGTCCTCGACGACCTCGCCGACACGCTGCGGACCCTGGGCGTGGAGACCTCGCCGACGGCCCGGCCGCTGACCTTCGGCACCTGGATCGGCGGCGACCGTGACGGCAACCCCTTCGTCACCCCGGCGGTAACCCGCGACGTGCTGAGCATCCAGCACGAACACGGCATCGAGGCCACCGAGAAGGCGATGGACCACCTGATCAACGAGGTGTCCGTCAGCCGCCGGCTGCGCGGGGTGTCGCTGGACCTCTCCGCCAGCCTCGCCGCCGACCTGGACGCGCTGCCCGAGGTGGCGCCCCGGTTCCGCCGGGTGAACGCGGAGGAGCCGTACCGGCTGAAGGCGCGCTGCGTGAAGGCCAAGCTGGCCAATACCCGGCAGCGGCTGCGCCAGGGCACCGCCCACGTGCCGGGCCGGGACTACCGGGGCTCGGCCGAGCTGATCGCCGACCTGGAGCTGCTGCGCGCCTCGCTGGCCCGCAACTCCGGCCAGCTCACCGCCGTCGGCCGGCTCGCCTCCACCATCCGTACGGTGTCGGCGTTCGGCCTGCACCTGGCGACCCTGGACGTGCGGGAGCACGCGGAGAAGCACCACGAGGTGCTCACCCAGCTCTACGCTGCCGTCGGCGAGGTCTCCGACTACCCATCGCTGACCCGGCTGGAGCGCACCAAGCTGCTCGCCGACGAGCTGACCGGCCGCCGGCCGCTCTCCACGCTGGACACCCCGCTGACCGAGGCGGCCCGCAAGACGTTCGACGTCTTCGGCACGATCCGGGAGGCACAGGACCGGTTCGGCACCGAGGTGATCGAGTCGTACATCATCTCGATGACCCTCGGCGTGGACGACGTGCTCGCCGCCGTGGTGCTGGCCCGGGAGGCCGGCCTGGTGGACGTGCACACCGGCCGCGCCCGGGTCGGGTTCGTGCCGCTGCTGGAGACGCCGGCGGAGCTGAACGCCGGCGGGGAGCTGCTGGACGAACTGCTGTCGCTGCCGGCGTACCGGGCGCTGGTCGCCGCCCGCGGCGACGTGCAGGAGGTCATGCTCGGCTACTCCGACTCGAACAAGGAGGCGGGGATCACCACCAGCCAGTGGTCGATCCACCGGGCGCAGCGGGCGCTGCGTGACGTGGCCGCCCGGCACGGCGTGCACCTGCGCCTCTTCCACGGCCGGGGCGGCACGGTGGGGCGCGGCGGCGGGCCGACGCACGAGGCGATCCTGGCCCAGCCGTACGGCACCCTCGACGGCGCGATCAAGGTGACCGAGCAGGGCGAGGTCATCTCCGACAAGTACACCCTGCCCTCGCTGGCCCGGGAGAACCTGGAGCTGACCCTGGCCGCGGTGCTCCAGGCCACCCTGCTGCACACCGCGCCCCGGCAGCCCGCCGAGATGCTGGAGCGCTGGGACGCCGCGATGGACGTGGTGTCCGAGTCGGCCTTCCGGTCGTACCGGTCGCTGGTGGAGGACCCGGACCTGCCCGCGTACTTCTGGGCGTCCACCCCCACCGAGCTGCTCGGCGCGCTCAACATCGGGTCCCGCCCGGCGAAGCGGCCCAACACGGGCGCCGGCCTGGCCGGGCTGCGGGCCATCCCGTGGGTGTTCGGCTGGACGCAGACCCGACAGATCGTCCCGGGCTGGTTCGGCGTCGGCTCCGGGCTCGCCGCGGCGCGGGAGGCGGGGCTGGCCGACGTCCTGTCCGAGATGCACCGCAACTGGCACTTCTTCCGGACGTTCCTCTCGAACGTCGAGATGATGCTGACCAAGACGGACCTGACCATCGCCCGTCGGTACGTCGAGACGCTCGTGCCGAAGAAGCTCCACCCGATCTTCCACAAGATCGAGGAGGAGTACGAGCTGACGAAGCGCGAGGTCCTCGCGGTGACCGCGTCCCCCGCGCTGCTGGAGAACTCCCCGGTCCTCCAGCGCACCCTCGCGGTGCGCGACACCTACCTCGAACCGCTGCACCACCTCCAGGTGGCGCTGCTGCAGCAGTACCGGGACTCCGGCGCGGCGGGCCGGGCGGTGGCGACGGCGCCGGGCGGTCGCCGCGCCCCCGGCGACGGTACGGCCCTGGAGCGCGCTCTGCTCACCACGGTCAACGGCATCGCCGCCGGGATGCGCAACACCGGCTGACGGGCTGCGGTCGGTCCTGGCCCGGCGCTCCGCCGGGCCAGGACCGGCGCGGGGCTCCGCGCGGCCGCGACCCAGCGGTGCTCAGAAGTCGCCGCCGCCGAAGTCTCCCCCGCCGAAATCGCCCCCGCCGAAGTCACCGCCCGCGAAGTCGCCGCCGTAGTCGCCACCACCGGCGTCACCACCGCCGACGTCGCCACCCTGGCCGTCGCCGTAGTCGGCGCCGTCGGAGAAGCCCTCCTGGTAGCCGGCGTCGTAGCCGTAGCCGGGGTCGGCGAAGGCCGGCGAGAAGAGCGCGTCGGCGATCAACATGCCGCCCAGCACGCCCGCGCCGGCGCCCAGCGCGGTCTTCCACCACGGTGTCGAGTACCACCCGGCCGGCACCGGCCGGCCCTGGTAGCGACCGCCCGGGTAGTAGTACGGCGTGTCCCGCCCCGGCTGCGGTCCGGCCTTGAAGGTCTGGCCCTGCACCTCCACCTGCCGCTCCCTGGTCAACTGGCCGGCACCCGCGGCGGCTGCCAGCGGAGGCAGGTCGGGGCCGGGGTCGAGGCCGAGCGCGACCCGGGCCGCCCGCGCGTACGCGAGCCCTTCGAGGGCGGTCTCCCGCGCCAGCCGGTACTGCTGCACCGTGTGGGCCTGTTCGAGCTGGCCACCGGCCGCGTTGTACCGCTCACCGGCGTCGACCAGCGACTG
This sequence comes from Micromonospora krabiensis, assembly GCF_900091425.1. Classification (GTDB taxonomy): domain Bacteria; phylum Actinomycetota; class Actinomycetes; order Mycobacteriales; family Micromonosporaceae; genus Micromonospora; species Micromonospora krabiensis. Next base: position 3,846,357 of record NZ_LT598496.1, read on the forward strand.
CCGGACGGCCGGGTCGTCGCCGTGCAGGTTCATCACCTGGCCGCCCAGGCGCTCGTACCAGCGCTGGGCGTCCGCCCGCGCGTCGGCGATGGCCCGGCCCTCCCGTACGGCGGCCTCGCGACGCCACCAGACGAACGCGCCGGCCAGCAGCGCCACCAGGATGACCAGCAGCAGAAGTTCCATGAACACGACGGTACCCACGCCCGCAACGTCGTACGCGTTTGGCAAGCTTCGGTGATGGACTTCCCGACGCTGGCCGTGGTGGTGCTCTGCCTCGGCGCGGGCGGCGCGGTGGGCTGGCTCGCGGCCCGGTCCCGCTCCGCGGCCGAGATCGCCCGTCTCGACGCGACCCTGCGTGCCACTCGCGAGGGCGAGGGGCGGTTGGAGCAGTCCATGCGGGCACTGAGCTACGAGGCGACCGCCCAGTCCCAGGAGGCGGTGGCCCGGGCCGTCGCCCCGCTGCACGACACGCTGCGCCGCTACGAGCAGCGGGTGGCCGAGCTGGAGCGCGACCGGGTCGACGCGTACGCCGAGCTGCGCGAGCAGGTCCGCTCGATGAGCGCGGTCTCGGGTGAGCTGCGCACCGAGACGAAGCAGCTGGTGGCGGCTCTGCGCGCGCCGCAGGTGCGGGGCCGCTGGGGCGAGCATCAGCTGCGTCGCATCGTCGAGGCGGCCGGCATGCTGGAGCACTGCGACTTCGCCGAGCAGGTCACCGCGAGCACCGACAACCAGGGCGTCCGCCCCGACCTGGTGGTCCGGCTGCACGGTGGGCGGTCGGTGGTGGTCGACGCCAAGGCGCCCTTCGACGCCTACCTGACCGCCATGGAGGCACGCGACGAGCGCGGCCGGGACGGGCACCTCGACGCGCACGCGCGGCACCTGCGGGCGCACGTCGACGCGCTCGCCGCGAAGTCCTACTGGGCGGCCTTCGACAGCACGCCCGAGTTCGTGGTGCTGTTCGTGCCCGCCGACCCGTTCCTCGACGTCGCCCTCCAGCGCGACCCGACGCTGCTGGAGCACGCCTTCGCCCGCAATGTGGTGCTGGCCACCCCGGCGACCCTGGTCGCGCTGCTGCGCACCGTCGCCTACTCATGGCGGCAGGAGGCGCTGGCCCGTAACGCGACGGCCGTGCGCTCGCTGGCCCGCGAGCTGCACGGCCGGCTCGCCACCCTCGGCGACCACGTCGGCAAGCTGGGCTCCGCGCTGGGCAGCGCGGTGACGGCGTACAACCGGGCGGTCGGTTCGTTGGAGGCGCGGGTGCTGGTCAGCGCGCGCAAGCTCGCCGAGCTGGGCGTCTCCGACCAGGAACTGGCCACGCCCGCCCAGGTGGAGTTGGCGCCGCGGCAGCCGCAGGCGCCCGAGCTGCTGGACGCGTCCGACGGTGAGATGACCGCCCGCTGACGCGGGCGGCCGGCCGTCACGACCGTTTGGCGGTCTCCACCACGAACGGTGTGCCCTGCTGGCACGTGGTCGCCATGTCCTCGACCACCCGCCCCGTGACAGTGACCCGGGCCCCCACCGCCAGCACGTCCCGCGGACCGCCGATCAGCAGGTGGTTGTCGAGCAGCAGGCAACCCGGCTCGACGCCGGCGGTGATCCGCCCGGTCAGCGACTGCCCCCCGCCGGGCTTCGGCGTCGGGGCGCCCGCGGTGGGGCCCGGAGTCGGGGTGACGCTCGGGCCGACCGGTGGTGTGGCCGGAGCGGAGCTGGACGGCTGCTCGGTCACTGGGGCTGTTGCCGTGGTGGGGGTGGGCGTGGGCGTGGGGGCGCTGGTGTCGTCCGCGCCGCAGGCCGTGAGCGCCGCGGCGGCGGCCACGGCGACGACGGCGAGCCGAAGGGTCCTCATACCGATATCGGACGTACGGGGACGGCCGGGCGTTCCCGCGCTCAGCCGCGCGCCGCCGCGGCGGCCCGCATGTCCCGCTTCAGCTCCTGCGGCAGCGAGAAGGTCAACCGCTCGTTGGCGGTCGTGACCTCCTCGACGTCGGCGAAGCCCCGCGCGGCGAGGTGCGCCAGCACGTCCTGCACGAGCTCGTCCGGCACGCTCGCACCGGAGGTGAGGCCCACCGTGTGCGCGCCCTCGAGCCACGCGTCCTCGATCTCGTGCGCGAAGTCGACCAGGTGGCCGGTCCGGGACCCGGCGTCGACCGCGACCTCGACCAGGCGTACGGAGTTGGAGGAGTTCCGGGACCCTACGACGATCATGACGTCGCACTCGGGGGCGATCTGCTTGACCACGTGCTGACGGTTGGACGTCGCGTAGCAGATGTCGTCGCTGGGCGGCGACTGGAGCAGCGGCAGCCGCTTCTTCAGCCGGGCCACCGTCTCCAGCGTCTCGTCCACCGAGAGCGTCGTCTGGGAGAGCCAGACGACCTTCTCCGGGTCGCGGACGGTGACGCGGTCGGCGTCCTCCGGGCCGTCGATCAGCTGGATGTGGGCGGGAGCCTCACCGGCGGTGCCGATGACCTCCTCGTGCCCCTCGTGGCCGATCAACAGGATGTCGTAGTCCTCGGCGGCGAACCGCTTGGCCTCCTGGTGCACCTTGGTGACCAGGGGGCAGGTCGCGTCGATCGCCTTCAGCGAGCGTTCCCGGGCCTGCTCGTAGACCTCCGGGGCCACGCCGTGGGCGGAGAAGATGACGGTGGCGCCCTCCGGCACCTCCTCGTTCTCCTCCACGAAGATCGCGCCGCGGGCCTCCAGCGTCTGCACGACGTGCTTGTTGTGCACGATCTGCTTGCGGACGTAGATGGGGGCGCCGTAGAGCTTCAGCGCCTCCTCCACGGTCTGCACCGCGCGGTCGACGCCCGCGCAGTAGCCGCGAGGCTTGGCCAGGAGCACGCGCTTACCGGTCCGGGAAGTCGCTTCAGCCTGAGTCACCCGTCCATCGTACGTGCCGGACCCCCACGGCCGCCCTCCGCGCCCGTCGGCCGCCGCCCGTCCCGACCCCGGTGATCAAGAGGTTGGCGTCAGGACAGGCGGCGCGGACGACGCAAACTTCTTGATCACCGAGGTGGACCGTAGGGTGGGCGGGTGAGTACCGACGAGGCCGGGCGGAGCACGCCGGAGGAGCCGTGGCCGGTCCGGGTGGTCAGCCAGAAGGTCGGCGCCTGGATCGCGCGGCTCGGCTGGGTGTGGGTCGACGGGCAGGTCGCCCAGATCAGCCGGCGCCCCGGGGCGAGCACGGTCTTCCTCACCCTGCGCGACCCGTCGGCCGACCTGAGCCTGACGGTCACCACCAACCGGGACGTCCTCGACACCGGCGCCCCGGAGCTGCGCGAGGGCGCCCGGGTCGTGCTGCACGCCAAGCCCGAGTTCTACGCCGCGCGGGGCACGCTCAGCCTGCGCGCCGACGAGATCCGCCAGGTGGGCCTCGGTGAGCTGCTGGCCCGGCTGGAGAAGCTGAAGAAGCTGCTCGCCGCCGAGGGGCTGTTCGACCGGGCCCGCAAGCGCCGGCCACCGTTCCTGCCCCACCGGATCGGCCTGATCACCGGCCGGGCCTCGGCCGCCGAGCGGGACGTGCTGACCAACGCCCGGCGGCGCTGGCCGGCGGTGGAGTTCCGCACCGTCAACGTCGCCGTGCAGGGTCCGAGCGCGGTGCCGCAGATCGTGGACGCGCTGAAGGTCCTCGACGCCGACCCGGCCGTCGACGTCATCGTCATCGCCCGGGGCGGTGGCGGCATCGAGGACCTGCTCCCCTTCTCCGACGAGGCGCTCTGCCGGGCGGTCTTCGCCTGCCGTACGCCGGTGGTCAGCGCCATCGGCCACGAGACGGACACCCCTCTTCTCGACTACGTCGCCGACCTGCGCGCCTCGACACCCACCGACGCGGCCAAGCGGATCGTGCCCGACCTGACCGAGGAGGTACGCCTCATCGGCCAGGCCCGGTCCCGGCTGGAGCGCGCCGTCCGCAACCTGGTCGACCGCGAGGCGCACCGGCTGGGCCTGCTGCGCTCCCGGCCGGTGCTGGCCCGCCCTCAGGTGATGGTCGACCAGCGCGCCACCGAGCTGACCGCGCTGCGCCAACGCGCCGACCGCTGCCTGGACCACCGCCTCGCCGGGGCCCGGGACGAGCTGCGGCACACCCTGGCCCGGCTGCGCGCGCTGTCCCCGGCGGCCACCCTCGACCGGGGGTACGCGATCGTCCAGCGCGCCGACGGGCACGTGGTGCGCGCGGCGGGCGAGGTGGGCAAGGGCGACCCGCTACGGGTACGCCTCGCCGAGGGTGAACTGGCCGCGACGGTGGACGGGTGAGCCGGCACGCCGGCGAGTACGGAGAATGAGGCCGATGACTGACGAGACGAAGGCCGGGCCGGACGAGCGGCTCAGCTACGAGCAGGCGCGCGCCGAACTGGCGTCCGTGGTGGAGCGCCTGGAGGCCGGCGGTACGTCGCTGGAGGAGTCGCTGGCGCTCTGGGAGCGCGGTGAGGCCCTCGCGGTGATCTGCCAGCGCTGGCTGGACGGCGCCCGGGCCCGCATCGACGCCGCCCGCCAGGAGCAGACCTCCTGAGGAGCCGGCGGGCCGGCTCCCCAGGTCGGCCGCTCAGTTGAACAGGTTGTAGAGCTCCGCGGGCGCCTCGACCACCTCGCTGGCCGGCGGCTTCTGCGCCGCCGTGGCGGTGCCGTAGTCGGAGTAGGTGACCCGGACCTCCTGCGCCTTGCTCTGGCCGGCGGCGGGGATCTGGACCACCAACTCGCTCAGCCGGCCCTGCGGGTCCACCTTCGCGGTGAACGGCACCGACTGGGCCTGCTGGCCGAGCGCGGTGATGACGCTGGCGTCCATGGAGCCGGCCTGGGCGGCCTTCGACAGGTCGATGGTGCCGGCGTACGCGCCCTCGCCGGTGCGCCGGACCTCGGTGACGCTCTGGGTGAGCACCTCGCTGCCGGCCGGGTCCAGCTTCTCGAAGTCGAAGCCCAGGTTGCGGTTCCCCTTGATCCGGGTCTGGTCGAGGTGCTGGTACTTGCCGAGGTTCAGCCGGTCCAGGCCGGGCACGCTGCCCGCCGCCTTGCCGCCCAGCTCCACCTTCACCCAGCTGTCCGGCCGGTAGTGGATCACGTCGAGCGTCATCGACAGGTCCGAGGACGCGTCGCCGACGGCCACCCGCATGCTGGCGCTCTGGCTCGGCTCGTGCACCTGTCCCTCGGCGCGGCTGCCGGCGCCGCTCATGGTGAACCGGAAGTTCCCCTCCCGAATGGCCGTGGTCGAGGCGAGCAGGGCCTGCTTCGCGTCACCGTCCACCGGCCCGGCGCTGCCGGACGGGGTTCCCGTGCCGGAGGCGGAGGCGGAGGCACTCGGCGAGGCGGAGGTCCCCGGGGTGCCGGTGGCGTTGCAGGCGGCGAGCCCGGGAGTGAACAGCGCGGCGGCCAGCAGGCCGGCGCCGAGTCGTCGTACGGTCATCTGTGTCTCCCAGAAGGGTCACCCGACGCAGCTGGCGGCGCCGGAGCCGGGCGGCGCAGCCACCTCCGGCCGCGCCGCGCGAGCCCGGTGGCCGGTCACCTCGGCGGCGCCCGGCCGGGGTCCGCCCCTCTCCTGTTCCCTGCCGACGCGCCCCACAATCACCCCGTTGTCCGGTTGTCCCGGACGGGTGGTCCGCGCCGGAACGCGGAACGGGGCGGCCGAGGCCGCCCCGTTCCGGTCGTTGCGACCTACTTGAACATCTCGTACGTCTGCGCGGGCGCCTCGACGACCTTGTCCGCCGACGGCTTCTGCGCGGCGGCGGCAGAACCGTAGTCGGCGTAGGTGACCTTGATCTCGTGGGCCTTGGTCTCACCGGCGGCGGGCACCGCCAGCACCAGCTCGGTCAGGCGGCCCTGGGCGTCCAGCTTGGCCGTGAACGGCAGCGCCTTGGCCTGGGCGCCGAGGGCCTTGACCAGGTCCTGGTCCAGGGCGTCGGAGTTGGTCACGGTGGAGACGTCCAGCTTGCCGCTGTACGCGCCCTCCCCGCTCTTCTGCACGTCGGTGATGGTCTTGAGCAGGTTGGCGCTGTCACCCGGGTCGACGTCCGCCATGTCGAGGCTGAGCACCTCCGAGTCCTTGACCTTGGACTGGTCGAGGTGCTGGTACTTGTCCTTCGTCGCGGCCGCGCCGGGGATCATGTCACCCAGCTCGCCCAGGTCGAGCTTCACCCAGCTCTCCGACTCGATGTAGATCAGATCCATGCCCATCGAGGACCCGGTGCCGTCGCTCATCGTCATGGTGATCTGCGCGCTGTTGCTGGGCTTGTGGATCAGACCCTTGCCGGTGACGCCGTCGGCGGCCAGGGTGAAGGTGAAGTTGCCCTGCTCAAGCTCCTTCGTCGAGGCGAGCAGCGCCTCCTTCGGGTCGGCCGGAACGGCCGCGGCGGGGGAGCCGCCGGCCGCGGGCTCGTCGGTCTTCGAGTTGCAGGCGGCCAGTGCGGGGATGAACAGGGTGGCGGCGAGGACGCCGGCGCTCCACCGTCGAATGTTCACGGTCGTCTCTTCTCTCGGTACGAAAAAGCGCCCGGGCGGTGTGACCGTCCGAGCATCAGCCGAGGGAGCGTAACCGACCCGTCCGACATCGCGCGGACACCGTACGTTCAACCGACCGAGCGCACGCGCTCGCCGCGGGGCCTATCGCCCGGCCCGCTGCAGCGCGGTCAGCGCAACGAGCCGGCGAGCTGGCGCAGCTCGTTGTCCCGGGCGTCGCCCACCACGATCACCGTCCGGCCCGGCTCCAACAGCACCAGCGCCTGCTCGTTCGACCGGGCGGTGTACCGCTGCCACATCCGCCCGGCCAGGTCGACCTGGCCCTGCGGTTGGGCCTGGTCGGTCAGCTCGGCCGGCAGCAGCCGTTCGGCCGCGACGTTGCTCTGCACCAGCTGCGCGCCGCGGCCCTCCGGGGTCACGTAGCCGATCCGCAGCGTCGCGCCGCCCTCGACGGCCTGATAGCGGGCGTTGACCGTGCTCCAGTCCGAGCCGAGGTCGACCGGCTGGCTGACCGGGAAGGCGTTGGCGGCCTGCGCCTGCTCCACCGCGGGCGCGGGGTCGACGGTGTTCGCCTGGTCGCCGCCGAGGAAACCCCGGTAGAACGCCAACAACAGGGCGATCGGGACGAGCAGCACCAGCAGGGAGATCGCCATGTCCTTCGGCGACCGCTCGGACCGGCGGGCGTCGACGGCCGGCGGCGGCGCCGGCGGGTCCGCGAGGACCGGAGCCGGCTCGTTGGCGGTCGGGCCGGGGCCGTCGGTCGGGGTCGGCTCGGCGGGGACGCGGTCGGCAGGCTGTGCGGGTTCCACCGCACCATTCTCGCAGCCGCCCGACCGGCGGTATCCGGGCCATCACCGCCCCGGCCCGGCGCGCCGTCCGCCATCGTGTGAGGATCAGCGCGAAAGCCGGCAGCGCGGATCTTCCGTCGCGCCGGTCCACCCCGCACCGTCGCGAGGAGGAGCCGTCATGACCAACACCAGGACGCGGATCCCGCAGAATCTGGACCGCAATCTCGCCCTCGACCTGGTCCGGGTCACCGAGGCCGCGGCGATGGCCGCCGGCCGGTGGGTCGGCCGTGGCGACAAGGAGGGTGGCGACGGAGCCGCCGTCGACGCCATGCGCAAGCTGATCAACTCGATTCCGATGCGCGGGGTCGTGGTGATCGGCGAGGGCGAGAAGGACAACGCCCCGATGCTCTTCAACGGTGAGGAGGTCGGTGACGGGACCGGTCCGGAGGTGGACGTGGCGGTCGACCCGATCGACGGCACGACGCTCATGAGCAAGGGCATGCCGAACGCCCTGGCGGTGCTGGCGGTGGCCGAGCGGGGCGCGATGTTCGACCCGAGCGCCGTCTTCTACATGGAGAAGCTCGCCGTGGGCCCGGTCTACGCCGACGTGGTGGACATCAACGCCGGGGTCGCCGAGAACCTCCGCCGGATCGCCAAGGTCAAGGGCACCGACATCTCCGAGGTGACGGTGTGCGTGCTCGACCGGTCCCGGCACGACGACCTGGTCGCCCAGATCCGCCGGGCGGGCGCCGGCATCCGCTTCATCTCCGACGGCGACATCGCCGGCGCGATCGCCGCGGCCCGCGGCGAGTCGGACGTCGACGTGCTGATGGGCATCGGCGGCACCCCGGAGGGGATCACCGCGGCCTGCGCCCTGAAGTGCATGGGCGGTGTGATGCAGGCGAAGCTCTGGCCCAGGGACGACGAGGAGCGCGAGAAGGCACTGGCCGCCGGGCACGACCTCGACCGGGTGCTGACCACCGACGACCTGGTCACCGGCGACAACTGCTTCTTCGTGGCCACCGGTGTGACCTCCGGCGACCTGCTACGCGGGGTGCGCTACCGGGCGGGTGGGGCGTACACGCAGTCGATCGTGATGCGCTCCAAGAGCGGCACGATCCGGGTGATCGACTCGTATCACCGGCTGGAGAAGTTGGCGCTCTACTCGGCCGTCGACTTCGACGGTCGACCCCTGGCCGAGCAGGAGTGAGCACGGGGACCACGGCCCGGCCCGTCCTGCCGGCCACCCGCCGGATCATCGGGGTGGGCCTGGCGAGCGTCTCCGGGGTCGCCGTCGCCGTGCAGTCGCGGATCAACGGCGAGTTGGGCGTACGCCTGAACGACGGTTTCGCCGCGGCCGTGGTCTCCTTCGGCCTGGGCCTGCTGGTGCTGCTGGCCCTGGTGCCCGCCACACCCACCGGGCGGCGCGGGCTGGTGGCCGTCCGCCGGGCGCTCGTCGCTGGCTCGCTGCGCCCGTGGCAGTGCCTCGGCGGCGTCTGCGGCGCGTTCCTCGTGGCCACCCAGGGGCTGACCATCGGCACGCTCGGGGTGGCCGTCTTCACGGTGGCGGTGGTCGCCGGCCAGTCCGGCAGCAGCCTGGCCGTCGACCGGGCCGGCATCGGCCCGACCGGCCGGCAGGCGATCACCGGCCAACGGCTCGCCGGCGCCGCGCTGACCGTGGTCGCGGTGCTGATCGCCGTCAGCGACCGGCTCGGTGAGCCGGACGCGCTGGTGCTGGCCGTCCTGCCGCTCCTGGCCGGGGTCGGCATCGCCTGGCAGCAGGCGGTCAACGGCCGGGTCCGGGCCGCCGCCGACAGTGCGCTGACCGCCACGCTGGTCAACTTCGCCGTCGGCACGGCGGCCCTGCTCGTCACGCTGGCCGTCGACGTCGCGGTCCGCGGCTGGCCGACCGGCAGCCTGCCCAGCGAACCCTGGCTCTACCTGGGCGGCCCGATCGGCATCGTGTTCATCGCGATCGCCGCCGCGATCGTGCGCTACACCGGGGTGCTCCTGCTCGGCCTCGCCACGATCGCCGGCCAGGTCGTCGGCGCCGTCCTGCTGGACCTCGTCCTGCCGACGGCGGCCTCGCACCCCGGTTTCACGACCCTGCTCGGCGCCGCCCTCACGATGGTCGCCGTGCTCGTCGCCGCCCTCGCGCCCCAGCGCTGACACGGATCCGCCGCCGCGACCCGGTGGGTCAGCCGGCGTCGGACGAGTGGCCCGGGAAGAGGTGGGCGGCGGGGTCGATCGCCACGGCCGCGTTGTTGACCGCCGTCGCCGCCTCGCCGAAGCCGGTGGCGATCAGCCGGACCTTGCCCGGGTACTCGGTGATGTCGCCGGCCGCGAAGACCCGCGGCAGGTTGGTCGCCATCGTGCTGTCCACCACGATGTGCCGCCGGTCCAGCCGCAACCCCCACTCGGTCAGTGGGCCGAGGTCGGCGGTGAAGCCGAGCGCCGCGACGACGGTGTCGACCGGCAACGTCTCCGCGGCGCCGCCGCGAACGGTGATCTCCGCCCCGCTGACCAGGCCGTCGCCGTGCAGCCGGGTCACCTCGGCGTTGACCACCACCCGGATCGGCAACGCGAGCACCCGCGCGACGGTGGCGGCGTGCGCCCGGAACTTCTCGCGCCGGTGCACGAGCGTCACCGATCGGGCCAGCGGGTGCAGCGTCAACGCCCAGTCGAAGGCGGAGTCGCCGCCACCGACGATCAGCACGTCCCGGTCGGCCAGCTCGGCCGGCTGGGGCACGAAGTAGACGATCCCGCCGCCCACGAAGCCCTCGGCCACCGGGAGCGGGCGCGGCGTGAAGCTGCCCAGCCCGCCGGTGACGACCACCGCGCCGCAGCGCAGCTGCTCACCGCCGGCGAGGCCGAGCACCGGGTTGCCGTCGCTGTAGGAGAGCTTCTCCGCCCGGGTGCCGAGCAGGTAGCGGGGCGCGAACGGGGCCGCCTGGGCCACCAGGTTGGCCACCAGGTCGCGGCCCTTGATCGACGGGAAGCCGGCCACGTCGAGGATCAGCTTCTCCGGGTACATGGCCGTGACCTGCCCACCGGGCTCCGGCAGCGCGTCGATCACCGCCACGGAGAGCCCTCGGAACCCGGCGTAGTACGCGGCGAAGAGACCGGCTGGACCGGCCCCGATCACGGCGACATCGACCTCACGCATGGCGTACCGTCGCTTCCCGCTCGCGGATCAACGCGTGCTGATGCCGACGGTAGGGCCCGGGTGGCGCCCGGGCAAGCATGTCCCGGATCGGCGCGCGGGTGCCGGGCCGGGCCTCGTCAGGGCAGGGTGAGCGAGGACTCGGAGTGGTAGGGGCCGCCACGGTCGTTGCGGCGGCGGCGGAACACGATGGCCGCGACCACGCCGCCGAGCAGCCCGAACAGGTGCCCCTGCCAGGAGATCCGGTCGTCGGTGGGCAGGATGCCGACCAGTTGCCAGCCGTAGAGCAGGCCGACCAGGAGGAAGACGGCGAAGTTCCACCAGCTGCGCTCGAAGATGCCGCGGGTGAGCAGGATGCCGAGGTAGCCGAAGATGACGCCGCTCGCCCCGACCACGACCGTGCTGGACGAGCCGGTGAACCAGACGCCGAGCCCGCTGACCAGAATGATCACCAACGTGGACCAGAGGAACCGGCGGGCGCCCGCGGCGAGCACGAAGGTGCCGAGCAGGATCAGCGGGATGCTGTTGCTGTAGAGGTGGTCGAAGCCGTGGTGCAGGAACGGCGAGAAGAAGACCCCGTCGAGGCCGTCGATGCGGTGCGGGATGATGCCGGCGGTGGCGTCCAGGCCGAACCCGAGACCCTGGTCGGCGGCCTCGATGAGGAAGAGGAACGGCACCACCGCGCACATCGCGACGAAGGCCCGGCCGAGCGCCGCGTAGAACGCCTCGGTGCCGAACCGGTTCGGGTCGCCGCTTCCGGGGAGCAGGGTCACCCCCCAAGAGCTATCAGCATTCTCCGCCGGCCGCCACTCACGTCCCGCCCGCACGGCCCGTACGCGACGGCGGGGCGGGTGGTCGACCACCCGCCCCGCCACCTACGGACCGATCAGTAGTGGCCGTTGTTCTGGAAGTACGACCAGGCCCCGCAGGGCGTGTCGTACCGGCCCTTGATGTAGCCCAGCCCCCACTTGATCTGGGTGGCCGGGTTGGTCTGCCAGTCGTCGGCGACCGAACCCATCTTGCTGCCCGGGAGCGCCTGCGGGATGCCGTAGGCGCCGGACGAGGAGTTCTTGGCCTTGTGGTTCCAGCCGCTCTCCTTCGTCCAGAGCTTCTCCAGGCAGGGGAACTCCTTGATGGGGAACATCTTGAGCATCTCCGCGCAGCCGATCGCCCGGTTGCCGCTGTACTCCGAGCAGGACTCGGGGATCGGTCCGTCGTACGGCTTTGCGGGCGCGTTGGCCGCGTCCCGGGCGCGCTTGCGGGACGCCGCGGCCTGCTCGGCCCGCTTGGCCCGGTCGGCGGCCTCCTTCGCCGCCTCGGCGGCCCGGAGCTTGGCCTGGTACTCGGCCGCGCGCTGCCGGGCGGACTGCACCTGGTGGGCGGCGTGCCGCTCACGCTGGTACTCGTACTCGGCCTGGTCGACCTCGGCGCCGACCTGCGCGGTGAGGCCCTGTTGCTGGGTCTCCCGGTCTTCGCCCAGATAGAAGCCGCCGGCAACGCCCACGGAGAGCAGTGCGACGGCGGCCGTACGGGCACCCAACCGGCTCCACAGCCGACTCACGAAGTGGTCCCTTCGTCGGGGGCAAGGACACGACGCGGCGTGAACCGGCGGGGGCCGGTCCCGCGTCGTGAGCGCCCCGACCGATGCCGGTCGCAGCCGACGTACCGGTCCCCGCCGATCCCGTTCCGCGTGTGACGAACGATCCTGGGCGATGTCTCCGGTGCGTGGGCGCTCGTGGGACACCATCGCGCACAGTGAGGCTGATGGGAAACCGCACGACGGCTTTGTGACTTGCGCCACACCTAAAATCCGGACAAATGCCCATAGAGCGCCCGCTAGGTGGGGATGTCCTCCAGAAGATCCGTCACCATGGCGGCGATCGGCGACCGCTCCGAACGGCTGAGCGTGACGTGGGCGAAGAGCGGATGGCCCTTCAACGCCTCGATCACCGCGGTCACGCCGTCATGCCGACCGACCCGCAGATTGTCCCGCTGCGCCACGTCGTGCGTGAGGACCACCCGGGAGCCCTGGCCGATCCGGGACAGCACGGTCAGCAGCACGCCCCGCTCCAGGGACTGCGCCTCGTCCACGATCACGAAGGCGTCGTGGAGGCTGCGCCCACGGATGTGCGTCAGCGGCAGCACCTCGAGCAGGCCGCGCGAGGTGACCTCCTCCAGCACGTTCTCGTGCACCACG